>NZ_CP059900.1:0-621977 GCF_014126825.1 Tomitella gaofuii | reverse complement strand
CGCCGTTCCAGCGCGCGCTCGGCGGCCCCGGTGTCGGACCAGCGGTCGACGATGACGCCGTCGCGGTCGCCCAGCAGCAGTGTCACCCCCGTGCCGGCGGTGTGCCGGGCGAGCGCGTCGAGCACCGGGCCCGCCGCGCGCCGGACGGCGGCCGATCCGGGGCCGCCGGTGAACGCTGTGATCGCGTGGTCCGGCTCCAACCCGCACATGACCGAGCGCTGCCACGACCGCGCGATATCCGCGCGCAGGTCCTGCGCCCCGCAGGAGGCGGAACCCCCGAGTGGACGATCTGGCATCACACACCCTGCCCGTCGACGACGCACTCCGGCGCGGGAGCCGCGCAGACCCACGGCACCGGACTCACTGGCCACCCTGCTCGGCCGGCCGCGCCGCGGAACGGATCACGCCGCTGAACGGATCACGCTGCTGAACGGGCCGACCGGCTCACGGTGCGCGCCGCGCACGCCCCGTGATACAGGTCACGATACCGTAGTATCCGCGGGGCCGATCCCGTAGAGGCGCGCCCAGTTCTCCCTGCTCGTCAGCTCCGGGACGGCGGCACGGTACGCGTCCTGCGCGGCAGGCCCCTCCGCGACGAAGCGCCGCAAGGTGGACGCCAGCCGCTTGGTGAGGGCCTTCGCCTGCGCCGCGTCCCGGCGCCTGCGGCGCACCCCTGCCTGCGACGCGTCCGTCACATACACCTCGCCGAACGCCGACACGTGCCACCAGAACGCATCCTCGTACGGGATCGCCACCGGGCCGGCCTCGACGCGCCCGGACAGCTGACGCGCCGCCTTCTTGGCCAGCACCAGGTCCGCCTTGCCCTCGTCCAGCGGCCCGACGACCCGGCGCATCGGGGCGGCGGCGGGCATCGCCGACACCGGCAGCCGCTGCGTCTCCGGATGGCCCGCCCGCAGCTCGCGCACGCGTGCCAGCAGCTCCTGGCCGCCGTCCCCGAGCACGTCCGGCCCTTCGAGGAACGCGTCGATGGCCGCCAGGAGCGTCTCGGCGAACCCGTACTGCATCGCGACGATCGTGCTGAGCACCCGGCGCGACAGCTCCTTGCTCAGCTCCCGCACGTCGAAGCCGCTGTGGACCGCCGCGGTGATCAGGGAGTTGCGCAGGCCGAAGAACTGGCCGAAGTCGTCGCCGTCCTTCCAGTAGAAGTCGGCGTGCCACACCGACGCCCCGGGCAGCGTCACGGTGGGGAAGCCCCGCCCCCGCGCGCGGATGCCGTACTCGATGTCGTCCCACTGGAAGAAGTACGGCATCGGCAGGCCGATCTCGCGGATCACCGACGCCGGGATCAGGCACGACCACCAGGCGTTGTAGGGGGCGTCGATGCGGCGCTCCTGCACGTTGTCGATCACCGACTGGTCGTGCAGCGCCTCGGGGTCGGCGGGCAGCCCGGCCTTGAGCACGGACAGGTCGTCGCCCTCCGCGGACAGCAGCAGGTAGTCGGGGTTGTAGAGGTACAGCATCTGGGCGCCGACGAGCATCGGCGACGCGGTGTGGTCTGCGAACGCGGTCATGCGCAGCACCGTCTCCGGTTCGACGCGGACGTCGTCGTCCATCAGCAGCACGTTCGCCTGGCCGGCGCGCCCGGTCACCTCGTACATGCCGCGGCTGAATCCGCCGGCGCCGCCGAGGTTGGGCTGGCGCAGGTAGTGCAGGCGTTCACCCAGCACGGCGGCGGCCCCGGTGAAGGCCGGCCGCGAGTCGACGGTGTCGGCGCCCTGGTCGGTGACGTAGACGTGGTCGGTCACGCCGAGCACCTCCCGGTCCGACGCGAGGGCCGCCACCGTGGCCGCGCAGTCGTCGGCGCGGTTGAAGGTGCAGATCGCGACGGCGTTCGGCAGCCGCCCCTCGCGCGCGTCGTCGGCGCCGACCGTCCAGCGCACGCCGGCGACGGTGAGCGGCAGGTCGCCCGCGCGGAACTCCAGCCACATCGCCCCGCCGTCGAGGAACTTGTCGATCGGCGCGTCGAACTCGACGGTGACGGGCCCGTCACCGGGCGCGGCGTCGACGGGCGCGAAGTCCACCGTGCGCTCGTGGCCGGCGATGTCCGATGCCCGCACCCGCACGGTCCCGTGCGCTCCCACCGGCTCCGCCGAGTCCGGGCGGCCCACCCGCACCTCGGCGCGCACGCGCACGGCGGTCACCCCCGTCCACCGCTGCCAGTAGGAGGCCTCGAAGCGCCCGAAGTAGGCGTTGGTGTGGGCCACCGCCCCGGGCTGCAGGGATATCTCGGAGCGCAGCCTGCGGGCCACGCCACGCGTCACCTTGCTGTAGAGATCCTCGCTGACCCAGTCCTCGGGTCCCGCGAAGTGGTTGCGCTGCACCAGCCTGCGCGCGTTCGCCGTCTGCACTCTGTCGCCTCACTCGTCTTCCGGGTCCGTCCGCCGGCCCTGCCGATTCCCGCCGTCGCTGTACGGCTGATTGCTCACTTGATGTTGAAGATGACGACCCGCTGCACCACGAAGTTGATGACGGTGGCCGTGCCCTGGGCCACGCAGTATGCGATGAAGGTGTAGAGGATCCCCTCCGGCAGCACCGTGAACATCACGTCGAACAGACCCACCTGCACGACGAAGGTGACCGCGTAGAGCACCGCCACCGCGATGAACCGCGCCGTCGACGGCGGCGCCTGGAACGTCCAGCGCCGGTTGATCAGGTACGCCGTGGTGGTGCCGCAGATGAAGCCGACGGCCTTGGCGGGCGTGTGCCCCATGCCGAGCTGCATGAGCAGCACGGTGAGGCCGAAGTCGACGATCCCCGACAGCGCTCCGGTGATGATGAACCGCACGATCTGGGTTTTCAGCCCCAGGTCGGTGGCGCCCACGTTGTCGGTGACGGGGATCTCCGCGGGCATCGGGTACTCGTGCGCATGCGGGTCCCGGGCGCTCGGACTGGTTTCGGACACGTGGGACAGGGTAGCCGCAGGGCCCCCGCCCGCCATGTGCGTCACCCCACGTGCCGCCGTCGCCTCGTGACCACGCGGTAGCCTCTACCCGATGTCCACAACCGCTGACAGCAGCACCACCGGCGACGCGGACGCGTCCGCGGAGGCCGCCCGTTCCCGCCGGCTTTCGACCACGCCGCGCCGCCTCACCGGCTGGGGCCGCACGGCCGCCAGCACGGCGCAGGTCCTGAGCACGCCCGACGTCGACGTCATCGCGCGCGCCGTGGCAGAGGCCGCGGACCGGTCCGCCGACAAGCCGCCGCACCTGCGCCGCGGCGTCATCGCCCGCGGCCTGGGCCGCTCCTACGGCGACCCGGCGCAGAACGCGGGCGGCCTGGTGGTGGACATGACCCCGCTCAACCGCATCCACCGGATCGACAGCGACACCCGCCTGGTGGACGTGGACGCCGGCGTCTCTCTGGACCAGCTGATGAAGGCGGCGCTGCCGTTCGGCCTGTGGGTCCCGGTGCTGCCGGGCACGCGCCAGGTGACGGTGGGCGGCGCCATCGGCTCGGACATCCACGGCAAGAATCACCACAGTGCGGGCAGCTTCGGCGACCACGTCACGGCGATCGACCTGCTCACTGCGGACGGCCAGGTGCGCAGGCTCACCCCCCGCGGCGGCAAGAACGATCCCAAGGGCGCCTTGTTCTGGGCGACCGTCGGCGGCATGGGGCTCACCGGCATCATCCTGCGTGCCACCATCCGGATGACGCGCACGGAGACGGCGTACTTCATCGCCGACGGCGACCGCACCGAGACGCTCGACGAGACCATCGCCCTGCACAGCGACGGCAGCGAAAACCAGTACGACTACTCGTCGGCCTGGTTCGACGCGATCGCCGCCCCGCCCAAGCTGGGCCGCGCGGCGGTGTCCCGCGGATCACTGGCCACGCTGGACCAGCTGCCGAAGAAGCTGCAGAAGGATCCGCTGAAGTTCGACGCGCCGACGCTGCTCACGCTGCCGGACGTGTTCCCCGACGGGCTGGCCAACAAGTACACCTTCAGCGCCATCGGCGAGGTGTGGTTCCGCAAGGCCGGCACCTACCGCGGCAAGGTGCAGAACCTGACCCAGTTCTATCACCCGCTGGACCTGTTCGGGGAGTGGAACCGCGCCTACGGTCCCTCCGGGTTCCTGCAGTACCAGTTCGTGGTGCCCACCGAGGCGGTCGAGGAGTTCAAGCGGATCATCCGCGACATCCAGGCCTCCGGCCACCACTCTTTCCTCAACGTGTTCAAGCTGTTCGGCGAGGGCAACAAGGCCCCGCTGAGCTTCCCCATGCCCGGCTGGAACATCTGCGTCGACTTCCGCATCAAGCCGGGCCTGCACGAGTTCGTCACCGAGCTCGACCGGCGGGTGCTCGAGTTCGGCGGCCGGCTGTACACCGCGAAGGATTCGCGCACCTCGGCGGAAACCTTCCACGCGATGTACCCGCGGATCGACGAGTGGATCGCCGTGCGCCGCGAGGTGGATCCGACCGGGGTGTTCATGTCCGATATGGCCAGGAGGCTGGAGCTCAAGTGATCGACGCCGTAGGAAACCCCAAGTCCGTGCTGCTGCTGGGCGGCTGCTCGGAGATCGCGCTGGCGATCGCCACCGAGTATCTGGCCACGGCGCCGCTGCGGGTGGTGCTGGCCGACCGGCCCGAGGCCCCCCGTGCGGAGGCCGCCGAGGCCCTGCGCGCGGCGGGCGCCACCGACGTGCGCATCGTCGACTTCGAAGCCCTCGACACCGAGGCCCACCCGACGATGATGGACGAGGCGTTCGACGGCGGCGACATCGACGTGGCGGTGGTGGCCTTCGGCCTGCTCGGCGACGCCGAGGAGCTGTGGCAGAGCCAGCCGAAGGCGGTGCGCATCGCGGGCGTCAACTACACGGCCGCGGTGTCGGTGGGCGTGCTGCTCGGCGAGCACATGAAGGCCCAGGGGCACGGCCGCATCATCGCCATGTCCTCGGTGGCCGGCGAGCGCGTGCGCCGCTCCAACTTCGTCTACGGCTCCACCAAGGCCGGGCTCGACGGGTTCTATCTGGGCCTGGGCGAGGCGCTCGCGCCGAGCGGGGTGCACGTCACCGTCATCCGCCCCGGTCAGGTGCGCACGCAGACCACCGTCGACTACTGGAAGTCCGCGGGCATCGACGAAGCCCCGCTCACCGTCGACAAGGAGGACGTGGCCAAGCTGGCCGTGTCCGCATCCGCCAAGGGCAAGGAGATCGTCTGGGCGCCCGGCACCTTCCGCTACGTGATGATGGTGCTGCGGCACGTGCCGCGCAAGATCTTCCGGCGCCTCCCGGTGTGATGCCGTGACGGCGACCACCAGCGACGACCATCAGGCCGGCGCCACCGACAGCGGCGGCGCCGGTCCTGCCGGTGCGCCCTCCCGCACGCCGTCGCGCCGCGGGAGTGGACCGGTGCGGGGCGCGCTCGGCACGCTCACGGGCGCGGGAATCGTCGCGGCCGTCGTCACGGGCGCCGGGCTGGTCGTCATCGACCGCACCAACCTGCCCGCGTTCACCACCTCCAACATGGCGCAGGCGCTGACCACGCTGCTGCAGGTGGCCGCGCTGCTGGTGGTCACCGCGGGCGTGCTGCTGCTGCGGCGGGACGCGCGCAGCCGCGGCGGCCGGCTGCTCTCCTGGGCCGGGCTGTCCGCGTTCGCCACCGTCACGCTCGCCGTGCCGCTGTCCGCCACCCGCCTGTACCTGTTCGGCATCTCCGTCGACCAGGAGTTCCGCACGCAGTTCCTCACGCGCATGACGGCGACGGCCGGGCTGCACGACATGAACTACGCGGACCTGCCCTCCTACTACCCGGCCGGCTGGTTCTGGGTGGGCGGCCGGCTCGCCGACCTGCTCGGCATGCCCGGCTGGGAGTTCTACAAGCCGTACGCCATCGGTTCGCTCGCGGTGGCGATCGTCGTGGCCGCCGCCCTGTGGTCGCGCCTCATCCGCGCCGACCTGGCCGTCATGACCGCCACGGCGCAGGCGGCGATCGTGCTGGCCTACGGCTCACCGGAGGCCTACGGCGCCATCGTCGCCGTGCTCATCCCCCCTGTGATGGTCCTCGCCTGGTCGGGCCTGCGGGCGTCGCTGCGCCCGGGGGCGCGCCGCCGCACCGGCTGGGCCGCGGTGATCGCCACCGGGGTGTTCCTCGGCGTCTCCGCCTGCATGTACACGCTGTACACGGCGTTCGCCGCCTTCGCGGTGGTGCTCATGGCGCTGGCGGCCGCGGTCGCCGCCGCCTACCGGCACGCGCAGGCGGAAGGCCGGGACGCGACACCCGGCCCCGCCGCGGTGCCGCTGTGGCGCCGCATGCTCGCGCCCGCCGCCCTGCGCCGCGCCGTGTCGCCGCTGGCGCGCCTCGTCGCCGCCGGGGTGATCGCGGGGCTCATCGCCCTCCTCGTGTGGGCCCCCTACCTGCTGCGGATGCTCGACCATCCGTCCGTCGACTCGACGGCCATGCACTACCTCCCCGAGTCGGGCGCGCTGCTGCCGCTGCCGATGTTCAACGTGAGCCTGCTGGGCGCGCTCACATTGCTGGGCCTGCTGTGGACTGTGCTGAAGTTCCGGTCCTCGGTGCGCGCCCAGGCGCTGGGCATCGCGGTCGCGGCGATCTACCTGTGGACGCTGCTGTCGATGGCGTGGACGGTGCTCGGTTCGACGCTGCTCAGCTTCCGCCTCGAACCGGTGCTGCTGCTGTTGCTCGGCGCCGCGGGCGTGTTCGCCGTCTTCGACATCGCCCGGTGGGCCGTCGCCCGGGCCCGGCTCTACCAGCCGGCCCCCGTCGCCGACGTGCGCGCGCGCCGCACCCGCACCGTGATCACCGTGCTCGGCGTCGTCGCGGCCATCATGTTCGCCCAGAACATCCCGCAGGTGCTGCAGACGGAGATCTCCATCGCGTACTCCGACACCGACGGCTACGGCGAACGCGCCGACCGGTACCCGCCGGGCGCCGCCGCCTACTTCGACGAGGTCGACGCCGCGATCATGGACCAGGTCGACACGCCGCGCGACGACACTGTCGTGCTCACCACCGATTTCCCGTTCCTCAGCTACTACCCGTACCTGGGGTTCCAGGCGATCACGTCGCACTACGCCAACCCGCTGGGCGACTTCGCCGCGCGCACCGACGCGATCAAGCAGTGGTCCCGGGCGGACAGTGCCGCGGAGCTCATCAGCGCACTCGACTCCGTCCCATGGCGGCCGCCGCAGGCGTTCATCATGCGCAGTTCCGCCGACGGCTACACCCTCCGCCTGTCCGCGGACGTCTACCCCAACGACCCCAACGTCAAGGTTTTCACCGTGACATTCCCCCGCACACTGTTCGACAGCCCGGAGTTCACCACGACGGAGATCGGACCGTTCACCGTCATCGTGAGGAAATGACCGTTCCACCCCCTGAACCGGCCCGCACCACCACGGGGCCCGCGCCGGTTCGGGCCGACTAGGATGCCAGGACGTGCCCACTGCCGTGACCGATAATGACAAGCCGCCCAGCGACGAACCGCGTGCCGACGCGCGCCGCCGACTGCGCACCGCCAGGCTCCTCGCAGCGGTCACGGGGCTCGCGGGCTTCGTGCTCGCCCTGCTCATCCCGCTGCTGCCGGTCACGCAGACGACGGTGCACCTGAACTGGCCACAGAACGCGTCGCTGAACCCGGTGAGCGCGCCCGCCGTCGGCTACCAGCCGATCACGCTCGACACCACGATCCCGTGCACCGCCATCGCCGACCTCGCCGAGCGCGACGGCACCGCGGTGGCGCTGTCGACCGCGCCCGCCTCGGCGGGTGCGGACGCGCATGCGCGCGGACTGTTCGTCACGGTCGACGACGGCTCGGTGCAGGTGCGCACCCGCAATCACCTGGTCGTCCAGGCGCCGGTCGACGCCGTCGCCGCGCCGGGGGCCTGCTCCGAGCTGACCATCGACTCGAACCCCGAGCGCACCGTGGGCACGTTCACGGGGCTGACGAACGCGGACGGCACCCCCGTGACCGGCACGGTGTCCGGCGATGTGCGCCCGCAGATCGTCGGCGTGTACACCGATCTGACCGGCGCCGTGCCCCAGGGTCTGCACTTCAGCGCCGAGATCGATAGCCGCTACTCCACCACGCCCACCCTTCTCAAGGGCCTGGCGATGATCTTCGCCGTGCTGCTGACGATCTCGTCGCTGGTGGCGTTGAGCCGCTTCGACGCGGTGGACGGCCGCAAGCACCGTCGTTTCCTGCCATCCCGGTGGTGGCGTTTCGACCTCAAGGACCTGCTCGTCATCGGCGTGCTCGTGATCTGGCACTTCATCGGCGCCAACACGGCCGACGACGGCTACATCATGACGATGGCGCGCGCCGCCGAGCACTCCGGTTACATGTCGAACTACTACCGGTGGTTCGCCGCCCCGGAAGCCCCGTTCGGCATGTCGTACTACATGTTCACGGCGCTCTCGCACATCTCCACGGCCAGCCCGCTGCTGCGCCTGCCCGCCCTGATCGCCGGGATCCTATGCTGGATGGTCATCAGCCGGGAGGTGATCCCGCGACTGGGACGGCTTGCGCGGCGCCGCAGCCTCGTCACGTGGACGGCGGGCCTGGTGTTCCTGGCCTTCTGGATGCCGTTCAACAACGGCCTGCGGCCCGAGCCCTACATCGCGCTCGGCGCGCTGCTCACCTGGTGCTCGGTGGAGCGCGCGATCGCCACCCGCCGCGTGCTGCCCATCGCGGCCGCGCTGCTCATCGCCTCGTTCACGCTGTCCGTCGGCCCGACGGGCACCATCTGCATCGCCGCGCTCATCGCCGGCTCGCGCCCGATGCTGCAGATCATCATCGGACGCGCCAAACAGGTGGGCTGGCTGGCCACGCTGGGGCCGCTGCTGGCCTCCGGCACCGTGGTGCTGGTGCTCGTCTTCGGCGACACCACCATCAAGTCCGTATTGCAGGCGACGGACATGAAGACCGACCTCGGCCCGTCCGAGGAGTGGTACATGGAGTACCTGCGGTACGAGGCGCTGATGACGTTCTCGCCGGACGGCTCCATCTCCCGCCGGTTCGCCGTGTTCTCGATGCTGCTGTGCCTCATCGTCTGCGCGGCGATGCTCTACCGCAAGCGCGCCATCCCCGGGGTGGCGCTGGGGCCGAGCCGCCGCATCGTCGGCATCACCGCGATGTCGCTGGCGCTGATGATGTTCAACCCCACCAAGTGGAGCCACCACTTCGGCGTGTACGCGGGCCTCGCGGGGGCGCTGGCGGCGCTGACGACGCTCGCCATCCTCTCGTCCGCGCTGCGGTCGGGCCGCAACCGCGCCCTGTTCGTGGCCGCCCTGATGTTCGTCATGGCGATCAGCTTCGAATCATCGAATAGCTGGTGGTACGTCTCGAACTACGGCATACCGTGGGGCGGCGAGAAGCCGCAGCTGGCGGGCATCGCCTTCGCCGACGTCTTCATCGCGCTCACGGTGCTCTCCCTGCTGGTGGCGCTGTACCTGCACTACCGCGAGCCGTACATCCTCGCCGCCCGGGCACGCGGAGAGGAGCCGCGGACTCGCCGGCTGCTGCGCGGCAGGTTCGACGGGCTCCTGGCCGCCCCGCTGACGGTGACGGCCGCGTTCATGGTGCTCATCGAGACGTTGTCGATGGCCGCCGGGATGGCCATCCAGTATCCGGCGTACACGGTCGGCAAGGGCAACCTGCGCGCGCTCACGGGCAATCCCTGTGCACAGGGCGACCAGATCCTGGTCGAACCGGACGCCAACGCCGGCATGCTCACGCCCATCGGCGCGGAGCCGGCCGCCGCCCTCAGCGGATTCCTCAACGAGAACTTCGGGCCCAACGGCATCCCCACCGACCTCACCTCGGACAAGGAGTACGTGCAGCCGGGCGTGGTCGGCACCGGCGAGCAGTCCAACACCAAGTCCAACAGCGCCGGCACCGGCGGCGGCCTCATCGCCGAGCCGGGCATCAACGGCTCGCTGGCGCGGCTGCCGTTCGGCCTGAACCCGGACACGACGCCGGTCATCGGCAGCTTCCACACCGCCGACCAGCCCATTTCGCATGCGGTGTCGTCGTGGTACCAGCTGCCGCCGCGGGCCGACGACCAGCTGCTGGTGATCTCCGCGGCCGGGCGCATCAACCCCGCGAACTTCCAGGTGCTCTTCGGCACCACGAATCCGGATGGCTCCGTCACCGCGGTCGGTTCGCCCATCGCGATGATGGACACCGGCCCGGACCCGTCGTGGCGCAACCTCCGGCTGCCCATGGAACGCGCGCCCAAGGGGGCCGACGCGGTGCAGATCCTCGCGTACGACTCCAACCCGGCGCTCAACGAGTGGCTGGCCTTCACGCCGCCGCGCATCGCGCAGCTCGAGACGATGCAGAGCTATGTCGGCTCGACCACTCCGGTGCTGCTGGACTGGGCGGTGGCACTGGCGTTCCCGTGCCTGCGGCCGTTCAACCATCTCAACGGCATCGCGGAGATCCCGAAGTTCCGCGTGCTGCCCGACAGGGGCCTGGCCGTGAGCTCCACCAACACCTGGCAGGACGCCTACGGTGGCGGTCCGCTCGGCTGGACGGGACTGCTGCTCACCGCGGAGACGGTGCCTGCGTACCAGGACAATGACTGGGGCCGCGATTGGGGCTCGCTCGAGAAGTTCTCGCTGCGGGTGCCGGACAGCACGGTCGCGGAGCTGGACCTGGGCACCGCGACACGCTCCGGACTCTGGTCGCCGGGTCCGATCCGGCACGGCTGGGGCTGACCCCGCCTCCGACGCGAACCGCCCCGCACCCCGGTTTCGGAGTGCGGGGCGGTTCGCGTCGGCTCGGTCAGACGATGCGTTCGATCGTGTCGTTGAGCCGCCGGCCGATCCCGATCAGCTCACCGAGCTGTGCGCGCGTGAGCTTGTCCACGACCAGGCGGCGTACGTTCTCCACGTACCCCGGAGCCGCCTGCACCACCACGTCGTAGCCCGCATCGGTGAGGCACGCGAAGGTGACGCGCCGGTCCTCGGGGCACGGATGACGCTCCACCCATCCCCGGTCCTGCAGCCGTTTGACCACGTGGGAGAGCCGGGACAGCGAACCCCCTGCCAGCGTCGCGAGGGTGCTCATGCGCAGGCTCCGCTCCTGCGCCTCCGAGAGCCGGGACAGCACCTCGTACTCGAAGTGCGTGAGGTGCGAATCGCGCAGGAGCTGCGCGTCCAGCTCGCCGGGCAGGTGCATCATCAGCATGGCCACCTGCACCCACGCCTCGAGCTCCTCGGCGTCGAGCCAGCGTGGCTCGCCGGCCCCCGCCCCGGCCGTCTCCGCGTCCTGCCGCTCCGTGTGTTCCACGGGCCCAGACTACGGCGGATCACTTGACGCTTCAAGTTTCAACCTCTACGCTCGCCCTAGTTAGATGAAGCATCAACCAATTCTCGGCGCGAGGCCGCGGAGCCGCCGGTTCCCTCCCCGCCGGACCGCAACGTGAGGGGATCCACCTCCATGAACCGACCCACCGGCTCCGTCCGATCGATCGTGCTCCTGCTCGCCCGCGTGGGCATCGGAGCCGTCTTCCTCGCCCACGGACTGCAGAAGCTCAACACCTGGGGCCACGACGGTACCGCCGCCGCCTTCGACTCCATGGGGGCGCCCCTGCCGGACGTGACGGCGTTCCTGGCCACCTGGGTGGAGATCCTCGGCGGCGCGACCCTCATCGCGGGGCTGCTCGTACCGCTCGCCGGAATCCTGCTGGCCGCCGACATGATCGGCGCGATCCTCGTCGCCCACATCGGCAACGGGCTCTGGGTGGGCGACGGCGGATACGAGCTCGCGCTGGCCCTGGGGGCCGGCGCACTGGGGCTCGCAGCCGCCGGGGCCGGGCGCATCAGCGTCGATGCGCTGCTGTTCTCGCGGGCGCGCGGGCGGATCGGGCGCGTCCTCGCGCCCGCCGTGTAGCGACGGCGCCCCCGCACGCACCAAAAGCCCGCGCGCCGGTTCACCCGCGATCGGCGGGAGAACCGGCGCGCGGGTCCTGTCGCGCCGGCCGCCGCTACACCGGCATGAGCTTGTGCTTGCGCTGCGGTTCGACCACGTGCTTGTCGCGCAGCAGCCGGAAGGCCTTGCGCAATTCCAGCCGGGTGGACGACGGCTCGATGACCCCGTCGATGTACCCGCGCTCGGCCGCCACATACGGGGTGGCGATGAACTCGTTGTACATCTTGATCAGTTGCGCCTTGAGCTCCTCGCCCTTCTCACCGGCCGCCTCGATCTCGCGCTTGCGCAGCAGGGTCACCGCGCCCTCGGCCCCCATCACCGCGATGCGGGCGGTGGGCCAGGCGAAGTTGAGGTCGGCGCCGAGCTGCTTGCAGCCCATCACCGCGTATCCGCCGCCGTACGCCTTGCGGATGACCACCGTCACCTTGGGCACCGTCGCCTCGACGAACGAGAACAGGAACCGGCCGCCGCGGCGGATGACGCCGATGCGCTCCTGCTCCGCGCCGGGCAGGAACCCGGGGGTGTCGACGAGGAACACGAGCGGGATCGAGTACACGTCGCACAGCCGCACGAACCGGGTCGCCTTGTCCGCGGCCTCGGCGTCGAGGGCGCCGGAGAGGAACATCGGCTGGTTGGCCACCACGCCCACCGGGCGGCCGTCGATGCGCGCGAACCCGGTGATGACGTTGTTCGCCGTCTGGGCGGCCATCTCGTGGAAGGCGCCGTCGTCGAAGATGCGCACGATGACGTCGTGCATGTCGTACCCGGAGTTGTCGGAATCCGGGATGATCGCGTCGAGCTCGAGGTCGCTGTCGGTGACCTCCGGCTCGAGCCCCGGGTTGACCACGGGCGGCTGTTCGAAGGCGTTGGACGGCATATAGCTGAGGTATTCGCGCACCCACGCGAACGCCTCGGCCTCGTCTTTGGCCACGTGGTGGACGTTGCCGTTCTTGAGCTGCTGGTAGGCGCCGCCGAGCTCCTCGAGGGTGATGTCCTCGCCGGTGACCGAACGGATGACCTCGGGCCCGGTGACGAACATGTGCGACTCGGCCGTGGCCACGACGACGTCGGTGTTGATGGGCGAATACACCGCGCCGCCCGCGCAGTTGCCCAGCATGATCGAGATCTGCGGCACCACGCCCACCAGCTGCGCGTGCCGCGGGCCCATCTCGGCATACCAGGCCAGCGAGGTGACGGCGTCCTGCACGCGCGCGCCGCCCGAATCGTTGATGCCGATCATCGGGCACCCCACCTTGGCGGCGTGCTCCATGGTGGCCACGACTTTGCGGCCGAACGCCTCGCCGATACTGCCGCCGAAGACGGTCTGGTCATGCGAGAACACCGCGACGGGGCGGCCCTCCACCGTGCCGTGCCCCGTGACGACGCCGTCGCCGAAGGGGTTGTCGGCGTTGCCGGGCGATTTCGCGAGCGCCCCGATCTCCTGGAAGGACCCGGGGTCGAGCAGCGATTCGATGCGCTGGCGCGCGCTGGGCCGGCCCGCCGACCGGCGACGCTCGATGGCGCGGGGGCTGCCGGGCTCACGCGCCTTGTCGAGCTTCTCCCGCAGCTCGGCCAGCTTGTCCGCCGTCGTGGTCACCACTCGTTCACTCCTTCTGGCCGTCCGCCGCGCCGCGGCGCGACTCGATCTCGCGCAGTCGCCGCCCCATGTGGGCGCCGACCTTCGCAATGTAGGGCTCGTCGACGATGGCGAGGTGGTCGCCGCCGACCTGCACCACCTCGAGGTCCGGCAGCACGCCGCCCCAACCGCCGTCCGCGGCGCGGGTCGCGTACGCGGGTTCGAGCTCGATGGCGCCCTCGTGGTAGCTGTCCGCCATGTAGAGCACGGCGGGGCCGTCGTACTCGGTGAGGTTCGCCGCCGCCCGGGCCAGCGCCCGGTTCTCCAGGAACGAGGTGCGCTGGTGCTCGATGACGCCGCCGGGGATCGGCAGCTCCACGCCCGAGAGCATGTCCATGAGGATCTTCACCGCGCCCTCGTCGTCGGTCTTCGCCAGCTCGTCCACCGGCAACGGCACCTCGACGCCGTAGGTCTTCTCCGCGAAGGCGATGTAGCGGTTCCAGCGGGCGCGACGCTCGTCTTCGGTGTCGGGGATCGGCTCGCCGGGCATGACCACGTCGATGAGCCCCACCAGCGCCACCTCCTCACCGGCGTCGCGCAGCAGCTTGGCCACCGCGTAGGCGAGCACGCCGCCCAGCGACCAGCCCGCGAGCACGTACGGGCCGTGCGGCTGGATCTCCCGCAGCGGTGCCAGGTATTGCTCGGCGCGCTCGGCGATTTCGCCCTCGACCCGCTCGAACCCGTACATCGGCGTGCCCTCGGGCAACCGGCGCAGCAGCGGCTCGTAGACGACGGTGGAGCCGCCGGCCGGATGGAAGACGAACACGGGGGTCGCGTCGCCGCCCTCGGGACGGGCACGCAGCGTGCGCACCAGGCCCACGTCGCCGCCCTCGAGATGCTCGCGGACCCGGGTTCGACAGGTCTTCGATGGTGCCGGCGGAGCGGACCTGCTCCACGGTGATCTCCCCGCCCGCACGTTCGGTGAGCCGCGCGGCAAGCGCCTCGGCCGCCGCGTCGTCGAGCGTCTCGAGCGGCGTGAAGATGCCCTTCGCGGAGCGCCCGACGACCAGGGCCCACGTGCCGAAGGTCAGCCGCTCGGCCGCGTCGCGCGGGGGCACGTCCTGGGCCTTGTCGGCGGCGGGCGCCGCGGCGGCCGGAGCTGCCGCGGTTTCGGCCCCCTCTGCAGCCGCCGCTCCGTCCGTGCCTGTTGCGGTTTCGGCCGTTTCAGCCGCGGTTTCGGCCTCGCGCTGCTGCTGCTCGGCCAGCGCGGCCACCTCGTCGCGGTTGTCCACCGCGTACCGCAGGTAGCCGGCCACCTCCTGCAGGTTGGCGTCGCGCACCGCCTGCAGCTGCAGCTGGGGGATGTCGAACTCGTACTCCACGCGGTTCTTGATGCGCACGGCCATGAGCGAATCCAGGCCCAGCTCGATGAGCGGGATCTCCCGCGGCAGGTCTTCGGCCGCGAAACCCATGGACTCGGCGACGATCTGGGTGAGCCTGTCCTCCAGGCCGACCGGCCCGTCCGGATCCCACCGCTCGGGCGCGGACTCGTCGTCGGCGAACTCGTCGTCCGCCGCATCCACGGCCCCCGCCGCGCCCGTCACCGCCTGCGGAGCGAGCACCGCCCGCTCGGGCAGCGGCGCCGGGGAGGTGACGACCGCCTCCGTGAGCAGCCGGAAGGCACCGTCCGCGCCGCGCGCGTGCACCTGCACCGACGCGCCGCCCAGGTGCGGGGTCAGCGTGGTGGTCAGGGTGTCCGCGCCGTCGATGTCGCCGTGGTGCTGCACCGCCCCGAGCGCCGGTTCCGACAGCAGCTGCCCGGCCGCGGCCAGCACCAGGCCGTTGGCGTCGGGCACCGCCGACGCGGCGATCTCCCAGGCGTGGCGGCCGTCGGGCAGCGCCACGTGGGTGCCGGGGATGCGTCCGGCTCCCCCGCCGCCCACGCGCACGTCCACCCACAGCTGCTTGCGCAGCCACGGCGTCCGCGGCAGGTCGGCATACGACCCGGGCGCGAACAGTGTCGTCAGGTCCACCTTGTGGCCGTGCACGTACAGCGATGCCAGCGCCCGCAGCACGTTCAGCGGCTCGTCTTCTTTGCGCTTGAGCGTCTGGATCAGCTGCGGCTCGGTGACGCCCGCGTCGAAGGAGGTCATGGCGATGGACATGAGCGTGACCGGGTTGGGCGCGAACTCGACGAACGTCGTGTGCCCGGCGGCCAGCGCATTCTTGGCGCCCTGATCGAAGTACACGCTGTGCCGCATGTTCTTCGACCAGTGGGCCTCGTCGTGCAGCCCGTCGGTGCCGGCGGGGAACCGCTGCCCCTCGTGCACCGAGGAGAACAGGGCCGTCGTGAGCGGGAAGGTCTCCAGCCCGGCCAGCTCGGCCACCAGCTCGCCGAGGATCGGGTCCACCTGCGAGGTGTGGCTGGCGGCGTTGGTCTTGAGCACGTGGTGGAACTTGCCCAGTTCCTCGCACCGCGCCACCATCGCCTGCACCTGCGGCTCGGGCCCGCCGATCACCGTCTGTTCCGGTGCCGCGTAGACGCACACCTCCAGGTCGGGGAACTCGCTGAGCGCATCGTGGATTTCGGCCGCGCTGTACTCGACGATCGCCATCTTGCGGATGTCGTCGCCGGTGACGGTCTTCTCACCCTCGTCCATGAGCCGTGAGCGCACGCAGATCACCCGTGTGGCGTCCTCGAGGGACAGCCCCCCGGAGACGTAGGCGGCGGACGCCTCCCCCATCGAGTGCCCCAGCACGCCGGCCGGCTCCGCGCCGTGGTGACGCAGCAGCATCGACAGCGCCACCTGGATGGCGTAGATCCCCACCTGCGAGGTCTCGATGCCGTAGTCCTGGGCGTCGTCCATGATCATCTCACCGATCCGGAAGCCGGACTCGGCGTCGATGTACTCGTCGATCTCGTCGATGGCGGCGCGGAACACCGCGTTGGCCTGGTACAGCTGCTTGGCCATCTTGCGGTGCTGCGAGCCGTAACCGGAGTACACCCAGATGGGCCCCTCCGCGGCGGGTCCATCGGCGACGAGGACGTGGGGCGCGGGCTTGCCGGCCGCCACGGCCCGCAACCCGGCGATCGCCTCGGAGCGGGTGGCGGCGAGCACCACGGCACGGGAACGCCCGTGGTTGCGCCGCGACAGGGTACGACCGACGTCCGCCAACGGGGTACGGCTGCCCTCCGCCGTCTCGAGCCAGTTGGCCAGCTCGGCGGCGGCGCGGCGGCGACGCGACGGCATCGGGCCCGACACCGCCAGCAGCACGGTCTCCGCCGTGTCCGCGTCCGCAGTGCCGGCCGGTGCTGCTTCGCCCGACTCCGCGTTGTCCGGAGCCGCATTGTCCGGAGCCGCATTGTCCGGAGCCGCATCACCTGCCGCCGCATCGTCGGCGGGGACGTACTCGCGGAGAACCACGTGCGCGTTGGTGCCGCCGAAGCCGAACCCGGACACGCCGGCCACCGCCGTGCCGCCGTACCGCGGCCACGGGGTGTTCTCCGTGACCATGCGCAGGTGCGCGGCGTCGAAGTCGATGTGCGGGTTGGGGGCGCGGAAGTTGAGCGACGCGGGAATGGTGCCGTGGGCCATGCCCAGCGCCACCTTGATCAGCCCCGCCGCGCCGGCCGCCGCCTCGAGGTGCCCGAAGTTGGTCTTGGCGGAGCCGAGCAGCGCCGGCGCATCGGCGGCGCGGCCCGCGCCCACGACCCGGCCCAGCGCGCCCGCCTCGATGGGGTCGCCCAGCACGGTGCCGGTGCCGTGCGCCTCGATGTAATCCACCCGGGCGGGCACGATGCCCGCGTCCCGGTACGCCTGACGCAGCACGTCCACCTGCGCCTCCGGGTTGGGCGCGGTGAGACCGTTGGAGCGGCCGTCCTGGTTGACCGCGCTGCCCGCGATCACCGCGAGGATGCTGTCGCCGTCGCGCTCGGCGTCCGCGACACGCTTGAGCACCAGCATGCCGCCGCCCTCGGAGCGGATCATGCCGTCGGCGTCGTCGGAGAACGCCTTGATGCGGCCGTCGGGGGCCATGACGCCCAGCTCGGAGAAGCCGAGGCTGGCCGGCGGGGCGACGAGCATGTTGATGCCGCCGGCCACTGCCAGCCCCGCCTCGCCCGAGCGCAGCGCACGCACCGCCTGGTGCACGGCCACCAGCGACGACGAGCACGCGGTGTCCAGCGCCACCGAGGGGCCGCGGAAGTCGAAGAAGTAGGAGATGCGGTTGGCGACGATCGCCGTGGAGTTGCCGGTGATCCCGTACGGGTGCGACACCGCCGGATCGGCGGCCTCCAGCAGCGCGTAGTCGTTGGCCGAGGTGCCCACGAACACGCCGACGCGCTCGCCGCGCAGCTCGTTCGCCGGCAGGTGCGCGTGTTCGAGCGCCTCCCAGGTGAGCTCCATCGCCAGGCGCTGCTGCGGGTCCACGTGCTCGACCTCGCGCGGCGACATCGAGAAGAACTCCGCGTCGAACCCCTTGACGTCGTCCAGGTAACCGCCGCGGGTGTTCGCCGCGGCGATGGCGGCCGCCACCGCCGGGTCCGCGCGGTACTCGTCCCAGCGGCCGTCCGGCAGGTCGCCGATGCCGTCGCGGCCCGCGGCCAGCATCTCCCACATCTCGCCCGGGGTGCTGCCGGCGCCGGGGAACCGGGTGGCCACGCCCACGATGGCGACGTCGTGGGCGTCGGCCCCGCCGATGCCGCCGCCTTGCAGGAAGTACGCGTCGTCCAGCGGCAGCGCCTCGTCCGCCGCCGGGCCGTCGACGATCCGCTGCGCCAGCGAGGCGATGGTGGGGTGCTGGTAGACGATGGTGGCGTCGAGGACGGTGCCCACGCGGTCCTCGATCTCGCCGCTGAGCGCCACCGCGTCGCGGGACGACAGGCCGAACTCCTCCATCGGGCGGTGCTCGTCCACCTCGGCGCGCGCCAGGCCCGTGGCCTCCACGACCCAGTCGACCAGCCAGGCCCGCAGTTCGCCCACCGTCATCGGCACGGCGCTGTCACCCCCCGCGCCCTGCACTGGCCCTGCGGTGTTGTCCGACCGGCTGTCCGTCATGCCACCTGCTTCATGTGTTCGTCGGGTGTCGTGCGTGTGCGGGGCCCCGCCGGGCACCGCTGCGGTGGTGCCGTACCACCGGGCCCGCTGCTACTCGTGGCTGTCCGGGAAGGCCTGCTGCGTGTAGCCGCCGCGCAGCGTGCCCTCGATGTAGGCCGCCTTGCAGGCCCGTCTTGCGATCTTGCCACTCGACGTCCGCGGGATCGACCCCGCCGGAACGAGCAGCACGTCCCGGGCGGTGACGCCGTGCCGGGTGGAGATCGCGCCGCGCACCGCGTCCGCGATGGGGACCGGGTCGGCCTTGCCCTTGCCGGGTGCACGCTCGGCCACCACCACGAGCTGCTCGGAAGCGTCGTCGCGGTCCGGAGTGAGCCCACTGCCGGCGTGCCCGAACACCTCCGGCGGCAGCTGGTTGAGCGGCACCGCGAACGCCGCCGCGAAGCCGGGGCGGATGGCCGCGGACGCCTCCTGGGCGGTGATCTCGAGGTCCTGCGGGTAGTGGTTGCGGCCGTCGACGATGACGAGGTCCTTGACGCGGCCGGTGATGAACAGCTGTCCGTCGAAGTACACGCCGAAGTCGCCGGTGCGCATCCACTGGGCGTCGTCGGGCGCGCCCTGCGCGTGGGTGCCGTCCTCGATGCGCTTCACCAGACGATTGCGGAAGGTCTGCTCGGTCTCCCCGGGGCGGGCCCAGTACCCCAAGCCGATGTTGTCGCCGTGCAGCCAGATCTCGCCCACGTGGCCGTCGGCCTGTTCCACGCCGGTGTCCGGGTCGACGATGGCGGCCCACTGGCTCACCGCCACATGCCCGCACGCCACCTGAGGCACGGCGCCCGGCGCGTCCTGGGCCACCGGCGTCATGCGCCCGCGCCCCAGCTCCGTCCGGTCCACGTACACCACGTGCGCCTCGGTGGCGGCCTCCGTGGTGGACACGAACAGCGTCGCCTCCGCCATGCCGTAGCTGGGCTTGATGGCCGTCGGCGAGAGCCCGTACGGCTCGAACGCCTCGTTGAACTTGCGCATGGACGTGGTGGTGACCGGCTCGGAGCCGTTGATCAGCCCGATCACGTTGCTGAGGTCCAGCGTCTCGCCGTCCTTCGGCAGGCCGCGCACGGCGGCGTGCTCGAAGGCGAAGTTGGGGGCCGCCGCGAACGTGGGGGCGCCGTCGCCGGAGGCCGCCAGCTCGCGGATCCAGCGGCCGGGCCGCTGCACGAACGCGCGCGGCGACATGATGGTGACGTACCGCCCGCCCACAGCGGGGAGGATCACGGTGAGCAGGCCCATGTCGTGGAACAGCGGCAGCCAGGTGACGCCCCGCGACTCCAGCGTGAGGCCGATGCCGTCCGCCATCTGCGCCGCGTTGGTCAGCACGCCGCGGTGGGTGATCTCCACGCCGGCGGGCGTGCGCGTCGAGCCGGAGGTGTACTGCAGGTACGCGATGGAATCCAGTCCGGCCGCGGGGCGGGTCCAGGTGTCCGCGACATCGTCGGGGATCGCGTCGACGGCGATGATCCGCGGGCGCTCCTTGGCCGGCAGGTGCCGGAACAGCTTGCGCACGCCGGCAGCCGAGCCGGTGGCGGTGAGGATGGCGGCGGGCGTGCAGTCGCCCAGGACTGCCTCGAGCCGATCGCCGTGGCCGGGCTCGTCCGGGTCGAACAGCGGCACCGCGATGGTGCCCGCATAGATCGCGGCGAAGAAGGAGATGACGTAGTCGAGGCCCTGCGGCGCGAGGATCGCCACGCGGTCGCCCGGCTGCGTGACCTGCTGCAGGCGCGCGGCGATGGCACGCGACCGCACCCCGAACTGCTCCCAGGTGAGCTCGTGCACCTCGCCGTCCCGCGACGTCGAGTAGTCGATGTACCGGTAGGCGAGCGTCCCCGCGGAGGTGACGGTGTTCTCCTCGACGTAGTCGACCAGCGTGCGCCCCGGGTCGAGGCTCACCTGCCCGTTGTCGTCGTAGAAGTCGCCGATCAGTTCCATCCCTACTCCTGTCAGTCCCGCTCGAGGCACGCGGACACCCCGGCGCCCTCCTGCGCCGCCGCGCCCTCGGTTCCGCCGCCGGCCACCCTCGGCGCGCGTGCACCGGGACGACCCCCGCCGCACGCCCGCGCCGGGTAGCCGACGCAGATCACGAACATGTTACTGAAGCGTCCGCACGTGCGCGAAGCCAGTACCCGCGACGCCGTGTAGCACGCCGGTGCGGGCGGCTCCGCGCCACAACCTGCGCCGCCCCCGCGGGAGCACGACCGAAGCCCGTGGTCACCATACCGGCCCCACCGCGCGCCCACCGCGTCGGAGGCGGGCCTAGTCGTGCGCCGGATGCGGCGCGCCCTCAATGAGGTCCTCCGCCCAGCCGGTCAGGTACTGGGTGGCCGTCTGCCCGCCGGGCAGGATCGGGTTGGAGTCGTAGAGCGCGTGCACCGGGGCGGACACGGCGGCGCCGAGCTTGGTCAGCGTGCCGATGAGGTCGCCGGCGAGGTTCGCGGGCGCGTCGCAGATGAGGTCGCCCGGCGCGCAGATCTGCACGGTGCGGCCGGCGAGCACGCCGAAACCGTCGGGCCGGGCGCCGGTCATCGTGGTGCCCGGAAAGCCCGGCACGTCGTGCAGGCCGCCCAGCATCACCTCGGCACCGACACCTGTGGGCACGCCCAGCTGCGTCGTCGCGGAGCCCGGAGCCCCGGCGTCCCGGCGCCCGTCGGCGACGAGTCCCACACCCAGGACGAGGTCCGCCGGCACCGGCCCGTTGCCGTGCCCGATCTGCGCGGCCACGTCCCCCGCGATCACCGCGCCCTGCGAGAACCCGATGAGCACGTAGCTCGTCAACGGGCACTCGGAGTAGCGGTCGGCCAGGATCTGCCGCGTGGCTTCGGTGCCCGCCTTGCGGCTGGCGTCGTATGTGGCCTCCGGCGGCGCGAACGGCCGCGCGAACTGCGCCACGTACGGGACCGTCACGACGTCGACCCGGCCGCCGTCCTCGTCCCCGGCCCCCTCGCCGAACTTCTCCTGCACCGGCTGCGTCACGTTCAGCAGCAGCGCGTTCGGGTTGAACGACGGGTGATGCGGGTCGTCGTCGGGCGCGCTCTCCCATGTGCCGGGCACCGCCACCATCTGCACGTCGGGGCACGACGCCGGCTGCGCCTGCGGCGGCGGCGTGGTGGGCGAGGGCCCCGGCCCGGGCGGCGGCGGGGCGGGCGGCCGCTGCTGCAGCCACACGGCGACGGCCGCGACCACGACCACGATCGCGAGCAATACGAGCGCCGACAGCCACCGCCGCCCACGCCGGCGCCGGGACTTGCGGGCGGCCATCACCGCGCGCGCCCGACGTGCGGCGCGCTCGAACCCGCCCCGAAACGCGTGGAGCCCGTCACGTGCAGAGCTTGCTCTGTGCGGTGGCGATGAACGCGGCGGCATCCTTCTCCGCGTCCACCTGCGCACCCCGCGACTGCGCGTCGAGCGCGATGGTCGCCAGCACCGTCGCGTGGATCTGGTCGGCCGGGGTGTTGCTGCTCTGCGCGGCGCACACGTAGTTGCCCGTGCTCACCGCCGAGTCGGAGGCATCGGCGAAGCCGATCTTCTGGCTACGCAGGGCATCGAGGAACACCTGGTCGCGTTGCGTCAACGCCGTGTCGGTGGGCCCGGGGTAGTCGCTGGGCAGCGCCTGCGGCGTCTCCGGCGGCGCGGTCTTCGGCACCGCGGTGGGGCGCGGGTCCACCGGCCGGGCCGACGCGTCCGCGCTCGGCGCACCGGCCTCCGCCGTACCGGTGGGCGCCGGCGCCGAGGTGGCGGCGCTGGGCGTGGAGCTCACCGTCGAATCGTTGCCGCCGCACGCGGACAGGCCGCCGGCCAGGGCGATCGCCGCCGCCGCAGCCGCCACCGCGCCGACCCTGCTGCGGCGTGCTGTGCTCTTCATCGGGACCTCACCACTGCGGAAACGCTCCGCCTCTCGACCTGCCCTGCCGCGCCCACGCGACCTGTCACTGCTGCGCATCCCATCGTTCCGGGGCGAACCGTCACTTCTGCGCGACCTCGGTCTTGCCGTCCGCCACTGTAATGGTGCCGTGCTCGAAGTCCTGAGCCACGCCGCCGGGCACCGCGCGCTGGTCGCCCGTGGGGAATCCGAGGGGGCCGTTCTCGAAGCCCTGCTGCTCCCAGGCGTCGAAGATCGGACCGTACTGGATCGACCAGGCGCCGGTGCCGGCGGTCCAGTAGACGATCCCCTTGTCGAACCGGTTGTACTTGCCGATGCCGTTGGGGGTGGTCGTCTCGTCGGAGGTGGGCACGCCCATCGCGCCGCCCTCGGCGCCCATGGTGTTGTACTTGTCGCGGATCGCGCCCTGCACCTCGTAGGCGCCCTTGTCGGTGACGTAGATGGAGCCGACCTGGAAGTCCTGCACGGTGCCGGAGGCGCCGTCCATCGGGCGCGGGTCGGACGTCGGGTAGCCGAGGACCCCGGCCTCCCAGCCCAGCGAACCCCACTTGTCGAGCACCGCGCCCTTGACCATGTGGGCCCCGGTCTGCGGCATCCAGTAGATGGACCCGTTCTGGAAGGCGTTGTACCTCCCGTGCCCGTCCGGCGTCGCCAGCTCGTTGCTCACGGGCAGACCCAGGTCGCCGCCCGGGCCGCCGACCTGCTGGTAGCGGCCGCCGATCGCGCCCGCCACGATCTTCGCGCCCGTGCCGGCGCTCCAGAACACACGGCCCGCGGCGAAGTCCTGCGCACGGCCGCCCGGCACGTCGTATTCGGGCGTGACGCAGCGGCCCAGCCAGGGCACGCCGTTGGCGAGGTCGCCGATGGCGCCGGTGGCGCGGCAGTCCGGCGCGTCCGGGTCCACGTCGAGCGCCTTCGCGATCTGCGGCCACGACTGGTGCATCTCGAACTGCCAGTACGGCCACGAGTGCGTGCCGGACGGCCGGTAGACCACGTTGGCCGGGATGCCCTTCTTGTTCAGCTCGGCGGCGAAGTTCTGCGAGGTCATCCGCGAGAGGATCTCCAGGCCCATGCCCGCGATGTTCGTGGAGATGCCGGGGATGCCGGACTGCTGGTCGTACGGGCCGGCGAACCCGTTGCCGCTGGAGACGTAGATGCTCATCCCCTTGAGCTTGTCCACGTGCAGCAGCGGGTCCTGTTCGGTCCAGCGCGGGTCGGACGGCAGGCCCCACATGTTCTGCGAGTGGAAGCCGCCCGCGTCGAGCATCGCGAACTGGATCGCCTGCGGCATGCCCAGCGAGGTGGTGGACAGGATGCCGGAGTACGAGGCGACGAAGTCGAACATGTCCGGGTGCCGCTCGGCCAGCATCATCGCGGCGGTGCCGCCCATCGACAGCCCGGCGATGGCGGCCTTGTCGGTGCTGGTGCGCCAGTCGTTGTGCAGGATCGGCGGCAGCTCCTCGGTCAGGAACGTCTCCCACTGGTAGTTCTTGCCGTTGTCCGGCTTCTCCCAGTCGGTGTAGAAGCTGGACTGCCCGCCCACGGGCAGGACGACGTTGACGTTCTTGTCGGCGAAGAAGTCGACGATGTCGGTTTCGATGGTCCAGCCGCTCTGGTCGTCGCGGGCGCGCAGGCCGTCGAGCATGAGCAGCTCGGGATAGTCCTTGTCCGGGGCGATGTGCCAGTCGCGCCCCACCAGGATCTGCACCTGGATGTCCTCGTTCATCGCCGGGGAATGCACCCAGATCGCCACGCGGCGGGCGGACAGCCACTGCACCTTGGTCACCTTGACGCCGGCCGGGACCGCCTCACCGGCGGGCGCGGCGTGGGCCACGGGCACCGCCTGGGGCAGCACCTGCCCGGCCACCGGGAGCGCCAGCGCCACGGCGAGCGGCACCGCGCCCCACGCGACGAGCCGGCGGCGCAGCCCCGCCCGCGGACGCCCGGCGTGGGCCTCACCGCGATTCCACGACGTGTCAGAGCGCATCAAGACTTCCTCGCTTCGATCCGAAAAAGCGGAAACGACCCGACCACCGTTTCCCGATCACCGTCACAGTAATGCCAACAAGGGCGAATCACATCATTCACACGCCGAACATCAGTCACATCGGCGTGGTGCGGCGGACGGTCGTGCAGCACCGTCGGCCGTCCCCGGACGTGGAGAGGCGCGCGTCAGCGGACGCGCGCCTCTCCGTTCGTCACGTGTGTGCGGGGCGGATCACCAGCCGTTCGTGGCGTCCAGGATCTGCGGCCTGGCCTTGTCCAGCTCCGCGCTCCAGTTGTTCCACGAGTGGATGCCCACCGGCGGGAACGAATAGGTGGCGGGGATGTTCAGCGAGTTCAGCCGCGCCTGGAAGATGCGGGAGTTCGCCAGCGCCAGGCCCTCGAGCGCCATGCCGTTGGTGGTGTTGTAGTAGTCCAGCAGCGACTGGGGCCGGTCGCCGTTGACCGGATCCGGGTTGGGCAGCGCGCTGGCCGCGGAAATGTACAGCGAGATTCCGCGCAGCTCCGGCGCGAAGTTGAACGGGTCGTGCGAGACCCACTCCGGGTTGAGCGACGACGCCGAGCCGTACATGTCGCCGGCGTTGAAGCTGCCCGCGTCGAGCATGCCGATGCTGATGCCCGCGGGCATGCCGATCATCGAGTTGTGCAGGTAGCCGGAGAACGACCCGGCGAACGAGTAGTACGGCTTGTACTTGGCCGCGAAGTAGAGCGCCGCGCTGCCGCCCATCGACAGGCCCGCGATGGCGTTGTGGTCACGGGCGATGCCGTGCACGTTCGCCAGATAGTTCGGCAACTCCACGCTCAGGAACGTCTCCCACTTGTACGTGAAGTCCTGGCCGTTGATGGCGCTCGGCGCGTTCCAGTCCGCGTACCAGCTGGACTGGCCGCCGATGGGCATGACGACGTTGATGTTGTCATGGCGGAACTTGTCGAAGGCGTTGGTCTCGATGTCCCAGCCGCTGAAGTCGTCGCGGGCGCGCAGGCCGTCCAGCAGGATCAGCGCGTGGTTGCCGCCGCGCGCGGACGGCATGAAGGAGACCGGGATGTTGCGGGCCATGGCGTCCGACCACACGTACTCCTTGACGATGCGGCCGTCGTCGTTCCACGACCACGCGGACGCCGTGCCGGCGGTGGCGACTCCGGTCAGCATCGCCAGCGAGAACGCGATCGCAGCGAACCCGAGGAGCCGGGCGCGCACGCGCCGGAGAAACCGTGGTTCCGCATTGGTCATCGGCCTGAACCTCTTCCTGTGGGCAGCCTCGGAGAACATCGGAAATGCACCCGGTTCACCGCACTGCTGCGTGTCGACCTTCCAGTCGGTCACCGCTCGTGGACACCCGCCTGCATCGTCGGTCAAAGTTAAACGCCCTGACCTGGCAATGCAACTCGCCGTCCGGATGGCGACCGGCGCACGCGCGTCTGTCACCGCACGCGCCTGGATCCTGTTGTGTATCGACCGTTCACGGCAATCCGTTACCTGCCCGTGACACTGTGCACGTCCACGCATTGAAATCGCATGCGATCGTGCCACGCACCCGCGCCGGCGCACTCCGCGCAGCCTCCGCCCGCGACGCGCCGGGCCCATTCAGTGAGGTTACTCACATCGCGGCCCCGGCGTGAGCGAACGCGCGCCCCGGAATCAGCGTGGGGCCGTGCCCGGCGGCGGCACCAGGTCGCAGCGCTCGATCTCGTACTCCGGATTCGGGTCGATCTGGTATGCGGCCAGCGACCACGCGTGGCGGAAGTTGTCCCACCACTGCCCCCAGGTCAGCTCGGCGGTGTACGA
The DNA here is from genome assembly GCF_014126825.1 of Tomitella gaofuii. NCBI lineage: Bacteria > Bacillati > Actinomycetota > Actinomycetes > Mycobacteriales > Tomitella > Tomitella gaofuii. The sequence continues at coordinate 595,709 of NZ_CP059900.1, read as the reverse complement.
GTCGATCAGGTACTCGGTCTGCGGGCAGGTGAGCGCGGTTTCCGCCCGGCGCACCCAGTCCTCGTCGAGCCACGACGGCATCCCCTCCTCGTGGGTGTCCGCGAGCCCCTGCAGCGCGATCACCCAGTCCGGCGGGAGGTTCTTGTCGTGCCCGATCCGCCCGTAGGCGATCCGCGGCGTATGCGCCGCCAGCGGGAAGGCCAGCCCCACGGTGTCGTACACCTTGACGTCCAGCGGCGTGTTCATCCCCGGCATCCCCAGGTTGATGAAGTACACGGTGTGCTGAGCCTCCCCCGGCGGGGGCGGGACCGCGGGCGGGATCACCGTCCAGGAGTTCAGGCTGCCGTTCTGGATGAGCAGCCCGCCCTCCGGCGTCGCCCGGATCGTGTCCACCAGCGCGCGCATCCGCGGAAAGTCCAGATAGTCCTGCGAGGTGATGGGGTGCGCGTGCCCGGTGGCGGTCACATAGAAGGCACGCTCGTCCACGATCCCGTCGCGGGTGAGCGTGCCCGGGCGCGCCGCACCCGGAACGTTGACGATCGTCAACGCCCAGGCGATCACGCCGATCCATCCCAGCACCGGGACCGCGGTGCGTGCCGCCGGGGCCAGCATGCCGCGCATCCCCGCCGCGGCGCCGGCCGGGCGCAGGGCGCGCCGGCGCGGAATCGGCACGGGGATCATCGCCAGCGGGGCGATCAACAGGAACACCACGGGCAGCAGCACGCGGCCGTGCATGAAGTCGCCGCCCACCCGCAGCACGTACACCAGCCACACCAGCGCGACGGCGACGATCAGCGCGGTGACCGTGGCCGGCGAGTGCAGCCGGTCCTGGGCGCGGCGCAGGCGCGCCGCCGCGGGGCGGGCGATGCGCCGCGGCGGCCGGTACTCCCCCGGCGCGGTCGGCGCGCCGGCCGCGGCGGCGCCCGTTGCGGCCCCGTCGGCACCCGCACCCCGGCCTGCGCCCCACCGCGCTGCGGCCCGGGCTATGCCCGCCGACGCGGTCCGCACTGCGGCCGGACCCCGCATCACCGCGGCGATCACCACCAGCAGCACCAGCGGCACCCACAGCACGTACGGCTGCACCAGGTCCGCCAGGTAGATCAGGCCCTTGCCCCACTTGGCCTCGCCCGCGTCCTTGGCCACCGCAGTGTTCGGGTACGGCAACCCGTAGTAGCCCATGCGCCAGATCTGGTAGCCCACGGGCACGAGGCCGGACACGACGACGAGCACCGCCCTGCGCCGCCACGACTGGCGCACACAGAACAACAGCAGCAGCACCGGCCCGCCCACCAGCACGGTCTCCGGCCGCACCAGCCAGCTCAGGCCGGCGAGAAACCCCAGCGACAGCACCGACGCCGTCGACGGCCGCTCCGTCGTCGCCCACCGCACCAGCAGCCACCACACCGCGCCCAGCCAGCACAGCAGCAGCCCCACTTCGAGCCCGCTGGTGGCGAAATCGCGGGCCGGCGGCAGCGCCGCGTAGATGAAGACGCCGCCCGGGAGCAGCATCACCGGGCCCTTCGCGCGACGTGCCCACGCGGAATGCCGCAGCAGACGGGCCGAGCCGAGCATCACGAACACCATGGCGGCGACGCTCAGCGCCAGGCACACGCCCACCGCGACGTACTCGAGCCGCGCGCGGGTGATCCACCCGAACAGCCACATCACGTACGTCCAGGCGGTGCTGGTGTTGACCTCCACGCGCTCGCCCGCGTTGAACACCGGGCCGTTGCCCGCCAGCAGGTTGCGCACGGTGCGCAGCACGATGAGACCGTCGTCGGCCATCCACCGCCGCTGCCAGCCGCCGTAGCCGAACAACGCGGCCGCGACGACGATGCCGCAGGCCGTCACCGCGCCCTGCGCCCCCCACCGGGTCAGCACGCCCCGCATCCGGACGGACCAGGAGCTGCGCGACGGGGCGCCGGCGCGGGGCTCGTCAGATATGCGGTACGACATAGGCGGCGACGCCGACGATCACGATCCACGCGACCGCCAGCAGCTGCAGGGCCCGGTCGCGGCGCGCGATGTCCTCCGGGGCGCCCGCCACGCCGCCGTCGACATCCACCGCGTACCGGAGGATGGCGATGACGAACGGGATCATCGAGATCGCATACCAGACGCCGCCGCGGAGCGCGTCCTGCTCGAAGGCCCACAGCCCGTAGCAGAGCACCACCGCGGTGGCCGAGAGCGTCCAGACGAACCGCAGATACGTGGTGGTGTAGCCCTCTAGCGATTTGCGGATCTTCGCGCCCGTCCGCTCGGCCAGCTGCAGTTCCGCATAGCGCTTGCCTGCGGCCATGAACAGCGAGCCGAAGGCCATGATCAGCAGGAACCACTGCGAGAGTCCGATGGCGGCCGCCACGCCGCCCGCCATGGCGCGCAGCAGGAAGCCCGACGACACGATGCAGATGTCGAGCACCGCCTGATGCTTCAGCCCGAAGCAGTACGCGAGCTGCACCGCGATGTACACGGCCACGACGATGGCCAGGCGGTAGTTGGCGACGAACGACAACCCGATGGCCGCGGCCACCAGCACGACCGACGCCGCGTACGCCACGCCCACCGGCAGCACCCCGGCGGCTATGGGCCGGTAGCGCTTGACCGGGTGCGCGCGGTCCGCCTCGACGTCGCGCGCGTCGTTGATGAGGTAGATGGACGAGGCGGCCAGGCAGAACACCACGAACGCGACGAGCGACGGCCACAGCACGTCCCACTCGAAGACGTTCCCCGCCGCGACGGGCGCCGCCAGCACCAGGACGTTCTTGACCCACTGCCACGGGCGCATGGCCTTGACCAGCGCGGCCAGGGCGTTATGCGGAACCTTGGCAGCGGCGGCGACGGACTCGGCGTCCGTCGGCTCCTCGACCGGCTCGAGCCCCACCAGGTGATCGGCGCTTTCGCTCATCGTCTGTTGTTTCCTTCCGACCCAGCCACCCTAGGCGGTGGCTGATCGCGGAGCACCGGCACCCGACGCCGGAGTCGGTCCGTCGCCACCGCCGCGAGCGCACCGATGGCGCTGCCGGCGACGACGTCCGACGGGTAATGCACGCCCAGCAGCAGCCGGGACAGCGCCATGGCGGGGACCACTGCAGCCGCCACGGGCACCCCGCTCGCCCTCCCGATCAGCAGCGCCGCGGCCGTCGACGAGGTGGCATGCGACGACGGGAAGCTGAGCCTGCTCGGAGTGGACACGCCCACCCGCACCATCGGGTCCTGCGGACGCGGACGGCGCACCACGCGCTTGACCGCGATCGACGCGGCGTGCGCGCCCACCGCGCCCACGCCCACCGTCAGCCAGCGGCCGCGCCGGGGCCGGTCCACCGCGGCGCCCACCACGGATACAGCCGTCCAGCCCAGCGCGTGCTCACCGAAGTGCGACATGCCGCGGGCCGTCGCCAGCACCCCCGGACGGTCGATGAGCACGTCCTGCACCGCGGCCAGCACGGGCGTCTCGGCTACGGCCGCCGCCGCGACCAGGTCATCCTTCGCCGACACGGGTCTCCCATCCCTCGAACACGCGGGACCAGCGCTCGCGGCTCGTCAGGCCGGGGGCCGCCGCGCGGTAGACGCGCTTCATCTCAGGGAACCGCGTGTTGAGCTCGCGCAGCAGGCGCAGCGACTCGCGCAGCAGCGCGGCCGCCTTCTCGCGGTCGCGCTGGCGGTACACCACGCCCCGCCCGTCGGCGGTGGTGACGGTGACGCCGTCCACCTGCGAGAGCAGGAACCAGCGCGCGTCCAGCGTGGGCACGTTGAGCTGCGGTGTGCGGTGCGTCGACTCGTCGGCCGGGCGCGCGTTGCGGGCCAGCCCCTTGGCCAGCCGCACCACCTTGGACACCGGGTTCGACGGCAACGACACCGCGCCCACATCCGCGTGCGACGGCAGCGGCAGCTCGGTGGACGACGGCAACACCACCGCGTCCGGGTATTCGCCGCGCATCCGCCGCACCATGGGCATCGCGGATTCGAGGATCGACGTGATGTGCTCCGGTCCGGCGAGGAAGTCCCGGATGGCCTGGTTCTGGATGGCCACCGTGGAGTATTCGAGGCACAGCAGGTGCTTGACGGTGGCCTTGAGCGCGTTCTGCATGAGCCCGCGGTGCCCGCCGTCCATGTGCAACGCGGCCACGACCAGCCTGTTGCGCAGGTGGAAGTAGGCCTGCCAGTCGATGGCGTCGTCCTTGTCCGACCACGCCATGTGCCAGATCGCCGCGCCCGGCATCGTCACCGTCGGGTAGCCGGCCTTGCGGGCGCGCAGGCCGTACTCGGCGTCGTCCCACTTGATGAACAGCGGCAGCGGCTGGCCGATCTCCTCCGCGACCGAGCGCGGGATCATGCACATCCACCAGCCGTTGAAGTCGACGTCGATGCGCCGGTGCAGGTCCTGGGACTCCTCCCGGTCGCGCAGCGGGCGCGTGGAGAAGTCGTGGTCGTACTCCACGTGCGGCGCGGCGCCCCACATGAAGATGTCGCGCCGCACCACCTCGCCCATCGTGTGCAGGTGGCTGCGCTCCTGCAGGTTGAGCATCTGCCCGCCCACCAGCGTGGGCACTTTGGCGAAGCGCGAGAACGCGAGCGCGCGCAGGATCGAATCCGGCTCGATCTGGATGTCGTCGTCCATGAACAGGATCTGCTCGCAGTCCGTGTTCTTCACGGCCTCGAGCATGATGCGGCTGTACCCGCCGGAGCCGCCCAGGTTGGGCTGGTCGTACATCCGCAGCCGGTCGCCCAGCAGGGCCGCCGTCTCGGCGAAGTCGTCCTGGTCGCGCACCTTGTCGGTGCCCTGGTCGGGCACGATGATCGTGTCCACCACGTCCATCACCAGCGGGTCGGAGGCGATGGCGCGCAGCGCAGCCACGCAGTCGACGGGACGGTTGAACGTGGGGATGCCCAGGGCCACCGCGGCGCGGCCGGGCGCCGCGGTGGGCGCGTACCAGCCGGCCGCGAGCACGTCGGTCTTCGTGGCCGTGGTGACGTCGAACCAGATCCAGCCGCCGTCCTCGAACGGCGCGAGCGACACGGAGAACTCGAGCACCCGGGTCTCGCCGGCCGCGTCGTCCAGGTCGGTGCCGTCCTGGTCGACCGCGTCGGCCCGCTGCCCCTCGACGTGGATCCGGCTGCCGTCCGCCTTGGAACGGTAGACGTCCACGCGGCAGCCGCCCCGGACCTCGATCCGCAGCACCACCGTGTCCAGCACCGTCCACCGGCGCCAGTAGCTGGCGGGGAACGCGTTGAAGTAGGTGGCGAAGGACACCTCGGACTCCGCGCCCAGGCGCACCGAGGTGCGCGAGGTGGCGTGCGCCCGGCGCGCGTTGGTCTCCGACTCCTCCAGGTACAGCGTCCGCACGTCCAACGGCTCGCCGCCGCGGGGAAGCAGGATCCGCTGCAGCAGCGACTGCGCGGCGGCCATCAGTTGCCGGCCGCCGTACGCCCGGAGCCGAGGGCATCGACGAGCTGGTTGTCGAACATGCTCATCGCGCTGGCGATGGCCATGTGCATGTCCAGGTACTGGTACGTGCCCAGGCGCCCGCCGAAGAACACGGCGTAGTCCTGCGTCTCCGCCTTGGCCAGCGCGCGGTAGGCGTCGAGCTTGGCGCGGTCGTCGGCGGTGTTGATCGGGTAGTACGGCTCGTCGTCCGCCTCGGCCGCACGGGAGAACTCGCGCATGATCACGGTCTTGTCCGTCGGGTAGTCGCGCTCCGGGTGGAAGTGCCGGAACTCGTGGATGCGCGTGTAGGCGACGTCCGCGTCCGCGTAGTTCATCACGGGCGTGCCCTGGAAGTCGCCGCAGTCGCTGAGGACCTCCTCCTCGAAGTCCAGCGTGCGCCAGCCCAACCGGCCCTCGCTGTGGTCGAAGTAGCGGTCCAGCGGGCCCGTGTACACCACAGGGGCGTGCGGCGACTCCGCGCGGAGCTGATCACGCACGTCGAACCAGTCGGTGTCCAGCCGCACGTCGATGAGCTCGTGCGCCGCCATGTTCTCCAGCCACGCGGTGTAGCCGTCGGTGGGCAGGCCCTCGTAGGTGTCGGTGAAGTAGCCGTTGTCGAACGTGTAGCGCACGGGCAGGCGCGTGATGATGCCGGCCGGCAGCTCCTTGGGGTCGGTCTGCCACTGCTTGGCCGTGTAGTTCTTGACGAAGGCTTCGTAGAGGGGGCGGCCGATCAGCGAGATCGCCTTCTCCTCGAGGTTCTGCGCGTCGGCGGTGTCGATCTCGGCGGCCTGCTCGGCGATGAGGGCGCGCGCCTCGGTGGGCGAGTAGTAGCGCCCGAAGAACTCCGAGATCAGCCCCAGCCCCATCGGGAACTGGTACACCTGCCCGTTGTGGTTGGTGACCACGCGGTGCCGGTAGCCGGTGAACGTGGTGAAGCGGTTCACGTAGTCCCACACGCGCTTGTTGGAGGTGTGGAACAGGTGCGCGCCGTAGCGGTGCACCTCGATCCCGGTGGTCTGTTCCGCCTCCGAGTACGCGTTGCCGCCGATGTGGTGGCGGCGGTCCAGTACCAGCACCCGCTTGCCCAGCTCGGAGGCGGCGCGCTCGGCCACGGTGAGTCCGAAGAATCCGGAGCCGACGACGATCAGGTCGTACTCGCCGGCCGCTTGCCCGTTGGCGTTCGTCTCAATATCACTCGACACAGACGCCCAGGGTAACGGAAGTCGCCCGGGCGGGACGCCCGCAGTCGACCGCGCGCCGCCGCACGGTGACGGATGCCACCATGCGGCGGGCCGCGGGATGCTGCGCGGCGGGCCGCGGGATGCTGCGCGGCGGGCTCGGCCGTCAGGGCTCGGGGCGGTCCGGCGGGGCCTCGCCGCGGGCGTCCGTGTAGGCCTGCAGGCCGTCGGCCGCTACGCCGCCGAGCACGTCGATCGCGCCGCCGAGTGTCGAGTCGGCGCCCACTGCCCCGGAGATCGCCTCCGCCGCGCGCCGGATGTCCTCCGCCGTCAGCCCCGCTCCGCCGACGATGTCGGACGGTCCGGAGTCACCGCTCTCGGGGTCCCGCCCGGCGGAGTCGGGGACGGCCGGGGGCAGCACGCCCGACGAGTCAGGGATGAGCCCCGACGACTCGGGCGGGATCACCGAGGCCGCCGAGTCCTGGCCGTCGATCGTGAACCAGTCCGATTTGAGGCCCAGCCCGGTGCGGACCTCCGGGCCGGACACCTCCACCGTCTTGTCCTCGCCCACCACGCGCATCGTCACCACGCGTCCGCCGTCAGCGCCGAGCCCGTTGCGCGCGGTCACCGTCATCTCTTTGAGCGGGCCGACGCCGAACGCGTCCGACACCTGCTGCGCGGTGACGGTCTGCGTCCAATCGTGCACCGGCGATGCCGCGTCCCCGGCGTCCTCGACGGCCGGGAAGTCGCCGCCCGCGGTCCAACCGCCCGTCGACGCCGAGAACTCGGTGGCCACCGGTTGTCCGCCGCGCGTGACCACCATGCCCGCGGTGTCCGCCACGGCCGCATCGGTGCGCGGGTCCTCCTCGGCGGTGCCGCTGTAGACCTGGCACGCCTGCGTGTCGCATGTCTCCGCATACCCGTAGCGGTCCTCGGCCGCCGCGTACGAGCGTGCGGCGATCGCCTGCGCACGGAGCGCCTCGCCGGCACCCTCGTCGGCCCAGCCCGCGGAGATCTCCTCGGGCAGCACTCCGCGCAGGTAGTCCTCCATCCCCACGTAGTTCACCGTGCGGGGTGCGCCGCCGTCGAGGGCGACGCCCACATCGCCGCGGTAGGTGTTGCCGCCGCACACGGTGAGCATCCCGCCGCCGACCGGCGAGACGCGCGGGTTCCCCACTGCGAACGTGTCGGTGGGCGCGCCGCCGCACCCCTGCGTGACGGTCACGTCCGCGCCGCCGGGGGTGGGGCGCAGTGTCACCGCGCCGCCCGCGGGCACCTCGTGGCCGTCGACGGTCATCGGCCCGTCCGAGGTGACGGACGGCTCCTCGCCGTCGAGCCCCATCAACCGCACCGAGATCCCGCCCGTGTCGATCCGTTGCAGCTCGGTGCCGCCGTAGTAGTGGTCGATGATCTGCTCGGCGCTCCAGCCGTGGTCCTTGGCGTAGCCGTAGGCGCCCCACTGCCCCATGCCCCGGCCGTGCCCGTGGCCGTGCCCGCGCAGGGTGAACACCGTCTGCGCGTCGACCACCGGGACCGTCTCGAGGTGCGCGGCGGTGGCGCCGTCCGCGACCGCTCCACCGGCACTGCCCGTCCCGCCGACGCCGCCCGCCGTCACCGACACCGCGACGGCGGCCACTGCCAGCATCGGCGCCGACGCCGCGGCGGACAGCTTCGCGGCGGCCGATCTCCGCCGGCGGCCTGACGCGTCCGGGCCACGGACGGTCGACAGCGGCCGCCGGACGGCGCGCAGGGTGTTCCTCAGCGGTGATCGATGCATCGGCGTACTCCTCGTCGAAGGGGCTATTCCGCGTGCAGCACCACCGAGCAAAGCACACCCGAGTCACAGTTGTCACACGAACATCACGCGCCACATGAATCACATGAATGTAGTTCTACCTGCATGAATAGGCGCGGGTACTCAGCCCCACCAGCGTTCGAGGACCAATGCGACACCGCTGTCGTTATTGGAACCGGTGACCTCGTCGGCCACCGCCAGCAACTCCGGATGCGCGTTCTCCATCGCCACCCCGTGCCGCGCCCACGAGAGCATCGACACGTCGTTGGGCATGTCGCCGAACGCGATCACCTCCGACGCGGCCACGTCCATGCCGCCGGTGATGTCCGCCAGCCCCCTCGCCTTGGTCACCCCCGGCGCGGCGATCTCGATCAGCCCGTCATCCGTGGAGAACGTCAGGTCCACCCGCCGGCCCAGCACCGGCGCCAGCGCGTCGCGCATCGCCGCGCTGGGCGTCCCCGGAGCACGGACCAGCAGCTTCACCGCGGGCGCGGTCGCGATCTCCGCGTCGGACACCTCCACGCCGCGCGGATGCTCCCAGGCGTGCTCGTAGCGGGGGGTGGTGACGAACTCCATGTGCATCGCGGAATGCGCGCCCGGCTCGATCCGCTCGGCCGCCAGCGCCGCGCCCGGCATGGCGGCGGCCACCGCCTCCGCCACCCATTCCAGCGTGGAGGGCTCGAGCACGTGCGCGGCCAGCACACGGTCGGTGGCGCTGTCGAACACCATCGCGCCGTTGGCGCACACCGCGAGGGGCGGATGCTCGAGCTGGTCCGCGATCTGGCGGATCCAGCGCGGCGGGCGGCCTGTGCACAGCACGAAGTGCGCGCCGTCCTCCACCGCGCCCGCCACGGCGGCGCGATTGCGCGCGCTCACCCGCATCGCGTCATCGACCAAGGTGCCATCGACATCGCTCGCAATGAGCAGCGGGCGTTTCACCAGACTTCCGGGCCCTTCCTCTTCCTGCGCGCGGCCGCGCGGCGCGCCTTCGCCGCGCGCAGCCGACCCCGCACACCCGCCTCATCATCCCGCCCCGACCGTCCGGCGACCGCCCGAGGGTCCCCTGCGGCGCGCCGGGCCTCCGCCTCGCGGCGCGCCGTGCGCGCCGCGGTGTCCGCCTCGTCCAGCGCGGTGGCCTCCTCCAGCGTGGGTGCGCCGCCGCCGAGGGACCGCGGCACCCAGTAGGCGCCCGCCGGGTACGGCCCGAACTCGGCGGCGTACTCGGCGCGCAGCTCGTCGAGGATGCGCGCCATGGCCGCCTTCACCCGGGCGGTGAGCTCCTCCGGCGTGCCCTCCGGGGCGATCTGTGCCCCGGTGCGGATGAGGATCGGCAGGTTGGTCCGGCCCAGGTTCTTCGGGTGCCCCTTGGTCCACACGCGCTGCGAACCCCAGATGACCACCGGCACGATCGGCACACCGGCCTCGAGCGCCATGCGCGCCGCACCCGTCTTGAACTCCTTGAGCTCGAAGCTGCGGCTGATCGTCGCCTCCGGGAACACGCCCACCAGCTCGCCGGCCCGCAGGCGCTCCACCGCCTCGGCATAGGAGCCGCCCCCGCTGGTCCGGTCCACCGGGATATGCCGCATGCCGCGCATCAACGGACCCGACACCTTGTGGTCGAACACCTCCTTCTTCGCCATGAACCGGATGAACCGGTGCACGTCGAAGGCCGCGTAACCCGCGTAGGTGAAGTCCATGTAGCCGGTGTGGTTGATCGTGATCACCGCGCCGCCGTCCGCCGGGATGTTCCGCGACCCGGTGCGGGTGAACCGGAGCCCCTCGAAGGCGAAGACTCCCTTGGCGAGACGGATGACCGAGCCGTAGACAGGTTCCACCCGGCCACCCTATCCGCCGCACCCGCACCGGACCATGCCCCGGCCGCGGCCCCGCCGCCCCTGCGCACGCTCCCCACACGTCGCACGCGCACCTTCCTGCGCGCAGCCCGCCGCCGCCGCTGTAACTTCGCATCGCTGCCCGTATCCTTGCGACCGAACAACATCCAACTCGGAGGTACTCCACCGTGCAGGTCACCAGCGTCGGACATGCCGGCTTTCACATCCAGACGGGGGCAGGCTCGATCCTGTGCGACCCGTGGGTGAATCCCGCATACTTCGCATCCTGGTTCCCGTTCCCGGACAACACCGGGCTCAACTGGGCCGCACTGGGCGACTGCGACTACCTCTACGTCTCCCACCTGCACAAAGACCACTTCGACCCGCAGCTGCTGCGCGAGCACGTCAACAAGGACGCCACCGTGCTGCTGCCGGCCTACCCGGTGCCGGACCTCAAACGCGAACTCGAGGCGCTGGGCTTCCACAAGTTCTACGAAACCGAGGACTCGGTCAAGCACACGGTCACCGGCCCCAAGGGCGTGCTGGACATCATGATCATCGCCCTGCGCGCGCCCGCCGACGGGCCGCTGGGCGACTCGGCGCTGGTCGTCTCCGACGGCACCACCACCGCGTTCAACATGAACGACGCCCGCCCGGTGGACCTGGACGTGGTGGGCGAGAACTTCGGCCGCATCGACGTGCACATGCTCCAGTACTCGGGCGCCATCTGGTACCCGTGGGTGTACGAGATGTCCGAGCGCACCCAACGCGCCCACGGCGAACAGAAGCGCCAGCGGCAGATGGACCGGGCCCGCAGCTACGTCGAGACCGTGGGCGCCCTGCACGTGATCCCCTCCGCCGGGCCGCCGGTGTTCCTCGATGACGACCTGCGCTTCCTCAACGACGACGCCGGCGACCCGGCCAACATCTTCCCGGACCAGACGGTGTTCCTCGGCGAACTCGAAAAGCACGGCATCGACGGCGGAATCCTCATGATCCCGGGCACCACCGCGGAGTTCGACCACGACTCGGTGACGGTCACCCACCCGATCCCCGATTCGCAGGTGCAGAAGATCTTCACCGACAAGGCCGCCTACATCGAGGACATGGCCACCCGGATGGCCCCGGTGATCGCGGCGGAGAAGGCCGCCTGGGCCCCCGCCGCGGGCGAGTCGCTCTACGAGCCGCTGCGCGCGCTGTTCGAGCCCATCATGAAGCAGACCGACCAGATCAGCGAGGGCATCGGCTACCCGGTGGCGCTGCAGATGACCGAGGACGGCGAGATCGTCGAGACGGTGGTCCTCGACTTCCCCGAGCGCACCGTGCGCCCGCGCAAGGAGGTGGAGCGCCGCTTCCGCTACGGGTTCACCATGGACCGCTCGCTGGTGCGGACCGTGCTGCGCGACGACGAGCCCGACTGGGTCAACTCGATCTTCCTGTCCATCCGGTTCCGCACCTGGCGCATCGGCGGATACAACGAGTACCTGTACACGTTCTTCAAGTGCCTCACCGACGAGCGCATCGCTTACGCGGACGGCTGGTTCGCCGAGGGCAAGGACGATTCCGACACCATCGAGCTCGGCGATTGGCAGATGCAGCGCCGGTGCCCGCACTTGAAGGCCGACCTGTCCAAGTTCGGCGTCATCGAGGGCACCACGCTCACCTGCAACATGCACGGGTGGCAGTGGGACCTGGAGACCGGGCGGTGCAAGACCTCCCGCGGGCACGAACTGCGGTGCGCGCCGCTCGAGGGCGGGCAGGGCGCGGAGGATTCGGCCGAGAACGCCGCAGACTGAACAACGCTCGCGCCCCGTGACACGCGATTCACATTCTGTGGGGGTCGGATGGTGGTGATCCACCATCCGACCCCCACAGAATGTGAATCAGGTGCCAAGCCCGCCCGCCTCGCACCGGCCGTCCGCGTTCGATCAGCGCGCTCCGGTCCTGCGCCGGCTTCGCCGCCGTGTTGCGACAGTCCGTATGATCTCGCGCACGACCTCATCGAGATCGTCGAAAACGTCGTCCGCGGCATAGCGGAGCACGAGCCAACCGTCCAGGACCAGCCGATTCTGCCGCCGGCGGTCATTCCGGAACACGCTGCGCTCGCTGTGCGGGCCACGCCCGTCGATCTCCACGACGACCCCGGACCACTCATCGACCAGGTCGCACCAGAATCTGCCGATCGCCTTGTTCACCTCGAGGTTGTATCCGGCCCGTCCCAGTGCACGCGCCACCACCCGCTCGGCCTCCGATGCGGTGCGCCGCGCCGCCCGCTCGACGACTCGCCGCGCGAGCGACACCCCCCGGCAACCGGAATCGCGCCGGCAGCATTCGAGCAGCTCCTCATACCACTCGTCGCTGCGTGCGTACTCGTCCACGATGCGCTCGGCGGTCTGCGCGTCCACCAATGGCACCGACTCGACGATCGCGCGGGCGATGCCCACCACCGGCAGGTCGAACGCCCACGATCCCGGGCCGGGCAGTTCCCTCCTGGTGACCGCGAGCCATCCGGGGCCGCGTAGTTGGGTGCTCGGCGGCACCGTCACGTGCACCAGCTCCGGTTCGTCGATCAGTCCCCATAGCCAGGCCGCCGTGGTGTGGCTGAACGTGGCGTCCGCGCGCCACAGGCTCACCGCCCGGCAGCGGTCGATCCCGCGCGGCTCGGCGTCGGCATACACCCCGCGCAGCACCTGCACGTAGCGGCCGCTGCGGCATCTGCGAGCGACGGTGCTGCGCGATTCGTGTTCGGTGAGCTGCGCCATCGTTTTGATCCAGGTCGCGCCGCGGGCGCGCCCGTCCTCCCCGTTCTCCCCCATGCGGCCAGCGTGCCCGAACCGGCCGGCGCGCGCCTGCGGCCCTGTGGACAACTCTCGGCTGCGATTCGTCGTACGGTACGGGAGACGCTTCGGGAAGATCCGCCCCCGCACAGAGGAGACCTGGTGACCGCTGAGCACTCGCGCACGCATACGTGGGCCGATCCCGCCGACATCGCCGAGGCCCGCAAGGGGCTGACCGGGCTGGAGTTCATGGAGCGCCTGCACTCCGGGGCGATCCCGTACCCGCCGTCGGGGGGCGCGCTGGACTTCCGGATCGCCGCGCTGGCCCGCGGGTCCGTGACCCTCGAGGCGGTGCCCGGCGAGTACCAGTACAACGCGGTGGGCACGGTGCACGGGGGCGTGCTCAGCGCGTGGCTGGACTCGGCGATGGGCTACTCGATCCAGTCCACCCTGGAGGTCGGCGAGGGGTTCACCACGCTGGATCTCACGGTCCGGTTCATCCGCGGGGTCACCACGGAGACGGGCCCGGTGCGGGCCGTGGGCAAAGTGGAGCACCGGGGCGGGCGCACCGCCACTGCGCGAGGCGAGTTGCGGGACAGCGACGGCGCCCTGCTGGCCTCGGGCACCACCACCGGGATGATCCTGCGCTGAGAGGTCGGCGCGTCACCGGACCACGAGCACCGGCCCCTGCGCGTGCCCCAGCAGCGCATGCGCCGTGGAGCCGAGCCGCATCGCGGTGAACCCGCCGCTGCCCCGCGCGCCCACCACCACGGTCTCGGCCGTCGCGGAGATGCCGGCGAGCACCTCGGCGGGCGCCCCCTCCTCGAGCACGGTCGTCGCCTGCACGTCGGGGTGCGATGCGGCCACCGAGTCCCGGCACTGCGCCAGGACCGAGCGCACGGCGTCCGGGTCGTCGCCCGCCCGGGAATCCGCGTCGAAGTCGGGGCCCGCCACCGCCACGACCACCAGGGGCAGCTTCCGCCGCTGTGCGGTGTCCGCGGCGGAAGCCAAGGCCGGGTTGGCCGCACCCGAGGCGTCGACGCCCACCACGATCCGGCCACTGTAATCCCGTTCCGCCCGGGCAGTGCCGTCCGCGCGCCGCCGCACCACCAGGACCGGGCAGGCGGCGTGCGCGGGCAGCGCCGCGGCCACCGACCCCAGCAGCCGGCCCATGAACCCGCCGCGCCCGCGTGCACCCACCACACCAGCGCGGCCGTCCGCGACTGCTCGAGCAGCACCCCGGAGGCGTCGCCCGAGTGCATCGAGGTGGTCACGTCCGCGCCCGCGTCGCGGGCCCGCTCCGCCGCCTCGGCGAGAATCGCGGCGGCCTCCTCGCGCACCACCTTTTCGTATTCGACGGCGACGCTGTGCCGCCGCACGGCCGGCGCGTGGTAGGCCGCCACCAGGTGCAGCGTGGTCTTCCTGGTTGTCGCCTCCGTGATCGCCGCGTCCAAGGCCACCCGCGCGTTGTCGGATCCGTCGACCCCTACGACCACTGCACTCTCGTTGCCCATGCGCCCATCTTCCCGGGTGTGCGGCCCGCGCGCAGCGGTACGCGCTCAGAAGCCCGGCGAGGCCCCCACGCGCACGACATGGAACGTGGTGGACCCGACGCGCCCGAAGTTGTCGTCCTCGACGAGGACCAGCGTGCGGGCACCGTCGGGCAGGTCCGGGCCCTGGGTGATGCCCTCCACGTTGCCCATCATGCCCTCGGTTTCGAACAGCTTCGTCTTGCTCATGGGCGTCTCGTCGCCGGTGAGCGCGCTCGCGCCCGCGACGTCCGTGGCGCCGTCGGTGGTGGCCAGGTAGATGCTGGTGACGAACCCGCGGGGCAGCGCCAGGCTCCGTTCCACGGTGAGGAACGCGCCGGGCCCCACCTGCGTCATCGCGGACACGCCGGCGACGGTGGGGCCGATCGCCGTGCCCGCGGTCCGCAGCGGGTCCGCCTGGTAGACGTACTCACCGACCACTTCGCCGGTGGCGCGGTCGAGCTGCAGCAGCCGCGAGGGGCTCGGGGTGTCCGCGGCCGCGGCCGGCCCGTCCTGCACCAGCGCGTTCTCGGTGATCGCGGAGAGGGTGCGGCCGTCCGGGGAGAGCGCCAGCCCCTCGAACCCCAGGTTCTCCCGCATGCCGCGCACCTGGTCTCCGCCGGGCCCCGCCTCCGGGAGGTAGTACGGGGGCAGCGGGTAGTCACGCTCGAAGGATCCGTCGGGGCCCGCCGCGCGGAGGAACGGCATGAGACTGCCGGCGGCGTCGCCCTCGCTGCCGTAGACGACTCCCCCGTCGGGGGTCCAACGGACCGATTCGGTGTCGCTGGTGCCCGGGGCGTAGGGGCCGTCCGGACCGGCGAGCGGGATCATCGACAGGAATTGCGGCTGTCCGGGCCGGCCCTCGGGGCCCAGCGGCAGGTCCAGGGTGTAGGCGCGGGTGGGCCCGTGCGCGCCCCGGTCGTCGCTGATCACCACGTACCGCCCGGTGGCCGGGTCGTAGTCGATGCCGGACAGCCCGCCGACGGTCGTGCCCTGGAACCGCGTCCCTTCGGGCACCGTCACCGAGCCGAGCAGGCGCATGCCGTCGTCGCGGGCGGCGGCCTCCGCAGAACCGCGAGCGGGGGCATCGGCGGCGGGGGCCGGCTCCGGTGCCTGTCCGCCGCCGCAGCCCGCCGTCAGCAGTACGGTGAGCGCGCCCACGGCGGCGCCGGCGCGTGCGGCCGGACGCAGGTCAGGCCCCCGCAGGGCGCAGCACGTCGGTGCCGACGAACGGCTGGAGCGCGGCGGGCACGCGCACGGTGCCGTCGGGCTGCTGGTGGTTCTCGAGGATCGCGACGATCCACCGCGTGGTGGCCAGCGTGCCGTTGAGGGTGGCGGCGATCTGCGGCTTGCCGTCCTCGCCCCGGTACCGCACGCTCAGGCGGCGCGCCTGGAAGGTGGTGCAGTTGGAGGTGGAGGTGAGCTCGCGGTAGGCGCCCTGGCTGGGGACCCACGCCTCGCAGTCGAACTTGCGGGCCGCGGAACTGCCCAGGTCGCCGCCCGCCACGTCGATCACCCGGTAGGGCACCTCGACGGCGGCGAGCATCTCCTTCTCCCACCCCAGCAGGCGCTGGTGCTCGGCGTCGGCGTCCTCGGGGCGGCAGTAGCTGAACATCTCCACCTTGTCGAACTGGTGGACGCGGATGATGCCGCGGGTGTCCTTGCCGTAGCTGCCGGCCTCGCGGCGGAAGCACGACGACCAGCCTGCGTACCGCTGTGGCCCGGCGGACAGGTCCAGGATCTCGTCCGAGTGGTAGCCGGCCAGCGGGACCTCCGAGGTGCCGACCAGGTAGAGGTCGTCCTCGTCGAGGTGGTAGATCTCGTCCGAGTGGGCGCCCAGGAACCCGGTGCCCGCCATGATCTCCGGGCGCACCAGCACCGGCGGGATCATCATGGTGAAGCCGTTCGCCACGGCCTTCTGCGCGGCGAGCTGCAGGAGCCCCAGCTGCAGCAGCGCGCCCGCGCCGGTGAGGAAGTAGAAGCGCGAGCCGGACACCTTGGAGCCGCGCTTCATGTCGATCAGGCCCAGCGCCTCGCCCAGGTCCAGGTGGTCCTTCGGCTCGTCGAGGGCGGGCGGCTCGCCGATGTGCTCGAGGACGACGAAGTCCTGCTCGCCGCCGGCCGGGGCGCCGTCCTGCACCACGTTGGAGATGGCGCGGTGGGCCTCGTCCAGCGCGGCCTTGGCGGCGGACTCGTCGGCGCCGGCCTTCTTGACCGCGTCGGACAGCTCCTTGGCGCGTTCCAGCAGCGCGGGACGCTCCTCCGGCGTGGCCTTGCCGACCGTGCGCCCGTGCGCCTTCTGCTCCGCGCGCAGCTCGTCGGCCGCGGCGATGGCGGACCGGCGTGCGGCGTCCGCCTCCAGCAGCGTGTCCACCAGCGCCGGGTCCTCGCCGCGGGTGCGCTGCGACTCTCGCACGGCGTCGGGGTTCTCGCGAAGGAACTTCAGGTCAATCACACCGCATGACCTTACTTGCCGGTCCCGCCCGCCGCCCCGCCGACCGGCGGCGATACCGCGCGGCGGCCCGGGCGGCCCGACGGATCGGCGGCTCCTGTGCGCATTCTCGGCGTGCACCAGGCATCATTGTGGGCGATGTCCCTCTTCCGCCGCCGTCGCAGCCACCCGGATACCGCTGCACACGATGACGCAGCACACGATGACGCTGCACACGATGACGCTGCACACGACGCCGTTTCCGGCGACGCCGCCGCACGCGATGCCGATGCCGGCGCCGCTTACGCGTGGCCCGGCGGCCGCCCGCACTTCGACGAGGACGCAGAGCTGGACGCACCGGCCGAGCCCGCGCCGCAGCACCATCCGCACCTGACCGCGCAGAACATGCGGCGCTCGCTGATCCTGGTGGCGCTCGGGTCGCTGGCGGCCGCGGTGATCACGCTGGTGTCCACCGGCAACCTCGACAGCGTCTTCGGCTCGTCGGAGCCCTCGGTGGCGGCGAACGCGGGGGACGCGCCCGTCAAGACCGGCTCGGCGGAGGGGCCCGCGTTCGGCGGCGCCAGGCCCGGTACCTGTTTGACCTGGCAGGACCAGGAGAACCCGGAGATCACCGAGGTGGACTGCGCCCAGCCGCACCTGTTCGAGGTGGCGCAGCGCGTGGATCTGAGCGACTTCCCCAGCAGCGAGTTCGGGCCGCACGCCCAGGTCACCGACGCCCAGCGGTACGCCACGCTGCGCGATTCGGTGTGCGCACCCGCCGTGGTCCGCTACCTGGACGGGCGGCTGGACCCGTCGGGCCGGTTCACCGTGGGCCTGATCCACCCGGGCGGCAAGGGCTGGGCACAGGGCGAGCGCACCGTGCTGTGCGGGCTGCAGGAGACGGGGGTGGACGGCGCCTCGTTCCAGCCCATCACGGGCACCGTGGCCGGCCAGGACCAGTCGCGCGTGCATCCGCCCGGCACGTGCCTGGGCATCGAGAACGGGCTGCCGACGGATCCGGTGGACTGCGCCTCCGAACATTCCGTGGAGGTGACCGGGCAGGTGGACCTGGCCGCGCAGTTCCCGGGCGACTGGCCCCCGCTGGACAAGCAGGACGAGTTCCTGGGGGAAACCTGCCGCAAGATCAGCGAGGACTACGTGGGCGGTGAGGACGCCCTGCACAACACCACGCTCACCGTCTACTGGAGCACGCAGTCGCTGCCCAGTTGGCTGGCCGGCAGCCGCAAGGTGGACTGCACCGTCGGGTCCGGCGCGTCGGAGGGTGCGTACGCGGTGCTCACGGGTTCGGCCACAGGCGAGTTGATGATCGACGGCAAGGTGCCCGAGCCGAAGCCGCTCCCCCCGCCGGGCCGCGCGGTGGCCCCTCCGCTGCCGTCGGCCGGAGAGTAGGGCGCGCCGTGCCGATCACTGTGAGCGAGGAACGTTTCGAGGAGCTGGTCTCGGACGCGCTGGACACCCTGCCGGAGAAGCTGATCGCGGCAGTGGACAACGTCGTCGTGCTGGTGGAGGACCGCAACCCCGACGAGCCGGACATCCTGGGCTTGTACGAGGGCGTGGCGCTCACCGAGCGTGACAGTTGGTACGCGGGTTCGCTGCCGGACGCCATCTTCATCTACCGCGCGCCGCTGATGGCGATGTGCGACGACGAGGACGAGCTGGTGCACGAGGTGCGGGTGACGGTGATCCACGAGTTCGCGCACCACTTCGGCATCGACGACGAGCAGCTGCACCAGCTCGGCTGGGCCTGATAATCCGACGGCAGATCTTCACCCGTCGTTCACGCGCACCATCACGATGAGAAACCCGGACGCGGGACGGTTGCCTCACCGACACGTGGAGAGGGAGCCGACAGATGGTGGAGCGGAACCGGCGATCGTTGCCGATGGCAGGGCTGGCGCGCGGCAAGCGCAGCCCGGTGACCTGCCAGTACAAGTGCGCGAATGCCTGCACCCGGCCGGTGTGCAACGACTCGCCCAACGAGTACTTCCGTGACATCGTCTCGGCCGGGTTCTCGCGGCGCCGGCTGCTGGGGGCGGGCGCCGTGGGTGCGATGGCGGTGACGCTCGCCGCGTGCGGTTCCAGCGGGGCGGCCACGACGGGGTCGCTCGGCAGTGCCGCGGGTTCCGGCGGCGGGGCGGGCGCGACGGGCGGCCCGTTGGCGTTCGCCCCCATCGCACCGGTGGACAAGTCCGTCGACGCCGTCACCGTCCCGGGCGGATACGACTGGCGGCCGATCCTGCGCTGGGGCGACCCGTTGTTCAGCGATGCACCGGAGTTCAACCTGCATGCGCAGTCCGCGAAGGCCCAGGCGCGCCAGTTCGGCTATAACAACGACTACTTGGAGATCCTACGCACCAAGGACGGGCGCAAGGCGTTGCTGTACTGCAACCACGAATACGTCAACCCGGACCTGATGTTCCCGGAGACCGGTGGTCCGGCGGAGGCCGAGCGGCACGGCATCGCGAAGGCGGCACACGGCGGTTCCGTGGTGGAGCTCGAGCGCGCGTCGGCGCGCGAACCGTGGACGTACGTGCGCGGCGGGCGACTGAACCGGCGGATCACGGCGGACACGGAGTTCGAGCTGACCGGCCCCGCAGCGGGTTCGGAGATGATGATGACGGCCGACGATCCGTCCGGGCGGCGGGTGCGTGGGATGATCGGCAACTGCGCCGGCGGCACCACCCCGTGGGGCACGATCCTGTCCGGCGAGGAGAACTTCGACGGGTACTTCCGCGCCCAGGGCGCCAGCGCCGAGGAGAAGCGGTACGGTCTCAACCCCGAGGAGACGTCGAACGGGTGGGAGAAGACCGACCGCCGATTCGACGCCCGGCAGGACGGGTTCCGCAACGAGCCCAACAGGTTCGGCTACATCGTCGAGATCGACCCGAACGATCCGTCGTCGACGCCGGTGAAGCACACCGCGCTGGGCCGGATGAAGCACGAGGGCGCGACGGTGGCGCTGGCGCGTAACGGCAAAGCGGTGGCCTACATGGGCGACGACGAGCGTTTCGACTACCTCTACAAGTTCGTCTCCCGACGCAAGTACCGGGAGGGCGATCGCGCCCACAATAAGAAGCTCCTCACCGAAGGGGATCTGTATGTGGCGCGGTTCCAGGGCGATTCGGATCCGGCGCAGATCGACGGCAGCGGGGCGCTCCCGTCCGACGGCCGGTTCGACGGCTCCGGCACGTGGCTGCCGCTGGTCAAGAACGGCAGATCCGCGGTGCCCGGGATGTCCGTCGAGCAGGTGCTCGTGTTCACGCGGATGGCCGCGGACAAGGTGGGCGCCACCAAGATGGATCGCTGCGAGGACGTCGAGCCCAACCCCAAGACGGGACGCGTCTACGTGGCCTGCACCAACAACACCCAGCGCGGCACGGACGGCAGGGCCGGCGCCGACGAGGCCAACCCGCGGCACGAGAACCGCGACGGGCACGTCGTGGAGATCGAGGAGGCGGGCGGCGACGCCACGGCGGAGAAGTTCGGATGGAACCTGCTGCTGGTGTGCGGTGATCCGGCGACGAACGAGGCAACCTATTTCAGCGGCTATCCGGCGGACAAGGTCTCGGCGATCTCGTGCCCGGACAACCTGGCGTTCGACCGCTCGGGCAACCTGTGGATCTCCACCGACGGCGCGCCGGGCACCATCGGCTACAACGACGGGCTGTTCCGCGTGACGCTCGACGGGGACCGCCGCGGGCGGGTCGAGCAGTTCCTCGCCGTCCCCCGCGAGGCCGAGACCTGCGGCCCGCTCATCCATGAGGAGGAGGGCAACGTGTTCGTAGCCGTGCAGCACCCGGGCGAGGACGGGTCTTTCGCCCAGCCGCACTCGCTGTTCCCCGACTACGTCACGGGCGCGCCGAAGCCCGGCCAGGTCGCGGCGCCCCGGCCGTCGGTGGTGCAGGTGTTCCGCACGGCGTGACCGGCGAGGCCGGCGTCAAGTGAGCGGCCGGCGTTCCATGTTGCGCCGCTCCTCTTCCAGAAGCGAGCCAACCGGCTTAGACTTACGGGCTACCACTGAGGGAGGAGCGGCGATGATGGGACGCGTCAGGAAGATCGGTGCGGGCCTTGCGGCGGGCGGCTGCGCGGCCGCGTTGACAGTGGGCGGCGCGGGCGTCGCCGGCGCGGAGCTGCATTCGGATGTGGTGCCGATGGACCAGCCCTGCATCGGACTCAGCCCGTACATCGTCGACCAACCGTATGCGTTCAGCCAGGTCTACGTCCTGCAGGACACCGAGGCGCCGGGGCAGGCGAAGGTGGACTTCAACCCCAGCAGCTTCTGGTTCTTCGCGGGCGGCTACACGTCGGACTTCACCCTCGACTGGACCAACCTGCAGACGGGGGCGTCCGGGACGATCCACGATTCCATGCGGGTGGCCAATCCGGGCTCCCACATGACGCCGGGCTACGTGATCGACAGCGGGCCGGGTGACGTGGCGCTGACGTTCAACTCCTACAACCATCACGAGCTGTGGGGTTTCCCGTCGATCACGTGCCACGGGACGATTCACGTCGACTGACTTTACTTCTCATATCTTGAGATAGCTGTTCCAAATACTGAATCGGTAGCCATAGGGTCGGTCGTGGATGCACGACCGACCCTAGGAGCACCCGTGCCGCACCCTCAGCACTCTCCCGACGCCGCCGTCTACACGCACGGCCACCACGAGTCCGTGCTGCGCTCGCACAACGTGCGCACCGCTGCGGATTCGGCCGCCTACCTGCTGCCGCACCTGCGCGCCGGAATGGACCTGCTCGACGTGGGCAGCGGGCCGGGCACGATCACCGCAGACCTGGCGGAGGCCGTCGCGCCCGGCCACGTCACTGCGGTGGAGTCGACCGAGCAGACCGTGTCGCTCACGCGCGCCGCCTGCGCGGAGCGGGGCGTGGACGTGCGGTGCGTCGTGTCGGACGCGCACCGGCTCGATCTCCCCGACGACGCGTTCGACGTGGTCCACGCGCACCAGGTGCTTCAGCACGTCGGTGATCCGGTGCAGGCGCTGCGCGAGATGCGGCGGGTGTGCCGGCCGGACGGGGTGGTGGCGGTGCGCGACGCCGACTACGCCGGTTTCACGTGGTTCCCGCAGCCGCCCGAACTGGACCGCTGGTTGGAGCTGTACCGCCGGCGGCTCGGGCGAACGGCGGCGAGCCCGACGCGGGCCGGCGCCTGCCCGCGTGGGCGCGCGCCGCCGGGTTCGCCGACGTGCAGGTCTCGTCCAGCACGTGGTGCTTCGCCGATGCGCGGTCGCGCGCCTGGTGGGGCGGGATGTGGGCGGAGCGGATCCTGCACTCGGCGATCGCCGCCCAGCTCACCGACGCCGGCTGGGCGACGCACGACGAGTTGGAGGAGATCTCCGCCGCCTGGCTGCGGTGGGCGCAGGATCCCGACGGGGTGCTCGTCATCCCGCACGTCGAGGTGCTGGCGCGGGGGTGAGGGGCGGCCGCCGACGCGGCTCGGGCACGCTGTACCCGCACCACTACGAAGGGAGAAGCCATGGCCATCCCCCCACGCGAAACCCTGCGGCGCCTGCTGGCGGGATCCGAGACGAACACGCAGGACACCGCGACGCTCCGCCTTCCGGCGCGGACGCTCGCCCTGTCGGTGGACGGCCTCGGCGTGGTGCCTCTGCCGATCCGCGCCCCACAGGCGAAGAAACTCATCTCGATCGCCCATCCCGCACACTTCGGCAAGGGCGAGGAGACCCTGCTCGACACGGACGTCCGCGACACGTGGGAGGTGCCGGCCGAATTGGTGCACCTCGACGGCGCGGGGTGGGACGAGGAACTCGCCGATGCCCTGGAGCGGCTGGGCGAGACGCTCGGCCTCCAGCACGGCACACGCCTGCGCCCCGAGTTCCACTCACTGCTGGTGTATGGCAAAGGGCAGTTCTTCGCGCCGCACCAGGATTCCGAGAAACACGACGGGATGGTGGCGAGCCTGGTGGTGATGCTGCCGTCCGCACACAACGGCGGCGAGCTCGCCATCGACGACGGCGGCACGATCAGGCAGTTCCAGGGTTCGCGCGACGAGCTGGTTCTGGTCGCGTTCTACGCGGACCGCCGCCACCAGGTACTGCCGGTGCGCACGGGCCACCGCGTCACCGCGACGTACAACCTGGTGTTGGAGACCGGGTCGAAGCCGCGATTCGCGGGCCCCGCCGATGAGGCGTCGGCGCTTCTCACGGAGCACTTCAGCACGCCGGTCCGCAGCCCCTACGGCCGCGAACTCGGCATTCCGACCCGCCTGGCCTTCCTGCTCGACCACGAGTACAGCCGCCACGGGCTCACGCCGGGCCTGCTCAAGGGGGCGGATGCGGAACGGGTGGCATTGCTCCGCGCGGCGGCGAGCGCGGCCGAATGCGAATCCGCGCTTGCGCTCGCCGAGGTGCAGGAGACGTGGGACGCGCGGCCCACCGGCAGCGGCTACAGGTACTACGACGATTTCGATGCGGACGACTTCGACGGCGGGGACGACGACTACGAGCTCGGCGAGCGCGTGGACGGCTCCGTCACCCTGACGTGGTGGGACGACGCCGAGAGCCCGGGCACAATCCGGCTTCCCCTCCGCGACGAGGACGTGTGCGCGGTGACACCGTCCGCCATGCTGCAGCCGTACGCCTCCGAATACGAAGGCTTCATGGGCAACTACGGCAACACGGTCGACCGTTGGTACCGGCGCGCCGCCCTCATCGTCTGGCCACGGACGCACGCATCCGCCACGCGCGCCGAGGCGAGCCCCGCGTGGGCACTGGGCACGGTCCGCCAGGCGATCGCGGCCGGTGACCTGGAGCGGGGACGCGGCGCGGCCGAGGCACTGGCCCCCTACTTCGATGACCTGCCGGCGGACGCCCTCCCCGAAGCGCTGTCCGTGGCCGCCGGCGTCCAGGACGGTGGCGCCGCGTCACGAATCCTGGCGCCGTTCACACTGGAGATGGTGTCGGTCGATATTGCACCGCAGCTCGCCGACCTCGCACACGCCTATCCGACCCCCTGGATTCGTGGATTGCTTCGCAAGTGGGCCAACGGGTTCCGCGTGGGCTGGCGCGATTACTCGGGATGGGTGGAAGCGACGCTGCCGCCGTTGTGCCGCGCGCTCGAGGACGCCGACGCGCATGTGGTCGCCGAATCGATCGTCCGCGAAATGCAGGAGTGGCTGCTCACTGTGGCTCGTGGACGTGCCGGGCTCCGGGACAGGCTGGTCAGGACCGAACGACTCGAGAAGCTCGGCGCGGCAGCATTGGCCGTCCTGTCGGTGACGGACGACGCGTCGGCGGCGACCATCGCCGAGGAGTTTCGAGCACTGGGCGAGAATGCGATTCCATTGCTCATGGAGATCCTGCGTTCGGAGGTGCCGCTGCACGAGCAGCCCTTCGCCGCGATCGCCGAGGCCACCCGGCAGCAACTGCTCGGCATGACGCAGGAGACGCCGAGGGCGCCGGACGACTGGTCGATCCCCTGGTCCGGTGGCGACGATGCCGATGCGCAGCGCCTCGCCGAGTTTCTCCACTCCGCGAGCGCCCGCACACTGGAGTGGCCGCTGGCGAAACCGCGACGCCAGGCGATTCACCAGGCGATCGACGACGCGGACCTGCCGGTGCGGCATCAGACGCGCCGCACCGGCAGCCCGCACACTCTCGTCTTGACGAAGACACTGGATCTGTTCACTCGCGAGGCCGAGAGGCGACGCCGCGCCGAGCTGGACCTTGCATGGTTGACGTCGGTGCTCGGCGAGGGGTGAAGGGCTGCGGGACGCCTGATCCTCTTCGCCGTTCCTCAACCGGCCGGGCGGTGGCCGGCGAGTTCCTCGCGCACGGCCGCCCGCACTTCTTCGCGTACGACGGTGCGCAGCGCGTCGGACGGTCCGGCGCCACGGAGCCGGTCGATGATCCACGAACGGACGAGCGTCGAGGCGGGCAACCCCGCGTCGTTGGCGTAGGCCTGCAGTGCGGCGGCCTCGTCCGGATTCAGCCGCACTGAAAACACAGTGGACCGCGCGTGACCAGGACGCGTGATGACCGTGTCCGGCGTCGGCTGCGCGTCCATGTTCTGTTCTGCGTGCTCCGCTTCGGCGTTGATCAGCTCTTCCAGCGTGGATTCGGTCATATCAGGCCCCTCTTGTAGCGGCGGCGATCCAACGGCCCGACTCCTCTTCGGATCGTACTACGGCGTATTACGCACCGCCGAATACCGGCTCACCCCTACCACCCCGGCGGCAACGCCCCCGTCACGTCGACGGTGATGCACCGCTCACCCTCCCCCGGCGACTCCAGGTCCGCGTACTGGGAGTCGAGCAGCGCCGCGGGCATGAAGTGTCCTGTGCGCGCCGCGACGCGCTCGGTCACCACCTCTTTCGGCGCGGCGAGGTGCACGAACACCACCTCCGGTGCGTGGGCGCGGATCGCGTCGCGGTAGCGGCGCTTGAGCGCCGAGCAGGCGATCACCACGCCGGTTCCGCGGGCACGGGCCAGCGCGTCGCCGACCCGATCGAGCCACGGCCACCGGTCGTCGTCGTCCAGCGGTATGCCGGCGGCCATCTTCGCCGTGTTCGCCGCCGGGTGCAGGTCGTCGCCGTCGAGGAACGGGATGCCGAGCAGCTCGGCCAGTCCCGCGCCGATCGTCGTCTTGCCGCACCCGGACACCCCCATCACGACGACGAGCGGCCCCGGCCCCGCCGCCCGTCGCACGGCGGCGGTGAGCTCGGCGACCGGCACCGTCACGTGGTCACCAGTCATGCATCGTGCCGTCGGCGAGCCGGTTGTAGGGCAGGTACGCGGTGGCGTAGGGGTACTTTCCGGCCTCGTCCACGTCCAGGTCGACGCCGAGCCCCGGCTTCTGCCCCGGGTGCAGGTAGCCGTCGGTGAACCTCATCGACTGCCGGAACACCCGGTTCGTCTTCTCCCCGTGCTCCATGTACTCCTGCAGGCCGTAGTTGTGGATCGCCATGCCCACGTGGAGCTGCGCGGCGAACCCGACCGGCGAGATGTCGGTGGGGCCGTGGAAGCCGGTCTTGATCTGGTACATCGCCGCGAAGTCGGCGAGCTTCTTCAGCGGCGTGATCCCGCCGAAATGCGTCGACGCGGCGCGCACGTAGTCGATGAGCTGCTCGGTGATGAGCGTCTGGAAATCCCATGCCGCGTTGAACACCTCGCCGATGGCCAGCGGCGTGGTGGTGTGCCGGCGCACCAGGCGCAGCGCCTCCTGGTTCTCCGCCGGCGTGCAGTCCTCCAGCCATACGAGGTCGTAGGGTTCCAGAGACTTGCCGAGCCGCGCGGCCTCGAGCGGGGTCATCCGGTGGTGCGCGTCGTGCAGCAGCGGCAGCTCGGGGCCGAACTCGGCGCGCACCGCCTCGAACACGCCGGGCACGTGCCGCAGGTAGGCGCGGGTGTCCCAGTCCTCCTGCATCGGCAGCGCCCCGCGCTGCGCGGGTTCGTGGTCGTAGCGCACGCCCTCATTGCCGGGCAGGCCGTGGTTGGAGGCGATGCCGTAGATCGATTCCAGCCCGGGCACCCCCGTCTGCACGCGGATGGAACGGTAACCGCGCTCCTGGTGGGACCGGATCGAGTCGAACAGTTCCGGGGTCTCCTTGCCGGAGGCGTGCCCATACGCCATCAGGCCGTGGCGCGATGCGCCGCCGAGCAGCTGGTACACGGGCATGCCCGCGACCTTGCCCTTGATGTCCCACAGCGCCATGTCCACCGCGGCGATCGACGCCATGGTCACTGGCCCGCGGCGCCAGTATCCGCCACGGTAGAGGAACTGCCAGGTGTCCTCGATGTTCGCGGGGTCGCGGCCGATGAGCAGCGGCACCACATGCTCGTCGAGGTAGGCCACGCAGGCCAGCTCGCGGCCGTTGAGCGTCGCATCACCGAGTCCGGTGACGCCGTCGTCGGTGGTCAGTTTGAGGGTCACGAAGTTCCGGTCCGGGCTGGTGACGATCACCTCGGCCTTGTCGATCTTCATGGAATCTCCTGGGTGCGGGGAGGAATCGGGCGGGTCGGGTCGGGGTCAGGCGGGGCCGCCGGTCCATCGCCTGCGCAGGGCGTGCGCGGCGGCCTTGGGCTTGCGGTCGCGGGTGAACACGCCCTTCTTGTTGCCGTCCACGCGGATGATCCCGGCCGAGGTCTGGAAGTCGGCGAAGTTCCACACGTGCTCGCCGATCATGGCGGGGATGCGATCGTGCACCCGGTGGAACATGTCCAGCAGCGCCACCTGGTACTCCTCGGTCCACGGGGTGTCCCACACCGAGTGCATCCCCTGCATGGTGTCGGCGCCGTACTCGGTCATGATCATCGGCTTGCCGTACATCTCCTGCCACTGCGACAGTTCCTGCTCCAGGCCGGCCTCCGCGGCCTCCAGGTCGCCGGTGTCGACGTACCAGCCGTAGTAACGGTTGAGGCAGAGCACGTCGAACAGGTCCGAGATCCTGTCCTGGCCGGCGACGGCGAGCATCATGTTCACGAACGTCACCGGGCGGGTCGGGTCCAGTTCGCGGGTGAGCGTCACGAGGGGCTCGAAGTACTCCCGCGAGCCGTCCTCGTGCGAGCCGGGCTCGTTGGCGATCGACCACATCACCACGGACGGGTGGTTCTTATCGCGGGCGATGAGCTCGCGGATGTGCTCCTTGTGCACTGCCTGCGTCTCGTCGTTGATGTACTCGGGGCTGAAGGTGCGCTTCGCCTCCGTACCGAACAGCCCGCTGGCCACGCCGAGGTTGAGCCCCACGGCGGCGACCTCGTCGATCACGACGATGCCGTGCCGGTCCGCGAAGTCCATCACCTCCTCCGCGTACGGGTAGTGGGAGGTGCGGAACGAGTTGGCGCCCATCCACTCCATCAGCTGGAAGTCGTGGACCAGGTAGGCGTTGTCGTGTCCCTTGCCCCGCACAGGGGTGTCCTCGTGGCGGCCGAACCCGGTGAAGCGGAAGGGTTCCCCGTTGATGAGGAACTCGGCGCCACGCACCTCGACGGTGCGCACGCCCACGGGCAGCGTGTACTCGTCGACGAGGCCGCCGCCGTCGTGCGCCTCGACCGTGAGCTCATACAGGTACGCCGCACCCGGCTGCCACAGCGTCACGTCGTCGATCGTCAACCGTGCGTGCGCACCGTCCGCGCGGGCGACGACCTCCCCCTCGGCGTCGCGCAGGGTGAGCCGGACGTCTGCGCCGTCGCCGCTGAGCTGCGTGTCCACATCGACCGATCCGGTCATGCCCTCGTAACCGGTGGTGACGGTGACGTCGGCGACGTGGGTCTGCGGGCGGCTCGCCAGCCACACCGACCGTGCCAGGCCCGCATAGTTGTAGAAGTCGTGATAGTACTTCTGCTTGCGGCGGCCCCGGGCGTCGACGGTGACCTCGCCCGGCGGGATCGTCACGTTCGACAGCTCGTTGTTGACGGCGATCGTCAGCCGGAGCTCGGTCCCCGCGGTCGCGTGCTCGGTGACGTCCGCCTCGAACGGCGTGTAGCCGCCGGTGTCGTGGTGCGCCACCTGTGTGCCGTCGACGTAGACGATGCCCTCGTGCATGGCCGAGTCGACGCGGACGATGATCTGCTGCCCGTTCCAGCCGCGCGGCACCCGGACGGTGCGCTGGTACCACACCCAGCCCACGTGGTCGCGGATGCGCGGGTCGACGAACAGGTCGTTGTAGCTGGCGGGCACGGGCGCCTCCAGCGTGGTCTGCAGCGGCCGCGTCCACCACTGCTCGTCGAAGCCGACCCGGTCGGTGTCGACGGCGAACGCCCAGAGTCCGTCGAGGTTCACGAGCTCGCGGGTGGCACTGTTCTGCGGTGTCAGCATGGGTTCTCTCGTTTCAGTGGGGGTTGCGTTCGGTGGACTGCGGCCCGCCCAGTTCGGCGGCGCACCTGCGGATCCGGTCGAGGAAGGGCGCGTCGGCGGCGAGCTCCGCGTCGAGCAGCGCGATCAGGGCGGCGGCGGGGTCGTCCGCGTGGGCGGCCCGCCGGACGGCGTCGGCGTGGGCGTCGGCCGGCAGCCGGCCGCGCGTGGCAAGTGCAGTCCAGGCGGCCAGGGGCACAACGCATCCGGCGGCACTCCGCCCGGCGGCGCGTTCCTGTCGTGCCACCGGGGTGACGCGCACGGCGAGCTTGCTCACGCCTTCCATGCCGATCTGACGCAGGTGGTGGGCGATGCGCGGGTTGGCGAAGCGCGCGGTCAGGGCGGCGCAGTAGTCCTCGGCGCCGAGCGCCGGCGGCATCCCGCGGCGCGCCTCGGCCCAGAACTCCTCGACGGCGGACCGGCAGCCGCGATCCGCGATGGCCTCGGCGACAGTGCCGTGCCCGCGGAGGATCCCGAGGTACGCGAGCAGGCTGTGCGCGCCGTTGAGCAGCCGCAGTTTGCGCTGCTCGAACGGCGCGATGTCCGCGACGATCCGCGCCCCGGCGCTCTCCCACTCCGGGCGGCCGGCGGGGAACTCGCCGCTGAGGACCCAGTCGGTGAACGGCTCGGTCACCACGGGGGCGGCGTCGGCGTAGCCGGTGAGCGCCGTCGTGGCGGCGCGGTCGGCGTCGGTGGTGCGCGGGGTGATGCGGTCGACGGAGGTCGAGACGAATGCGACGGTCTCCTCGATCCACCGGGCGAGCCCCGGATCGACCTCGCCGGCGAGGCGCGTCAGCGCGCGGTGCACGAGGGCGCCGTTCGCGGGGATGTTGTCGCAGGGCACGACGGCGATGGGCCCGGCCCTGCCCCGTCGCCGCGCCTCCAGCCCTGCGAGAAGGCGCCCCGGCGCCGTGGTCGGCGCGGCCGACGCGGGCTCTGCGGACAGCCCGCGGATGTCGGCGGCCACCGCGGGATCGTCGAGGTCGATCTCGCCGTCCGGCCGCAGGTGGTACCCGGGCTCGGTCACCGTCAGCGTCACGACCGCGGTCGCCGGCGCGGACACGTGCGCGCGGAACGCCGTCATGTCCGCACCGTCGAGGGCGGCGCTGATGCTCGGCACGATCACTGCGCGGTCCTCGTCGTCGCCCCGCTCGATCAAGGTGTACAGGCCGCCCTGCGCGGACAGTTCCTCGGCGGCCTGCGGCGACCGGCCGGTGAAGGCCGCGATGCCCCACGCGTCCGCGTCGGCGCTGCGGGCCGTGTACCAAGCCTGATGCGCACGGTGGAACGCGCCGAGGCCCATGTGCACGATGCGCACCGGCGGCGCCGGCGCGGCCACCGCGGCGCGGGTGAGCGGCGGTGCCACGGCGGGTGATCCGGTGGGCGTCACAGCTTGAACACCTTCCGCGGCTGGGCATCCACGAGATCGTCGATGATCCGGTGGGCGGAAGCCTCGTCGAGCCGCCCCTCGGCGACGAGCCGGGCCAGGTAGGCCGCGTCGAGCCGCCGCGACATGTCGTGCCGCGCGGGGATCGAGAGGAAGGCCCGGGTGTCGTCGATGAACCCGGAGCTCCGGTAGAAGCCGGCGGTCTCGGTGGTGGCGGCGCGGAATCGGCCGACGGCGTCGGGCGCGTCGAGGAACCACCAGGGGGCGCCGATGTACACGCTGGGGTAGAAGCCGGCCAGCGGCGCGATCTCCCGCGAATACACGGTCTCGTCGACGGTGAACAGCACCAGGTGGAAGCCGGGGGCGGTGCCGAACCGGCGCAGCAGCGGCTGCATCGACTGCACGTACTCGGTGCGCACGGGGATGTCATGCCCCGTGTCCGGCCCGTAGACCTCGAAGGTGTCGGTGCTGTGGTTGCGGTGCACGCCCGGATGGACGGTCATCACCAGGCCGTCGTCGACGCTCATCCGCGCCATCTCGAAGAGCATGTGGCCGGCGAACAGGCGCGCGTCCGCAGCGGTGCCGGCGCCGCGCAGCAGCCGGGTGAACAGCGCGGCCGCGTCGTCGCGGTCCAACTCCACCGTGAGCGGCTCGCGCACGCCGTGGTCGGCGGAGACCGCGCCGTGGTCGAGGAAGTACCGCCGGCGTTCCCGGAGCGCGTCGAGGTAGCCGTCGTAGCTGGATTCCGGCGTGCCGTGCCGCCGCGCCAACAGCGCGACGCATTCGTGCCAGCCCGGGGTCGACGGGTCGAGGTAGGCGTCGGGCCGGAAGGTGGGGACCACGCGGCCGCGGAAGCCGGGGTCGGCGGCGAGTGCGCTGTGCGCGGCCAGGTCGTCGAGCGGGTCGTCGGTGGTGGCGAGCAGCGCGATGTCGAACCGGTCGAACAACGCGCGCGGCAGGAACGCGTCGGTGGCCAGGCGCGCGCCGATCCGGTCGAAGAGCGCGTCAGCGTTCTCTGCGCTCGGCTGTTCGGTGATGCCGAACTGCGTCACGAACACGTCCCGCAACCAGTAGGCGGAGGCGGTGCCGGCGAAGTGCGGCCAGTGCGCGCAGAACCGGCGCCACGCCTCGCGCGGCGGTGCGGCGGGGCGCGTGCCGTCCAACGCGGGGACGCCGACCTCCTCCAGCGTGAAGCCCGCCGCGTGCAGCAGACGGGTGACGTAGTGGTCGTGGCGGAGGAACAGCTCGGTGGCGTTCGCGAACGGGACGTTGTCGCGCAGCAGCGCGGCCGGCACGTGGCCGTGCGGCGAGAGGATCGGCCGGCGGGCCACCGCGGCGTAGAGCTCGCGCGCGATCCCGCGGATGGTCGGGTCGGCGGGGAAGAGCCTGTCGGGATCGAGCTCCCATCCCTGTGCCGATGCGTCGGTGACCAATGGCCTTCCTTACTGTGTCAATCGATTGCCAAAACGTTGTGGGGGGCGGCCGCTGCGCCGCGGCGGCCCGTCAGGTGCCGCGCGCCGGCCCCGTCGAGCCCCGCACCGTGAGGCGCGTCGCGAGATCCGCCGCGGCCACCCCGCTCGTCCCCTCCGCGGCGCCCGGATCCGTCGTCACGCCGGGCGCGTCGCCGATGAGCGCGAGCACCTCGCCGATGGCCAGCTCGCCGATGCGCTCGTACGGGATCGAGATGGTCGTGAGCTTGGGCGAGGTGAAGTCGGAGCCGAAGATGTCGTCGAACCCGACGATGCTCATCGCGCCCGGGACGTCCAACCCGCCCTCCTGCGCCTGCTGCATGAGGCCGATCGCCACGAGGTCGTTGTAGGCGATCACCGCCGTCACGCCGGCCGCGCGCACCCGCGTGAGCGCGGCGCGTCCCCCGTCGAGCGTCGGCGCGTTCGGCCCGATCTCGACCACGTTCATGCCCAGCGCGACCGCCCCGTCGAGAATGAGCTCCCAACGGGCCCGGCTCATCCACGACCGTGCGGGGCCGGACAGGTACGCCACCGACCGGTGCCCCGCGCCGTGCAGGTGCTCGAGCGCCTCGCCCACCCCGGACTGCAAGTCGGGCACCACCGCCGGGATCGACTCGACGCGGCGGTTGACCACCACCAGCGGTTTTCCCCCGGCGATGCGGCAGATCTCGTCGTCCGTCATGCGCGTGGTCACCAGCACCAGCCCGTCGACGGACGGCGCCACCCGGCCCGCCGCCTGCAGCTCGCGTTCCCCCGACTCCTGCGATTCGGCCAGCACCAGGGTGTAGCCGCTGCGGCTCGCCGACTGCTCCGCCCCGCGCATCACGTCGAAGAACATCGGGTTGGTGAGGTCGGCGACCAGCAGGCCCAGCGTGCGGGTGCGCCCCGTCGGCAGCGCGCGGGCCATCGGGTTGACCCGGTAGTTCAGCTGCGCGGCGGCGTCGCGGATCTTCTTCTCGGTACGTGCGCTGATGCGGCCGGGCTTCGTCAGCGCGCGCGACACGGTGGACGGGTTCACCCCGGCGAGGTCGGCGATGTCGTATATCGTCGCCGCCGGGCGCGCCGACAGTGATCCCGCGGCCGCAGCGGTGCTGTCGTCCTCGCTCATAACGGAAATTGTAAACCTGCCCAATTCCGATGGCAACCGATTGCCACCTCTTCTTCGCGGGCCGTCACGCGCACGCTGGATGGGCCGCATCGGGAATCGCGACGAACGTGATCGAGGCGGGGGCTAGCACCAGATCGCCCGCGCCGATGGGCTCACCGGCCGGCTCCGGCACGGTGCCGTCGGCGTCGAGCTCGAGGTACCGCCCGTTGAGCCGCACACGACCGGAATCGAGCCGGTCCGCATCGAGCGTGTACCGCAGGGCATCGGCCGGAACCGCGAAGGTGCGGGACTGCGCGCGATCAGCGTTGAGGACAACGAGCGACACCCCGCCGGAAGCGTCGCGGTGGCTGTGCGCGTAAACCCGGAGGCCGTCGGGGCCGCCGTCGCCCGGATCCAGCACGATCCTCCCCATCAATCGCTGCCACAGCACCGCGGCCCAATAGTTGGGGCGCGGGGTGAAATCGTCCTCGTCGAGCAAGGCGTAGTCGCTTGATTCCAGGGTGTTGTGCATGACCACCTGCACACCCTCCTGCGCCAGCCGACCCAATTGGTCGACATAGCGGAACGTGTCCAGAAAGGTCCCCGCCCAGTGGTTCCCGCCACATCCGCTTTCCGCGACCTCAGTCAGCCACAGTGGCTTTCCTGGTTCGTACTCGTCCCGCATTTCGCTGTAGAATTTGCAGCTCGCGTAGGTGCTGTCCAGCCATTCGTCCGATGTCGCGTCGTCCGGAGTGGTCTGCGGAAGCCCCAACACCGCGCCGCGCTCCGACACGGCCCCATAGTGGTGATAGGAGAACGCGTCGACAGCCGGACCCGTCGCCGCAAGCAAGTCGGAAGTGTAAAGCATCCCCGCGGATTCAAAGAACTCAGCGAAAGCATCGGAACGCTCGCCTCGCCCCTCTGTTACGCGGCGGTCTCCACCCGAGCCCGGCCCAAGTACAATCATTTCAGGTGCAACACAATCAGAAAATGTTGCAAAATTTGCAAAGTCTTTCCCATAGTCTTCGGCACTATAACCCTCTGGCGTCCCCCCAGACGGACCCGTGTTGGGTTCGTTCATGAACTCCGCGGCAGCGATCATTCCTCCTACCGAGTGAGTGAATTCAAGCCATCGCTCCGCCAGCGCGGATGTCCACCTGCCGGAGTTGTCCCGCGTTCCCTCGCTGATGGCGAACGACGTGACGATCTTCGCGTCCACAGCGTCCGCGAAGTCGACGACCCCGCGCCACTGGTTGCGGGTCAGGACGCCCCTGAATCCCTCGGGTGCCTCCGCTGGCGGGGTGTCCGTGTCGGCGAAGTAGGTGGAGTTGGCCCACGTGCCACTCACCCGAACGTAGGACGGTCCGAGCGCGGCGGCGAGCTTTCGCAACCGCGGCTCCGACAGATCCCGCGGCGGCCGGTACTGGAACATCCCCGGGTCGAGGCCGGCTGGACCGTCCGCGTCCGACGATTCGGTGGACACGCCCGATGCGGGGCGCACCGCATCATAAGGCTTCCAGAAATTGCCTCCGGTCACCGCGACCATCTCGATGTTGTACGACTGGAAGCGCTCGTCCACCGAACCGATGCGCGCCATACGCTGCAGATCCACTTGTCCCTCTTTCCCCTACGACGTGACGACGTAGAACTCGACTACGACCGATTCACAGCGCTCCGTGACCACCGATCCGGCCGCGTGTTCATCGCCTTGGCATTCGATCAATGCGCCTGTACGGCAGCTCCATCCATCTCTTGTTCGTCAATCAGCCGGCGACGGTGCGACCGCCGCTCACGCTGCCGGTCCGGATCGGCCACCGGCGAGGCAAGCAACAGCCGCCGCGTGTACGGATGGCTCGGGCTGCCGGTGACCGTCTCCGCGCGGCCTTGCTCGACGATCGTGCCCGCGCGCATCACCGCGACGCGGTGGCTGATGTGCCGGACCACGTCCAGATCATGCGAGATGAGCAGGTAGGCCACGCCGGTTTCGCGACGGATCTCCAACAGCAGGTCCAGCACCTTCGCCTGCGTCGACAGGTCGAGGGCGCTGACCGGCTCGTCGCACACGATGAGCTTCGGGCGCACGGCGAGCGCCCGCGCGATGGCGATGCGCTGCCGCTGCCCGCCGCTGAACTCCCGCGGCAGGCGCTTGATCGCATCCCGCGGAAGGCTGACCTGGTCGAGCACCTCGCGCACACGGTTCCGGGCCGCCGACTTCTCCTGCCCCTGGACCGTCAGCGGCTCCGACAGGATGTCACCGATGGTCATGGACGGGTTGAGCGAGGTGTACGGGTCCTGGAAGACCACCTGCAGGTCACGGCTCAGCGCGCGCCGAGTCCTCCTGTCGGCGCGCGTGATGTCAGTACCGTCGAACCGGATGCCGCCGCCGGTGATCGGCGTCAGTCCCAGGACCGCCCGCCCCAGGGTGGTCTTGCCCGAGCCCGACTCCCCCACCAGCCCCAGCGTCTCACCCGCGTCGATTGCGACGTCGATATCGGTCAACGCCCGGAACGGCTTGGCCCGGAATCCTTTACCGGGGTAGTCGACGACGAGCCGGTCCACATCGAGAAGCCGTCCGCCCGTGTCGGCGCTGTCGTTT
Source organism: Tomitella gaofuii (assembly GCF_014126825.1). Lineage (NCBI taxonomy): Bacteria > Bacillati > Actinomycetota > Actinomycetes > Mycobacteriales > Tomitella > Tomitella gaofuii. Next base: position 560,350 of record NZ_CP059900.1, on the reverse strand, counting down.
GTCAGCACAGGTCGGCCTCCGCCACACTCGAAGCCGTCGGCCGGGCGACGGGTTCTTCACCAATCGTGGTGCTCAGCGTCGTCATCGGCTCCTTTCCTTCCAGCACCGCCCCGAGCAGCTCCCCCGTGTACTCCGCGGACGGCGACCGCAGGACGTCGCGTACTGTCCCGGTTTCGACGATGCGGCCGTTCTGCATGACCGCGACCCGGTCGCAGAGGTCGGCGACGACGCCGAAATCGTGGGTGACCAGTACGACGGCCATGTTCCTGCGCTGCTGCAGATGCCGGAGGAGATCGAGCACGTCCGCCTGCACGGTCACGTCCAGCGCCGTCGTCGGTTCGTCGGCGATGAGCAGGTCCGGGTTGCAGCTCACGGCGCCAGCGATCAGGACGCGCTGCGCCATGCCGCCGGACACCTCGTGCGGGTATGCCGCAAACGTCCTGGCCGGATCCGGGATCCCCACCTCCGTCAACAGCTCCAGGACCTTCGCCTTGGCCTCCCGCCGGGAGACCTTCAGCACCTTCACCATCGGCCGCACCAGCTGGTGGCCGATCGTGAAGTTCGGGTCGAGGTTGCTCATCGGCTCCTGCGGGATGTACGCAATCCTCTTGCCGCGTATTTCCTCCCAGGTCTTGCCGCGGCGGTGGTCCGAGCCGGGTGCCACCAGGGTCCGCTCGTCGAAGACGACCCGCCCTCCGGTGATCATCGCCTCGTCGGGGAGCAGGCCCAGCAGCGCGTACGCCGTCTGAGTCTTCCCGGATCCCGACTCGCCGACGAGGCCAAGAACCTCGCCGCGGTCCACGTGCAGCGACACGTCCTGGACGACTTGCTTCGTCGTGCGGTCCGGGCGCGGATACCCGATTCCGAGGGACGCGACGGACAGCAGGTGGTCGGCGGCCGGCGGCGCGGGAACGGCGCCGGCCACCTCGCCGCCGCCCCGAACCTTGTGCCCCTTGCGCCGCGTCGACGGCGCCTGGGGCTTGTCCTCCAACGCATCCCGGACGGCGTTGCCGAGCAGCACGAAGGCCGCCACCGTGACCGTGATCGCGACCGCCGGCCACACCGCCAGCATCGGGTCACGGTAGATGTTCGTGAACCCCTCGCTCAGCATCAGTCCCCACGTGGCCGACAGTCCGTCGCCCAGTCCCAGGAAGTCCAGGATCGCCTGCACGCCGATGGCGATGCCGCAGAGGATGGCCGCCTGAATGACCAGCGGGGCGCGCACCACGACGAGTATGTGACGCCTGACGATCGTCACATCGCTCAGTCCGGACACCCGTGCCGCGTCCACGTAGAGCTCGCCGCGGACGCTCTGCACCGCGGTGTACGTCAATCGGAACATCCCCGGCGACATCAGGATGCCGAGGGCAGCCATCGACACCCACACGCTCTTGCCCAGTGAGGCGCTCACCGCCAAGAGGACGATGATGGCAGGGAGGGACAGCAGAACGTTGTTGATCCAGTTGGCCGCGGAGTCCAGGGCGCCGCCGAAGTAGCCGGCGACAAGACCCGACGGAACGCCGATGACGATGGCGACGACAGTCGCCAGCGCCGCCGCGATCAGGGTGGTCCTGCTGCCGACGATGAGGCGGCTGAGCACGTCGCGCCCCGCACTGTCGGTGCCGAGCCAGTGGGATCCGCTCATCGGCTGCAGAGCATCCTGGAGGTCCACCTGGTCGGGATCCAGCGGGGCCAGCCACTGCCCGAACACCGCCGCCACCACCACGATCCCCAGGATCATGAGCGCGATCGCGCCCATCGGGTTGCGGACAAGGCGCTTCCACAAGCTCGCATCGCGGGCGTCGCCCGCCGCGGTGCGAGCGGCCTGCACATCCTCTTCCGCAGTACTGCTCACGAGACCCTCGCTTTCGGATTGAGCCAACCGACGGCCAGGTCCACGAGCAGGTTGATGACCACCACCAGGATGACCGTGTAGACGACGACCCCCATGAGGACCGGCATGTCGCCGCGCGTTGTCGATTCCAGCGCGAGGAAGCCGATGCCGGGCAGAGCGAATATCTGCTCGATCACGACCACGCCGCCAAGGATCGAGATGAAGTGCAGCGACAGCACGGTGAGGCCGGCGGGGCTGGCGCCGCGGAGCGCGTGGCGGAACAGCACCTCGGACGATCCCAGCCCGCGGCTGCGGAGCGTGCGGATGTAATCCATTTCCAGCACCTTGATCGTCGAGCTGCGCACCTGCTGCGCGGTAGACGCCACGCCACTCACCGTCAGCGCCAACACCGGCAGCGTGATCGACGCCGCCCACAGCCCCGGGCCGTCCGACCAGCGTTCATAGCCCGTCGCAGGGAACCAACGGAGCCTGATCGCGAAGACGGACACGATCACGATGGCGACGACGAACTGCGGTACCGCCGCACCGGAGATCGACACCACCTGCAGGCCCCGGTCCACCCATCCGCGCCGGACGGCCGCGGCGACACCGATCAGCACGGAAACGATCGCGACCACGATGATCGTCACGAGCACCACCGACATGGTCGCCGGCAGCCTGCTCATGATGCTGTCGGTCACCGACCTGCCGCTGAACCATGACGCCCCGAACTGTCCCTGCAGCGCGTCCTTCAACCAGGCCCAGTAACGACTCATCAGGGGCTGGTCGAGGCCCAGTGCCTTCTTCTTGAGCTCCACCTGCTCCGCCGTCGCATTGTCGCCCAGGATCTCCCTGGCGACGTTGGCCGACGAGAAGTACAGGAGAAAGAAGGTGACTGTCGACACGGCGAACAGGACGACGACGCCGGCGGCCAATCGTCGGGTAATGAACGAGATCATCGAAACTCCATCAGTGCGCCACCGTGCTGTTACTGCGCGGGCGCGAAGTTGTAGATCGAAGGCACGACCTGTTGCGCCTGCGGCTTCGTCGTCGTGCCGGCGGCGGTGAAGTAGACCTCGTCCTTGCGGTAGAAGGGGGCGAACCACGCCTGCTCGGTCATCTCGGCGTTGAGATCGGTCGCCGCCGCGGCCTGCTGGGCGTCGTCGCCGTCCTGCAGCTTCTGCAGAGTCGCGGCCACCTCGGGGGTGCTCGAGTGGAACGGGTTATAGATAGCGTCCGGCAGGATCACCTGCGTTGCTGTGACCCACGCGGACCCCTGGAACAGGGAGTACCAGCTCATTGCGTACTTGCCTTGAGCCAGACTTGCGACGAGGTCGGCCACCTGGATGGGCTGCCACCGCACGTCGATCCCGACGTCACCAAGGTACTTTCCGAGCCCGGCGACCAGGGCTTGCGGGAACAGACCGGAGACGGTCGGCATCTCCACGGCGAAACCGTCCGCGTAGCCCGCGTCGGCCAACAGCTTGCGGGCCTTCTCCGGGTCGTACGGGTAGGCCGTGTCCAGATCGGGTGCGAACCCGTCGGCCGACGGCGGCAGGATCTGGCTGGTCACGGTGCCATAACCGTTGAGAACCTGGTCGAGCAGCGCCTTCTTGTCGATCGCATAGTTGATGGCCTGGCGGACACGCGGATCCTTCAAAGCCGGGATCTTAGTGCCGTCCCTGTCGAAGATGAGCAGTCCCTGCCAGTCGGTCGAGTAGCGGTACTCGGTCATGCCGGCGTTCTTGGCCTGCTCCGCCGTGTTGGGCGTGAGCGGTCCCGCGTCGATCTGGCCGGAGAGCAGCGCGTTGAGCATCGACGTGGTGTCGTTGAACTGCTTGATGACGATCGTGTCGTACTTCTGCAGCGACTCGTCCCAGTAGTCCGGGTTCTTGACGTACGTGTACTCCGAACCGTCAACCGAGTTCGCGGTGTCGAGCGTGTACGGGCCGCTGCCCACCGGATCCGTCCCGATGTTCCCCGCCTCGATGGCGGTGGGGCTGGCGATGAATCCCGCAGAGTTGCCGAGGTTCTCCAGGAGCGAGGGGTCGCGGTCCGAGAGGGTGAGGACCACCGTCGATTCACCCTGGGTCTCGACGTTCTCCACCCGGCTCAACTTCTTGGCATCGGGTCCGTTTCCGGTGCGGAACCTGTCCAGGTTGACCTTCACGGCCTCCGCGTTCACCGGGGTCCCATCGGTGAAGGTCACGCCCGAACGGATGGTCAACGTCAGTTTCGTCCGGTCGGCGTTGTACTTCCAATCGGTCGCCAGCATGGGCACAAGGGTTCCGTCGGGTTCCCGCCTCACGAGCGAATCGTAAACCGGCTGCACAAACTGGAGCATCGGTCCAATCTTGCTTTCTACTGGATCGAACGACCATGCATTACTACCGATCGCGCCAATAGTGAGCTTATCCGAGTTCCCCCCGGAGCCTGCCGAACCGCCGCCGCCGGCGCACGCCGACAGGGTGAGCAGACCCACCAGCAACACGACGAGCCCAACCAGCCATGAGCGTTCTCTCATTGCGGTCTCCCTAGGATTGTTCGTTGATCGTGAAAGAGGCGGAATCGTGCATCGCTCAGCCCCTGAGCTGCGACCGCGCTGCTGACAATCGGTTTTCTGCGAATGACCCGGCTGCATGTCTGCGGAACTCCGAAGCCCCGTGTGCCGAGAACCGACGGGCAGAGGCGCCGTCACGGCGCCGGGCGCGAAACAGCCTCGCCGACAAGGCGGACGAGACACCCGATGAGGTGGAGCGTGTCATGGTCTTCCTCCCGCACTGACGACTCGTGAGCGCGCTGAGCTGACTATAACTGTGGCGCAGACCACTTGGCAACCGGTGGCCAAACAGAGCATTCTCAAGCACCACACAGTCCATCTGCTATCGCCGGCGCGAGGCCTACGGGAACGCAGCAGTGCCTCGAGCCCGCACCACACTCGCAGTAACCCTTGTCTACCTGCCTCTTTACAGGCCCAGTCGAAACCAGTAAGCGTTCGGGGGTCTCCGCGCGACACCGTCGGCAACCGTCCCACTGAGTTGGGCGAGCGATTGCCACAACCGTTCGCGGCGCACCGTGTGCCCCCGGAGTTGGCCGGGAATGCGCACCCTCGGCACCGAGAGCGGCAACGAAGACGGCCCCGGCCCGCCGCTATAGCGGCGGGCCGGGGCCGGGGCCAAGCTGTGGCCGGGGACTCAGCTGCAGAGCAGCTTCTTCTGCACCTTGCCCATGGCGTTGCGCGGCAGCGCGCCCAGGAAGACGACCTCGCGGGGCCTCTTGCCCGAGTTGCACAGTTCAGACAGGCGACGGGGCGGCAGTCGATATAGGTGGTCGTCACGCTGATCGCGGCATTCGTGATGATCACGCCGAGCTCGACGGTGCGGCAGATGGTGTCGGCGACGGTCCAGGTATGCCGCAAGGTGGGTCTTGCGGCGTAGGTGAAAGCTTCGTAACTCTCATCCTCGCAACGCAGGGCCCGGCCTACATGTTTTGGTCCCACTTCATGCCCTCAGACGCCCGTCCGGGCACTCTGCTTCCTGCAGAGCCGCTTTCATGCCAATGCCAAAGTGACCAAGGTCCCGCGTGGCATATATTCTGCGATAGCCAAGCGTCATCGCACTATCGATCATCGAGTCATTCATCCCGCAGCCGTTGTCTAGAGTCTCAACAGTCACGAGGCGATCATTTTTGGTGAGCAACCGGATCAGCAAACGGTCGGCGCCCGCATCTTTGCCGTTGTCGACCAGGTCCGCAAGCGCTGAGCTAAGCGTGCGGTGGACTCCAACGCTCTCAACAAAACCGGCGTCTGGCTTTAGTTTGATGACGTCGACTACATCTTTGTCTTGCAACGGATATGCCGTCTATTTTATTGCCTAGTAGCTAACAAACTTACGATACTATTAGGCGCCGTCAAAACTGCATTGAATTTGCGAACTGTTTCTAACCAGACGGGCGGCCACCGTCCTCTCCCCGGGGGACGGTGGCCGCTACGTGACGCGACGCCGTCGCGGAAACCGAATGCCCGTCTCGAAGCGGCTATCCACCAACCCTCGTGGCACTACCGACGCGGCGGCCTCTGTTCCAAGTGACAACGACCTGACTGTAGCAGGTCATCACTCGACCTCCGGTGCCCGAGTGCTGCGTGCCGCCGGCAGTGCTCAACGCGTGAATTTCGCCCTTCCACTTCCACGCAGGACCCTTTTTTCCGATCTTCTTAGCCAGCTCTGAATCATCGGTGACTTGGTCTCCGTGGCGTCCGATAAATTCCCCTATGCCACCCAGCAGCATGCCGTCCCACGTCTCGGGCGTGCGTCCCCATGCCTCTTCGGCAACAGATAGCGTGCGGTCGAGCACCCTCGCGGTGTACTTCTCAGTAATCCGGAGAACACCGTTAACCGCACCAACGGAGTTCGTACCCGAGTTGCCCATCGTCAGATCGTGTGCATCGAGAGCTTTTTGCGTGTCGACAAAAACAGGTATCCCACCGGTGAGACCGATGTGGTACTCGTCGAGCGCAGACGGCTTCGAGCTCTCGCGATTCTTAATAAGAAAGAGGATCGCTTCCTCGGTTTGCGATAATCCCTTGTGCACTTCACATACCACTGTCTCGCAATCCAGAATCTGGCTTGCACGCCACCGGTGCTGACCGTCGACGATGTACTTATCTCCGTTCTCGCGCTCAGAGACGATTACGGTACCCACGGCTTCAGGGATGAACTCCTTCGCCAGCTTCTGCGCGCGCCTCTCATTGAGGGTTCGCTGCGCCTCCGGGTCAATTTTCAGTTCGTTGACGGCGATACGTACACCGTAATGAACGTTGTGCTCTGGAAGTACATACTCATACCGCTTCGCCATGTTCTCTCTCCTTATTGTACGTCCGCCAGCTGGATCGACCGACGGTTCTTGAATGTTGAAGAGTCTGACTTCTCTACTCCCCCACCACAGCCCCCGCCTGGTACACCGCCTCCGGCATCGGCCGGCGCAGCTTCCACGTGATCGCGATCGGCCGCTCGCCGCGATGGTCGACGTAGTCGACGTCGCCCAGGAGCATGTAGGGAGCTGACCCCAGTTCGTCGCTGTTGTGATCGCGAGTAAAGAGCAAGACATTGCTGCCCGTCTCGCGCTGGTCTAGGTATCGCCGGCCCGTCTTCGTTGTGGGTGACGCCGAGTTCTGCGATTCCCAGTGGAACAGTTCGCGCGACATTGGGAAGTCCCGGTACATCGTCGTCGGGCTAAACCGCCCCTCGTCCTTGTGGACGGTGACGAACAGAGCGTCGATCGCACTCTCGGGCGCCCAGACCACCCCGGCGGCGTGCCCATACGCCTTGCGCTCGAGCGACGCCCAGCCGATCGCGGCAAGGATCTCCTCGCGTCGATAGCTCGCGTGGCTGTACAGCGGCACACTGCGCAGCTCCATCGCCCGCAACGGTTCCGGAACATGGTTGGCTAGATCGAAGCTCACCGCGATGATCTGGTCGATCTCGGCACAGACGGCCGGGCACGCCCGCAGCTTGCTCACCGCGGCGTCGTAGGTGGTGATCCCGTCAAGACGTGGGAACAGCGTGAAGATCAGCATCCGCGCGTATGCCTGCTCGCGAGGCGTGAGCTCGTTATACCGCGGCCCAGACACGGATGCGATCGCGCGGTAGGCGTCGGCGCGCTCGCGATCATCTACGTGCGTGAACGCCTTGATCCGCGCGAGCAGCGCCTTCTCGCCCGGGCCTGTCGGAATCTCATTGAGGTTCGCGCCGCGCGTCAGATCGGTCCACGTGTACTTGGGATACACCGCGGGAAGCTCATGCCCCGATTCCGCGAGGAACTCCCCCAGCTGGGCCGTGCCGTGCGATCGCACATCCGCGATGAGCTGCTTACTGGTCAGCCGCAGCGACTGCTTGAGATTCGTCAGTACCGTTTCCTGCGCGACTCTGTCGAGCACGATGCTGCACCCGCTGGGGAGGAACGGGAAGCCCTCCTCGGCCTGCTTGACCAGCGCGGTGCGTCCGCTCCCGGTAAGCGCCCGGAACTTGCCATCGAACCGGAAGCCGTCGTGCGGCTGCCCGATGAAGTCAAGAACGGTGAGCACGGGCTTGCGCGGCGTCAGCCGCAGACCGCGGCCGAGCTGCTGAAGGAACACCGTCGCCGACTCGGTAGGCCGCAGCATGAGCAGCGTGTCGACGTCGGGAAGGTCTAGCCCTTCGTTGAACAGATCCACCGCGAACAGGCATTGCACCCTCCCATCGCGCAGGTCGGCCAACGCCTCCGCGCGTGCAGCGCGCGGTGTCGATCCCGACAGCGCCTGCGCAGCGATCCCGCGCGAGGTAAAGGCCTTGGCCATGAACTCCGCGTGCTCCACAGAGACACAAAAACCGAGAGCACTCATGCGCTGAGGATCGGTCACTCGCTTCTGCAACGCCGCGATGACCAGACGTACGCGGGCATCGTCACCCGTGTACAGGTCGCCGAGTTCGGACAGGTCGTACCCACCGCGACGCCACCGCACGTGCCGCAGGTCGGTGTTGTCAGCGACGCCGAAGTAGTGGAACGGACAAAGCAAGCCCTCGCGCAGCGCATCCCACAAGCGGAGCTCAAACGCGGCCCTGCCCCCGAACCGATCCATCACGTTGACGCCGTCGGCTCGCTCGGGCGTGGCGGTAAGGCCAAGAAGCTCCACGGGCTGCAGATGATCGAGCAGCGCCCGATAGGTCGCTGCCTCGGCATGGTGAAACTCGTCTACCACCACGACGTCGAACTTCTCGACCGGCCAACCGGGCAACACCGCGCGAAGCGACTGAATGCTCGCGAACACGTGCCGCCACCGAGTGGGCTGCAGCCCATCCACAAGTAGCTCCCCGAAGCTCCCGTCGTTCAGGGCCTCTCGGTACACCCGGAGCGCTTGCTCGAGGATCTCCTTGCGGTGCGCGACAAACAGCAGCGAAGGACGCTTCGCCTGCGCGCCGCACATGTCGCGATAGTCGATGGCGGCGACAACCGTCTTGCCCGTGCCGGTGGCAGCGACGATGAGGTTGCGATGCCGATCGTGCACCTCTCGCTCGGCGCGCAGCGCCTCGAGAATGCGAAGCTGGAATGGACGCGGCCGCAGCTCCAGCCCAGAGAGAACTACCGACCGCGGACCGCCGCTCTCCCCGCGCCCACGGGCAAGGGCCTCATCGAGTCGTTCGGCGTCGGTGTCAGGGTCGTAGGTGATGAAGGCAGGGTCGTTCCAGTAGGTATCGAATGTCGCCTCGAACTTGCGCACCAGGTTGGGTGTGCTGACGCCGGAGATGCGGACGTTCCACTCCAGCCCGTCGAGCATGGCCGACCGCGAGAGATTGGAGCTGCCCACGTAGCCGGTATCGAATCCGCTGTCACGGCGGAAGAGCCACGCCTTGGCGTGCAACCGGGTGCGCGCATCCTCGTACCGGACTTTTACCTGCGCTCCATACTCGCGGACGAGGACGTCCAGCGCTCTTCGCTCAGTGGCACCGACGTAGGTGGTGGTGATGACGCGCAGCGGCACGCCACGCTCCTGGCGCGCACGCAGCCCTGGATCGAGCACGCGGATGCCAGTGAACCGGACGAATGCGCAAAGCAGGTCGACCCGATCGGCACTCGCAAGCTCGCTGGAGATCTCGTTGGCCAGCGCCGGCTCGCCTTCGGCATTTGTCAGCAGTGCGACGTCCGAGAGCGGCGTCTGCGGATGTGGATGAGCGTCCATGCCCTGCGGCGCCAGCGACACTAGCTGCGCAAGCTCGCTAATTTGAGCAGTCTCCGCTTCGGCTCCCTCGCTGAGCGAGAGCGTCGAAACGACGAGGTTGGCGAAGGCCTTCCGGTCGGCCGGTTTGGTATTCGCCAGTGCCCGCGTGACGGCACGTCCGATGTACTCCCCCACCACATGCGGAACTTCTGCAGCGCCAACGTCGCGAAACTCCGCCCGCAGCGGAATGGAAGCCAGGCGCTCATCGAGCCCGCGGGTACGAATCGTCTCATACACACCCGCTGCAAGTTCAGCGTCAAGGTCGCCAGTCATGGAGACATCTCAGCACATGGCGCCGACAACAATGTTGCCGCGACGCATTCCGCGCCACATTCACATCCCATTACGTACAGATGTTCGACCGCCGCCTTATGCCGTACCTCAATACATTAGGCAATCTGCTCCCTGCCACTTCGCACGTCACCAGCTACCGTGACCCCATGCTGGTGACGACGCAGACCGATTCCTGGGGCATGCGCCACGAGATCGACTACGGCGCGCCCGGGCCCGCCTACTACCGCGCGAGCGCCTGGGGCAACGCCGGCGCGGTGACGGTCGCCGGCCGTGAGCTACACCTGCGCTCGTCTATCACCGGTTCGCGGCAGACTCTCCTCGACGGCGATCGCGAACTGGCCACGGCGGAGCACGTCGGCCGCAAGAACTGGACCGTCACCAGCGCGGATGGGCGGGTCTTCCGCTTCCGGCGCACCGGATTCTGGCAGCAGAGCCACACACGCGTCGACGATCAGACCCTGGTGGGCCATCCCACTGCGACGCGCGGCTCCACGAGCACGATCCGGGTCACCGGCGTCGGTCGTTCAACGCTCACGGCCGACCTGCCCGGGCTCCCGCCGGAGGCGCAAGTATGTGTCGCCGTCGTGCTGCTGAATACGTGGCTGAATCACGCGGTGCTCATCCCCATCGCGGTAGCGGTCGCGATACCGCTGTTCAACCTCGCCACCTGAGCGACGCCCGATGTCGACGCCGTCCTGACCGCCCCTCACCCCATCGGGTCGTCGGCCCCGCCCCGCGACGGCCCTTCGAACGGCGGCAGCTTGTCGCCCCACTGTTCGAGCCGCCAGCCGCCGTCGGGCGTGGGCGCCAGCACCACGGCGTCGGTGTTGTCCAGGTGGTTGGTGACGGCGAAGGCCGGATCCACGTCGCTCATCGCCGTCACGGCCAGGCGGATGATCGCGCCGTGGCTCACCACCACGATGTCCCCAGAGGCGCCGGCGTCCGTCCTGCCCAGGTGCGCGGCCCGCAGCTCGTCCAGCTGCGGCAGGTACCGTCCCAGCGCGTCGTGCCCGCTCTCCCCGCCGGGGATGCGCTCGTCCAGGTCGCCCTTGTACCAGCTGCGGAACACGCCCATGAACACCTTGTGCGCGTCCTCGTCGGAGCGGCCCTCGAGGTCGCCGGCCTGCACCTCGTGCAGCCCCTCGACCACCTCCAGCCCGCGGTCGACGGTCTCGGACACGGGCGTCGCCGTCTGCCGTGCCCGCAACGCCACCGACGACACGAGCACCGCAGGCCGCCCGCCGCTGCCGAACCGCTCGGCCAGCGCCAGCGCCTGCTGCTCGCCGGCCGCGGTCAGCGGCGCCCCTGGCGGCAGCGTGTCGAGCTTCTTCGCGACATTGGCCACCGTCTGCCCGTGGCGCACCAGGATGAGCCGCCCGCTCATGTCGCCTCCCGTCCCTGCCGCATCCGCTCCAACCAGTCCACCGTCTCACGATCGGCCGGCGGCGGCGTGCCCTCGGTGTGCGATGCCGGCCACGATCCCAGATACCGCACCTCGGCGGTGGTGCGGTGCAGCGCCTTGAGCACCTCGGCCACGGGGGTGTCGTCGATGTGTCCGGTGCAGTCCAGCTGGAAGTAGTAGTTGCCCAGCCCCGAGCGCGTCGGCCGCGAGGCGATGCGCGTGAGGTCCACCCCGCGGATGGAGAACTGCATGAGCGCCTGCGCCAGCGACCCCGGCTCGTTGGGCAGATAGAGGAACACGCCGGTCCGGTCGGCGCCGGTGCGCGGCGGCGTCGGCCCCGGCCGGCCCACCAGTACGAACCGCGTGCGCGCTCCCTCCACGTCCACGACGCCGTCGGCCAACGTCTGTAGCCCCAGTCGCGCGCCGGCCAGCGCCGTCGACACGCCCGCGTCCACCGTCCCGGCGGCGACGTCCTCAGCGGCGCCCGCATTGGAGGACGCGGGGACGACGCGCGCGTGCGGCATCCGTGCCGCCAGCCACTGCCGCACCTGCGCCGCCGCCACCGGATACGCGCCGACGGTCTGCACGGCCTCCACCGTCATGCCCGGGGACGCGACGATGGTGAAGGCGATGTCCAGCTCAGTCTCCGCGAAGATCTGCAGCCGTGTGCCCTCGGCGAGCGGGTCCAGGGTGGGCAGCACCGGTCCGTCGATGGAGCTCTCGATGGGCACGCACGCCAGGTCGGCCGCACCCGAGCGCACCATGTCCAGCGCCGCGCGCTGGCTGTCCGCCGCCAGGCGTTCCACCGGCCCCGGCGCGCCCAGCTCGGTCAGCCGGCCCTCGTCCTCGAACCGGCTCAGTGCCGCCTCGGTGAACGTGCCCGACGGCCCGAAGTAGGCGACCCGCTCCGGCCGCGATCCGCCGATTCCACCGGGGTCAAGTCCACTGCGCTCCACGTACAGCACACTAACGAAATCCGCGCCGCCGGGCCGCCCGCGGGCATAGGGTTGAGCCGCAGAGGAACCCCCGGTGCATCCGCACCATTGCACGCCCCACTCGTGAGAGGAGCGCCAATGCGCGCGGTACAGGTCACCCGGCTCGACGGTCCGTCGGCGGTCGAGGTGCACGACGTCCCCGAACCGGCCGCCGGCACCCACGTGCTCATCGACGTGCACGCCGCCGGGGTGACGTTCCCGGACGTGCTGCAGACCCGCGGCCAGTACCAGATCAAGATGCCCACGCCGTTCATCCCCGGCGCGGAGGTGGCGGGCGTGGTGCGCTCGGCCCCGGAGGGCAGCGGCTTCGCCGAGGGCGACAGGGTGGCCGCGTTTCCCGGCTTCGGAGGGTTCGCCGAGTCGGTGGCGGCGGACCCCGCGCAGGTGTTCCCGCTGCCGGAGCACTACTCGTTCGAGCAGGGCGCGGCGGTGCCGATGAACCTGCTCACCGTGCACTTCGCCCTCACCCGGCGTGGCCGCCTGCAGTCCGGCGAGATCGTCCTGGTGCACGGCGCCGGCGGCGGCGTCGGCACCGCGGCCACCCAGCTGGCCAAGGCGCTGGGCGCGGAGGTCATCGGCGTCACCTCCGACGGTGCCAAGGCGGACCTGGCCCGCCGGGCCGGGGCGGATGAGATCGTGCCCGCCGACGGGTTCCTGGTGGCCGCCAACAAGATCACCGACCACCGCGGCGTGGATGTGGTGGTGGACCCGGTGGGCGGCAGCCGGTTCACCGACTCGCTGCGCAGCCTGTCCCGCGAGGGCCGGCTGCTGGTCATCGGCTTCACCGGCGGCGAGATCCCCACCGTCAAGGTCAACCGGCTGCTGCTGCACAACACCTCGGTGGTGGGCGTCGGCTGGGGCGAGTTCTGGCTGGCCAACCGCGGCTACCTGCAGGAGCAGTGGCGTGACCTGCTGCCGCTCATGGAGGCCGGCACCTTGGACCCCATCATCGGCGCCACCTACCCGCTCGACGACGCCGGGCAGGCCTTGGCCGCGATGGAGAACCGGACGGCGGTGGGCAAGCAGGTGCTCACGGTGCGGTAGCGGCGTCCCGGCTGGCGGCACCGGCCGTTGTGGCGGCGGGCCCGGGGTGTGAGCGTCGGCGGTGACCAGGATGGACGGCCCAGTGCCCCCGTATGACCTCTAAGGACACTGCATGACTCGTAAGGACGCCGCATGACCACAGCCAGTCTCACGCTCTCCCCCGCAGAACAGCTCCTCGCCGTCGAGGAGATCAAGCGCACCTTCGCCGGACGCCTGCGCTGCATGGACACCAAGAACTGGGACGGCTACGCCTCATTCCACACCGACGACGTGGTGAGCGACTCGTGGCGCAGCCAGGGCGCCGCCCAGCCGTCGTCCGGCTCCGATGCCGCGGCCGACGGGAACGGCGCCGCCCCCGTCACCGGCGGGGCGGCGTTGACGGAGGCGATCCGGGCGACGCTCGACGGCGAGCGCCCCGTCACCAGCGTCCACCACGCGCACACCCCGGAGATCGAGCTGACCTCCGACACCACCGCCCGCGGCGTGTGGGCCATGGAGGACCGGCTGTGGTGGACGCGCCCGGGGTCCGGCTCCGCGGACGAGGACACCGAAGAGTGGCTGCACGGCTACGGCCACTACCACGAGGAGTACCGGAAGGTGGGCGGCCGCTGGCTGATCAGCTACCGCGCGCTCACCCGGCTGCGCGTCGACGCCTCGCCCGGGTTCTACGACCGCTGACGCGCGCTGCCGTGCGCGCGGATCACGAGTACCAGTCCGGCACCTCCTCCGCGGCCCCCTGCGCGCCGAAGCCCAGGGCGGCCAGCTCCTCCGCCACGGTGCGGGGGTCGGGCACCAGCACGCCCAGCAGCAGCCCACGCACGGCGTCGGCTGCCATGTCGCTCAGCGACAACAGGTAGTCGACGTCGGGCCGATCGAACGCCGCGCGCACGTCGCCGCCGCTGATCCCGGCCACCGCGCACGCGAGCACCCGCACCACGCCCGCCGCGTCATCGACCTCCGCGAGGTATCCGGCGTCCGAGTGCACGAAGCTCGACTGGAAGTCGGCGACGTCCCCCGCCCCCGCGTCCACGGGCAGCACCAGCGACCGGCCCGCCGCCACCGCCCGTTCCGCGCACTCGCGCACGGTGATCCCCCCGTCGCCACCGCCGCCGCGCACGCGCATCGCGACGGGGCCGGGCGCGTCGAGCTCCAGCGCCTCATCGAGCTCGTCCGCCGAGACGTCCAGCAGGTACCGCACCACCGGGACCGGCGGCTCCGCGGACAGCCGCTCCGGCGGCACGTCGAGTGCCGCGAACACCGGGGCGCCCGTCTCCCCGGCAACGACCCGCTCGAGGTCCGACGCGCGGACGTGCGCCGGACCGACAAGGCCGGCTGCCTCATCGCGGCCGTCGTGCGGTTCCGCGGAACCGCCCGGTGTGCGCCCGACGAGGAGCCGGGCGGCCAGCGGCCTGCGGGCGTGCTCGCGCGGCGGCCGCAAGGGCGGGGGCATCCTGGGTTTGCGCTGTGCGCCGTCCGACGGGGTGAGCGGGAGTTCCACGGCTCCACCGTAGGCCCGCGCGGCGCATCCGGGATTCAAGGGTGACGCAGGCCGCACTCTTAGGTTAGGGTTACCTATCCTCATTGGTGATGGCGAAGGAGACCTCATGCAGGCAGCACCCACGGCGGCCGAGACCATCTGCAGCGCGCTCGTCCGCCCCGGCCTGACCACCCTGGCCCTCGACGGCGAGGGCGGCGAATGCGGCAACGACACCGAGTCGCTCACCCAGCCCACGCTGCAGCACCCGCTGGACACCGGCGCCCTGGCCCTCCTGCTGCCCGGCACGGCCGCCGAGCACAGCGGCGGCGACTCCATGCCCACCGGGGTCCTCGAGATCACCGACCACCTGGTGCTCGGCGCCGACAGGCCCGTCCGCTCGGTCACCTGGCTGGCCGGCTACCTCGAGCGGCTCTCCCCGTCCGCGCAACGCAGGCTCGCCGTGGAGATCGCCGAATCCCGCCCCCACGAGGGCCTGCTGGACCTGGGCCACAGCGCCGTCCTGTCCGTCCTGTGGCCCACGAGCGCCGTCCTCGCGGACACCCACGGCATCGAGGTGGTCGACCCGGTGGAGCTGTGCACCGCGCGCGCCGACCCGTTCTGCCTCATGGAGGACGCCTGGCTCACTCACATGGAGCTCGCGCACGGCGACATCCTCGCCGGGCTCGCCCGGCGCCTCCCGCCGGAGCTGCGCGGCAACCGCGTGCGCCCGCTGGCCATCGACAGCCACGGCATCACCCTGCGCGTCGCCGAGGTGCTGGCCGACGACTCCGGCACCACCGACGTGCGCATGCCCTTCAACCGCACCGTGCACGACCCGATGGAACTCGGCCGCGCCGTCCGCGCCCTCGCCCGCTGTCCGCACCCGGTGGAGATCACCGCCGTGCGCTGAACCGCCCGCGGGCCGCTAGCGTGGCAGGCGTGATCCGCGACTGGCTGCGCCCCTCCGCCCCGGCGGTCGACGTGCCCGCGCAGACCGACCGGCGCGCCCGCCGCATCATCTGGCTCGAAATCGCCTTCCTGCTGCTCATCACCTTCGGCTACAGCGGCATCTCCGCGATCCTCTCGCTGGCGCAGAGCGCGCTGTCGCCCGGCGGGATCGGCGGCCAGGCGGTGGCGCTCAACACCTCGCGGGCGCAGAACGGGCTCATCGACCTGGGCTACCAGCTGCTCGGCATCGCCCGGCTCGTCGCCACCGCCGGTCTGGCGATGTACCTGCTGTGGCGCAGCGGCGTCGGCCCCCGCCTGGCCGGCCTCGTGCCCCCGCGGGTACGCGAGTGCGCGCACGGCATCGGGCTGGCCGCGCTGATCGGACTGCCCGGGCTGGGCCTGTACCTGGCGGCCCGGGCGCTGGGGCTCAATGTCGAGGTGGTCCCCACCACCCTGGACGACCACTGGTGGCGCATCCCCGTGCTCGTGCTGTGGGCCGTGGCCAACGCCGTCGCCGAGGAGACCCTGGTGGTGGGCTACCTGCTCACCCGGCTGCGGCGCCTGGGCTGGTCGCCCAACGCGGCGCTCGCGGCGTCGGCCCTGCTGCGCGGCAGCTACCACCTCTACCAGGGCATCGGCGGCGGGCTGGGCAATGTCGCGATGGGGCTCGTCTTCGGCCGGTACTGGCAACGCACGGGCCGGCTGGTGCCGCTCATCATCGCGCACGCGCTCATCGACATCGTCGCCTTCGTCGGCTACGCGCTGCTGGCCCCGCACCTGGGCTGGCTGCACTGACCGCGCGGACGCCTCCTGCGAGACTGGCCCCGTGGACCTCCTCGACGCCGTCTCCGGCCAGCGCGCCACCCGGCATTTCCGCGACGCCCCCGTGCCGCGGGCGACGATCGTGCGCATCCTCGACGCCGCCCGCTGGACCGGGTCGGCGCGCAACAGGCAACCCTGGCGGTTCGTCGCAGTGGCGGACGGGGAGGTGCAGCGCCGGCTCGCGCGATGCGGCCGATACGCGGGCCACCTGGGCACCGCACCGGCGGTGATCGTGCTCCTCTCCGATCCCGAGGCGGGAAGCGACACGGACTTCGACATGGGCCGCCTCTGCCAATCCGTCGTGCTGGCGGCGGACGCGATGGGCATCGGGTCCTGCCCGGCCACGTTCTTCCCCGACGACAACACCGTCCGCGCCGCCCGCATCTGCGGAGCCCCGACGCCGTGGCAGGCCGTGCACGCGCTCGCGGTGGGGTTCCCCGCCGCCGCCCCGCACGGTCGATCCGCCGTCCCCACCGGCCGCACGCCGCTGGACCGTATCCTCACCTGCATCGGTTGGGAGGACGACGGCGCGTAGCCACGCTGTCTCCGCTCCCGCCGGCTCGGCGGTTCTCCGCTGCCCGAACGACGTGACTCCACCGCCGACCGAGTACCGGGAAACCACCAGCTCGGCGGCGGGAGCGGGCCCGGGCGCCCGCCGCGACCGCGGCGCCGGCGGAACTTTGCGTAAAGTCGACGGTCGTGAATGCCGATCCCCCTCCGCCGCCGCGGGGCCGCCGACCCGGCCCCCCGCAGGGCCGCGACGCCGACCGGACCCGCCATTACGGGGCGCCCGGCCCGCAGCCCGGCCCCCCGCAGGCGTGGTCGCAGGATCCTCGGCAGCGTCCGCAGGCGCCGCAGCAGCGGCCCCCGCAGCCCCGGCAACCACGGCAGAACCGGCAGGGCGCCCGTCACGACGGCATCCAGTACGCGCCCACCCAGACCCCCGAGCCCTTCGTCGACGACGATCCCCGCTACCGTCGCCGCGGAAGTCGGCAGCAGGGCCCGCCGCCGCAGGGTCCTCCCCCGCGCAGGCCCGGCGGCCCCGACCGCTACGGGCAGCCTGACCCGCGCCGTCGGCCGCCCAAGCCGCGCCGCAAGCGCCGGTTCCGCTGGGGTCGCGGCATCCTCATCGCGCTGCTCCTCCTCATCCTGGCGTTCGGCGGGCTGGTGATCTACCTGGACCGCTCGCTGCACCGCGTCGACGCGCTGCCCGGCTACCCGGGACGCGTGGCCCAGACGGCGGGCACCAACTGGCTCATCGCCGGCTCCGACAGCCGCTACGGGCTCACCGAGGACCAGCAGGCCACCCTCAACACCGGCGGCGACGTGGGCGACGGCCGCACCGACACGATCGTGCTCATGCACGTGGCCGACTCCGGCAAACCCACCATGGTGTCGATCCCCCGCGACTCCTACGTGCCCATCCCCGGCCACGGCAGGGACAAGATCAACGCCGCCTTCGCGATCGGCGGGCCGCAGCTGCTGGTGCAGACGGTGGAGGGCGCCACGGGGCTGCGCATCGACCACTACGCGGAGATCGGCTTCGGCGGGTTCGCCGGGGTGGTCGACGCCGTCGGCGGGGTGAAGCTGTGCCTGGACCAGGCGGTGGAGGATCCGGCCCACAACATCTCGCTGCCCGCCGGCTGCCAGAAGTACGACGGGGCCATGGCGCTGGACTTCGTGCGCGAACGCTACGCACTGCCCGGCTCCGACCTGGACCGCATGGCCAACCAGCGCCAGTTCGTCGACACGCTCGCCTCCACCGTGGCCAAGCCGACGACGTGGCTCAACCCGGTGCGCCTGTGGAACACGGTGGACCGCGGCGTCTCGTCGCTCACCGTCGACGAGGGCACCCACATCTGGGACCTGGCGCGACTGGCGTGGGCGCTCAAATCCGGGCCCGTCACCACCACGGTGCCCATCGGCGGGTTCGAGGACACCTCGTCCGGCAACGCGCTGTTCTGGGATCGCGACCGGGCACAGCGGTTCTTCCAGCTGCTCGCCGAGGACAAGCAGCTGCCCGCCGACCTCGTCACCGCGAACGGGTTCGGGTAGGAGCGCGGGCCGACGAAAAGGCGGGGCCGCAAGGGTCATCTCCCCCGCAGCCCCGCCCCCGGTCGGCTTCCTACCGGATCGTCACCTGACGGCCGCGCAGCCCGTCGCGTGAACGGCGCTGCTCGCTGGAAAGCGGGCCGTCGTCGGCCAGGGCCTCGTCCAGGCGCGCGCCCAGCTCCAGGGTGGCGTCGCGCCACTCCAGCGGGTGCTTCTCCAGGTCCAGGTCGAACACCGGCACCAGCAGCCCGTGCGCGCGGAACGTCCCCGCAAATCGAGACCCCTCGCCCAGGGTGAGCCCGCCCGCGGCGTGCACCCGGGCCAGCGCGGCCATCAGCGCGTCTTCGTCTTCGGGGCGCACCCAGCGCAGGTGGGCCCGCTCGCCGGCGTCCACCCACCAGGCGGCGTCGACGCCGTCGATACGCTCACTCGGCATCATCAGCTGATTGGCCTGCTCCACGGCGGCCTTGACCTGCGCGTTGGTCTCCGCCCCGCCTGCCAGCCACCACTCGAAATCCTTGTGCACCGTGATCTCCAGCGGCGCGTCGGGTTGCAGCACCTCGGTGACGGGCGGGGTGGTGTCGGTCGGGTTCGCCACCTGCAGCGTCTCGCCCGCCTCGGCGCCCGCCGCCCACAGCACCGCCGCGGCCAGGTCGGCGCCCAGGTCGTAGGAGGACGACTGCACCTGCATGCCGACGAGGGCGTTCACGGCCGTCCCCGCGCCCTCTGCGCCGGACGCGGCGGCCTCCTCGCGCACCACCGCCGCGGCCGCGCCCGGCACCACCGTGGCGAGGGTGATCGGATGCTCGGCCGCCACCTCGGGGCGCACGGGCAGCGCCGCGGTGGCCGACGGCACGAACTCGCGCAGCGCCACCAGGTCGCACTCGTAGGCCAGCCCGGCGAACGGGCGCACCGGCTCCTGCTGCGCCTGCTCGCGTTCCAGGCGGCGCTTCTCCATCAGCTCGGCGCGGCGGCTTCCCGTCCGCGGACCGCTGTTCCTCTTGCTCTTCTTACCCACGGGGCCCGACACTACGCGACCGGCGATGCCGGGACGGGACTGCCGCGCGGGCTCAGGACTCCAGCAGGCGACGGGCGCGGCCGGGCGTGTTGGTGGCGATCCAGTCGACGCCCAGTTCGCGGCACAGCGCCACGTCGTCGGGCTCGTCGACGGTCCAACAGTAGGTGGCCCGGCCCGCCGCCGCGGCGCGGTCGACGATCTCGGGGTCGGCGCGCAGCCTCTTGATCGACGGCCCGACGGCGGTCGCGCCCACCGTCGTGGACGCCGACCCGCCCAGGTAACCGGAAGCGTCGCCCAGCAGCACCGTCGGCAGCAGCGGCGCGGCCCGGCGCACCCGCCACACCGCGGCCGGCGAGAACGACATGACCACGGCGCGCGCGTGCGTGGCCGACGGGGGCGACGCCAGCCCGTAGCGGCCCAGCATCTGCAGCACCCGCTCCTCGACGAGCCCGCCGAAGCGCACGGGATGCTTGGTCTCGATGAACAGCTTCACCGGCCGCTCATGGTCCAGCGCCAGCGCGATGAGCGTGGACAGCTCCAGCACCCGTTCCGGGTCGCCGATCCCCTGCGCGAAATCCAGCGCGTCGAACTCGCGCATCGTCATCTCGCTGACCACGCCGGTACCGTCCGAGGTGCGGTCCACCGTGCGGTCGTGGATGCACACCAGGTGGCCGTCGACGGTCAGGCGCACGTCGCATTCGAGCCCGTCCGCGCCCTGCTCCAGCGCCAGCTCGTAGGCGGCCAACGTGTGCTCGGCCCGCAGCGCCGACGAGCCGCGGTGGGCCACGATGCGGGGCAACCCGCCGGTCATCGCGGCGCCCCCGCCCCGGCAGGTTCGGCGGGCGCAGCGTCGACAGCCTCAGCGGGCGCAGCCTCGGCTTGTTCGGCGGGCTCCCCTCGGAAGGCCGCCGTGTCCATCACCCACCGCGCCGGCGTCTTCGTGCGCGCGCGCTCGCGGCCCTCGACCCGGTCGAGGACGATCCGAGTGACGACGACGGCGGCGATCGCGAGCAGGTCGGCGTAGAGGGTGTAGACCACGTTGTCGGCGCGCGCCTGCACCGACGGGTCCCACCGCTGCACGGCCACGGCGGCCGCCGTGACATTGCACAGCACCCACAGCGCCCACCAGAAGCGCACCAGCGTCCGCAGCGACGCCCCGTCGCGCAGGCCCCGGTAGTGCGCGCGCACCGTCGCCCAGGCGCCGCGCACCGCCCGCACCGGAGCGGGCCCGCCTCCCCGGAGCGCGTCGAGCCCCGGCCCGCGGTCCGCCCGGGCACTGTCGTCGTCAGTCCCCGCCCGCCGGCGCGCCGCCGCCAGCTCGGTGAGGAACACCCCCGGGTACACCAGGTTGACGACGGGGACGAGCATCCCCGCCGCCATCCACCGGGTGCGCCGCGGCTCGGCTTCCCCGGCCGCCTCGAACGTCCGCGCACGCGCGCGGATCAGCCACCGGGTGCACGTGACGGCCGATGCGACGACGAACACCATCGCCGCGTAGCCGAGCACCAGGGCCGTCGCATCCGAGATCGCGACCGTCGTCTGGTGCACGAGATGGCTGCGGTTGCGCAGCATGAGCCCGTAGCGGAACGCCTCCGCCGCCGCTGCCAGCACGAACAGCACCAGGGTGACGGTGAGCGTCGACCGGGCGCTCGCGGCGGCCGAGCGCCGCTTCAGGTCCGGGTCCGGTTCCGGTGCGGGCGGCGCCGGATGCAGCCCCCACCGCGGGATTTCACGGTAGAACGGCGTGGGCCCCGGCCGGGCGGCGTCCGGCCGCTGCGGACGCCGCCCGGCCCCGGGCCTTGCCGGCGGCCGCGCCACCCAGCGGTATCCGCGCGGCAGCGCGGCCCGCGCCTGCCGCTGCGGCGGCCCGGCCGGCGACGGCGCGTCCGCGCCCCGCAGGCGCGGCGCGGCGGTGCCGGAGACGACCGGACGCGGCCGGGGCTGCGGCGACTGCTGCCGTGGTTGCTGCGACCGCTGCGGTGATGGCGCATGCCGCTGCGGGTGCGGCTGCTGCGGCGCGGGCGTGAACGGCCGCGACAGGTCGCCCTGGCAGTGCGGGCACCAGCGCGCGGGCACCGGCCCGGCATCGCCCACCGCGACGGGCCACAACGTCCCGCACCGCGTGCACTGCTGACACAACACCGGCATGCTCAATAGACGCTGCCCTCGTTGCCGTCCGCAGCCACGGTGGGCCGGCCCGACTGCTGCCAGCCCACCATGCCGTCACGCACGAAGATCACGTCGCGCCCGTACTGGCTCAGGAACTGGCACACGCGCACGGCCCGTCCGCCCTGCCTGCACACCACGTACACCTCGGCGTCCGGGTCCACCTCGTCGAGCCGCTCCGACACCTCGCCCAGAGGCATGTGCACGGCGCCCACCGCGTGACCTTGATCCCACTCGTCTTGTTCCCGCACGTCCAGCAGCACGGTCGCGTCGTCGAACCGGTCCGGCAGCTCGGCCGCGGCGATGGTTTCGAAAGGGTCTGTCACCTCGCCGATCCTGTCACGCGTCCGGTGCGCCGACAACCGGTCCAGGCGCGTCGGCACCGTCGAAGGGGGTGAAATGCTCGACCGTCGGCGGCGCGGTGTAGAAGGGGTTCATCAGCGCGCGCCACCGCTCGAAGTCGGCCGACCCGCGGAAGTTCTCCAGGTGCGCGGCCACGCTGTCCCACTCGACCAGCATCAGGTAGCGGCCGGGGGTCTCGTGGCAGCGCGACATCGTGATGCGCCGGAACCCCTCCGTCCGCGCGATCAGCACCTTCGCCTTCGCGAACGCCGCCTCGAACCCGGCCCCCGTATCCCCGACGTCCAGAATCGCATGCTCGTAGATCACGGCCCCATTGTCGCAGTCTCCGCGCAGTGCGCACTGCGACCGGCTCTGCGCGCGGTTCCGAACTGTGGACTATTCACAATCGAACGGCGCGAAATCTGTGACGCGGCACACTTTTTCCACCTCGTTGTCCACAGTTTGCACAGACTTATCCCCAGTCTGGGGATACCCGACCGCGCGTGACCAGGTTTTCCACCCCAGCGTCCACAGGGTGTGGATTGCGCCGTCCACAGTTGTCCACAGGTTCGGGGACGGCGCCCGGCGGCGCCGATTGCGAGCACGTCCGCCCGCCGCGAGCAGGTCGCCCGAGAACCCCCGTGGGGACAAGCCGCACGAGGCAGTCCCACTCGCGGAATTGACACCGGCCCGCGGGATCGGATCGCGGACTGCACACCGACCCGCACCGGGCCCACCCGCTCGCGGGCCGCACCGTTCCCGCCCCCGACAGCACTGCCACTCCGCCACCCCGGGGCCGCGCGGATGGCAGAGTTGTCTCCATGGAACTGCGCGTGTTCACCGAGCCCCAGCAGGGCGCCACCTACGATGATCTGCTCGCCGTCGCCCGTGCCGCCGAGGACTTCGGCTACGGCGCGTTCTTCCGCTCCGACCATTACCTGGCGATGAACGTCGACGGGCGGCCCGGGCCCACCGACGCATGGATCACGCTGGCAGGCCTGGCGCGCGAGACCTCCCGCATCCGGCTGGGAACCCTCGTCACCTCGGCCACCTTCCGGTATCCCGGCCCCCTGGCGATCTCCGTCGCCCAGGTGGACACGATGAGCGGCGGGCGCGTGGAGCTGGGCCTCGGCGCGGGCTGGTACGCCGAGGAGCACGCCGCGTACGGCATTCCGTTCCCGCCGTTGGGCGAGCGCTTCGACCGGCTCGAGGAGTCGCTCGGCGTGATCACCGGGCTCTGGGACACCCCCGAGGGCCAGAAGCTCAGCATGCCCGGGCACCACTACCCGGTCATCGATTCCCCCGCGCTGCCCAAGCCCGCGCAGCGCCCGCATCCGCCGATCATCATGGGCGGCATGGGCAAGAAGCGCACGCCGGCACTCGCCGCCCGCTACGCCGACGAGTTCAACATCCCCTTCGTCGACACGGCGACGTCAGCGGCGGCGTTCGACCGGGTGCGCGCGGCGTGCGAGTCCGTCGGTCGCGACCCCGACGCACTCACCTATTCCAACGCCATGGTGCTGTGCTGCGGGCGGGACGAGGCGCAGATCGCCCGACGCGCCGCCGCCATCGGCCGCGACGTGGACGAGCTGCGGACCAACGGCCTGGCCGGCACCCCGGACGAGCTGGTCGAGAAGATCGGCCGCTACGCCGAGCTGGGGTCCGGCCGCATGTACCTGCAGACGCTCGACCTCACCGACCTCGACCACCTCGAGCTCGTGGCGGACAAGGTGATGCCGCAGTTGCGAAAAGGGTGATGCCGCTGCGATAGGCGCCACGCCGCAGCAGTGGCATTCGGGCCGATCCGCCTCACTGCAGCGACAGGCGCAGCGCCAGCACTCGCTCCGTCGACGCCAGCACGTCGCCGAGGTTCAGCCGCCCACCGGTGATCGCCGCGGCGAGGTCCCCGGTGGCCTGCGCACCCTGTGCCGCGTCGCGCGACGAGCACAGTGCCAGGTCCTGCCCCGCGGCCAGCGCGGCCACGCTGCGGTCGCCGGCGTCGCCGAAGGCCGCCAGGGCGCCCGCCTCGATGGCGTCGCTGACGATCACGCCCTGATATCCGAGGTTTCCGCGCAGGTCGCCGCGCAGGATCGCCGACGACAACCCGGCCGGCGCGCCCGGATCCAGCGCGGGATACACCGCCCACGACGGCATGACCATGTCGACGCCCGCGGCGATCGCGGCCCGGTACGGCGCCTCGTCGACGTTGCGCAGCGTTCCGGCGTCCAGCGGGATCGTCACCGCCTCCTCATCGGTGTTCGCCCCCGCGGGCGCCGCCCCCAGCCCGGGGAAGTGCTTGGCGGTGGCGGCGATGCCGTCGGCCTGCTGTGCGCCGATGAACGCGCCCGCCGCGGCCGCGACCACCGCCGGGTCGGAGCTGTAGGAGCGGCCGTAGGCGTCGAGGAAGTCACCCGGGGCCCGGTGCACCCCGAGCACCGGGGCCAGGTTGCCGTTCAATCCGGCGGTGCGCAGCGCCGACGCCGCCTCGTGGCCGGTGCGCGATCCCGCCGCGGCGGGATCGGCCGCCGCTCCCACCCGCGACGCGGAGGCCGCCGGGCCGTCCGCGCCCGGCAGCCGGAGCCGGCGCACCTGACCGCCCTCCTGGTCGGTGAGCAGGAGCAGCGGCACCGGGATCGGGCTCATCATCGCCGCGTCCTGCAGGTCCTGCGCCACGCCGCGGATCTGGTCGAGCGAGACGATGTTGTCGGAGAAGAAGACGACGCCCGCGGCCTCGCCCGCGCGCACCGCGTCGAACAGCGCCGGCGGCGGGGTGGGGCCCGAGTAGGAGTAGATCACGTGCTGGCCTGCCAGGACCCGCGCGAACTGCGGCGGGATCGCCGCCGCGGACGCCGCCGATCCGTCGGGCAGGGCAGGCGCGGGCGCCGCCGACGCCGCGCCGCCGGTCAGCAGCGCCCCGACGAGCGCGACCGCCGCCGCCAGTACCGTCGTTCCCCGACGCATACCCACCCTCTCCTCGGCGCGGCGCGACGTGCGTGCGGTCGCGATTCAGCCCTCGTGCAATGCAAGATAGTGCTGTTCGACGAGGCGGCGCAGGTCTTTCTCAGTCTGCGCCACCGCCGCCTGCACGAACGGCTCGACGATCTTGGCGAGCGCCTTGCCCGCCAGCCCGCCGCCGAAGTCGTAGGTGAACACCACGGACAGCTCGGCGTGCCCGTCGTCGACCGGGGTGAACCGCCACGACGACGAGTTGCGGATGCCCTCATAGGACTCGAGGGTGATGAGCGCGTCCTGCTCCCATTCGGTCACCCGCACCTTGGAGCGCAGCGTCTTGGGGCCGAGCACCATCGTCGCCGCATACTCGGCGCCCAGCCCGTGCTCCTGCTCGCCGAGCGGCGTGAACTCGGTGACCCCGAACATCCATTGGGGAACTGTGCGGTGGTCGTCGACGTAGGCGAACCCCACCGCCAACGGCGCCGCCGCCACTGCCTTGATACTGATCTGCCCCACCGTCACTCCTCGCGCTCCGGCACCAAGTCCATTCACAGGCCCGTGCAGACCGTGCACGGCCTGCACCGCCGGGCGGCGTCCATCCGTGTACGCCAGCCCGGTACTTGTGACGCGACGGTACGGCATCCGGCGGCAGCACGCCCTGCGAGCACGCGCATCCGTGCGGACACGCCCCGTCGTCAGGCCCCGCAGCGCACCCCGGTGGCGTGGACGGGGCAGTAGCCGTTCGGGTTCTTCGCCAGGTACTGCTGGTGCACGGGCTCCGCGAAGTAGAAGCGCCCGGCGCGGGTGGTCGCGAGCGGGGCGATCTCGGTGGTCACCGCGCCGTAGCCGGCCTCGGCGAGCGACTTCTCGAACGCGGCGGCCGTCTCCGCCGCCGCGGCCGCCTGCGCGTCGCCCACGGTGAGGATGATCGACCGGTATTGGGTGCCCACGTCGTTGCCCTGGCGCATGCCCTGGGTGGGATCGTGGTTCTCCCAGAACATCCGGAGCAGGTCGCGGTAAGCGACGACGGCCGGGTCGAACACCACCTGCACCACCTCGGCGTGCCCGGTGCGGCCCGAACACACCTCCTCGTAGGCGGGGTTGGGCGTGAAGCCGCCCGCGTATCCCGAGGCCGTCACGTGGACGCCCTCGGTCTGCCAGAACTCACGCTCGACGCCCCAGAAGCAGCCCAGGCCGAACACCGCCGTCTCCATGCCCTCCGGGTACGGCGGGAGCATCGGCGCCCCCGTCACCGCGTGCCGCTCGGGCACCGGCATCGCCTCGTCGCGGCCGGGCAGGGCCGACGCCTCGTCCACCATCGCCGACCTGCGCGCCATCATCTGTGAGAGCTGATCGAACATCGCCATGGCCCGAGCCTACGCCGCCGTCCGTGGCGCCCCATCGACCGCGGACCGCCTGCTGACCACCGCTATTGCAGAAAATGTTTGCATCCACAAAGGTGGGGTACGGACAGATCAAGGTCGGACCGGCCCGGACCGCGTGCATCCGCGCGGCCCGCCCGCTCCCAGAAAGGATGATCGTGGCTGAGTACACCCTTCCGGAACTCCCGTACGACTACAGCGCGCTGGAGCCGCACATCTCCGGTGAGATCATGCAGATCCACCACGACAAGCACCACGCCGGCTACGTCACCGGCGCCAACGGTGCGCTGAAGGCGATGGCCGAGGCCCGCGAGGACGGCACCATCGGCGCCAAGGCCCCGCTGCTGTCGCGCAACCTGGCCTTCCACCTCGGCGGCCACACCAATCACTCGATCTTCTGGAACAACATGTCCCCGGACGGCGGCGACAAGCCCGAGGGCGAGCTGGCCGCCGCGATCGACGAGCAGTTCGGGTCGTTCGACAAGTTCCAGACGCACTTCACCGCCGTGGCCAACAGCATCCAAGGCTCCGGCTGGGCCGTGCTGGCCTACGACCAGATCGGCGGCAACCTGGTGCTCGAGCAGCTCGAGGACCAGAACAACAACATCAGCGCCGGCATCATCCCCATCGTCATGCTCGACATGTGGGAGCACGCGTTCTACCTGCAGTACAAGAACGTCAAGGGCGACTACGTCAAGGCGTGGTGGAACGTCGTCAACTGGGCCGACGCCGCCGGCCGCTTCGACCGCGCCCGCACCCAGACCAAGGGCCTGATCGTCCCGGCCTGAGTCCGGCCGCGCGCACGGGCCCGGGCCGCACGGACCGGGCGCCACGCACATCGACGCCGCCCCGCAGCCGCACGGCTGCGGGGCGGCGTCTTATATCACGCACTCCAGATGGACGAGTCGGCCTTTCCGCGTTATGCTCTGCATCACTTATTCATTCCATTGAGGAGATGTCATGGGTTCCATTGCCGACCTCGTCAACACGTCCCTGGCAGAGCCGTTCTGGGTACTTTCCGACTTCCTGTGGGCCGGGGGATCCCACGACCTGTCGGACACGTTCTGGGACATCGCCGACACACTGTCCGACTCCTTCTGACCCGCCACAGGCCGCATCGCGACACCCTTCGCCACGATGCGGCCTGCCATGCGCGCGCAACGGCTATCGTTCGGAGTGCACGGGACCAGGCCCGCCGCATCACTTCGCCGACGCAGCGCCTGCACGGACGCAAGGCGCGAACAGGAGCGCAGCATGGACATCGCAGGAACCTCCGCCATCGTCACCGGCGGCGCATCGGGGCTCGGCGCCGCCACCGCGAAGCTGCTGGCAGACAAGGGTGCCCGCGTTTTCGGCCTCGACCTGCAGGCGTCGATCGACCGCGCCGGGGCCGACGTCCCCGGCGGGGTCACACTGGTCCCCGCCGACGTCACCGACGAGGCCCAGGTCACCGCGGCCGTGGCGCAGGCCTCCGGTTCGGGAGCACCGCTTCGCATCGTCGTCAACTGCGCCGGCGTCGGGTGGGCCGGGCGCATCCTGTCCAAGAACGGCCCGCATGACCTCGAGCTGTTCCGCACCGTCATCACCGTCAACCTGCTGGGCACGTTCAACGTCATGCGCCTCGCCGCCGACGCCATCGCCAGGACCGAGCCCGTGGACGAGTCCGGCCAGCGCGGCGTGGTCATCAACACCGCCTCCGTCGCGGCGTTCGAGGGGCAGATCGGACAGATCGCGTACTCGGCTTCCAAGGGCGGGGTCGCGGGGATGACGGTCCCCGCCGCGCGCGACCTGGCCCAGCAGGGCATCCGCGTCAACACCATCGCGCCCGGCATCGTGGACACCCCGATGCTCGCCGGGGTGGCAGAGGAGTTCCGCGCAGGCCTCGCCGAGGGGGTCCCCTTTCCCAAACGCCTCGCCCGGCCCGATGAATACGCGCAGCTCGCAGGCATGATCGTCGAGCACGACTACCTCAACGGCGAGACCATCCGGCTCGACGGCGCGCTGCGCATGGCGCCCCGGTAGCGCTACGCCGACTGCGCCGCGGCCGCCCCGGGGTCTGTTAGCGTGACACGGTCCACACCGAGGGCCGATCGCCGCCCCGCAGACGCTCCGCGTCTGCGATTCACAGCGCCGGGGCCCGCGCATCCGCAACCGGGAGGCCACACATGCTGGAGCGCCGCCTGACACGGCGGTCACTCCTGGGCATCGGCTTCGGCTCCGCCGCCGTACTGGCCACCGGGTGCGCGTCGGCGGACGGGGGCGCGGCGGCCGCCCCGACCACTCCCGCCCCGACCACTCCTGTCCCGACCACCGCCCCCGCATCCACCGCAGCGGAATCCACCGCCGCCGCAACCGCCACCGCAGCCCCCACGTGGGCCCCCGGCGCGCCTGCGCGGGCCATCGTGCGCGGTACGGGCGCCCGGCCCGAGGTGGCGCTCACCTTCCACGGCAGCGGGCCGATCGCGATCACCCGCCGCATCGTGGACATCCTCGCCGGCCACGGCGCGCACGCGACGGTCTTCGCGATCGGCCAGTGGCTCGCCTCGGAGCCCGAGGCCGCCCGGATCATCCTCGACGGCGGCCACGAGCTGGGCAATCACACCTGGAGCCACCCGCCCCTGTCCACCTACGGGCCCGACGCGATGTACGAGGAGATCGTGCGCTGCCGGGACGAGATCCGCCGGCTCACCGGCGGCCCCGGCGCGTTCTTCCGGCAGTCCGACGGCCAGTACGCCACCGACGAGGAGTGCGTACAGGCCGGGCGCGCGGGATACGCGCGCATCCTCAACTACGACGTCGACTCGACCGACTGGAAAGGCACCTCCACCGGGACCATCCGCGCCGCCGTCGCGCAGGCCACCGCCGGCAGCGTCGTCAGCCTGCACCTGGGGCGGAGCAACACCGTGGCCGCGCTGCCCGCAGTGCTCGACGACCTCGCCCGGCGCGGCCTCACCGGGGTCACCGGCACCACGCTGCTGCGCTGACGCTCGCCGCACCCGACCGAACGACACCACACGGAACCGAAGGGACAGCAGATGGGACAGGGCACCCGACCGACCGGCACGCACGCCCCCGGGGCGGCCGCCCGGGCCGGCATCGCCATCGCGGCCCTCGCCCTCGTCGCCGCCGGCTGCTCCGACGGCGACCCGTCCGCGCAGGCGGGCACGCCGACATCGGACGCCGCGGTCGCGGCCGAGAGCAGCACGCAGGCCGCGCCGGCGCCGACCACCTCCGACGCGCCGCCGGCCACCCCGGACGCCCTGCCCGGCATGCCGCCGGTGACCGATCCGCACAACATCTACTCCGAGGCGGGCGCCGGCATGCTCTCCGACACCGCGAAGCAGGCGAAGCCGCTGGTGTACGTGCCGCACAACGACAGCAGCGACGTGTGGGTGATCGACCAGAACACCTTCGAAGTGGTCGGGAAGTACCAGCTCAGCGGCGAGTTGCAGCACGTGGTGCCGTCGTACGACATGACGACGCTGTACGCCATCGACGACACCGGCAATCATGCGACGCCGTTCGACCCGAACACCGGCAAGCCGGGCGAGACGTTCCCCGTCATCGACCCGTACAACATGTACTTCACGCCGGACGGCGAGTACGCGATCTCGGTGGCGGAGGCCCGCAAGGAACTCGTCTGGTACGACCCGCACACCTGGGAAGTCGAGGACACCACCCCCACGCCGGAGTGCAGCGGCATCGACCACGCCGACTTCTCCGCAGACGGGAAGACCGCCCTGTTCACCTGCGAATTCGCCGGCCGGGTGGCGGTGGTGGACGTGCAGAGCCACCGCCTCGAGCGCGTCATCGACATGCCCACCCGCAACACGCACATGGGCCCGCAGGACATCAAGCTGGCACCCGACGCGTCGAAGTATTTCGTGGCCGACTGCGACGCGGACGGGGTCTGGGTCATCGACGGCGCCGCCACCAAGGTCGAGCGGTTCATCCCCACCGGGCAGTGCGCGCACGGCATCTACCTCACCCGCGACGCCCAGCGCATGTTCGTCACCAACCGCGGCGAGGGCAGTGTGAGCGTGCTCGACGCCTACACCGGCGAACCCATCACCACGTGGCACATCCCCGGCGGCGGCAGCCCGGACATGGGCGGGCTCAACGCCGACGGCACACAGCTGTGGCTCTCCGGGCGCTACGACGACGCGGTGTACGTGCTCGACACCTCCGACGGGCATCTGATCACGAAGATCCCCGTGGGCGACGGCCCGCACGGGCTCGCAGTGTGGCCGCAACCGGGCCGCTACAGCCTGGGGCACACCGGCATCACCCGCTGACGGGGACGCCGGTGGTCGTTCTCACCGGATGAGCCTTTTGCGCAGGATCATGATAAAGGTTATCGGGTTGGCCGATAACTGAGGAGAGACACTTGACGCAGAGCACATCGACGCCGAGGATCGCGATTCTGGGTGCGGGCCCGTCCGGCCTCGCACAGCTCCGGGCCTTCGAATCGGCCCGTCGCGCAGGACGTCCCATCCCCGAGATCGTGTGCTACGAAAAGCAGTCCGACCTGGGCGGCATGTGGAACTACACCTGGCGCACCGGCCTGGACGAGCACGGCGAGCCGGTGCACGGCAGCATGTACCGCTACCTGTGGTCCAACGGGCCCAAGGAGTGCCTGGAGTTCGCCGACTACTCGTTCGAGGAGCACTTCGGCCGCCCCATCCCCTCGTACCCGCCGCGCGCCGTGCTGCGCGACTACATCATGGGCCGCCTGGAGCGCTCGGACGCGCGCAAGTACATCAAGTTCAACCATGCCGTGCGCTGGGTCGAGTACGCGGAGGACACCGGCCGGTTCACCGTGACCGTGATGAACCACGACGACCACCGGCTGGAGTCCGAGGAGTTCGACTACGTCGTCACCGCCACCGGCCACTTCTCCACGCCCAACGTGCCGCACTTCCCCGGCGTCGAGTCGTTCCCCGGCCGCGTGCTGCACGCGCACGACTTCCGCGACGCGGTGGAGTTCGAGGGCAAGCGGGTGCTGCTCATCGGCAGCAGCTACTCGGCGGAGGACATCGGCAGCCAGTGCTACAAGTACGGTGCCGCCCGCGTGCTCATCAGCTACCGCAGCGCCCCCACCGGCTACGACTGGCCCGAGCGCTTCGACGAGGTGCCGCTGCTGCAGCGCCTCGACGGCAAGACGGCCCACTTCGCCGACGGCACCAGCGAGGACGTCGACGCCGTCGTCATGTGCACCGGCTACCAGCACCACTTCCACTTCCTGCCCGACGAGCTGGCCCTGCGCACGAAGAACCGGCTGTACCCGCGGGGGATGTACAAGGGCGTGGTCTCGCTGGCCAACCCGAAGCTGCTGTTCCTGGGCATGCAGGACCAGTACTTCACGTTCAACATGTTCGACGCGCAGGCGTGGTTCGCCCGGGAGGTCATCGCCGGCACCGTCGCCCTGCCCGACGCCGAGGCCCAGGCCGCGGACGTGGACGCGTGGTTCGAGCGCGAGTGCGCGCTGGACGGGCACGAGCAGGAGATCGACTTCCAGGCCGCCTACATCCGCGACCTGCTGTCGTTCACCGACTACCCCGAGTTCCACGTGGAACGCCAGGGCCAGCTGTTCAAGCAGTGGCACGACGACAAGCAGGCCGACATCATGGGCTACCGCAACCGCAGCTACCGCTCCACGCTCACCGGCACCCTGGCGCCCGCGCTGCACGAGCCGTGGCTGGACGTGCTCGACGACAGCCTCGAGTACTTCCTGGCCAACAACCTGCCGCGCGGCAAGAAGCAGGAGAGCCGCGTGCTCACGCGCGAATCGGACGACCGGCCGCGCACTCCCGCCCCGCATGTGCACGCGGCGCAGCGTCCGCGCAGCACTGCTGCGCCGGGCGTCGCCGGCAACGCCCCGCGGAAGTGACGCGCGGCTGGCGGCGCTGACCGGCTTCTACCGCACGCGACGCGACGGCTTCGCCGAGGCCCTGGACCGGCACCTCCGCGGCCTCGCCGAGTGGCGGACGCCGGCGGGCGGACTGTTCTTCTGGCTGCGCCTGCACGACCGTCTCGACACCCGGCGACTGCTGGCCGATGCGATCGATGCGCAGGTCGCCTTCATCCCCGGCGAGGAGTTGTACCCGGGAGACCCGGTGGCCGGCACGATGCGGCTGAACTTCAGCCACTCCTCACCGGACGACGCCGACCGCGGACTGCGCACTCTCGCCGGGCTCATCGAGTGCGCCGCGTCGTAGCACGCGCGTACCGTCGGCAGCGGGGCCCGCACGCGCACGCACTCGCGCACGTGCACCACGAGGAAGGACCGACGGCATGTCCGAGCCCGGCTCGACCGACTCCGCTTCGCACGCACGCGCCCTGCTCGCCGACTCGTTCGGCCGCATCCGCGCGCAGGTCGTCGCACTGAGCGACGGGCTGACGACGGACGCCGCCGCCTGGCGTCCCGATCCGGCGGCCAACAGCATCGCGTGGCTGCTCTGGCACCTCACCCGCGTCCAGGACGACCACGTGGCCGACGCCGCCGGAACCCCGCAGGTGTGGACGGCGCCCGGCGGAGCGGGCGGCTCGTGGGCCGAGCGTTTCGGCCTGCCGTTCCCGCCGGAGGAGACCGGCTACGGGCAGTCGGCCGAGCAGGTGGGCCAAGTGCGCGTGGACGGAGATCTGCTCGACGGGTACCACGCCGCCGTGCACGAGGCGACCCTCCGCTACCTCGACGCGCTTACCGCGGACGAGCTCGACAGGGTCGTGGACCGCGCGTGGGACCCGCCGGTGACCGTGGCCGTGCGGCTGGTGAGCGTGATCGGCGACTGCACGGCGCACCTGGGACAGGCCCAATACGTGCTCGGCCTGCACCAGAGGCTGTGAGCGGCCGGCGCCGCGCAGACCGTGGTGGGCCGGGTCCTCCCGCCCGTCCCCGCCGAGCGGGAAGTCCTCGCCGAAGCCTAGGAGTTGCGGAAGCGTTCGCGTCACCGCCTCTTCCAGCAGGACAGCAGGTCACGGCCGTACACACAGTCATCATCGCACGTCACCACGCCGGCAACACCCGACACGCCTTCTTCCGCGATCCCGAGCCTCGCGAAGCGCCTCGCACGCGGTGGGCTTCGGATCCGCCACGTCCACGCCGCCGTCGGCGATGCACCGCGCACAGCGAGCGGGCCGGGGCGATGCCGCTCGCCCCGGCCCGCCGCCGGACCCCGTACCCCGATCAGTCGATGGTGAACACGAAGCTCGAGTGCGGATACCCGGCCTGCACGAACGAGGTGACGTTCAGCGGCTGCTGCCAGCTGGTGCCCGCCGTGCCCGTGTTCGTCGCGTAACCGTCGGCGACGAGCGTGACGTCGCCGCGCGGCGCCATCGAGGTGCCCGCAAGGTGGAAGCTCAAGTTCGCCGACACCCCGTTGCCGCCGCCGACCCCCTCCACGGTGATCCGCTCACTGCTGTGCGGGTTGATCTGCGTGAGCGGCGCGTCCACCCACTGCCCGTCCCGGGCGAAGCCGCCGTCGTAGAACATCGTCGCATCGGTGTTGTTGTTGACCGTGATGACGGCGGTCGAGTCGTGCTCGGTGGGCATCGCCTGCGCCACCCCGGTGCCCAGCAGCGCCGCGGTCGCGGCACCGCCGGCGAGGACGGTGGAGGCGAGGACGGTGGCAGTGGCGCGGGTGGTGATGCTCATGGCGGTGTCTCCTGTGCGAGTCGGTGATGCGGAGTGCCGGTGTGTTCCGGCGATGACTCCACTATCCGGCGAAACGCACGCCATGTATGTCCCGCTACCAGGCGAAACACCGGGGGAGGCCACGTGTCCCCCTATCGGCGGACACGCCGCTCACCCCAGCGCCGCTCAGCCCAGCGCAGCTTCCACGGCCCGCAGCTCGGCCTCGCCCGGCACCGGCAGATCGTCGACAGCCGGAACCTCGTCGGCGGCGGCGTCGCTCATCCACTCGCGCAGCGCCTTGGTGGCGCGCACGTCGTCCTCGTTGTACTCGAGCACGCGGGTGCGCTGGTCGTGCGCGGGCGCGTCGCCGTCGAGGCCCACCGCCTCGCGGTACCAGGCCATCGACGCCTCGCCGCCGGCGTCGTCGTCGCGCCAGTCGAACCCGGCGAACCGCGCCAGCACCTTCAGCCCCCGGCCGCGCGGGCTCACGAAGTTCTCGCCCACGTACTCGAAAATGTCCACCCAGTGGTCGGACTCGATGAAGGCACGCACATCCTCCACCGGCGGAATCGACGGATAGCCCTGAAATCGGGTGGCGGAGCCGAGGAGCCACTTGTTCTCCGCATTCTGCGAGTAGCAGTACGCCGCGAACGTGCGCCCCTCCGCCAGCGCCCCGTCCCGCAGCCGCATCAGCCACGTCCAGAACTCGGCGAACGAGCGCGCCTCGTCGTCGGTCGGCACCGGGTCCCACGTGACGAAGGGGCGGTAGCCCAGGTCCACGCCGCCGTCGGTGACCAGCGTGCCCCACAGG
Organism: Tomitella gaofuii; assembly: GCF_014126825.1. NCBI lineage: Bacteria > Bacillati > Actinomycetota > Actinomycetes > Mycobacteriales > Tomitella > Tomitella gaofuii. The sequence goes on along the minus strand of NZ_CP059900.1, from coordinate 525,425 downwards.
TAGGCGCCGTGCTCCTGGTAGCTCTCCATGTCCACGTCCACCTCGACGTCGGCGCGCGGCACCGTCACGCGGGGGCCGCGCCGCACCAGCGGTTCGTCCACCAGCCAGGCGCGCGCCGACACCACCGTGTCGTCGAAGCCGCCGCCGTGCCACTCGTCGGGCCCCCGCCCGTGCCATGCCGCGAGCCGGTCGATGGTGCCGATGCCCGCGGCCCGCAGCATCGTGCCGCGGTGGCCGGTGGCGACCAGCGAGACGTCGTGGCGCTCGCGCAGCACCGTCCCGCACCCGTCGACAGTCCGGCCGTCGGGCCCGGTGAGGTCGTTCCAGAACGGGCAGGACGCGCACTCCCCGATGCGGGCGGGGTCGGTGTCCACCAGGCCGCGGGCCACCGCCTGCCGGTCGGCGAACCGCGCGTCGTACTGCTCGAGGATGCCGCCGTCCCCGCCCAGGTCGTAGGCGACGATGCAGTCGGCGTCGTAGCCGATGGCGCCGCCCACCTGGGCCGGGGTGGCCAACCCCAGCCGCTCGAGCATCCGGGTGACGTGCGCCAGGCGCACCTGGTCGCGGGTCTGCCCCCGCATCTTGCGGTGCGGGTCTGCGCGCGGGGCCCACGCGCCCAGCGGCGACGTCGTCGCCCCGCTGCCCGGATCGGTCACCTTGTGGTTGACGACGATCACCGGGATATAACCGCCGTGGACATCGTCGCGGAGGAGCAGGTCGACGCCGCCCGCCCGCAGGGTGTCGCGTTCGCGGGGGAGCCGCGCGTTCCACACGCGGTCCGGCAGCGCGGCGGGGTCCGCGGCGGCGAGCGCCTCCCCGTGCACGTCCTCGTCCCAGGTTCCGCGGGGGTGGTGGCGCCGGAAGTCGTCGGCCAGGCGTGCACGGACGTCCTCGCGGTGGTCGGCGGCGGCGTCCTTGCGCTGGGCCACACTCGCCGGTTCCGCCGGCAACGCCACGCCTCGCGGCAGCGTGGCGGCACGGTGGATGCGGTGCCGGCACCGGGTCAGGTCCGACGCCCGCAGCGCCGGGGCGTCGGTCCCGTTCGCGGGCTCAGCAGGGGAGGTCACAACCCACGACCCTATTCCCTGCCATAGGGTGGGACGGGCATGCCCTCACGCGGCGGGGATCGCGGCGGCCGGCCGCCGTCGCAGCGCACCCCGGCAGACACCACGGAAGGCCTTCGTATGGGACTGTTGAAGAAGAATCGCACGTCGCGCAGGTCGCGTCGCAAGGCCGAGGCCGCCGCGCTCAAGCACAAGGCGGGTCTTGAGGCCAAGCTGGGCGCGAAGAACGGCCGCAAGCGTGACAGGTCCGCACTCAAGCTCGAGCGCAAGCGCGCCAAGTCCCTGCACAAGGAGAACAAGGCGGACCGCAAGGCCACCGCCGCCGAGCAGAAGAACCGGCTCAAGATCGCGGAGGCCGAGAAGGCCAAGGCCGAGGCCGGCCGGTTCGACGCCAAGTCCGTGGGTCGCTACCTGGGTGTCGCCCGCGTGCTCGCCCCCGTCGTCGTGCCGCTCGCCTACCGCGGGGCCACCGCGATGCGCACGCTCCTCGACCAGCGCCGCGCCGACAAGCTCGGCGTGAGCGTGGAGGAGCTGGGCAAGTTCAGCGGCTCCGGCGCCAAGCTCGGCGCCCGCGTCACCGGGGCGGGGCGCACCCTGGACCAGCTCGTCCAGCGCCACCCGCGCGACGCGGAGACCGCCGAGTTCGCCAAGGCGATGCGTGCGCGGCTCGCAGACCTGGGCGCCGCGGTGGACGCGGCGGAGACGATGCCCGGCGAGCGCCGCCGGTCCGCGCACAGCGCCATCTCCGACGAGCTCGACGCCATCGACGCGGACATCCTCGCCCGCCTGGGCGTCAAGTGACCGTCGCCGGTACCGGGGCGCCCGCCACGCGCAGAGGGAGCCCCCGAGACCCCCGATGATCCGTTTGCACCTCCGCCACGCGCGGCCGGCGTCGCGCGGCGTCTGCGGCGCCGACGCGACGGTGCCCCGCCTGCGCGGGCTGTCGGTCGCGGTCCTCACGGCCGCCCTCGCCCTCGCGGCCCACTGTGCGGGCGGCGGCGTGGTCCCCTCCGCGTCGGGCATCGCGCTGATCCTGCTGATCGGCGCCGCGGCCGGGTGGCTCGCGGGTCCTGCGGTGGACCGCCGCCGGATCCCCTACCGCCGGTCGGCCGTGTTCGCGGCGCTCATGGCCGGGCAGGGTGCCGGGCACGTACTGTTGAGCCTGGCCGAGGGCGCGGCGCACGGACCGGCCGCCGTGCACGGGGCGATGTCCCACCACATGATGGCCGGGGCCGCGATGTCGCACGCGGCCCCCGCCGTCCCCGGCGGCCCCCTCGCCCACGTGGCGCACATGGTGACGGCCCTCGGGCCCGAGATGTTCGCCGCGCACGTGGCCGCCACACTCGTCTGCGCGGTCCTCGTCACGGCCGCGGAGTCGCTGTACGGGCCGGTGGCCCGCGCGTTCCGCCGGCTCGTCCCCGCCGCCCCGCCGGTCGTCGTCCCGCCGCGGCGCCCCGTGCTGCGCCCCACGGCCCTGCCCGCCGCCTGCGCGGCCGTGGTGCCGGTGACCCCGCTGACCCGCCGCGGCCCGCCGCTCCTCCCCCGGTTCGCCGCGGCCTGACTTCCCGCTGCCGCGCCGCGGACCTCCCCCGTCATCCGCATTCCGCGGCGTGACCGGCGCCTCGCCGGACGTCACGCCGCGCGACGTCGCGCGCGCCCGATGGCAGACTGCGGGCGCGTAGAAGAAAGAAGGATTCCGCACGATGAAGGTTTTCGCACGACGCGCACTGTGCGCCGGCTCGATGATCGGCGCGCTCGCGCTGGCCGGCTCCGGCCTGGCCTCGGCGCACGTCTCGGTCTCCGCCCCCGGCGCGACGCAGGGCGGCTACGAGGTGCTCACGTTCCGGGTGCCCACCGAGTCCGACACCGCGGGCACCACCGGCCTCACCGTCACGCTCCCCGGCCTGCGGTCGGCGCGCACCGAGCCGATGCCCGGCTGGCACTCGACGGTGACCAAGGACCCCGAATCCGCCCTGGCCACGTCCGTGACGTGGACGGCCGACCCGGGCGTGGAGGTGGGACCCGGGCAGTTCGGCGAGTTCCGCGTGTCCGCCGGGCCGCTGCCGGAGACCACCACCGTGGACTTCCCCGCCACGCAGACCTACTCCGACGGCTCCGTCGTCGAATGGGACCAGCAGCCCGCGGCCGACGGTACGGAGCCCGAGCATCCGGCGCCGTCCCTCACCCTCGAACCCGCGTCCGCCGAGGGCGGCCACGCGCACGGCGGGCAATCCGCGACGGCGGATACGGAGGCGGACGATCCGGGGGCGGGTGACGATTCCGTCGCCCGGTGGCTCGGCGGCGCCGGCCTGGTGCTCGGCGCTCTGGCCTTGGCGCTCGCCGTCGGCAACACCATCCGCAGGAGGTCATGACGATGGGCAGGACAGCACTTCGGCGTCCTGGCGTGCTGCGGTCTGCAGCGGCCGCGATGTTCGCGGTCCTCATGGCCGCGGGCGCCGCGATGCTCGGCGCCGGCGTGGCCTCCGCACACTCGGCGATCGTGGAGATGAGCCCGCCCGACGGTTCCGCCGTCGACGTCGGGCCGGACCGGGTGACGCTCACCTTCAACGAGGCGATCTCACCGGATTACGCCAACCTCACCGTGGTGGGCCCGGACGGCAACCTGTGGTCGCGGGGCGAGCCGACGGTGTCCGGCAACACCATTTCCGTTCCCGTCGGTGAGCTCGGCCCCGCGGGCACGTACACCGTGGCGGTGAAGGTGACCTCGGCCGACGGCCACGTCGTCGGCTACACGCGCAGCTTCGAGCTGACGCAGCCGGGCGACGGCACTCCCGGCCCCAAGGCGGACGCCTCCGAGACCGACGACGAGTCGGACTCCGGCGGCGGGGTGCAGTGGTGGTGGTTCGTCATCCCGGCGGTCGTCCTGTTCGGCGGCGGGCTGTGGTTCGCGCTGCGCAATCCCGGCGACGACGACTGACCTCGACAGACGCCTGTGCGGCGGGTCCGGACGGACCCGCCGCACAGGCGTCTTCAGGACTCGTGGGCGCCTTCAGGAACCTCGGGCGGGCGCGGTCAGGATTCGACCGGCGCCTCGGGAAGCCGCACCACCTGGCCCGCGTAGGACAGCCCCGCGCCGAATCCGACGAGCAGCGCCAGGCCGCCCGCCGGCGCCTGCCCCTCGCGCAGCATCTTCTCCATCGCCAGCGGCACCGAGGCGGCCGAGGTGTTGGCCGTCTCGATGATGTCGTCCGCCACCGGGACCGTCTCCGGAAGCTTGAGGCCGCGCACGATCAGCTCGTTGATGCGCTGGTTGGCCTGGTGCGGGACGAACGCGTCGAGGTCCTCGACGCCCACTCCGGACGCGTCGAGCGCATCCTTGGCCACCTTGCCGATGGTGAACGCCGCCCAGCGGAACACCGACTGGCCCTCCATGCGCAGCGACGGGCGCTCGTAGTCGCCGCTGTTGACGATGTCCATCCACGACGGCTCCTGGCGGATGGCATTGGCCTGGCCGCCATCCGAGCCCCACACCACCGGCCCGATCTTCGCCGTGTCCGACGGTCCGACGACCACGGCACCCGCGCCGTCGCCGAAGATGAACGCCGAGGTGCGGTCGGTCATGTCCAGACCCACGCTCATGTGGTCGACGCCGATCACCAGCACGTGCCGGGAACTGCCGGCACGGACCAGGTCTGCGGCCACCGCCAGCCCGTGACAGAACCCCGCGCACCCGGCGCTGAGGTCGAACGAGCCGGGCGAGTCGAGGCCCAACGCGTCCGCCACCAGCGTGGCCGCCTGCGGCGTCTGGTTGTAGTGCGAGGAGGTGGCCATGATGATGCAGTCGATCTGCGCGGCGTCGAGCCCCGACGCCGCGATGGCCTTGCGGCCGGCCGAGGTCGCCATCGTCACCGATGTTTCACCGGGCCCCGCGAACCTGCGTGACCGGATGCCGGACCGCGTGCGGATCCACTCGTCCGTCGAGTCGATCGTCTTGCAGACCTCCTCGTTGGTGACGACACGCTCGGGCCGGTAGACGCCCAAGCTCAGAATCGCCGAGTGGCTGCCCGTGGTCGGCGTGATGTCAACGGTCATCGAGTGTGTTCCGATCTTTCGTGCTCGGATTCGTCGTGCCGGACCGGGCACGGCAACGTGTGCCCCGCGGCGCGCGAATCGGTGGCGCCGTCCCGGCGGACCGGGCGCCGGAGCCATCGGCGGATGAGGTTGGCCGTCACATTACGCCGTCGTCGCCCCTGCACCGGGGATGGCCCCGCCGCGTCCGTACCGCCGCCCCGCGCCCCGGCGCGCGATAGGTTGGGCCCGACGTCCTCTCCGGCTGTGTCCGACGGCACAGTATGTTGAGGTCGACAGGATGTGGTCGACGGCCCCGCGCAACGACAGCCGGTACAGCCGGACAGCCCCGCCACGAGACAGGAGACGCCGATGGCCGAGAGCGAAGGAACGCCCCGGAAGTCGTCCGGCCCGCGCCATGCGCTGCCCGAGGACATGGAACCGGCACCCCTTCCCCCGACCGAGCCCGCGCCGCCGGCCGACCGCCCGGCCCCCGCATACGAGAGCTACGAGGCGCCCGAGTCGAACCTCATGCCGATGATCCTCGCGGCGATCCTGGGCGGCCTGCTGGCGGCCGTGCTGCTCATGCGGGCGCGGCGCCGCGCGGGCGACGATGCCGCTGACGCGGACTGACGCCATTCCCTCCCGCAAAGACGATGAGATGACGGCACAACGAAGCCTGCCGTCAGCGCGATGGGCCGTCGGCGGCGCCCGGTGGGATTCGATGTCCCGGTGGGAGGCGGCGTGGCGCATCGCGCTCGCGTCCTCGACGGCCGGCATGGCCGGCGTGCTCGCGCTCACGCTATGGGGGGAGAACGACGTCGGCCGACCCGATGCGGTGGCCGCGCTCCTGTTTCCACTCGTCGTGCCGATCGTCCTCGGCGCCCTTGGGGCATCGTCCGCGCGATGGCTGACGCGATTCCACGCGTTGACGCAGACGCTCCTGTTCGGCGCGCTGGGAATCGCGGTAGGGCTCGTCCCGTGGACCGTGTTCGCCCTCGTGAACTGGTCGACGTCTCCGATCCTGGTGGCGTTCGGGTTTCTGCTGTTACTCTCCGCCGGCCTGCTCGCCGCCATCGGCCACCTGTCCGCGAGGGCCTCGACGTCGCCACGAGGGACGACGGTGCTGTGCGGCCTGTTCGCGGCACTTCTGCTGGCCTTCGTGTTCCACCTGACGGTATCGGCCTGACGAGGGCGGCGTGCCTGCACGGCCGCGTGCAGGCACGCCGGCGCCGCCTGCCGACTGGAGTCGCCTACCGTCCGGGCACGTAGCTCAGCGCCTTGATGGCCACCGGCAGCGCCTTGGCCCACGCCTTGGGCGGCATCCACGCCGGGCCCGCCATGCCCGTCACCCGCTGCGTGGCCACCGTCTGCGGCTCGGTGTACTTGAGCAGACCGTCAGCCCCGTGCCGACGCCCCACGCCGGAATCGCCCATGCCGCCCATCGGAGCCGCCGTGCTGCCCCAGGCGGGCGCGTAGCCCTCGTTGACGTTGACCGTGCCGGCGCGCAGGCGCCGGGCGATGGCCTCGCCCTCCGCCTCCGACCCGGCCCACACGCTGGCGTTGAGGCCGTAGGCGGTGTCGTTGGCCCGCGCGATCGCATCCTCGACGTCGGTCACCGGGTAGATCGACACGAGCGGCCCGAAGGTCTCGCCCGCGGCGCACTCCATGTCCTCGGTGACCCCGGTGAGCAGGGTGGGCTCGAAGAACAGCGGGCCCAGGTCCGGGCGCGCCGTGCCGCCCGCGACCACCGTGGCGCCCTTGGCCACGGCGTCCTCCACGTGGTGGGTGACGGTCTCGAGCTGGCTCTTGGAGATCATGCTGCCCATTTCGACGCCGAAGCCGTACCCGGCGCCCAGCTTCATCGCCTGCACCCGCTTGCCCAGCACGCGCGTGAACTCGTCGGCCACTGCCTGCTCCACGTAGATGCGCTCGATTGAGATGCACAGCTGCCCCGAGTTGGAGAAGCACGCGCGGGTGGCCGCGTCCGCCACCTTGCCCAGGTCCGCACCCGCGGTGACGATCATGGGGTTCTTGCCGCCCAGCTCCGCCGAATACCCGATGAGCCGCCGGCCGGCCTGCTCCGCCAGGTGCTTGCCGGTGGCGGTGGAGCCGGTGAACATGAGGTAGTCGGTGGTCTCGACCAGCTCGGTGCCCACCACGGACCCCGGCCCGGGGACCACCGCGAACAGGTCGCGCGGCAGCCCTGCACGGTAGAGCAGCTCCACGCACGCCAGCGCGCAGTAGGGCGTCTGGCTGTCCGGCTTGAGCACGACGGCATTGCCGGCCATGAGCGCTGCGACCGCGTCGGACACGGCCAGCGTCATCGGGTAGTTCCACGGCGAGATCACACCCACCACGCCCTTGGGCTGGTAGTGCACCTGCGTCTTGGTGGCGCCGGGGATCATGCCCGGCACCCTGCGGCTCTTCAGGGTCTTCGGTCCCGTGCTCGCGTAGTAGCGGGCGGTCATCGCGATGTCGAGGACCTCCTCGAGCGCGGAGGCGCGCGACTTGCCCGTCTCCGCCTGCGCCATGTCCATCAGCGCGTCGCGGTGGGCCAGGACCAGATCGTGGTAGCGGAAGAACACCTCCGCGCGCTGCGCGGGGCTGCGCCGGGACCACAGCCGCTGTGCCACCCGGGCACGGTCCACCGCGGCGCGGGCGTCGTCCGCCGTGCCGACGGGGATCGTGGCGAGCGTGCGGCCCGTGAACACTTCCGTGATGTCCCTCGTGGGCCGCTGATCTGCTGCGTCGATGGCGACGAGCGTGGCGAGACGCGCGAACGTCTCCTTGGTGGGCGCGGGCATGGGTTCCCCTCCATCGGCATGGTGCACCGTCTCGGTTCTGTGCGTCACACACTACCCGCGGTCACAGACAGCGCCGGGGCGCGAGCGCCTCCGTCGCCGCCCCGTCCGGCCTACCGTGGAGACGTCCTCGCACAGACACTTGACCCTCACGCGACGGGAGGCCGGAAGGTGGGATCCGTGAACGACGACACGCCCGTCCGGGATGCGGAACTCAGCGTCGGAGCCACGGCCCGCCTCATCGGGGTCAGCGTCCGCACGCTGCACCACTGGGACCAGGTGGGCCTGGCCTCGCCCGGCGCTCGCACGGCCGCCGGGTACCGCGTGTACACGGCGCCGGACATCGAGCGGCTGCACCGGGTGCTCACCTACCGCGAGGTGGGCTTCGAGCTCCGGCAGATCCGCAGCCTGCTCGACGACCCGGACGCCGACGCCATGGTGCACCTGCGGCGGCAGCGCCGGCTGATCGACGAGCGGATCGCGCGTTTGCAGCAGATGGCCACGGCCGTGGACACGATGATGGAGGCGAAGACGATGGGCATTCAACTCACCCCGCAGGAGCAGCGCGAGGTGTTCGGCGACGACTGGCTCGGCGAGGAGTACTCGGCCGAGGCGGAGCAGCGCTGGGGCGGCACCGACGCGTGGAAGCAGTCGGAACAGCGCGCCGCCCGGTACACCAAGGACGACTGGAAGCGCATCAAGGCCGAGACGGACGCGCTCGAGGCCGACCTGGCCGCAGCCATGGCCGACGGGGCAACGGTCGGCGGGGAGCGGGCGAACGCGCTGGCCGAGCGGCACCGGGCGGGCATCGAGCAGTTCTACGACTGCTCGCACGAGATGCAGTGCTGCCTGGCGGAGATGTACGTCGAGGACGAGCGTTTCCGCGCGCATTACGACGACGTGGCGCCGGGGCTGGCGCAGTACCTGCGCGACGTCATCGTGGCGAACGCCGCGGCGTCCGCCTGAGCCGCCCCTCAGGCGCGGGCGGCCCGCGCCGCCGCCCCGCCGTCCACCGCCTTTCCGCGTGTGCGGCGGCGGGTGCGGCAGGTGCGCATCTCCGCGACGGCGCGTCGGGGCGTCCGACTATGATGGCGGCGAGGGGGTCCGCCGCTGACGGGCCCGCCGACGACAGGAACGATGCGCATGAACGGCGGTCCCCGCGCCGCACGCGAGCGGCCCGGATTCTGGCAGTACATCACCTACTCCTACGGCAAAGTCCTGCCGTCGCAGTACCGCGAGTGGGTGATACGCGACCTGGGCGGACCGGGCGCGAACGTCCGGATGGCGATACGCCTCATCATCCCGGCGTTCGTGGGCCTGGGCCTGATGTGGCTGATCCCCGCCAGCCTGTTCGTGCACGTGGGGATGACGCTGCCGATCTTCCTGCCGTTCGTGTACTTCGCCTTCGTCCTGGGCCGCGTCTACCGCCGCCATCGGCTGCAGATGCACGACCTGGACCCGGACCTGGCCGACTGGTGGGCGCGCGAGAAGGACTATGCCCTGCGCCGCGAGTACGAGGACCGGTTCGGGCGGTAGGGGCCCGGCCGGCGGCGGCGCGTCGCGGGTTCCGCGCACTCGAAACCCGCCCTCACCCCGCTGCCCGCAGCTTCTCGATGGTGTCGAGCGCCCGATAACCGGCGGGGACGCCTTCGAGCAGCATCGTGTCCGACCGGGCGTTGCGGGTCCGAAGCCCGAGGATCTCCTGATAGCCGGGCGACTCGTACCAGCGGCGGGCCGCGTCCGGCGAGGGGAACTCGATGATGACCACGCTGTCGGGGCAGTCCCCTTCAAGCGGCACCGGCGTGCTGCCGTGCACCAGCCACACGCCGCCGTAGGGTTCCATCGTCGCTTCGATCCGGGCGAGGTAGGCGTAGATCTCCTCGCCGACGCGGACGTCGCGCAGCCACGCCATCGCGTAGCCTTTGGATCCGCTGTTCGCGCCTCTTCTCGCGCCTGTGTTCGCGGCGATGCCCGTTTCCTCACCCATGACTTCGTCTCCTTCCTCCGTGCTCGACCTGTGCGGAATCATCATCACGCCGGCCATGCACAGCGTCGATTACTCGCGAGGTAATGCAGCCTCCTACTGATCGGGGCACCACCCTGCCGCGCTCCGAATGGAACGTGTTCCAATGACGCACGACCCGACTCGGCAATCCGCCGATCGGCAGGAATCCACCGGGAGGGCACCGCAGTGAGCGAGCAGACCGACTTCGACAGCACGTCCCGCACCATCACCGCCGGACGGTTCGAGCTGCACTACAACGAGGCCGGCGCGGACAGGCCGGGGACGCCGGTGCTGTTCCTGCACGGCTCGGGCCCGGGAGTCAACGGCTGGTCGAACTTCTCCGGCAACTTCGCGGCGTTCGCCGAGCACCGGCGCACGATCATCCTCGACATGCCCGGCTTCGGCCGCAGCCCCGCACTCGAGTGGGACGCCGCCTATCCGCAGGTGGCCGCCGAGGCCGTCGCCGCACTGCTCGACGAGCTGGACATCGAGAAGGCCGACATCGTCGGCAACTCGATGGGCGGCAATGTCGCCTGCGAGGCCGCCCTCGCCACCCCGGGCAAGGTCCGCCGCATGGCGCTGATGGGCCCGGGCGGGCTGGCCGAGAACCTCTTCGCACCCAACCCCAGCGAGGGTTCGCGCCGGCTGTTCGACTTCCTCAAGAACCCGTCCGAGGAGGCCATGGAGGCCTGGGTGGACACGATGGTGGGCAACCGGGACGTCGTCTCCCCCGAGCTCATCGCCGACCGCACTCGGCGCGCGCTGGAACCGGGCGTCATCGCGCAGACGATGGGGATCTTCGGCTCGATCTTCAACCCGGCGTTCAAGACCCTCCCCCTGTGGGCGCGCGCGGAGGGCATCGCCCAGCCGACCCTGCTCATCTGGGGCCGCGACGACAGGATGCTGCCGTACGAGGGGGCGCACTTCGCCTACCGGCACCTGCCCGACGCCGAACTGCACGTGTTCAGCAACTGCGGGCACTGGGCGATGATCGAGCAGCGCGAGTCGTTCAACCGGCTCGTGCTCGAGTACTTCACCCGCGAGGACTGAGCGCGGTGGCGCGGGCGGGGTCACGTGACCTCGCCCCCCACCGGGCTCAACACCGTGGCCGCTGGAACCAGAATCATCCGACGTCGGAGGTGTCCGTCGCCGATTGCAACGTGTGATGCGACACATAACGATGCCGCTGGACAAACGCCGACCCGCGTCCCTTCTGCAAGTGCGGAATAGCACCCTTCAACTGAATATGCTTCGGGTGACCGACACTACTGAGCAGAAAGATCTGATATCTTCCCTCGGTCCAGCCGAGCGACCTGCTCGCCGCGATGGCGGAACCGATTTTCCGATCATTCTTATGCGCGTCGCCCGTCAATGCCGATAGGCGGGCTGATTCAGACTGACTCCATTCCACGTTGTCACGGTGATACAGGATCTTGGCAACCTGAGGCTTGATTTCCTTGTCCGCATAAAAGGCCAGATAGGAAGTCGGACGAAAGTTCCGCCCTGCAGGGCACACGTAGACCGCGTTGGCCTCATACAGCTCCCATGCGTCTGTCGCCGGCACCACAAGCGTGTCACTGGGCGATACCGGACGTTCCTTGTAGAGCTCGGTGATCCGCTCGCGCCGCTCAAGCCATCTGCGGGCTTCGGGGCTCATCCACTCTGCAAGCGTGAGCATTTCCTCAAGGTGAAAGAGGATGTCCTGCGCAAGCAGCGAATCGTGGTGCGCCAGCCGGTTACGGAACGGCCTCAACCGTTCCAGCTTGGCCGTCACATTCTTTCGCTGCCCGTTCGGGGTTCCCGGGAGAGCGTGGCGCAATGCCGCCCGCCACAGTTCTTCATGCCTCGAACCGAAGAGCTCCGTCCAGAACCCGAACGAGAGTCCGGCAATGATCTGATCGCGCGTGTCACGTCGGGCATTCAACCCGCGAAGCCGCCCACGCGTCTTCTCGACATCCTTGGAAATCGCGTCATGCGACGTGCCGGTCACCGAAGGGATCATGAACCATGGGATCCGCCGATCGCCTTCTTCGGCGTAGCTCGCCAACTCGCGATCGACCGCATTGCGCAGCATGACTTCGACGTAGGAGACGACCTCCATACTCGCTGCTGCAATCGCACTGCTCCACTCATAGAGCTCCAGAGCCCTGCCGATGTCGCCATCGCTTTCGCGAACGTACGGGGCGAGACGCTTCTCCGTCAGGAGGGGCACGAGTACATCAAGTGCGGTCGCGGTCACAGCAGCAGTCACTCGAGGGATGCTATCGTCTTGTATGAACGCCCCAGCGTCGCCTCTGCCACGTGCATGCGGCCTGGGGCTCCCTTCGTTCGACCTTCATTCGGCGCCGTGCCTGGTCCCGTCGGCACAGGCCGCGCACACTGGAGTCATGGCACGCGGCGATCACCCCCAGCGCACCCCGTTCTACGGGATCGCGATGATGATCGGGGTGATGGTGGTCGGCGCGGTGGTGGCCACGGCGGATGTGGGCAAGGCCGTGCAAGTCCCCGTATACGTCGTCCTGTTCGTCGTCGGCATCATCGGGGCCGCGTTGACCTTCCGCGACTACTCGCGCTGACCGCCCCGCCTTCTTGATCACCCGTCCAACCGTCTCTAGCCTTAGAGTTGATGCGTCACCATCGAGCCCGGGCCCGCGTGTCCGGTGCGCACCGACGCGAGACGGGGAGTACTCCATGACCGACGCCGCCCTACCCGACGTGCCCGCCACCGCCGACCTGGTCGACGAGATCGGCCCGGAGGTGCGCAGCTGCGACACCCAGTTCACCCAGTACGGTGGCCGCGCGCGCTTCTCCGGACGCATCACCACCGTCTCGTGCTTCCAGGACAACGCCCTGCTCAAGAAGGTCCTGGGCGAGCCGGGCGACGGCGGCGTGCTGGTGATCGACGGCGACGCCTCGGTGCACACCGCCCTCGTCGGCGACGTCATCGCCGGGCTGGGCATGAACAACGGGTGGTCGGGGCTCGTCGTCAACGGCGCCATCCGCGATTCGGCCATCATCCGCACCCTCGACATCGGCTGCAAGGCGCTGGGCACCAACCCCCGCAAGTCGGGCAAGACCGGCGCAGGCCGCCGGGACGTCGTCGTCCGCATCGGCGGGGTCGAGTTCGTCCCCGGTGAGATGCTCTACAGCGACGACGACGGCATTGTGGTGCGCGAAGAATGAGCGCTCCCGGGGGAACGGCGAGTCTGCGCCGGCTCGACGCGGCCACCGCCACCGTCACCGCGCCGCTGGCGGCCGTCGATATGGATGCGCTCGACGCCAACGCGCGCTTCCTCGTCGCCGCGGCCGGCGGGCTGCCGATCCGGCTGGCCAGCAAGTCCATCCGCTGCACCGAGCTGATCACCCACGTGCTGCGCGAACACCCCGGATTCCAGGGCGTGCTCGCGTTCACGCCTGACGAGGCCTGCCACCTGGCGCAGGCGGGGGTCGACGACATCCTGGTCGCCTACCCCACCGCCGACGGCGCCGCCGTGGAACACGTGGTGGAGACCGCACAGCGCACCGGCGCCCGCATCCGCCTGCTCGTCGACTCCCCCGAGCACCTCCGGTTCATCGCGGCGCACTCCCTGGGGCAGACCGTGCCCGTGTGCGCGGAGATCGACCTGGGCTGGTGGCCCCTGGGCGGCCGGCTCGCCCGGATCGGCCCCAAACGCTCCCCCGTGCGCACCCCGCAGCAGGCCGCGGAGCTCACGGCTCTGGCCTGCCGCACCCAGGGTGTCGAGCTCACCTCGGTACTCGCCTACGAGGGGCACATCGCCGGCGTCGGCGACATCGTGCCCGGCCGCCCGCTGCGCCAGCTGGCGGTGCGGGGCATGCAGGCCGCGTCGCTGCGCGAGATCGCCCGGCGCCTGCCGCTGGTCCTCGCCGCCATCGAGTCGACGCTGGCCGAACACGACGCCGCACCGTTGGAGCTGGTCAACGGCGGCGGCTCCGGCAGCCTGCAGCGCACCTCGGCCGTGGGCGCGGCCACCGAGCTGTCGGCGGGCTCCGGGCTGTTCGATCCCATGCTGTTCGACCGCTACCGTTCGCTGCGCCTCGAACCTGCCGTCGCCTACGCCATGCCGGTGGTCCGCAAGCCGCTGCCCACGGTGGCGACGATCCTCGGCGGCGGCTACATCGCCTCGGGCGTGCCGGGACCGGACCGCGCGCCCGCGCCCGCGCTTCCGGAGGGACTCTCGTTCGACGGTGACGAGGGCGCCGGCGAGGTGCAGACACCGCTGCACGGCGCGGGCGCACTGCGCTTCGGCGACCGCGTGTGGTTGCGGCACGCCAAGTCGGGCGAACTGCTCGAGCGGTTCAACGAGATCCACATGGTGCGCGACGGCGAGGTACTCGAGGTCACCCGCACCTACCGCGGTGAGGGACACTGCTTCCTGTGACCGCATCGAGGGCGACGGACGACGCTTCCCCGACGCGGTGCTCGCAGATCTCCGCGCTGGACGAACCGCTCCCCGGCACCGCCACGCACGTCGGCGCGTGGCTGTGCCTGGAGCATCCGGCGCCGTGGGGGCGCGACATCTTCGACGGCACGGCGTTCGGCGCCGAACTCACACCGCTACTCAAGGCGCGTGTCGACGACGCCGGCATCCGGCTGATGCTCATCCGCCGCCCGGGGCGTGCCGCTGACGACGCCGGAGCCGGACGGGCCGTCTATCTTGCGCGCTCACACCCGGACCATGTGCAGTGCGCGCGGCTCACAGTGGACACGCCCCGCGATCTGCTCGACGTCGACTTCGCGTGGGCGGCCGATCCCGCCGCTCCGCTGCCCGGGAGCACCGTCACCGGCCCGATCACGCTGGTGTGCACGCACGGGCGCCGCGACGTGTGCTGCGCCATCGACGGGCGCCCCATCGCAGCAGCGCTGGCCGGCGCTGCGCACCCGACGGCGGACCACGTCTGGGAGTGCTCGCACACGGGCGGGCACCGGTTCGCGCCGTCGATGATCGTGCTGCCCACCGGCTACTCCTACGGGCGCGTGAGCGCGGGCGACGCGGCGGCCGCCGTGCGCGGCATCGCCGGCGGCGTGCTGCCGTCCGCAGGGCTGCGCGGCCGCAGCTGCTGGGACCAGCCCGGCCAGGCAGCCGAGCTCGCAGTGCGGGAACGTCTTGCAGGCGAGCGCATTCCGTTGAACGCGCTCACGGTCCGCAGCGACGGCCCCGACGCCCGCATCGTCGCCCACCAGGACGGACGCCGGTGGCGTATCGCCACGCGCACCGAACCGCTCGCGCCGCGCGCGGCCAGCTGCGGGGCGGCACCCAAGACCGTCGCCGCGGTGCGCGTCGAGGCGGTCGCACCGCTCTGACTCGCATCCTCGCCGCCGCCGGGGTCCCGTAAGGTGTCGTGCACCGCACGACCGATCACTACCCACCCCACCAAGGAGACCGGCCATGGCGTTTTCCCTCTCGCAGTACGCACGACTCGGCATCACGACCCTCGCGGTCGGCGCCGCAGGGGTCGTCGGCGCACAGGCCACGGCGTCCGCGGACACCGTGTTCGACAACCCGCCGCCCACCGTCCTGCTGTGCCAGTCCGGCCTGGGCGGCTCGGGCATCGAGGCGGAGACGCACGCCGATTCCACCGACATCGCGCCGGGCGACGTGATGTTCGAGATCGACGACGGCGCGGGCTCGGGCGTGCAGGTCGCATGGGTCAACACCGACTCGTGGCGCACGGGCGCCGTCACGCTGACCCCGCAGGGCGACGACGGCGAGCCGCAGGGCACCGCCACCACGGGCGAGGGCACCGTGCTCGCCGCGGCATTCGGCATGCACACCAACGCCGCGGGCGAGGGCTGCCTGGTGCTGCCGGGTGTGAACGACGGGATCACCGTGCCGGGGGCTCCCGCCGCGTAGCGCCTGCGCGCTCCCCCGCCCCGTGCTACATTTCGATTCCACTGGCATCGCAATGCGGCACGGGGCGGCCCGCGCCGTGGGAGGGGGATCCCGTGACAGCACCGCGCACCGAGAATCCGGTGGACGTCTTCGCCCCGGCACGCCTGGGGCCGCTGACCCTGCGAAACCGCACCATCAAGGCGGCCACGTTCGAGGGGATGACCCCGGACGCCCTGGTCACCGACGACCTCATCGCGTTCCACCGTGCCGTCGCGGCCGGCGGCGCAGCCATGACCACCGTCGCCTACTGCGCCGCCTCCCCCGAGGGCCGCACCGACCGCCACCAGATCTTCATGCGCCCCGAGGCCGTCCCCGGGCTGCGCCGCCTCACCGACGCGGTGCACGCCGAGGGCGCCAAGGCCTCCGCCCAGATCGGGCACGCCGGGCCCGTCGCCAACGCCCGGTCCAACAGGGCCACGGCTCTCGCGCCCAGCAATCAGCTCAGCCCGCTCAGCCTCCGCCTCACCCGCGCCGCCACCCGGGCCGACATCCGGCGGATCACCGCCGACCACGCCCGGGCCGCGCGCATCGCGATCGAATCCGGCTTCGACGCCGTGGAGATCCACTTCGGCCACAACTACTTCACCAGCGCATTCCTCAGCCCAGCGCTCAACAAGCGCACCGACGAGTACGGCGGGCCGCTGCAGAACCGGGCCCGCGTCGCCCGCGAGGTGGCCCGCGCCGTCCGCGACGAGGCAGGCGACGAGATCGCGGTGACCGCCAAACTCAACATGGACGACGGCGTGCCCGGCGGCTTCTGGCTCGACGAGTCGCTGCAGGTGGCCCAGTGGCTCGAAGCCGACGGCACGCTCGACGCGCTGGAGCTCACCTGCGGGAGCTCACTGAGAAACCCGCTGTACCTGTTCCGCGGCGACGCGCCGGTGCGCGATTTCGCCGCTGCCATGCCGCAGCCGCAGCGCGCCGGGCTGCGCGCCGTCGGCCGATTCTTCCTCAAGTCCTACCCCTACACGCCGCTCTACATGCTCGAGCAGGCGCGGCAGTTCCGCGCGACCCTGTCCATGCCGCTCATCCTGCTCGGCGGCGTCACAGACTACGAGGACATGACCCGCGCGATGGCCGAGGGCTTCGACTTCGTCGCCATGGGCCGGGCATTGCTGCGTGAGCCGGACCTGGTCCGCCGCGTCGAGGCCGACCATCACACGCGGTCGCTGTGCATCCACTGCAACCGCTGCCTGCCCACCATCTACTCGCGCACCCGGTGCGTGCTGGCGGTGGTGTCGTGACGGCGGCCGTGCCCACGCGTCCGGGCACCTACGTCGTCACCGGTGCGGCCTCCGGGATCGGGCGGGCCACCGCCGACCTGCTCCGCACGCAGGGGCACACCGTCATCGGGGTCGACCTGCACACCACCGGCCGCCTGGACTCCGAGGTGACCGCGGACCTCGCCACCACGGAAGGCCGGAGGGCCGCAGCGGCGCAGGTGCTCGACGTCGCCGGCGGCGAGCTCGCCGGCGCTGTCCTCGCCGCCGGCGTCGGCCCCGTCGGCGGCGGCCGGCACCCGAGCCTCATCGCCGAGGTCAACTACCTCGGCGCGGTGGAGCTGCTCGAACGGTGGCGGCCCGCGCTGGCGGCCGGCCGCCCCGGCAAAGCCGTGGTGATCGCCAGCAACTCCACGACGACGACACCGCTGGTGCCCGGGCCGCGCGTGCGCGCGCTGCTGGCCGGCGACGTCGACAGGGCCCTGCGCGCCACCCGCCTGCTGGGGCCCGGGCGCGCGGCGGTGGTGTATGCGGCCTCGAAGATCGCGCTGAGCCGATGGGTGCGGCGGACCGCCGTGCTTCCGCAGTGGGCGGGTGCGGGGATCCGCCTCAACGCGCTCGCCCCGGGCGCCGTGCTCACCCCGCTCCTGCAGCAGCAGCTCGACGACCCGCTCGAGGGCAAGGCGGTACGCAAGTTCCCCATCCCCGTTGGCGGCTTCGGCGCGCCGGACCTCCTCGCACAGTGGGCGTGCTTCATGCTCACCGATGCCGCCGACTTCCAGTGCGGAAGCATCGTGTTCGTCGACGGCGGCACCGACGCGCTGGTCCGCCCCGACGACTGGCCGCGCTCCGTTCCCGCGCGGCGCCTGCCCGGCTACCTGCGTACGTTCCTGCGGGGCGGGCCCCGGTGACCGACGACGAGGCCCCGGAGCGGCCCGCCGGCCGGCCGCGGGACACGTCGATCGACGCGCGTGTCCTCGAGGCCACCCGCGAGATCCTGGTCGACTCGGGCTGGGACGCCCTGAGCATCCGGGCGGTCGCGGCCCGCGTGGGGGTGGGGCGCGCCAGCATCAGCCGGCGCTGGTCCACCAAGGCCGAGCTGGTGTTGCACGCGGTACTCGGCGCAGAGCCGGACCTGGGCCCGTTCGAGGGCACCGACCTGGCGGGTTGGATCGCGTGGGTGGTGCGCGGCAGCCACGAGCTGTTCCACCGCCCCGACGTGCGGGCCGCGGTGCCGGGCCTGCTCACCGCGCTGCGCGAGAACGACCGGCTGCGGGCGGCGCTCTGGCAGGGATTCGGCGGGCCGGCGGCGGAGCTCTACGCCCAGCGGCAGTCGGGGTCAGGACAGGCGGAAATCGGCGGCACCGACCCCGACCTGGACGCCCGCGCGGTGCTCGCGATGGCCGCCGGCGCCGCGTTGTTCACGAGCACCATCGCGGTGGAGGACGACGCACCGGAGCTGTTCGCGCGCATCACCGAGCTGCTGACGGCGGCCGTCGGCCGGACCGGTCAGGGCCCCTCCACGCGCGCCGCCGCGCCGAACACGGAGACCACGTCCCCGTCGCGGAGCTGACGGCCGCGCCGGGTCTCCACCTCGCCGTTCACGGTCACCTCGCCCTCGGCGATCACCTGCTTGGCTTCGGCCCCGCTGTCCAGCAGGTTCGCCAGCTTGAGGAACTGGCCCAGCCGGATGGCGGCGTCGCGAATGGGCACCGCGGGTGCGTCGGATTCACTCACGGCACCATCATCGCGCATGGGCGCGCCCGCGTACGCCGGCCCCCGTCAGGCCTTGCTGATGAGCCAACTGCGCAGCCACTGCGTGGCCGACGTGCCGTCCGCGGTCACCGGGAACGTCGTGTAGTCCTGGTGGATGCCCGAGTTCAGGAAGTCCTTGTACTTGTCGATGTGCGCCCACAAGGTGACCTCGGAGATCTGCTGCCCGAGCGTCGGGATGCCCCCGGCCTCCATGATCGCGTCGTACAGGGCCACGCCCTCCGGCTTGTACCGGTCCGGCTCCGACGAGCCGGGGTCGGACTGCTGCACGAGGTAACCGGCCATCCGCGCCATGAAATCGCCGGGCGGCGCCGCGCAGTAGAGGTCGCCGGGCGAGCAGAAGGTCCGCACCTCGTCGCTCAACGCGCCGAAACCGCCGATGCGCGCCCCGCCGGAGCCGTTGCCCACGACGGGCGGGCCGACGAGGTGGTCGAAGACGGAGCGCCGCGGGTCGGAGATGAGGCCCACCGCCGCCACCTTGCCCGCCGGCACCGGACCGTTGCCGTGGCCGATCTGCGCGGCCAGGTCGCCGGCCGCGTCCGCGCCCTGGCTGTAGCCGATGAGCGCGAAGCGGGTGTGGGGGCAGCGCGCGGCGATGTCGCCGATCAGGTTGCCGGCATTGGTGATCGCCTCGTGCTTGGAGGCTCCGTAGACCTTCGACTCCCACGGGAAGGCGGTGGCCGCGTAGGAGACGTAATCGGCGCGCATGTTCGACGGCAGGTTGTAGGTGACCGCGCCGAGCATGCCCGGCGAACCACCCGGAGCACCGTTGTCGCTGGTCTCCCACGTGCCGGGAATCGCGATGACGTCGAGCGAGACGCATCCGGCCGGCGCCGCCGAGGCGACTCCGCCGGTGCCGACGACCATCGCGGTCGCACCGAGCGCAGCAGCGCCCAGCGCCGTTGCCCGCCTCGCCCACGTGCGCGCCCGCGGCCTCCGTGCCGCAGCCGCGCTCCGATCCGCTCCCCGCCGTAGACGCATCGACAATCCTCCATACACCCGAACCCGGCGGGCCGCGCGCAGGATCATGCGATCCGCGTCACAGCCCGCCCCAAGCATCGTCAGGATATATCCCGTTCCCGACCTATTGCGACGGTGTCCCGTTTTCCACGCGCCGATTCCGCCGTTCGGACTACAGGGCGGGCGCGCGCATCGCCACATCCGTGGTCCGGACCGGCGCGGGCAGGTCGGTGGCACCGGTGAGGTACTCGTCGACGGCCGCCGCGCACGAGCGCCCCTCGGCGATCGCCCACACGATGAGCGACTGGCCGCGGCCCGCGTCGCCGGCCACGAACACCCCGTCGGCGCTGGTGGCCCAGTCGCTGCCGCCGGACCACGCCGCGCCCGCATCCGCGCCGCGCGCCACGGTGCCGCGCGCCGTGTACTCCACGCCGAGACCGTCCAGCAGCCCGTCGCGCTCGGGCCCGGTGAACCCCATGGCCAGCAGGACGAGCTCGCAGTCGAGCACCGCGTCGGAGCCCTCGACCTTCTGCAACCTGCCGTCCACCGACTCCACCTCGTGGTAGCGCAGGCCGGTGAGCCTTCCGTCCTCGCCGACGAACTCCTCGGTATTCACGGAGAACACCCTCTCGCCGCCCTCCTCGTGCGCCGAGGACACCCGGAACATCAGCGGGTAGGTGGGCCACGGCGTCGCGTCGGCACGCGTCTGCGGGGGCCGCGGCATGATCTCGAACTGGTGCACCGAGGCCGCGCCCTGGCGTAGCGCGGTGCCCAGGCAGTCGGCACCCGTGTCGCCGCCGCCGATGATGACGACGTTCTTGCCCTGCGCGTCGATCGCGGGCACGGCGACGTCGCCCTCCTGCACCCGGTTGGAGTGCGGCAGGTACTCCATCGCCTGGTGGATGCCGTCGAGCGCGCGGCCCGGCGCGGGCAGGTCGCGGCCCACGGTGGAGCCGACCGCCAGCACCACCGCGTCGAAGCGCTCCCGCAACTGCTCCACCGGCAGCGCGCCGTCTTCGCCGCCGCCCACGTTCACGTTGGTCTCGAAGCGCGTGCCCTCCGCCGCCATCTGCGCCAGCCGGCGGTCGATGTGGTGCTTCTCCATCTTGAACTCGGGGATGCCGTAGCGCAGCAGCCCGCCGATGCGGTCGGCCCGCTCGAACACAGTGACGTCGTGGCCGGCACGGGTGAGCTGCTGCGCGGCCGCGAGCCCCGACGGGCCCGAGCCCACCACGGCCACCCGCTTGCCCGTCGCCTTGGCGGGCAGCATCGGCTTGACCCAGCCCTCGTCGAACGCGACGTCGACGATGTCGTGCTCGACCTGCTTGATCGTCACCGGGTCCCGGTTGATGCCGAGCACGCAGGCCGATTCGCACGGCGCCGGGCACAGCCGCCCCGTGAAATCGGGGAAGTTGTTGGTGGCGTGCAGCCGCTCGCTCGCCGCGCGCCAGTCGCCCTTGGTGACCAGCTCGTTCCACTCGGGGATGAGGTTGCCCAGCGGGCATCCGTCGTGGCAGAACGGCACGCCGCAATCCATGCACCGGCTCGCCTGGACCTTGAGCTCGTCCGGGTCGGACGGCTCGTAGACCTCGCGCCAGTCCATCAGCCGCAGCGGGACGGGACGGCGCGCGGGCACCGACCGCTCGTACTTCATGAAGCCTCGGATATCACCCATTGGACACCACCATGATCGCGTCGTTCACATCTGTTCCCTCGGCCTGCGCGCGCTCCATCGCCTGCAGCACCCGCTTGTAGTCGCGGGGCATCACCTTGACGAAGTGCGCCAGCGCGCCCGGCCAGTTGGCCAACACGTACTCGGCCACTTCCGAACCGGTCTCCACGTGGTGGCGCACCAGCAGTCCGCGCAGCCAATCCGCGTCGACCGTGCCGTCCTCGACGCCCTCGAGTCCGACCATCTCGTCGTTGAGGTTGCCGGGCAGCGCGCCGTCCGGGTCGTAGACGAACGCCTCGCCGCCGGACATGCCCGCCGCGAAGTTGCGGCCGGTGGGCCCCAGCACGACGACCTTGCCGCCGGTCATGTACTCGCACCCGTGGTCGCCCACGCCCTCGACGACGGCGGTGGCACCCGAGTTGCGCACGCAGAACCGCTCGCCCACCAGGCCCCGGATGAGCGCCTCGCCGCTCGTGGCGCCGTAGAGGAGCACGTTGCCGGCGATGACGTTGTCCTGGGCGCGGAACGCCGCGGGCGCATCCGCCGGGGGGCGCACGACGATGCGCCCGCCGGAGAGCCCCTTGCCCACATAGTCGTTGGCGTCGCCCGACAACCGCAGCGTGATGCCCCGCGGGACGAAGGCGCCGAAACTGTTGCCCGCCGAGCCGGTGCAGGTGATGTCGATGGTGCCGTCGGGCAGCCCCTGCGCCCCGTGCGCCAGCGTCACCTCGTGGCCCAGCATGGTGCCCACCGTGCGGTCGACGTTGGTGATCGGCGTGGCGATCTGCACCGGTCCGCCGCCGTCGATCGCCGTACGCGCCCGGGCGATGAGCGTGTTGTCCAGCGCCTTGTCCAGCCCGTGATCCTGCGTCGTGGTGCAGTGCAGGTCCTGGTCCGGGTACAGCGAGCTGCCCAGCACCGGCTCCAGGATGGGGCTCAGGTCCAGCGCGCCGGCCTTGTAGTGCTCGGCGGTGCCGTAGTGCTCCACCGCGGCGGCCGTGTCGAGCATCCCCACTTGGCCCACCGCCTCGTCGAGCGTCCGGAAGCCCAGCTGCGCCAACAGCTCGCGCACTTCCTCGGCGATGTACTCGAAGAAGTTCACCACGAACTCGGGGCTGCCGGTGAACCGCTCCCGCAGCGCGGGGTTCTGGGTGGCGATGCCCACCGGGCAGGTGTCCAGATGGCACACGCGCATCATCACGCAGCCCGAGACCACCAGCGGGGCCGTGGCGAAGCCGAACTCCTCGGCCCCCAGCAGGGCCGCGATCATCACGTCGCGCCCCGTCTTGAGCTGGCCGTCGCACTGCACGGAGATGCGGTCGCGCAGTCCGTTGAGCAGCAGCGTCTGCTGCGTCTCGGCCAGGCCCAGCTCCCACGGGCCGCCCGCGTGCTTGAGCGAGGTGAGCGGCGCGGCGCCGGTGCCGCCGTCGTGCCCGGAGATCAGCACCACGTCGGCGTGCGCCTTGGACACGCCCGCGGCCACGGTGCCCACGCCCAGCTGCGAGACCAGCTTGACGTGCACGCGCGCCTGCGGGTTCGCGTTCTTGAGGTCGTGGATGAGCTGCGCGAGATCCTCGATCGAGTAGATGTCGTGGTGCGGCGGCGGCGAGATCAGCCCGACGCCCGGCGTGGAATGGCGCACCTCCGCGATCCACGGGTACACCTTGCCGCCGGGCAGCTGACCTCCCTCGCCCGGCTTGGCGCCCTGCGCCATCTTGATCTGGATGTCGGTGCAGTTGGTCAGGTAGTGCGAGGTCACGCCGAACCGGCCCGACGCCACCTGCTTGATGGCCGACCGGCGCAGGTCGCCGCCGGCGTCGGGGGTGAACCGCGCGGCGTCCTCGCCGCCCTCACCCGAGTTGGAACGGGCCTTGAGCCGGTTCATCGCGATCGCGAGCGTCTCGTGCGCCTCCGCGGAGATGGAGCCGTAGCTCATCGCGCCCGTGGAGAACCGCCGCACGATCGCGCTGACCGGCTCCACCTCGTCCAGCGGTACCGGGGGCCGCTCGCCCGTGCGGAACCGCAGCAGGCCGCGCAGCGTGGCCAGTCGCTCCGACTGGTCGTCGACCTTCTTGGTGTAGTCCTTGAACACGCGGTATTGGCCGGTGCGGGTGGCGTGCTGCAACAGGAACACCGTGTCCGGGTTGAACAGGTGGTACTCGCCCTCGCGACGCCACTGGTAGTCGCCGCCCACCTCCAGCTCGCGGTGCGCCCGCTCGGTGGGCCGGTCGGTGAAGGCCAGCGCATGCCGGCGCGCCACGTCGGCGGCGATCTGCGGCAGGCCGATGCCGCCGATGCGCGAGCTGGTGCCCGGGAAGTACTCGTCGACGAGCTCCTGCGAGAGCCCGACGGCGTCGAAGAGCTGCGCGCCGGTGTAGGAGGCGATGGTGGAGATGCCCATCTTGCTCATCACCTTGAGCACGCCCTTGCCGGCCGCCGTGACGTAGTTGGCCACCGCCTCGTCGCGGGTGAGCCCCTCCAGGCCGCCGCGCAGGTGCAGCTCGTCGATCGCCTCGAACGCCATGTACGGGTTGATGGCGGCGGCGCCGTAGCCCACGAGCATCGCCATGTGGTGGACCTCGCGCGCGTCGCCGGACTCGATGACCAGCCCCACCCGCGTACGGGTGCGCTCCCGGACCAGGTGGTGGTGCACCGCCGCGGTGAGCAGCAGCGACGGGATCGGCGCCCAGTGCTCGTCGGACTCGCGGTCGGAGAGCACCACGATGCCGATGCCGTCGGCGATGGCCTCCGAAACCTGCCGGCGCACGTCTTCCAGCGCCCGGCGCAGCCCCTCACCGTCGTCGGCCACCTTGTAGAGGCCGCAGATGACGACGCTGCGGAAGTCGGGGAACCGGCCACCCTCGCCGCTGCCGTCCGGATCGTTGACGTGCACCAGCTTGGTGAACTCGTCGTTGTCGAGGATCGGGGTGGACAGCACGATGCGCCGGGTCGATTCCGGGGCGGCGTGCAGCAGGTCGCCCTCCGGCCCGATGCCCGAGGCCAGGCTGGTCACCAGCTGCTCGCGGATCGCGTCCAGCGGCGGGTTGGTCACCTGCGCGAACATCTGCGCGAAGTAGTCGAACAGGATGCGCGGGCGGTCCGAGAGCACGGCGATGGGCGTGTCCGTCCCCATCGAGCCGAGCGCCTCCGCGCCGGTGGCCGCCATCGGCCGGATCAGCCGCGAGACCTCCTCCTCGGTGTAGCCGAACACCTGGTGGCGCAGCACCACCCGCTCGTGGGGCATGTACTTGTAGGGGTGGTCGGGCAGGTCGGCCAGGTGGGCGACGTTCTCCTCGATCCACTCGCGGTACGGGTGCTCCGCCGCCAGTTCGGCCTTGACCTCGTCGTCGTCGACGATCCGCCCGCGCCCGGTGTCCACCAGGAACATCCGGCCGGGCTGCAGACGCATCTTGCGCACCACCCGGGCCGGGTCGATGTCGAGGACGCCCACCTCGGACGCCATGACCACCAAACCATCGTCGGTGACCCAGATGCGGCTGGGGCGCAGGCCGTTCCGGTCGAGCACCGCGCCGATGACGGCGCCGTCGGTGAAGGCGACGGACGCCGGGCCGTCCCACGGCTCCATGAGGGCCGAGTGGTACTCGTAGAACGCCTTACGCTCCGAGTCCATGGTCTCGTGATGCTGCCAGGCCTCCGGGATCATCATCAGCACGGCGTGCGGCAGGCTGCGCCCGCCCAGGTGCAACAGCTCGAGCACCTCGTCGAACCGCGCGGTGTCCGAGCCGCCGGGCGTGCAGGTGGGGAAGATGTCCGGCGCCTCGTCGGTCCCCGGCCGCGCGAACACCGACGTGTCGATGAGGGTTTCACGCGCCCGCATCCAGTTCTCGTTGCCGATCACCGTGTTGATCTCGCCGTTGTGCGCCACCGTCCGGAACGGGTGCGCCAGCGGCCAGGACGGGAAGGTGTTGGTGGAAAAGCGCGAGTGCACCAGGCCCAGGGCGCTCTCCATGCGCGGGTCGCGCAGGTCCGTGAAGAACTCCGGCAGCTGCGGCGTGGTGAGCATGCCCTTGTAGACCAGGGTGCGCGCCGACAGGCTGGGGAAATACACCTCGCCGCCGGGGTGGTCGCGTTCGACGCGCTTGCGCACCACGTAGGCGCGCCGCTCGAGGTCCATGCCGGCCAACGGCGCCTCGAGGCTTCCGCTGAGGAACACCTGCCGGAACGACGGCATCGCCGAGCGCGCCATGGCGCCCAGGCTCGACGGGTCCACCGGCACCTCGCGCCAGCCGAGCACCGCCATGCCCTCCTCGGCCGCGATCGCGTCGATGCGCGCGGCGGCGGCGTCCGCCTCGGCGGCGTCGGCGGGCAGGAACGCGATGCCCGTGGCGTATTCGCCCGCCGCGGGCAGCCCGACACCGGCCACCGCGCGCAGCAGCGCGTCGGGCACCTGGATGAGGATGCCGGCGCCGTCGCCGCTGGTGGCCTCCGCGCCGGCCGCGCCCCGGTGCTCCAGGTTGGCCAGGGCGGTGAGCGCCTTGTCCACGATGCCGCGGCTGCGCCTGCCGTGCATGTCGACGACGAAGGCGACACCGCAGGCATCGTGCTCGTGGGCGGGGTCGTACAGCCCCGTCCGGCCGGGCCGCGTTGTTCCCGTCGACTGTCCCATCGTCGTTCCCTTCTCCCTGCGTACTGGTGTTTCAGCAGGTCAGGTGGACGGCGCGCGGGTTCTCTCAGATCCGGCGGGCTGGTCACCGGGGCACAACACCCGGGGACGAGGGGACCTCGACCGATGAGGAAAGGAAGAAAGGCACACTCGTCCGGCCGCGCGCGGAGGAGATGCGCGCCGACCACCGACCTCACTGGGCGACGTTGACCAGTGTGCTGGCGATTCCCGGAGTGCCGAATGGGCACACCCGACGGAAGGCCATGGCTATTTTAGCAGCCGCGGCGGCGGGCGACGCAAATTCCGCGGGTGTGATCCGCAGCGCGCCGGGCCGGAACCGGACCGGCCCCCAGAAAAACAGCTGGCCGTAGCGAATACTCAGCTACGGCCAGCGTGCGCGCGGTCCTCGGCGGCCGGCCCCTCCCCGGCCCGATTTCCTACGACGGAAGCTAACCCGCGCCGCGGCCACTCCGCGCCGCAGTCCTACTCATCGGAATGCGGGGCCGACAGCGCGTCGAGCAACTCCGCCGCCACCGCGCGCCCCGCCCGGTTGGCGCCGATGGTGCTGGCCGACGGCCCGTAGCCGATCAGGTGCAGCCGGGGCCGTCCCGCAACCTGCGTCGCGAGCCGGCCGGTCATCGTGATCCCGCCGCCCGGCCCGCGCAACCGCAGCGGCGCCAAGTGATCGAGCGCGCTCCGGAATCCCGTGGCCCACACGATGATGTCGGCCTGCTCCTCCCCTGCTGGGTCCGCCCACCGCACCCCGTCCTCGGTGATCGCGGTGAACATGGGGCGGCGTTCCAGCGCTCCCCGCCGCTGCGCGTCGCGGTACCGCGGGTTCCACGGGATGCCCGTCACCGAGACGACCGACCCCGGGGGCAGGCCGCGCCGCACCCTGTCCTCCACGCGGGCGACGGCGCGCCGGCCGACCTCGGGGGTGAAGGGCTCGTCGGAGAACCGCGGCGGGGTGCGGGTCACCCACAGCGTGTCGGCCCTCTGCGACACCTCGGCGAGGATGTCCACTGCGGAGATGCCGCCGCCCACGACGACGACCCGCTTCCCCGCGAGCTCGTCGGGCCCGCGGTAGTCCTTGGTGTGCATCTGCCGCCCGCGGAACAGTTCCGCGCCCGGATAGTGCGGAATGAACGGCCGCTCCCAGCTGCCGGTGGCGTTGACCAGACCGTCGGCACGGACCACCAGTGGACCGTCCGGGCCGGTGGCCTCGACGCGGAACCGCCCGGCCGCACCGGGCGCGGTGTCGCCCGCCCCGCCTTCGCTGACGCAGTGCACGCGCACCGGCCTGCGCACCGCGATGCCCTCGCGCCGCTCGTACGCGGAGTAGTAGCGGGGCACCGCCTCCGCCGCCGGCACCGACGACGGGTCCTGCCCGGCGGCGAGCGACTCGGCGAACGGCATGCCCGGCAGGTCGTGCACCCCGTTGACGGTGCTCAGGGTCAGGGTGGGCCAGCGATGGCGCCACGCCCCGCCGGGGCCCGGGTACGCGTCGAGGACCACCAGCCCGTCCCGGTCCAGGCCGCGCCGGAGCAGATGGTGGGCGGCGGAGAGCCCCGCCTGCCCCGCGCCGATGACGGCCACCCGGGCGTGTATCTCCACGGTCCCGAATGTACAGCGCCGCCGGCCGTGCAAGACCCTCAGATGTACATCGCCGGATCGATGTAGCTGGTGGGGTCGACCAGCGGCGCATGCTGCGCGGGCTTGCGGGGGCGCGACTGCGCGGGGATGCCGACGACGATGGAATCCGCCGGGGCGTCGCGGGTGACCACGGCGTTGGCGCCCACCGCGCTGTCCGCCCCGATCGTCACCGGGCCCAGGATCTTCGCGCCCGCGCCGACGGTGACCCGGTCGCCCAGCGTGGGGTGCCGCTTGGCGCGTTCCAGCGACGTGCCGCCCAGGGTGACGCCGTGGTAGATCATCACGTCGTCGCCGATCTCCGCGGTCTCGCCGATCACCACGCCCATGCCGTGGTCGATGAAGAAGCGGCGGCCGATCCGCGCGCCCGGATGGATCTCGATGCCGGTGAGCCCGCGCACCGCCTGCGACAGCAGGCGCGCCGGCGCCCGCAGCCCCGGGCTCCGCCACATGGCGTGCGCGGCGCGGTACGCCCAGATCGCGTGCAGGCCCGAGTAGACGAGCGCGTTCTCCAGGTCGCCGCGCGCGGCCGGGTCGTGCGCGCGGGCCGCGGCCAGGTCCTCGCGTACGGCCGCCGTCAGGCCCCGCAGTCCGGTGCGCCCCACCGCCGTCACTCCCGGATGTGGTCGAACAGCGGCGTGGAGAAGTAGCGCTCGCCGAAGTCGGGGACGATGACGACGATGAGTTTGCCGGCGTTCTCCGGCCGCTTGGCCAGTTCCAACGCCGCCCACACGTTCGCCCCCGCGGAGATGCCGCCGAGGATCCCCTCGCGCGTGGCGAGTTCGCGGGACACCCGCACCGAGTCCTCGAATCCGGCGTCGATGATCTCGTCGTACACCGCGCGGTCGAGCACCTCGGGCACGAAGTTGGCGCCCAGGCCCTGGATCTTGTGCGGGCCGGGGGCACCGCCGTTGAGGATCGCCGAATCGGCCGGCTCCACCCCCACCACGCGCACCTCCGGCTTGCGGCGCTTGAGGTTGCGGCCCACGCCGGTGAGCGTGCCGCCGGTGCCGATGCCGGCCACGAAGATGTCGATCTCGCCGTCGGTGTCCGCCCAGACCTCCTCGCCGGTGGTCGTGTCGTGGATGTCCGGGTTGGCGGGGTTGGCGAACTGACGCGCGAGGATGGCGTTGTCGGTGGCGGTGACGATCTCTTCCGCCTTCTCGAGGGCGCCGCTCATGCCCTCGGGACCGGGGGTGAGCACGATCTCCGCCCCGAACGCGCGCAGCATCATCCGGCGTTCGGTGGACATCGTGTCCGGCATCGTCAGCACCACCTTGTAGCCGCGGGCCGCGCCCACCATGGCCAGCGCGATGCCGGTGTTCCCGCTGGTGCCCTCGACGATCGTGCCGCCGGGACGCAGGTCGCCGGCCTTCTCCGCGGCGTCGACGATGGACACGCCGATCCGGTCCTTGACGCTGTTGGCCGGGCCGAAGTATTCGAGCTTGGCGGCGACGGTGGCGCCCGCCCCCTCGGTGAGCCGGTTGAGCCGCACCAGCGGCGTCCCTCCGACCAGCTCGGTGACGTTGCTGTGGATCTTGCCCATGTCGAATCCTCTCGTGCGGAGAAATCAGCGTCCCTTCGGACAACCCCCGTGCGCCGTCAATCCTTCCCGGCGACCGCATCCTCCCCCGCGGACCGCCCATCGCGGCGCAGCACGACGGGCAGCGCGCG
Organism: Tomitella gaofuii; assembly: GCF_014126825.1. NCBI lineage: Bacteria > Bacillati > Actinomycetota > Actinomycetes > Mycobacteriales > Tomitella > Tomitella gaofuii. Next base: position 496,038 of record NZ_CP059900.1, on the reverse strand, counting down.
GTGTGCCGGGCCGCCGTGACGCCGCAGGAACTGCCTGGCCAGCCGTTGCCGTTCCACCTTCTGCCAGGTGTCGGCCAGGTCCGCGAGACGGCGGCTGAGTGCGAGCGCCGTCCCGGTCCCGTCGTCGCCCCCCGTCGTGTCCGCCGCCGTCTGCGGGCCGGCCGGCGCGTCGGAGTCGAGCCCCGCGGGCACCTGCGGCCACCGCGGCGCGACGAAACTGCGGCCGGTCTCCCGCAGGTGCTGCTCGAACGCCTGCTGCAACGCGTCGATCTCGTCGTGCACGCCCCGCACCGTCGCATCGCCGTCGATCCAGCCGTCGAACTCCGGATGCAGGCTCGCCAGGGCGCGCGCGCCCGCCGCGGTGGCGAGGATCCTGCGGCCGCGCACGAGGGCCCGCACCTGGTCCCCGTTCTCGTCGCCGTCCAGCAGCCACGCGCCGCACGGACGTGCCAGACCGATGTCCGGGCCCACGTCGATGTGCCAGACCGCCACCGCCGAGCCGTCGGGTTCCGGCGCGTCGACGACGGCGACCGTGTCGCGGACGACACGGTCGAGGTCCGGGTCCACCCGGTCGGTGTGTGCGGTCGCGGCGCGCTCAGCGGTCATGCCCGCATCGTATCGGCCCCGACACGTCCGGATCGGCCGTCACCGCCGCCGATGGTGGTGCGTGAAGTGCCGCCGGCGCAGATCGATGCCCGCCAGCGTCGGCACTCGCGACCACCGGCTGTCGAAGCGCGGCCCCAGTTCGGCCCCCAGCCGCCGCATCTGCCGGATCTCGCGACGCGTCACCGGCGCCAGCAGCGGACCGAACACGACGCCCGCCGCCAGGGCCACCGCGGTGCCGGCCGCCACTACGAGCGTGCCGACGCCCTGCGCCGAGTGCCCGTCGACGAGTGTGACGAACCCTCGGTAGGTGGTCACCCCCGGCACCAGTGGGACGATCCCCGACATGACGATGACCAGAGGCGGCACCGAGAACCGGTGCGCGACCACCGCGCCCGCCAGGCCGATCGCGGTGGCGGCGACGAACGAGCTGGCCACGTTGCCGGCGTGCAGGTGCATCATCCCGAAGTAGATGAGCGCGCCGAGCGCCCCGGCGGTGCCCGCGGCGCCGGCCGCGCGGGCCGGAGCGTAGCTGGACACCGCGGCTGCCGCCGCGCCCACCGCACCCGCCGCCACCATCACCGGCACGCTCAGCCAGCCCGCCACGGACTCGGGGCTCACCGACGCGTCGATGTGGAGCGCGGCGCCGATGCGCAGCGCCGCCCCCACCCCGACGAAGATCCCCACCATCGACAGGACGATCTCCATGATCCGGCCGACGGACGTGAGGTAATAGCCGGTGATCGAGTCCTGCACGGACGACACGATGGCCATGCCGGACATCAACGCCACGATGTTCGCCGCCACGACGAGCGACGGGTTGGCGCCCTCGGGGAGCTTGCCGACGGCGTCGAGCGAGAGGGTCACGCCCGTCGCGACGAGCCCGGCCACCGCCTGCTGGAAAAGCAACGGCAGGCCGCGGCCGGCCAGGAACCTGCCGATCCTGTCGATCACCGACGTCGTCACGGCCGCGATCGCGACCACGACGAGGCCGGCGCCGAGCAGCACCGAGAAGCTCGCCGCCATGACGCCCAGCGCCACGGTGGACACCCAGGAGTGGTATGGGGGCGGAGCGGAATCCAGCTCGTCGATCCGTTCGTGCACCCAGTCCAGGTCCGGCCGCTCGTCGGCCACCTGCTGCGCGAAATCCAGGACGGCGTGCAGCCGGGTGTAGTCGAGGGAACGCCCCTCGACGTGCCACATGGCCGTCAGGGGCGCCCCCTCCACTCCGCGCGGCACCGACAGGATGATCGTCGTCGCGGTGACGTCGAGCTGCGTGTGCCGCAGCCCGTAGGCCCCGGTGATGGCGGACATCGTCGCCGCGACGTCCGCGGTGCCCGAATTGCCCGACAGCAGCAGCGAGCCCACGCGCAACGCCGCATCGAGCACCCTGTGGACGTGGTCGCGAGAGTGCATCCCGCCCGGCGGGGTGTGTTCGGGCACCGCCGCGCGTCAGTGGGCGAAGTGCCTGGCCGCCGACTTGATCTCCACGCCCCCTTCGAGCCGCTTGCACACCGTCTTCAGGTCGTCGATCATCCGTGCCGCGAGGTCCCTGCTGAAGCCTTCGCGGACCACCACGCGCAGCACGGCGACGTCCTCGGCGCCCTCCGGCATCGTGTACGCCGGCACCTGCCACCCCATCGCGCGCAGCTCGTGCGAGACGTCGAAGACGGTGTAGCCCTGGGACGAGTCGCGTTCGAATGCGAGCACCGGGATGGCCGTGCCGTCGCTGACGAGGCGCATCCCGTCGATCTGCTCGACCTGCTTGCCGATCCACACCGCGGTGTCCCGCAGCGTCTCCATGATCGCCTGGTACCCCTCGCGGCCGAGCCGGATGAAGTTGTAGTACTGGCCCACCACCTGGTTGCCGGGGCGCGAGAAGTTCAGCGTGAACGTGGGCATGTCGCCGCCCAGGTAGTTGACGCGGAACACCAGGTCCTCCGGCAGGTATTCGCTGCTGCGCCACACGACGAAGCCGATGCCCGGATAGGTCAGCCCGTACTTGTGGCCGCTCACGTTGATCGACACCACGCGCGGGTTGCGGAAATCCCATTCCAGGTCGGGATGCAGGAACGGGGCGACGAACCCGCCGGACGCGCCGTCGACGTGGATCGGCACGTCCGGCCCGCCGTCCGCCGCCAGCGTGTCGAGCATCTCGGAGATGGCGCCGATGGGCTCGAACTCGCCGGTGTACGTGGTGCCGAGGATCGCGCAGACGCCGATGGTGTTCTCGTCCACCGCGTCCCGCACCTGCTCCGGGCTGATCACGTAGCGGCCGGGCTCCATCGGGAGGTACTTCGCCTCCACGTCGAAGTACCGGCAGAACTTCTCCCACACCACCTGCACGTTGGATCCCAGCACCAGGTTGGGCTTGGTGGCATCCTGACCGGCGGCCTCCCGGCGCTGTCGCCAGCGCCACTTCATCGCCAGGCCCGCCAGCATGACCGCCTCCGACGAGCCGATGGTGCTCACCCCGGTCGCGGTCGCCGGATCCGTCTCCGACAGTCCGGGCGCGTGGAAGAGGTCGGCCACCATGGCCACGGACCGCGCCTCGATCGCCGCGGTCGACGGGTACTCGTCCTTGTCGATCATGTTCTTGTCGAAGGACTCGGCCATGAGCTTGTCGGCCTCGGGGTCCATCCACGTGCTGACGAAGGTCGCCAGGTTGAGCCGCGAGCTGCCGTCGAGCATGAGCTCGTCGTGGATGAACCGGTAGGCGGCCGCCGGCTCCATCTCCGCGTCCGGCATCCGCAGGCGCGGGATCGGGTCGGTGCTCAGGCGCCCCGTGTACGCGGGCGCGATGGAGCCGGTGCGGTTGGGCCCGCTGGTGCGTGGAAGCGTCATGGTCGGTATTCCCTCCGTGGTTGAAGCATGAATGCCTGGTTCTCACAATGTGCGCATGTGTGCCTTTCCTGTCACACCTCCGTGGGCGGATGGAGGCGTTCCATCGTGCACAAGCGATTGCGCCGTGCCGACAGTGACGAGTTCCAGCGCCGCTTCTCTTTGAGGATTTCGCGCACGCGCACAGGCCGTTCGATCTCGTCCACCGCGTCCCTCCGGGCGGTCATCGACTGCGCGAAAGTACTGCGGCGCTGATCATCGAAGCTAAGGATCGACAGCTCGTCACTGTGGAAATGCTTCCGACCGCACAGCGTGAGCACGAGCGCGTAGCGGGCGCAGCCGACCGACGCTGCCATCACCACCCCGCCCGATGCGACGTCGAGGTCGACGGAATCGAATGATTGCCCCCACGGCTCTTTCTCCGCGAGCCTCCTCGCAGCCACCGCGCGGCGTGCTCCGCAGTTGCCGCGCTGCCGATCTCAGCCATGATGCGAACCTAGCAGTACGACGGGCAGCATATGCTGCAAATCGAACAAGCCTGGCGCTTCCGACTGATCTACGGGTCATGTGCGGCAAGCAAGGACGTACCCGTCGCCCCTGATGCCGCACATTTGCATGGCGATAAAGCGGCTCTACGGAATGCAGCGTGCGTAGAGCCGGCAAAGCTCCTGTCCGTCGAAGCGATCACACACTCATCAGCTTGGTCCCCTCGAGCGAGGAGTTCAGGTCGTCGTTGAACTTCTTCACCGCCAGGCGCAACACCAGACCGATAAACAGGACCGGAAGGATGAACAGCAGGAGCCAACCCAGGTCTTTCCAGTAGTCGCCTTCATAGATCCCGGCGATGGCCGCGCGCACAGCACTCGTCGCGTGAGAGACGGGAACGAAGGGACTGATGTTCTGGAACCACTGCGGCAACACGGCCAACGGGTACGCACCCCCGCCCGCGGAGATCTGCACGACCAGCAAGAGGACTGCTATCGCCTTGCCCGCCTCTCCGAACGCCAACACGAGCGTATAAGTGATGAGCGAGAAGACGAATGACATGACCCAGCCTGCAAGAATCAACAGGAACGGGTGCGCGGGGCGGACACCGACGAAGCCGATGAGACCGGCGAAGAGAATCGTGCTCTGCAGGAATGCGAGGCCGCCGAATATCGCGAAATGGCCGAAATATTCCTGCCACGGCCGAAGTGGACGCTTCAATGGCGGAAGAGCATCCCGGGAGACTTCAGTGCGGATGAGCACAGACAGAAGCAGTGCCCCCACCCAGAGACCCAACACCGAGTACAGCGGCGCCATCTGCGAACCGAAGTTGTCGACCTTGAACACCGGGATCGTCTCAAGACTTACCGGTGAGGCGAGCTCCGAGGCCAACTTCGCCGGATTGGAGCCGATGATCCGGGACACTTCGCTCAGATCACCCGAGTTCGACGCGTCCTTGAGGGCCTTTTCAAGTTGGGCGAAGGTATCAGCGGACTCGCCGAGGTTGCTCGCCAGAAGCCGGGCCGCTGTCTCGCCGTCCGCCAGACCCGCTTTAAGCGAGCCCGCGCCGGCGGCCAGCGATTGCTCCGCCGCGCGCAGATCCTGACCGATACCGCCGAAACTGCCCTGCACCGCTTGCAGGTCGGCCGCGAGACGGGCGAGCTGCGGCTGCAGGCTGTTCGTGTACTGATCACGGGCGTCGGCGAGCGCGGACTGCGCAGCATCAACGTCCTGCAGTATCGCATTGCGCGTCGCCTCACGGTCCACGTTTCCCTGCGACGCGGGCGACGCAGCCGCGTCGAGCCGCTGCTTGAGTGCCTCCTGACGGTCGATGACGGCATCGACACGGTCCGCCAGCAGACCCACCGCCTTCTTGGTCACGAGGTCGAGGCCAGGCGTCGATTCCTGGGCTCTCAACTGGTCGCGTAGCTGCGTATACCCTGCGACCTGCTCAGCCACCATCCCGGACGCCTGCCCGAGCCTTGCCCCAGCCTGTTGCGCGGAAGGCGCCTGACCGAAACTCCGGTTGATCGCAGCGCGAAGCGTGTCGTAGCTGTCGGCATTCTCCGCGAAGACCCTGGACAGCATGTCCGAGGCCGACGTCAACACGCCCCGCGCCGAGCTCACGGACTCCGCTCCCTGACCGATCGCGCCGGTGGTGTCCTGGACCGCGTGCGATGCCGACGAGGCGAGAGAACCCGTGCTCGACAGGAGGGTATCGGCGGACGAGAGCAACCCCGCGAACATGTCTGCGGTGCCGGCCGCAGACTTCAACTGCACTGAGATCCTGCCTACTGCAGACTCGAGGCTATCCAGGGTTTTCTGCGCGTCTGAATCCTCAAGATGCGTGGCCAGAGACGACACCAGAGCCAAGCCGACCTCATCAAGAGTCTGTGTGAAACTCGTATTGATCTGCGTCGAGACGTCTGTCGCGGCCTCCCCGGTGATCAGGGACGAGAGCGCGTTCTTCTTCTCATTCACATAGAGATCGACCTTCACCGGCGAAGCGCCGGGCGAAAGAAATGTGAGCATCTTCTGACTGAAATCCGGGGGCAGTACAATCGCTGCGTAGTACTCCTCGGATTTTGTACCGTCAATGGCCTCGTCTTTGGAGACGAACTGCCAGTCGATGTCGCTGTTGGCTCGCAGCTGCGATATCACCTGATCGCCCACGTTGAGCCGCATCGGGAACAGGTTGCTTTCAAAGCCTTCATCGGCGCTGGCCACAGCAATTTTGAGGTTGCTGACATTGTCGAATGGATGCCAGCTCGAGAGCACGTTGAACCATGCGAAGAACGACGGGATCAATACGACCCCGACCAGTACCATCGCCGGAATCACATTTCGTGTCGCCTGCCTGAAATCCTGACGGATCAGAGTGACGATGTTGTTCATCAGTTCTGCCCCCGCAATTCCAGCTGGTCAAGCGGCGCGTCGGATCGGATCGCGACCTCTTCGGCCGCCAGTTCGCGCTTCAGCTCCTCGTCGGGGAGGTCGGCTACCTCCGCGCCGTATATGATGTTCTGGCTGATGTATTCGACCAGAATGATGGCCGCCATGACGAGGAGACACAGCAGCCCCCACAGGCCAAGAACGGTGGCCTTGGCGTCCGGGAACGCAGTCCCGATCACGAACAGCACCACGGTCCCTACCCCGCCGATGATCAGCGCGGCACGCTGCAGGGCCTTGTGGTTCATGTCGAGCCAACTCCGATGCCTGTCGTTGTCTGCGCGGAACTTGTCGCGATTGGTCAGTACGCGCACGAGTTGCGTGAGGCGACGTCGCGATCCCAATGTCTGCACGTCCTCGCTCAGGAACAGATTGGTGTCCGCCAGTTTGCTGTTGAACAGTCGCGCGAAGTTGCCGAGTCGTTGGCGAAGGAACACTCCTAGCACGAAGGACAGTGCGGCGAAGAGAGTCAGAACGGCCATGTACCGGAGATAGTTGAGGCCATAGAAGCCGCCGATGGTCTCGCGCATCGCGTCGATACCGTAGGTGAAGGGGAAGAAGGGGAAAAGCGCCCTGAAGAAGTCCGGCATCATCTCTATCGGGTAGATGCCCGAGGCGCCGGGGATCTGCATGATCACCAGCAACACTGCGATCCCTTTCCCAATGTAGCCGAACGAGATCGACAGGGCATAGATGATCGACATGTAGACGAGCCCGATGAAGACACATGTCGCCACGTAGACGACCGGGTTCACCGTCTGCACCCCGATCAGTACGTTTCCGATACTCACCAGCAAGCCCTGGATGACGCTCATCACCGCGAACAGCAACCAACGGCCGAAGTACGCCTGCCTCACCGTCAGGCCTTCGACGTCCTCGGTATCAGCCTCCAGCTTGAACAGCACCATCAGCACGAACCCTGCGATCCACAGGGACAGATTGGTGAACAACGGTGCCATCGCCGATCCGTACGCCGGCACCGGAAACAGATCGTTCTCATGGATCTGCACCGGCCCCGCCATGAACCCCGCGATCGACTCGGGGTCGAGCGAGGTCAGCGCGCTCACCTGGTTCCAGATGTCCGCAGCGGTGATCGCGTTCAAGTCGGTCTGCAACGTGGTCAGATCCGACTGCACATCCTGCAGATTCCCGTCGAGCGAGGTCACGGCCGTACCGGTCTCGTCGAGCAGTGATTCGAGCTCGGAGAGCATTCCCACGGCCTCGCCCACGAGCACACGTTGCGAATCGAGCGCCGAGGAGAAGGCGCCGACGCTGGCGGACAACGAGGACATGGACTGGTTGAGGCCCGGGAACGTCCCGACCAGTACGCCGTGCAGAGCGGCGGACGATCGCTCGACGGCTCCCATCGCTTCTGAGGCCGCGGCAGTCTGATCGGACACCGTCGACACTCCGGCCGTAGCGGAGTCGAGCGTGGCCAGGAGCTCCTGGTCGCGAGACGACTGCGCGGAGAGCTCGTCGATCACTTGCCGAATCTGGGCCTTGATCGGTACCGCATCGGGAAGCGCGGCCGCCAACGGGCGCATCGTGGCCAGCAACGCCTGGTTGGCGTCGATCACTGCCTGCACATCTCGTCGCGCCGTGGTCAGCGTGGAGCGCGCCGCGTCGGCACCTCCGGCGACCTGCTCGATGCTCTCTTTCAGGCGGGTGGTAGCGCCTGTGAGGTTCGACGCGCCGGAGACGTAGGCCCCCGTCAAGGTCTCCGAGAAGTCGAACAGATCCCCCTGCACCTCGTTGACCAGGCCCTGTGCATCCGAGACCGCATCGGTCAGATCGCCGATGGCGGAGTCCACCCGCTCGAGGGCGCTCCTGGCATCGGAGACGGCCGCGGCACCGGGACCGAGCGCGCCGGCCAGATCGGTCAGGCTCATGCGTGCGGCCTGAACCGTGGCGAGAGCCTGGTCCAACGCAGTCAATGTGTTGCTGCGCGAGCCGATCAGCCATTGCCCGGTGTCGACACCCGCCTGTCGGGCCTCCGTTGCGATCGTCTGCGCCACCGTTGAGACGAACTTCGAGTTGATCTGCGTGTCCAGCGTCGATGCGCCGACCTCGGTGACCTTGGGGGCGATCGCGTTCGCCTTCTCGTTGGTGTAGTACTCGAGCTGCGGCTGCACGAAGTCACCGGTGGTGATGGTCAGGAGATCTTTGCTGAAATCCGGCGGCATGACGATGGCGGCGTAGCTCGCGCCCGAACGGACCGCGTCCATCGCATCGTCATGATCCATGAACTTCCAACCGAGCTGATTGTTGGTCTTGAGTTGGTCGACCACCTGCTCGCCGACGTTCACCTCACCGGTGAGCTCGGTACTGGCCCCTTCGTCCTGATTGACGACGGCGACATTGATGTGCTCTGTATTCCCATAAGGATTCCAGAACGCCACGATATTCACCCAAGCGTACAAGGCGGGAAGCACCAGCAGTCCGATGATGATCGCCCACGACTTCGGCGCTCTACCGATGCGCGTGAGGTCACGTCGTAGCACCCTAAAGGCGTTGCGCATGCACATTCCTTCGCTGTTGCCCGTGCGAACACCTCACAGTTCGTACGGATAGGTGACGGCTAGGCCACGCTTCGACCGATACAAGCCAGAATCCGGTCCTATCAGAATGTTCGACTTGCACATTCGGATGAACGTCCGCTTAGCGTACCTGCTCCCTTCACCGGCTTCTGCCGATTCGGCTCTTCTCATCCGCGATGGATTTCGCTCGTAGCGTGGCGCCATCGGCGGTGTCATGGAGCCGTATCAACGAGGCGGTTGACGATGGGCGATCGGGAGCGGATTGCGGCACGCATCGGCCACGACCACACGGTCTTCCGGCGTGACCGGCTACGCGACACGACTCCGACGCGCGGCTACACGCCAGTGCACGCGGACTGCGAGGCCGGGAGGTGCAGGCGCCTGGTCTGCGCAGTTCACGCGCACCGCGCCGGCTCGGCGAACGGGCAGTCAACCGACCTTTCCGTGGCCCTTGCCGACCCCCGAGGAAGCGACATGATCACCCGATTCCCAGGCCACCGGCCTCCGCCGGCACAGGAACACCGGCGGGCTCCTCCCCCGCGCGGCCGACGTAGAAGATCGACGCGACGAAGAAGCATATGGCACCGAGCATCGTTCCCAGATTCGCCAGATGGGAATCCGCTGTGGCGCCGTTCGAATACACGAATCCGCCGATAGCGGACAGGCCGAAGGCCACGCAACCGAGCCAATTCGACCAGCCGCTGATCGTATCCCGGTAGATCAGTTTCATCAACTCGTGCGAACGGATCAGCCCGAGCATCGCGAAGCACGCGCTCACCAGGAAGGCGACCGAGCCTGCCGCGTCCGGCACCCACACGTTCACCTGTTCGCTGTGCGTGCTGTGCGCGGTGATCGCCGCACCCGTGCTGACATTGAACAGGAGCGTCCCGACGAACTGCGAGGACGCCACCAGCCATACCGCGCTGATCGCCCGGCCGCCTTTGTAGGCGACGAAGCGGGGACCGGCCAGCAACAGCTGGATGAATGCGGCCCCGGTGAAGAACCATGACCCGATGAAGAACACGATATTGGTGGTCAACGCGCCCATCACGGAGGCGAGCCCCGGCACCGCACCGATGAAGAAGAAGGTGGAGCCGATGCAGAAACCAATGGATTGCAGGCGCAGCGTGGGCCGGATCAGCATGCGGTCACGATACCCGTCGCTCACGCGCGGTTCACCGATTCCGACGGCAGCAGGGTGAACAGCGTGACGATTCCCATGATGATGAGCAGGATCCCGCCGAACATCGCGAACGTGGCCACTGCAACCCCCGGCATCGCCAGCACGACGATGCCGGCGATCACCGAGATCACCGCGCCCGCGATGTACAGCCAGCGCGGGCCGACGGTGGCCCTGTCCCGCCCGGAGAACAGCGCCATGACGCCGTCGAGGATCCAGCTGATGCCGATGAACACCGTCAGCACCCACAGTGCCTTGCCGGGGTTGAACAGGCACACGATGCCGGCGGCGACGACGAGTGCGCCGAGGCCCCCGAGCAACCAGCGCATACCGGTGGACAGGAAGTGCGACGTGATGGCGGTGGCGACGCGCATGACGCCGCCGATCACCAGCCACAGGCCGAACAGCACCGCGATCGCGAGCAGGGTGGGGCCCGGCCAGAACAGTGCGATGACCCCGAGGACGATCGCGGCGACCGCCGACGTGATCAGCGCCGCCCGGATCGCCGCGCGCGCCCTTGACGCGGACTCCGGGAATCCGCGTTCCTCCGTGTACATCGCATACATGCGCCGACGCCCCTCATCCTGGAACTGCCACGGCACTGGAAACGGCCGTGGCTTCGGTGACCACATTGGCACACCTGCGGCGGCCGCGGGGCGGTTCGAGGGGTACTGCGAGTCGGCTACTGCGAGTCGACTACTGGGGGTTGATCGCCAACAGCGTCGCCCAGTAACGCGCGTCCGCCTCCGAGAAGCCGCCGGCCTTCAGCGCCGCATAGATGATGTAGGACATTGCCACCTCCACTTTCGCCGGGGCGCACGGCCCCGTTCATCACAGGAGACTACCTGCCGATGGCGTAGGTTGGTCAGCCCGCGCGCCTGCAGAAAGGACAGTGCAGTGCAGAAGCCCGCCCGCGGCCGGCTCATCGGATCGCTGGTCGCCGCCGGATTCGGACTGATCTACGTGCTGGTCAACTCGTGGCCGCTGCCGTCCGCCGCCGCCTGGGCCGTCCGGATCGCCGCCATCGCCCTCGCCACCGTGACAGCGGGGTCTGTCGCGGTGGGCGCCGTCCGCGCACCCGACGGCCCCGGCGACGCGGACGCCCCGCCGCCGCGGCTCGCCCGCGGGTACTGGCTGATCGTCGCGGGCGAAGTAGCGGCGTTGTTCGGCGGGCTCGCCGTCATCAACGGCCTGCTGGACGCCCCGCACGCCGGCGTCGCCTGGGTGTCCCTGGTCGTCGGCGCGCACTTCGTCCCGATGGCCCGCCTGTTCCGGCTCGCCTTCTTCCACCTGATCGGCGCGGTGATCGGCGCGTGCGGTATCGCCGGGCTGGTGTTCGCAGCGCTGCAATCCTCCGGTGAGGTCACCGCGGTCGTGGCGGGCGTGCTCCCCGGGCTGGTGCTACTCGGCTTCGCCGTGTGGGGGTCGACCCGCTGGTGGGTCACTCCGCAGACTGCGGAGCCATTTCCTTGAGCGGCGTCACCGGCAGGCCTCCCGGGTACGGTGCGCTCACCCCGGCAGTGTCGAACGCCCGGCGGATGCGTCGGCGCAGCTCGCGCTCGGTCGCCCACTGCATGTTCGCGCGGGTCACCACAGTCATGCGCAGCGTCCACGAATCCGCGTCCAGCGCGTTGACGCCCTGCAGCTCCGGGGCGGAGAGCAGGTTGGACTTCATCGGTTCTTCGGCCGCCGCCTCCTTGGCGGTCTCCAGCGCCACCTTGCAGGCCAGGTCGATGTCCGCACCGTAGGACACGGGGAACTCCAGGAACGCGACGCCGAAGTCCTGGCTGTAGTTGCCCACCCGCATGATCTCGCCGTTGCGGCAGTACCAGATGGTGCCGTGCAGGTCCCGCACCGACGTCACCCGCAGGCCCACGTTCTCGACGGTGCCGGAGGCCTCGCCCAGGTCCACCCAATCGCCCACGCCGTACTGGTCCTCGAAGAGCATGAACAGACCCGACAGGAAGTCACGCACCAGCGCCTGCGCGCCGAAGCCCAGCGCGACGCCCACGATGCCGGCCGAGGCGATGAACGGCGCCACGTTGACGCCGACGATCCGGAGGATGTCGAAGATCACCCACAGCAGTACCAGGAACGACACCAGCGACTTGAGTACAGAGCCGATCGTCGCGAGCCGCTGCGCACGGCGTTCGTCGCGCTGCCGCTCCGCGCGCAGATCCTCCGTGGTGCGCTTGCGCGAGTTCTTCTTGAGGAACGCGGCGGTCATCCCGCCGCCCTCCTCCACGTGCAGCTCGGCCCTGCCGCCGTTCGTGCCGGCACCGCCCTCGGCCGCCGCTTGTTCGGCTTCGGCGAGCCGGGCGGCGCGCTTCTCCCGTCGCCGTGCCCTGCGCGACGTCGATCCCTCGCCGTCCGGGCGTCGTGTCACGTGATCGATCGCCCGGTGCAGCAGGTAACGCACGATCAACGCGATCACCACGGTGATCGCGATGTGCACGGGCTTGTCGATCAGCCATTCCTGGCCGGTGTCCGTCAGTCGAAAAGCTAGCTGATTCACGCCACGAGGCTACTGATCGACCACCGGTCGCCGAAACCACCGCGGCCGAGTCCTGCACCACGCGGGACGGCGTTACGTGGGATGGTGGCAGCAGAAAGCCATACGCGGACCGGAGGTGACGATGGACGATTCCCCTGACACCATGCGCGCGGTCTCCTACAGCGCATACGGCGGACCGTCGGTTCTCGCTCCCGGCCGCATCGCGGTGCCGCACGCCGACGCCGGGCAGGTGCGCATCCGCGTGCGGGCCGCGTCGGTGAACCCCTTCGACCTGAAGAAGCGCGTGGGGATGTTCGCCGGGGGCGCCGCCGCCCCACCGCTACCGGTGGTCCCCGGCGTGGAGGCCGCCGGGGTGGTCGACGAAGTCGGCGCGGACGCCACCGGGGTCGCCGTGGGCGACGAGGTCTTCGGGCTGGGGCCCGCGACCTTCGCCGAGTATGCAGTCCTGGAGCATTGGGCCGTCCGCCCCGCCGGCTGGACCTGGGCGCAGGCGGCGTCGGTGAGCACCGCGGCGGAGGCCGCCCTGCGCGCGCTGGGGCTGCTGGGCGTGGACGAGGGGTCGACCCTGATGATCGACGGCGCCGCAGGCAGCGTCGGATTCGCCGCGGCGCAACTGGCACTGGCCCGCGGCGTCGCCGTGCTCGGCACGGCCTCCCCCGCCAAGCAGGAACGTCTGCGCGCCCTGGGCGTCGCGCCCCTCGACCACGGTCCCGGCCTGGACGAGCGGGTGGCGGCCCTGGAGCCGGACAGCGTCGACGCCGTGCTCGACGCCTCCGGCAAGGGGTCGCTGGATGAGCTCATCGCGATCGCCGGCGGCCCCCACCGCGTCGTCACGCTGGCGAACTTCGACGCGCCGGACAAGGGTGTGCGCGTGTCCTCCGCCCCCTCCGCGTTCAGCGCGTTGCAGCTGGCCGCGGGGTTGGCGGCGGACGGCCGCTTCGAGGTGATCGTCGACTCCGAGCACCCGCTCGACCAGGCCGCCGCCGCGCACGCCCGCGCGGAGGCGGGCGCCGACGGGAAGGTCGTCGTACTGCCGTAGCCGCGGCCGCCAGGTCTCCGGGCCTCTAGGTGTGGATCACCTTGAATCGCGACTGCGTCGACGGATCCTCGCAGTAGCCGGTCTGCACCGGGCGGGTCTGGTGGGCACGGCAGGTCCAGCCGTCGACGGTGATCGTGTTGCGGTTGCCGTGCACGGGGAACGCCGGGTCCGCCACCGCACGGGACCACACCGAGTTCACCGTGTCGCAGTCCACCGTGCCGCCCAGGACCAGGCCCTCGGTACCCGGCCGGCCGACGTCGCAGCGCGCCCCGGCGGGCAGCGACTCTGTCGTGGCGGACGCCGCGGTCGTCGGTCCCGCGCGGCGGGGTCTCGGCGGCGGGGACCGCCGGTGCCTGGGCTTCGGGAGCGGCGCCGTCGGCGGCGGAGGTGCAGCCGGCCAGCGCCAGCAGACCGCCGGCCGCGAGGGCCAGCGTCAGAACTCGAGCGGACATGCCACCACGATAGGCATTGCACACGCCCCGATCACGCTTTTTACTGGACGAGTGACCTGATCGTCATTCCTGGTGACGTCGCCGCCCGGCTAGAAGTCCACGTCGATGCAGGCCAGCCGGTCGCCCGCCGATCCGGCCTCGCCGGGCCCGGTCGCGGTGTGCTTCGCGTGCAGCACCAGCGACTGCGCCCCACCGTCGCGGAACTCCCAATCGACCGTCGTCGACGCGTGGCCGGCACCGCTGCCGTCGGTGCTGAAGTCGAGCCACACCTCGTTCTGCGGGTTGGCGTAGGCGGGGTCCGTGGACGGCGCATCGGCGGTGGCCTCCGGGTCCCGCACGTTCTGATAATGCGGCCCCGAGTCCGACGGCTGCGGCCCACAAGGCTTCGTGTGTGCGTGGGCGCCGAAGTCCCGATCCGGCTGCAACCCCTCGGCGTTGATCGTCACTGTGGTGCCGCCGCCGTCGTCCTCCGAGTCGACGGTGATGGCCGCCCCGGCGGGGACGGCGGCCTCGTCGTAGGTGAACGCCGTCTGGCCTGCGCCGGATCCGGGGGCACGGAACGTGCCGGTGACGTCGGCGCCGGAGTCGTCGGCCCCGCACCCGGCCGCGGTCACGGCGAGGGCCGCGGCACCGGCGGTCACGAGGAGCCCCTGTCTACCCCGCGGCCCGGCGGAACGAAACAGGGCACGCGGACCGATTCAGCGGAATTCCGCCGCACAGAGTCACGACCGCCGTATGATCACTGCGCGATCGGGCCGCGTGCGCCCGAGAAGGGGGATCGATGCGCAGGCTGTCCGCACGAGCGGTTCCGGTGGCCGCCGCGCTCGCCGCGATGCTCACCGCGGCGCCCGCCGTCGCCGTCGCGGCGCCGCAGGCGGCCGAGGTCACCACTGTGCACTTCGCCGTCACCGTGGGACCGGGCGAGCAGCATTGCGACATCGTCGGCGATCTGTACCGCCCCGCGGGGGCGACGGCCGACGCGCCGGTGCCCGCGATCCTCGCCACCAACGGGTTCGGCGGCTCCAAGGACGACCTGACCGCCGCTGCCGAGTACTTCTCCGACCGCGGGTACGCGGTGCTGGCGTATTCCGGACTCGGCTTCGGCGGCTCCGGGTGCCGCATCGGCATGGACAGCCGCGCACAGGACGGCCGGGCGGGATCCCAGCTGATCGGATTCCTCGGCGGACGCGGCGGGATCGCCTTCGCCGACGCCGCCCACACCCGGCCCGTCGCAGCGCCGGACTACATCGCGCGCGACGCCGTGGACCACCAGGGCACGCCACGCGACCACGATCCGCGCGTGGGCATGATCGGCGGATCGTACGGCGGGCAGATCCAATTCGCCGTCGCCGCCGTGGATCCTCGGCTGGACACGATCACACCGTCGATCACGTGGAACGACCTGTCGTACTCGCTGGTGCCGAACACCCTCGACCAAGGGCCGGGGGTGAGCGGCCCGGTACCCGGCGTCAGCAAGCTCACCTGGACGGCGACACTGGCCGCGGCCGGATTCCTCACCCCGGTCCAGTACCAGAGCTACCGGGAGGATCCGTCCCGCCTGGCCGGCTGCCCCAACTTCATGCCCGAGGTGTGCCAGGGCCTGGCCGAGGGCGTCGCCACCGGTACCGTCGACCAGCACGTCATCGACACCTTCCGCGCCACCTCCGTGTCCTCGTACCTCTCCGACGTCACCGTTCCCACCCTGCTGCTCCAGGGCGAGCAGGACACGCTGTTCGACCTGCGCGAGGCCACCACCACCTATCGGGCGCTGCAGGAGCAGGGCACCGAGGTGAAGCTGGTCTGGCAGCGGTTCGGCCATTCCAGCGGCGGCGCGGTCCCCGGCGAGAACCCGGCCGGCGACGAGGCCTGGGACCCGGGGTCGCAGTACATGGTGCAACGCCGCACCGACTGGCTCGACCATTACCTCAAGGACGCACCCACCCCCACCGGGCCCGAGTTCGCGTACTTCCGCCCGTGGGTCGACTACTCCGGCAACGCCGCCCCCGCCTACGCCGAATCGCCCACGGTGGATGTCGGCGTCCCCCGCACCCTCGCACTCTCCGGCGACGGGTCGCTGACGGCAGGGCCGGCGACGGACGGCGCGCAGTCGCTGTACACGCTGCCGGGCGGGCTGCCCACCGAGGTCTCCGCGCCCGCGATGGCGCCGGCGATGGACGTGCCGACGGCGGAGCTCCCCGGCAGCGCCGCCGCGTGGACCACCGCCCCCGCGCAGGCCCCCGTCGACATCGTCGGCGGACCCACTCTTCGCCTGACCGTGGCGACCGCACGCCCGCTCGACGGAAGTGTCGAGGATTCCGCGGTGGTGTTCGCCAAGCTCTACGACGTGGCCCCCGACGGCACCGCCACGCTCATCGACGGCCTCGTCTCACCGGTGCGGGTGCTCGACCCCTCGCAGCCCGTCACCGTGGACATGCGCGCGCTCGTGCACCGCATCGACACGGGCCACCGGCTCCGCCTGGTCGTCGCCGGCGGCGACGTCAACTACCGCGGCGGCATCACGGCGCACAGGATCACGATTCCGCAGAGCGGCGCGGGCCAGGGGCTCACGCTGCCCGTCGTGCCATCGGTGGCTCCGAACGTGTTCAGGGAGTAGGTCTGGACCTATGGACGCGCGTCGTGCGGGACCGACGAGGTACGCGGCCGTGGCCGTAGCACTCGCCGCGGCGGCCGCGACCGCCGCCTGCGGATCCGATGCCGCCGCACCCCCGCCCGCCAACGCCGCCCCGCCCGCATCGCACATCACCACAGGCGTCTTCCTCGTACCGGAGATCGCCTCCAACGCGGTCACCTACGACCCCGCGAAGGTTCCGCAGAATGCGACGGCCACGGTCACCGAATCCGTGCACGGCTCGCAAACCGTGGTGACCCTCAACGTTACGGGGCTGCAGCCGTCCACGGAATACGGCGTGCACGCCACCACGGAGCCGTGCGGCACGCAGCCCGGGTCCGCCGGCGCCCGATATCAGAACCGCCCGGACCCCGCAGGAGTCCCGTCGACGGATCCCGAGTACGCCAACACGTCGAACGAGCTGTGGCTGGACTTCACCACCACCCCCGCAGGAACCGCCTACAGCACCCGCACGCTGGGCTGGACGTTCCGCCCCGGTGAGGCTCGCTCGCTGGTGTTCCTCGACCACCTCACGTCGACCGGCACGCATGATGCGGGCGACGCCGGCGCCCGCCTGGCCTGCCTGGACGTGGATTTCTGACGCTGGCGCCCCTTTTGCCGCAGTTTCGTCCTATGATTCATGCGGGGGTGGACATCGGCACGGACGGAGGCCCGGCATGACCGACACGACGCTCGCGGAGGCTCTCGAAGCGGAGCACCACGCGATCGACGACGGGATCTACGCGTTCCTGAACGGCGACGCCGACGGCCGCGAGCGCCTCGAGGCGGTGTTCGACGAGCTGCGGCGGCACATCTACCTCGAGGAGGTCTACTTGTTCCCGCCGTTGCGCGACGCCGGGATGATGGCCCCCGTGTTCGTCATGCTGCGCGAGCACGGCGAGATGTGGCAGATTCTCGACCAGGTCGACGCCGCACTCACCGTCGATCCGGTGCCCGCCTCGTCGGCTGCGGCACTGTGCCGGGATCTGCTCACCCGCCTGGACGCCCACAATTCCAAGGAGGAGCCGATCCTCTACCCCGAGCTGCAGGGCGTCCTCTCCGACTCCGCCGCCGAGCAGTATCTGGCGTTCCTGGAGGGCGGCGAGAGTCCCGACGGCTGGGTGTGCGAGCGCGCCGCGGCCGGGCCCCCCGCTTCGGTCCCCTGGGGCTGAACCCCTGAGGATGGCGGCGCCGGTGGCCTACCGTGGAGTCGATGGGCGCATCGGAGGTTGCCGCCGGGCTCGGCAATGCTGAGGGCCAGGGTCTGCTGCAGATCGGCGAGCTGATCCTGGCGTTCGTGCTCGCCTCGTTGATCGGCCTGGAGCGCAGGTTCCGCGGCAAGAGCGCCGGACTCAAGACGCAGGCCATCGTCGGCACGGCCGCGGCCCTGATGGTGCAGATCAGCAAGTACGGGTTCTTCGATGTGCTCGGCGACGGCGTGTCGCTGGACCCGTCACGCGTGGCCGCGCAGATCCTTTCCGGCGTCGGATTCATCGGCGCCGGCCTGATCATCACCCGGCGCGGGGCCGTCCGGGGGCTGACCACGGCCGCGGCGGTGTGGGAGACCACCGGCATCGGCATGGCCGCCGGAACCGGCTTGTGGCTGCTCGCCGTCGTCGTGACGGCGCTGCATTTCGTCATCGCCTTCGGCTACCCGATGATCACGCGCCGCCTCCCCGGCGCGGACACGCTCGTCGACATCGACGTGGACTACCGCACCGGCGGCGGCACCCTGCGAGAATTGCTCGCGGCGGCCACCGACGCGCGGTGGCGCGTCATCCGGGTCTCGCCGCGTGACGAGGAGGACGGGCAGGTGTCCGTGGCCCTGAGCCTGCGCGGCGGCGGGACGCCGGACGAGTTGCTCGCACGGCTCGGCGGCATCGACGGCGTCACCGGCATGAGGCTGACATCGGAGGACGAACTGGACTGACGGGGTCGCACCCGCCTGACATAGCCTGGACAGGTGACCACCGAGCGACTTCAGGAACTGTTCGACAACCAGCGCACCGCCTTCCTCGCCGACGGCCCCGCCTCGGCGGAGGTCCGCATCGACCGGATCGACCGGCTCAAGGCGATGCTCCTCGACGGCGGCGACAGGCTCACCGCCGCCATCCGCGACGACTACGGCACCCGGCCGGAATCGTTGTCGCTCATCGCCGACGTCGTCTCCGGCCTGGGCGAGATGACCTACCTGCAGAAGAACCTGGCATCGTGGATGCGCCCGCAGCGACCGCAGCCGTTGGCCCGCCTGGTCGGCGTCACCATGGAGACGCATGCGGTGCCGCTGGGCGTGGTGGGCGTCATCGCACCGTGGAACTTCCCGCTGCAGCTGCTGGTGCAGCCGGCGGCCGCCGCGCTCGCCGCCGGCAACCGGGTCCTGCTGCGCCCGTCGTCCGCGCTGCCCCGCATGTGCGCGGTGCTGGCCGAGCTGGCCCCGCAGTATTTCGCACCGGAGGAGCTCGTGGTGGTCACCAAGGAGACCGCCTCCGGCTCGGAGTTCGCCGCGTTGCCGTTCGACCACCTGTTCTTCACCGGCTCCACGGAGACGGGCCGCAAGATCCAGCGCGCCGCCGCCGACAACCTCACGCCGGTCACCCTCGAACTGGGCGGGAAGAACCCCGCCGTCGTCGCCCGCACCGCCGACGTGCGCCGCGCGGCCGACAGGATCGGCGCGGCACGGATGGTCAACAGCGGTCAGACCTGCCTGTCCCCCGACTACGCCTTCGTCCCCGAGGAGGCGGCGGACGTCTTCGTCGAGGCCCTCCTCGAGGGCTGGTGCAAGCGCTACCCCGTCGTCTCCGGCAACGAGCAGTACGTGTCGATCATCGACGACGACGCGTACCAGCGCATCATGGGCCTCCTCGACGACGCGCGGGCGAAGGGTGCGACGGTGCGCAGCGCCGGCGACGAGTCGGCGGACCCCGTGCGCCGGCAGATCCCGCCCACCGTCGTCACCGGTGTCACCGACGCGATGGCGATCAGCCGGGAGGAGATCTTCGGTCCCGTTCTGGCGGTGCACACCTACGGCGCGGTGGACGAGGTCATCGACCATCTGGCGCCGCGCCCCAGCCCCCTGGGCGCCTACTGGTACGGCGACGACGACGCGGCTTTCCGCCGGTTCTTCGCGCGCACCCGTTCCGGCAGCGTCAACCGGAACGACTTCGGCCTGGTCAACGCGATGCACCACTTGCCGTTCGGCGGTGTGGGGCGGTCCGGTATGGGCAACTACCACGGCAAGTTCGGGTTCGACACGTTCTCGCACCTCCGCCCGATCGCCGCGCAACCCACCCCGCTCTCACTCGCGTCCATCATCGCCACCCCGCACTCGCGGCGCCTGGCCAAGGGCATCGCACGCTACGCGGACCAGCAGCGGAAGGCCGTCGCCAAGCGGCTCCGCGGGTAACGTCGACGGCATGTCGCACAGCTCCTGGACCGCAGCGAACCTCCCGTCGTTCACCGGCCGCACCGCCGTCGTCACCGGCGCCACCAGCGGGCTCGGGCTGATCACCGCCCGGCACCTGGCGGCAGCCGGGGCCACGGTCGTGCTCGCGGTCCGCGACACCGACCGGGGCCGGCAGGCCGCGGCGGGCATCGCCGGCGAGACCGACGTGCGCGCGCTCGACCTGGCTGAACTCGCCTCGGTGCGCCGCTTCGCGGAAGACTGGGGCGACGGCCCGATCGACCTGCTCGTCAACAACGCCGGCATCATGCACGTGCCCGAGGGCCGGACGGCCGACGGGTTCGAAACGCAGATCGGCGTCAACCACCTGGGACACTTCGCGTTGACGAATCTGCTGCTGCCGCGCGTCACCGACCGCGTGGTGACGGTGGCGTCGCTGGCGCACCGCATGGGCACGATCGACCTGGACGACCTCAACTGGCGGCGCCGACGCTACGACCGCGTCCGCGCGTACGGCCAGTCGAAGCTGGCGAACCTGCTGTTCTCCCTCGAGTTGGAGCGCCGCCTGCGCGAGGCCGGATCGCGGGTGCGCTCGATGTCCGCGCACCCCGGCTACGCGTCGACGAACCTGCAGACGCGCACCGCGAACCCCGTCGGAGACCTGCTGGGCCGCATCGGTAATGCGACCATCGCGCAGAGCGCCGAAGCGGGGGCGCTGCCCACTCTGTACGCCGCCAGCCAGGATCTTCCCGGCGGCAGTTTCCTGGGCCCGGACAGGATGCTCGGCGCCCGCGGCGGGCCCGCACTCGCGGGACGCAGCGCTGAGGCGTCCGACCCGGACCTGGCCCGCCGGCTGTGGGAGGCGTCCGAGGAGCTGACGGGCGTGGGCTTCCCCGCCGGGCTCGGTTAGGCGGCGAGCCGCTCACGGTTCCGCGGAACCGTCGTCCGGGTCCGCGCCGAGTCGCCGCTGCAGCTCGGCGAGCCGCCGGGATTCCTTCCGCTGCCGGGTGCCGTGCTGCACGAGGATCGGGAAGAGCTCGTCGGTGGGCGCTGCGGCCGCCGCGTGCGCCACGGACTCCGCCACGCGCAGGAACGATCGGCGATACGCAGCGGTGGCGACGTCGATCGCGTACCAGCCCAGCGCCACGGGCTCCGCCCCGAGCGTGGTGATGCCGCGCAACGCGGAATGCACGGTGCGCGGCGCACACTCCTCGCCGGCGTCGGCGAGGCGGGCCGCGATGCTGGCGGCGTCGTGGGGACGGCCGGTCCGGGCCTGGTCGCGCCACGTCGCGAAGATGAGCGCGTGGGACGGCCGTTCGAAGTCGTCCGGCAGCACGAGCTCCGCCACCGCGGCGACACGCTCGGCGTCCCGCGCCCACAGCGCCGCACACAAGAACATCGCCTCCGCGTCCAACTCCGGCGCTTCGTCGATCACGTCGCCGGCCTACGCGGCCCGCCGGCGGTCGCGTTCCCACGCATCCGCCAGCACCGAGACCGCATAGTGCAGGTCCAACGGCTTCCCGTCCGCATCGGGAGTGAGCGCACTGGCGTCCACGTCCCCCTCGCGGATCGCGTCGGCGTCCCCCGCCATGGCGGGCGCCGCCTCGACGACGCCGCCCGCGCGGAAAACGAACCGTTGCCCGCCGAGCGCGTCGATCCCGAAGGCGCCCTCGTGCAGGCCGCGGTGGCAGGTGCCGCACAGGAGGATCAGATTGTCCAGGTCGGTGGTCCCGCCGTGGCTCCACGGGCGCACGTGGTGGGCGTGGAGGAATCGGGTGCACCCGCACGCGGGGTGCCGGCAGCCGCCGTCGCGCAGGTGCAGCGCCCGCAGCTGCGCCGACGACGGCAGGCGGCGACGCCTGCCGAACCGCAGGACGCGGCCGCCCGCGGTGTCGATCCGACGGCCGCTGCCCGAGCAGATCGCGGCCGACGCCGCGGCGTCGCCGAGGGCCGGGCCGTCCTCCACGTGTGCACCCGTGTGGTCGACGACGAACGAGACCTCCGCCGCCGGTGCGTCGGCGGGCGCGTCCGCCACCGCGAGCATCGTCTCCGCCATCGCCACAGCGGCAGGGGCGGCGTCTGCGGGCGGCGGGCCGGTGAGATCCGGCTCGTCGCCGGCGGTGCGCCTGCGCTCGAACTCCGCGCGGGTGAGAGCGGCGAGCAGGACTTTGCCGTCCGCCGCGCTGAGCCGCCCGGAAACGACGAGGTCACCGGTCTCGGAATCCCACCGGTGGCTCAGCCGGTGTTCGGGGGCCGCGGGCGGCCGTGCGTCCTTGTCCGGCTCCGGTACGGGCACCGACCGCAGCCCGCGGACCAGCCTCTCCAACTGGGAAGCGGTGGCACCGCGCGCGGATTCCACCAGGTCCGACTCGGTTTCCGGCGTCGCCACCCGGGTGATGGCCCGCACCTTGGAGTACGAGAGCGTACCGGCCGTGCAGGCCGCGCGGGTGAGCGGAAGCGCCTCGAGACGGCGGGCCACGCGCACCTGGTCGCGCGCCGTCCGGAGGTTGATGCCGCAGCGCCAGGACAACCAGTGAGCGCACGACAGCACGCCGATACCGTTCCACCCGCCGCGGCGGTCGAACTGCGCCAGGAGGATCAGGAACCGGGCCGTGGCGGCGGCGATGTGCGCCGCCAGCGTGCACAGCTCGCGCTCGACCTCCTTGATGTCGCAGGCGTCATCGACGATGCCGCGCGCCCCTTCCACCTGCGTCGTGTGATCCGCCGCCATCGTCTCCCCCGCTCTCGCCCGGTGCCCGTGTCCTTCAACGGCCGTACCCGCCGACCCGGATCGAACAACTGTGCCCACAGTAGATCGCGCCACCGACACATTCGACGCGTCCGGCCGCAGCACGGTTCCGCGGAACCGCCTCAGACCACGTCGAACCGCAGGCACGCGAACTCGCCGTTGCGGTCCACCTCGGCCAGCCGCAACTCCAGATGGCGTGGCAACAATGGCGCGCCCGAACCCAGCGTCACCGGCGCGATCTGCACATTGACCTCGTCGAGGAGCCCGGCATCGGCGAACTGCCCCGCCAGGTCGCCGCCTCCGACGATCCACACGTCGCCCCCGCCCGCGGCCGCCACCATCTCGGAGTGCACCGCGGCCACGTCGCCCTGGACGAAACGCAGGTCGGCGTCGGGCAGCGCACCGGGCCGGGGCGGTTCCGCGGAACCGTGGGTGAAGACCCAGCACGGCACCGCATAGGGCCACTGGTCCTGGCCCAGCTGGCCGCGGATCCAGTTGAAGCTGGACGCCCCCATCGCGACGGCGCCTATGCCCGCCATGAAATCGCCGTGGTTCATCGGGCCGTCGTCCTCGATGTCCCGGCTGAGCAGCCACGCCAGCGAATGGTCGTCGGTCGCGATGTACCCGTCCAGGCTCGACGCGGTGTAGTACCGAGTGCGGCTCATTGCCCTGACCTCCGATCCGTCACGCTGCGGCCGCGGCGGCCGATTCCACAACTGCATTCTCCACACGTATGGACCGCTGCACAGAGGAGTAGGACGATGATCCGCAAGCCCGATTTGCCCGACTGGCTGATGGCGCTGCTCGTCGCGCTCGGCAGCGTCGTCTACTACTAGAACATCACCCCCGCGAACGGCGCCCGCGGCGTGCTGAACAGCGCGTCGAGCCGGTCTACCGCCCCCTCGGAGAGCTCCTGCAACCGGCCGGCGTCGCGCAGCTGATGCCACCGGGCGCCGCCCAGATAGGCCGCGCCCAGGTCGGCGACGTCCACCTGCACGTCCGGTGCGCCGCCGGTCCGGTCGGCACCGTCCGGGCCGATCCGGTAGTTCCCGGAGTTCTCCGGCAGCAGGACGTCGTCGACGCGCACCGTCACCGCCGCGCCCTGGTTGTACGTGCGGGCACCGAGCGCGCCGGGGACGTCGACCAGGCGCAGCCACGTCTCGTCCCCCACCCCCGTCACGCGCGCGGCGCGGTGGTCGGTGAGCATCCACGGCAGCGGATCGTCCGCGGGCAGCCACGGGAATCGCACGGTGTGCACCAGGTCCAGGCGCAGGAGGAACGCGATCAGCGCACGGTAGGCGTCCGGGGTGCCGGCGTGCAGGTCGGTGACGACGACGGTGCGGTCGCGGCTCGTGAACCACGCCGCGGTGTCCAGCGGCCGGTAGCAGACGAAGCCGTCCTCCCCGCACACCGCGACGTAGTGGGGTGCGGGCCGCGTCCGGGCCCGCAGTCCCCGCCACCACAGCGCGCCGCGGCTGATCGTTCCGGCCCGACCCGACTGATGACGGTCGACGATGCGCTGCAACAGGTCCCAGGAGCCCTCCGGGTCCGCCAGGCGCACCGGCGGCGCACCGGAGCCGGCCGTGGCGCGCAGTTCGGCGTCCCGCAGGTCCAGCGACACCGCATGCGTGACGCTGGCGATGCCGTACCCGTAACGCCCGTAGATCACCGCCTCCGAGGCGCGCAGCGACGCCACGGTCTCTCCGCGCCCGCGGCAGTCTTTCAACTGGTGGCGCATGAGGGCCGTGAGAACGCCGCGCCGGGTGTGGGTGGGCAGCACCCCCACATGGGTGACGGCCGCGTGCGCCACCCGGGCCCCGCCCGGGACGGTCATCGCGCCGGACGTGGAGTCCGTCGCGCCCACCAGGATCCCGTCCCCGACGTATGCGCCGAACGTGCGGCCCGGCTCGCGCACCGCCGCGACGTCCTCGTCCGCCGCGGGCGCAGGCAGACCCACCATGGCGGCGTGGAAGACCGCGTCCGATTCCGCCAACTCCCCTGCGGTGGTGAGCGTTCTGATCGTCGCGCCGGGCATTCAGTCGTCCTCCGGCCCGTCGAACGCCGTCCGCAAAAGCTCGGTGAGCACGCCGACGGGCTGAGCCCCCGACACGGCGTACGCACGGTCTGCGATGAAGAACGGCACGCCGGTGATGCCGAATCGCGCGGCGAGGAGCTCGTCCTCCCGGACCTCCACGGCGGCTGCGGAATCCCGATCGGCGAGCTCGGCGCGCACCGCGCCGGCGTCGAGCCCCTGCTCCTCCGCGATCGCCACGAGCGCGTCCACGTCGTCCACGGCCACCCCGTCGGTGAAATGCGCGCGGTACAACGCCCGCAACACGCGCCCGCCCTGCGCGGTGCCGGCCCCGGCCAGGTGCACCAGCCGGTGCGCGTCGAAAGTGTTGGCGGCGATGGTCGCGTCGAAGTCCAGCTGCAGCCCGTCGCTCGCCGCCACCTGGGAGACCTGACCGAACATGTGCTGCACCTGCTCGACGGTCATGCCCTTCGAGTCGACGAGCGCGTCCACCTCACGCCGTCCCGCCCCCGCCTCGGCGTCGGGCGCCAGCTCGTAGGCCCGCCAGGTGACGCGTACCCGGTCGCGGCGGTCGAACCCGTCGAGAGCCGCGGCCAGCCGGGTGGCGCCGATGTAGCACCACGGGCAGGCCACGTCGGTCCAGACTTCGAGTTCGACGATGCGGTCGTCGTCGCCGGAGCTCGTATGTTCGGTCTGCGCAGAGGTCACACCAGTGGCAACGGCGGGCCGGGCCCGCGTGTTCCCCCGTCGAGGGTGCCGAAGCGGTGCGCGGTCATGCTCACCGACTGTTCCCGCAGGAAAGGCAGCATCTCCAGCCGGTCCGACCCGGTGACCGGGCGGCTGTGCACCGCGACGGCCGGATCGCCGCCGAGGGCCCGCGCCAGCGCCTGCGGATCGCCGCCGATGAGCCGGATGCGCGCCGGGCGGTCCCGCGCCACCGCGTCGCGCCACGCGGCGTCGGTCTCGAAACGGCCCGCCGACACCGTCACCTCGGCCCCGGCCCGGCGCGCCGCCTCCAGCACCCGGTCCAGATCACGTTCCGGCGCCCCTTCCGCCAGGCGCACGTGCACCGGCACGGGCAGATAGCGCAGCACGTTGCGCTCGCAGGCCAGGCGGGAGACGTCGCCGCCGGCCGCCAGCCAGCGGCCGGTGCCGGGCGCGCGCTCCCAATCCCCCAGGGCCTGCAGATAGTTCGGCCCGCCGGTCTTGCAACCCGGCCCGACGGTCGAGCTCTTCCATCCGCCGAACGGCTGCCTCCGCACGATCGCCCCGGTGATGCCCTTGTTGATGTAGAGATTGCCCGCCTGCACGCCGCCCAGCCACTGTGCGATCTCGCCGCGGTCCAGCGAATGCAGGCCGGCCGTGAGCCCGTAGTCGACACCGTTCTGCATCCGCAGGGCCGCGTCCAGCGTGGGCGCCGTCATCACCGCGAGCACCGGGCCGAAGAACTCGACGCGGTGCGCCGCCGACCCGGGCCGCACGCCTTCCTTGACGCCCGGACTCCACAACCTGCCCGCGTCGTCGAGCCTGCGGGGACGCACCAGCCACGTCTCGCCGGCGTCCATCGTCGTCAGGGCGTCCAGCAGTGCGCCGTCCGCGGGGGCGATCAGCGGCCCCACCTGCGTCTCCGGATCCTCAGGAGGCCCCACCCGCAGTGATCGGACCGCGTCGACCAGCTGCGCGCGGAAGCGTCGCGACCGCGCCGCCGCGCCGACCAGGATCACGATCGACGCCGCCGAGCACTTCTGCCCCGGCGTGCGAGAACGCCGAGTGGACGACGTCGCGCACGGCCAGGTCCATGTCGGCCGACGGCGTGACGACGATGGCGTTCTTGCCGCTCGTCTCCGCCAGCAGCGGCAGATCCGGGCGCAGCGACCGCAGCAGCGCCGCCGTCTCGTAGGCGCCGGTGAGGATCACCCGGCGCACGCGCGGGTCCGCCACCAGCAGGGGCCCGAGCGTGTCCTCGTCGACGTGCGCCACCCGGAGCACATCCCGCGGGATCCCCGCACTCCACAGCGACTCGACCACCACCTCCCCGCAGCGGGGCGTCTGCGGGGCCGGCGTGAGGATCACCGCAGACCCCGCCGCCAGGGCCGCCAGCGCGCCGCCGGCGGGGATCGCGACGGGGAAGTTCCACGGCGACGCCACCACCGTCAACGGCACAGGGCGGAACCGTGCCCCCGGCGTCGCGTCGAGCTCATCGCAGCGGTCGGCGTAGTAGCGCGCGAAGTCGACCGCCTCCGACACCTCCGGGTCGGCCTCGGCCGGGGTCTTTCCCGCCTCCGCCGCCATCACCTCGATGAGCCGGGCGCGCGCGGCCTCGAGACCGTCGGCTGCTCCGCGGAGCAGCGCGGCGCGTGCGGCCGCCGGACGCCGACCCCACGCGCGGCCGGCGTCCTCGGCCGCGGCGAGCAGCGCGCCGAGGGCATTCGCGTCGGACACAGTGTGCTCGGCGACGCCGCGCACCCCGAGGTCGGACGTCGGGACGCGTTCGAGGATCCCGCGCATCCACCGCCGGTTGGCTGCGATCGCCGGGTCCGTGTCCGGCGTGTTGGCGAACCAGGCCGGCACCTCCGCCGCGGGGCCCGCCGCGCGGTCCTGCGTGCGCCGGGTGCGGGACACGCGGCCGGCCGACGCGGACAGAGCGGCGAGGAACCTGTCGCGCTCGCGGGCGAACACGGCGTCCTCCGTCAGGCGTCCGACAGACGGCATGATGTTGTCCGGGCTCGCCCCCTCGTCCAGCCGGCGCACCAGGTAGGAAATGGCCACGTCGAACTCGTCCGGATGCACCACCGGCGTGTACAGCAGCAACCTCCCGACATCCCGGCGCACCGCTTCCGCCTGGCCGGGTGCCATGCCCAGCAGCATTTCGATGTCCACTGCGCCGCGCACGCCGCGCTCCCCCGCCAGCAGCCAGGCGTGCGCGGCGTCGAACAGGTTGTGCCCGGCCACGCCGACGCGCACCGCATCCGCCTGTTCGGGCCGCAGCGCGTCGTCGAGCAGCCGCTTGTAGTGCGCGTCGGTCTGCAGCTTGGTCGCCCAGGGCGCCTGCGGCCACCCGCGCAGCTCGGCCTCGACCGTCTCCATCGGCAGGTTCGCGCCCTTGACCAGGCGCACCTTCACCGGCGCGCCGCCGGCCGACCGCCGCCGCGCGGCCCAGGCGTGCATGCGGGCCAGGGCGTCCCGCGAGTCCGGGAGGTAGGCCTGCAGCGCGATCCCGGCCTCGAGGCCGGACAGCCGCGGGTCGTCCAGCAACCGGGTGAACACCGCGATGGTGAGGTCCAGGTCGCGGTACTCCTCCATGTCGAGGTTGATGAACTTGCGTGCCGGCGACCGCGCCGCCTGCAGGAACAGCGGCGTCAGCCGGTCGACGACGGCGGTGACCTGCTCGTCGAACGCCCACGGCGCGTGCGGCGCGACGGCGGCGGACACCTTCACCGAGACGTAGTCGACGTCGTCCCGGGCGAGCAGCGTCGCGATGCCCGCCCGCCTCCGGTCCGCCTCGCGTGCGCCCAGCACCTCCTCGCCGAGCAGGTTGAGGTTCAGGTCGAAGCCGCGACGGCGGATCCGCGCGATCGCCGGACCCAGCCGCGGGTCGGTCGCGTCGACGACGAGATGCGCCACCATCGCGCGCAGCACCCGCCGGGCCAGCGGCACCGCCAGGCGCGGCATCCCCGGCGCGACGAGGCCGCCGAGCCGTGCAGCAGCGCGCAGCCGCCCGGGCAGGAACGCGGGCGGGCGGCGCGCGAGCGCGGCGAAGGCGTGCGCCGCAGTGGCCTCGTCCTCCGGACGGATCACCTCATCGATGAAGTGCACCGCGAACCGCAGCCCGTCGGGATCGGCCACCATGGCGGCGAGCCGGGCGGCCGCGGGGTCCGGGCGGACGCGCGCGGCCTCCTCCGCCCAGCGCCGGGCCAGTCCGATCGTCTCGTCCGCGTGCGTCATACGCCGCTCCCTCAGCCGTCACCCCCAGTATGGGCGTGCAGCGGAGTGTCCGCCCCGTAGAACACCCCCTTGGTTCGGCGGGCGCGCACGGCAAGACTCCGAAGGCATGCCGTCGAGATCAATCCGCACGCCCCTGCTGTTCACTCTGGGCGCGATGTCGGCCGTAGGGCCGCTGGCCACCGACATGTACCTGCCGTCCCTGCCGCAGGTGGCGGACGAGCTCGGCGTATCGGCGGCGACGATCCAGCTCACCCTCACCGCGTTCATGGTGGGGCTGGCTTTCGGGCAGCTGATGGTGGGGCCGCTGTCGGACGGTCTCGGCCGCCGGCGCCCGCTGCTGGTGAGCCTCGTCGTGCTCGCTGCGGCAGGCGTGGCCTGCGCCGTCGCCCCCTCGGCCGCGGTCCTCATCGCCGCGCGCCTGGTGCAGGGCGTGTCCAGCGGCGTCGGGATGGTCATCGCCCGCGCCGTCGTCTCCGACCTCGCCGAGGGCAGGCAGGCCGCGCGCACCTACAGCCTGCTGACGGTGATCGTCGGGGTCGCCCCGATCCTCGCCCCGCCGATCGGCGTCGTCGTCGCGGGCCCCTTCGGCTGGCGCGGCGTCTTCTGGGTGCTCACCGGGTTCGCCGTGGTGCTGCTCGCCATCGTGTGGCGCGTGCTCCCGGAGACGCTGCCTCCGGAACGCCGGCATCCCGTCCGTTTCCGGGCGTTCGCCGGGTCCGCCGTCGCGGTGCTCACCACGCGGGTCTACGTCTGCTACACCGTGGCGTTCGCGATGACATACGGGGCGCTGTTCGGGTACATCTCGGCGTCGTCGTTCGTGGTGCAGGAGTCCATGGGGTATTCGTCGACGGTCTACGCGGTGGTGTTCGCCTGCAACGCCGTGGGGCTGACGGCGGCCAACGCGGCGAACTCGCGCCTGGTCGGCCGGTTCCACCCGCGCGCTCTGCTCACCGCGGGCATCGGGGCGACGTGCACCGCGTCGGTGCTCCTGACGGTGATCGCGGCGGCCGGTCCCGACGCCCACTGGCCGCTACTGGCCGCCATGTTCCTGCTCGCGTGCTCGACCGGGTTCGTCTTCGGCAACGCGACGGCCCTGGCGCTGGAACGGGTGCGCGACCGCGCGGGGACCGGGTCGGCCGTGCTCGGGGCGCTGCAGTTCGCCGTCGGGGCCGTCGTCTCGCCGCTCGTCGGGCTCGGCGGCGGGCCGATGCCGATGGCACTGACGGTGCTGGGCTGCGCGGTGATCGCGGCGGCGGCGTTCCTCACGGCCGGCGGGCCCGCCCGGCGCGGCGTTACCGCAGCGACGCGTTCCGCTCGCGCAGCAGATCGGTGAACGGGCCGTCAGTCCTCCACGCGCAGGCCCGCCACCATCTCGTCCACCCCGTCGAGCATGTCGACGGCGGCCGCCTCGATGGTCGCGGTGAGCTGCGCCAGATGCTGTCCCGCCTCGCGCTCGGTGAGCAGGTAGACCGTGGTGACGCACACCGTCCGGCCGTCGGCCTCATACGTGCCGCGGATGACCGCCCGCGTGCCCGCCTCCACCGGTTCGACCCGCGCGATCGCCTCGCTCCACCCCGGCATCCGGCGCGCGTCGCCCACCGCACACTCCATGAACCCGGCGGCATCCACGGACCCGACCAGCGTGTTGTCGACCAACACCGCGTTCGGCGACCAGCCGTCGCGCGAACGATCCACCGCTGCAAGCACCTGGCGTGCGCCGGGCAGCACCTCCGGCCCGAGCACCGTCCACCCCTCGGGCGCCGGCACCGCGGCCGCCGGCAGGGACACGTCGGCGGGACGGAACCCGATGCCCGCCTCCTCGAGAAATTGCTGAATCGTGGGCGTTCCGTTGTCGCTCATGCCCACCATTGTCCATGCGCCGCCATGCGACGCGCGTGCCGCGTGGTGGGAGGAACCGTTCCACGCCGCGCGGCGCTGATATACCGTTTAGGCATATTGACTGTGGCGTACGTCTCGAATGCGAGGAACCATCATGACCGGACCGGAAGCTTCCAGCCCCGCCGCCACGGGCGGTGACAGCGACGTGGACGTCGTGATCGTCGGCGCCGGCATCGCGGGCATGTACGCGGTCCACCGCCTGCGGGGCGACGGGCTGACCTTACAGGCATTCGAGGCGGGGGCCGACGTGGGCGGCACCTGGCACCACAACCGCTATCCCGGGGCGCGCTGCGACGTCGAAAGCGTCGACTATTCCTACTCCTTCTCCGACGAGCTCCAGCAGGAGTGGGACTGGTCCGAGCGCTACGCCACGCAGCCGGAGATCCTGCGCTACCTGCACCACGTGGCCGACCGCTTCGACCTGCGGCGCAGCATCGCATTCCACACGCGCGTCACCGCGGCCCACTACGACGAGAACGCCAACCTGTGGACGGTCACCACCGACGCCGGCACGACCACGACCTGCCGGTTCTGCGTGTTCGCCAGCGGCTCGCTGTCCGCCGTCAACTACCCGGACATCCCCGGGCGCGAGAGCTTCGCCGGCACCGTTCTGCACACCGCCGCCTGGCCCCACGAGGGCGTCGACCTCACCGGCCGGCGCGTCGGCGTCATCGGCACCGGCTCGTCCGGCATCCAGCTGGTCCCCGAGGTGGCGCGCGAGGCCGCACACGTGACCGTCTTCCAGCGCACGCCCAACTATTCGATCCCCGCCGCCAACCGGCCCACCGACGACGACGAGCGGCGTGCACAGAAGGCCGGGTACGCGGAACGCCGCCGC
This sequence comes from Tomitella gaofuii, assembly GCF_014126825.1. Classification (NCBI taxonomy): domain Bacteria; kingdom Bacillati; phylum Actinomycetota; class Actinomycetes; order Mycobacteriales; genus Tomitella; species Tomitella gaofuii. The sequence continues at coordinate 464,445 of NZ_CP059900.1, read as the reverse complement.
AAGTCCCGGCTCAGCGGCGGCGGCTCGCCGTTCGTCCCGCACGACAAGAACACCCTCGAGGTCGACGACGCCGAGCGCGAACGCGTCTACGAGCACTACTGGACGCTCGGGGGCGTGCTGTTCTCCAAGGCTTTCCCCGACCAGATGCGCAACGAGGACGCCAACGCGCTGGCCCGCGACTTCGCCGAGCGCAAGATCCGCGCCGTCGTCGACGACCCGGCGGTGGCCGACGAGCTGATCCCCACCGACCACCCCATCGGCACCAAGCGCATCGTCACCGACTCCGGCTACTTCCAGACCTACAACCGTGACAACGTCGACCTGGTGAACCTGCGCCGCACGCCGATCGAGCGCATCACCCCGTCCGGCATCGACACCGCGGACCCCGGCGGCGGCACCACAATGCGCGACCTGGACGTGCTCATCTTCGCCACCGGATTCGACGCGGTCACCGGCGCCATGGACCGCATCGACATCCGCGGCAGCGGCGGCCTAACCATCCACGACGCGTGGGCCGACGGGGTGCAGAGCTACCTGGGGCTGCAGGTGGCAGGATTCCCGAATCTGTTCACCGTCAACGGCCCCGGCAGCCCGGGAGTGCTCGCCAACATGGTGCTCACCTCCGAGGACCACGTGGACTGGATCGCCGGCACCATCGGGCATCTACGCAGCAAGGGCCTGGAATCGATCGAACCGGACCCCGAGGCCGAGCAGGCGTGGATGCAGCGGTGCGGACAGCTGGCCGCCCAGACGCTGTTCCCCCGCGCGGACTCCTGGTACATGGGCGCCAACATCCCCGGCAAGCCGCGCGTGTTCATGCTCTACAGCGCAGGGTTCGGCAAGTACCGCGAGGAACTGGCCGAGATCACCGACGCCGGCTACAAGGGGTTCCAGCTCAGGTGAGCGGCGCGGCGGACTCGCCCATCTTCTCCAGCAGCGCGAAGGACAGGAACGTCATCGGCCCTTTGTCCTCGAAACGCCCGCTGACGTTTCCGGCGAGCCCGCCCTGCACCGCCGGCTCCCCCACCAGGTCGAGTTTGAGCTGCGGGCTCCCCGGGGAGAAGTCGAGCTCGTCCAGGTCGGTCCACACGATGTTCGGCCGGGTGGTCGATCCGTAGACGTAGCGGCGGTTCGTCAGGTCGGTCACGGTCTGCCAGATCGTCTGCGACGCATCGGGCTTGCCGGGATCGGGGATGCGGAACGGCTGCGCGGCATTGCGGATCACGCTGAACATCGCGGCGATCGCCTCCAGCTGATCCTTCGGACGGTCGAGGCGCCCCACGTAGTAGGTGGCCCGCGCGAAGCGGTCCTGCGCGTCCGTCGACCCCGGCAACGGCGCGTCACCGCCGAGGCCCGCGAATCGCTGGACGAGTTCCAGCTGACGCTCGTAGGTGGGCGAATTGGTCATCACCCGGTATTCAGGGCTGTGGTAGATCCGCGGATGGCCGTCCACGTACTCGATGATCGCGGAATCGCCGGTCTCATCGTCGAGCGCCACATGGATCGCAGGAGGCCCACCGCCCGTCGGATCCGGCATCTGCACCACTTGGACGTCGTTGCCCTCCACCCAGGCGACCGCGTCGGCGACGGTGGCGAAATTATCGAGGAAATACTGCAGCCAGATCGCCTGCGACAATTGCGTGCGGGATCCATCCCGCATCCCGTAATCGGATTCCGCCAGCCACAACACGTGTCCCGCAAGACCCGCCTCGTTGAGACCGTCCACGGAGATCATGTCGAATGCGGCCGCGATCACGCTCCCGTACTTCGCGGTCCACTGCAGGTTTCCCTCGACGCCGTCATCGCGGCGCACTCCGCGTGGCAGTTTCCACAGATTCGTCATCAAATCCTTATGGAAGTCCATATTGCGACCGACGACCACGGCGCCGTTCGCCTCAGACCACATCACACGTGTGCACATAGGCTTCCCACCAATACCGGTCGATGGACATCCTCGACAACGACGTCGTCGCCATCCGCCCGGATCCTAAGCCGCCTTCGGCAACCGCGTCCCGGTTTCCGCGGTCTGCCCGACCGATCACGCCGGATTCCCGGAGTACGGCCACGACCTGCGCCGCCGGTGTTAGCGTGTGCCTCAACGTCGGGTCACTGGGATCGCATCCACCGCTGCGCAGCATGCCGAAGAGGGGATTTTCACCTGGCAGCGAGAACCTGCACAGACAGACTCCCGCATATTCTCGGGAATTCTCCCGGCCGCGGCCCGCCGGGATCGTTCGCACACGACAATCAGACAGGGAAAAGGGGATCCAGATGATCGTTCTGCACAACGCTCGCCTCATCGACGGCAACGGCGGCGAGCCCGTGCCCGACGCCACGGTGCAGATCGCCGACGGCACGATCGCCTATGCGGGCCCCTCGTCGGGGGCTCCGGCGGTCGAGGACGACCACGCCCCGGTGGCGGTGGACCTGCAGGGCAACACCGTCTGCCCGGGCTTCTTCGACGTCCACGTGCACATGTCGCTGCCGGGCACCAAGGGATCGCCGATCATGGCGGCGATGGTGCCGCCGTCGTACCGCTACTTCCAGCTCATCGACCGCCTCAAAGCCACGGTGGAGGCGGGCGTGACCACCGTGCGCGACCTCATGGGCGTGGATGTCGGCGTGCGGGACGCCGTGGCGCACGGGCTGATCGAGGGCCCGCGTCTGCTCGTGGCGGACAGGATGCTCAGCCAGACAGGCGGACACGCGGATTTCCACGCGCCGTCCGGCGTCGACGGCACCGGGATCATCGGCGGCAGCCTCGTCGACACCCCCGACGAGGCGCGCCTGCGGGCGCGCGAGCTGCTGCGCGAGGGCGTCGACGTCATCAAGGTCGCCTCCAGCGGCGGCGTCAGCTCGCCCAGCGACGACCCGGACTGGCTGGGCGCCCGCGAGGAGCTCGTCGCCGCGCTGGTCGAGGAGGCCGCCAACTACGGCGGCCGTCCGGTGGCCGCGCACGCGATCGGCCTCGCGGGTATCACCGCCGCAGTCAAGGCGGGCGTGCGCAGTATCGAGCACGGCTACGCACTGACGGACGAGTTGCGCAAGGAGATGGTCGAGCGCGGCCAGTACCTGGTGCCGACGCTGCTGGAGACCCTTCACCCGGACACCGCCACACCGCAGGCCGTCGCCAAGAGCACGAAGTGGCACGAGATCGCGCAGGCCTCGATCCGCGCTTCGGTGGAGGCGGGCGTCAAGATCGCCGTCGGCACCGACGCGGGCCTGGTGCCGGACCACGGCACCAACCTGCAGGAGATCGGGCTGCTCGTCAAACACGGGGGGATGACGCCGATGCAGGCGATCGTCGCCGGCACCCGCACGTCGGCCGAGCTGTGCGGCGTCGACAGCACGCTCGGCACCCTCGAGGCCGGCAAGACCGCCGACGTCGTCGTGGTGAAGGGCGACCCGAGCATCGACGCCGACCTGGTCGGCGACAACGAGAACATCCTGCTGGTGCTCAAGGAGGGCAAGACCAAGAGCAACCGCGGCGGGTTCACAGTGTGACACGAGCCCTGCCCGCCGGTTTCTCCCAACCGGCGGGCGGGGCTGCAGACCCGCACAGAAGCCACGGAATACGGTCGCTGCGAATCAGACCACCTCGAGCAAGGGGCCCGTCCGTGCGCAGAACCATTCCACTCGCCCTCGCCGCTGCCGCCGCGTCCGCGTGCGTCCTCGTGGCACCGGCCGGCGCAGCGCCGACCGCCGGGCCGCTCGGCTCGATCGCCGACCTGCCCGGATTCGGCAGCATCGCACAGCAACCCGGCGGAGAGAAGTCCATCACCTTCGTCCGCCATGGCGAGTCCTACGGCAACGTCTCCGGCTATCTCCACACCGACGTCCCCGGCCCCTATCTCACGGACACGGGGGTGCAGCAGGCGGAGGCCAAAGCCCAGGAACTCGCGGCGGAGGGCTACGACTGCGTGTTCGCCTCCAACCTGGTGCGCGCCCAGCAGACCGCCGCACCCACAGCCGCGCTGCTGGACGTGCCGGTGCGGATCCTCCCGGGACTCAGGGAGGTCGAGGGCGGCGCCTACGAATCGATGCCCGTGCAGGGCCGCGACAACAAGTACGTCGACGTGCTCATGGCGTGGATCATCGACGGCGACCTCGATGCGGCCGTCCCCGGCGGCGAGAACGGCCACGAGTTCATGGACCGGACCGACGCCGCCGTCCAGGCCATCTACGACTCGGGTTGCGAGAAGCCCGTCGCCTTCGCGCACGGCGGCATGATCATGGCCTGGGCTGCGAACGGGACCGGGAACTTCGCGCCGGACATGGTGATCGAACGCCCGCTGGGCAACACCGACGAGGTGCGCGTCTCCGGCTCTCCCGGCGACTGGGCCATCGCCGAGTGGAACGGCGTGCCGGCCGGCACCGCCCCGGCCGGCGGATGACCCCGCGGTCGCCCCGGCCCGCTCCTACGCGGTCAGCCGCGCCTGGGCCGGGGTGGTCACACCGCCCAGTGCGCGCGAGATCGTTCCCGCGGCGACCCGCAACGGTGAGATCGCCCGCGGGTCCAAGCGCACATGCCGGTTGGGGGCGCACAGCGAGATCGCCGCGGTCGCCTCCCCGATGCGTCCGATCGGTGCCGCCACACAGCTGTAGCCGTGCGGCGCCGACGACGTGACGCGCGCGACGCCTTCCCGCACGATCCGCGCGTCCGCGGCGGGATCCATGCGCGGGTCCCCGCGCCCGGCCAGCAGCACCGCGCCGAGGGCCGTGCCGACGGCCGGCCGACGCCCGCCGACCTGTGTGGGCACCGCCTGCACCAGCCGGCCGCCGATCTTGTCGAGGTAGAGGATGTCGACCCCGCCCGGCCCCTCGATCATCCCCAGGTGCACGACCAGCCGGGTGGCCGCATGCAGCTCGTACATCACCGGCAGCGCGGCGGCGTGCAGCTCGTCCTGGTTGACTGCGAGCGCACCGAGCTCCAGCAGACGGAACCCCAGGCGGTAGCGGCGGCCCGAGCGGTGCATCCACCGCATGCGCACCAGCTGCTCCAGCATGCGATGCACCGACGAGCGCGGCAGCGCGGTGCGGCGCACGACATCGGCCAGGGTGAGCCCGGAGGCGGCCTCGCCGTCCTCGAACGCATCGAGCACCACGGAGACACGCTCGAGAAGTGCCGTGGGGGTGTCGCCGCGCCGGGCACCGCCGCCCGCGCGGACGGTCTCCGAACGATCCTGCAGGGCCACATCTGTCATGAGGTCTGTCATCGCATCTCCCGAGTCTCGACGGCGGCTCGCTGTCCCCCGACGTCCGCGAGCGATATTCCTGATCGGTATATGCCTAACAGTAATATAAAACTCGGCCGATGTGTAGCCCACCTCACATGCGCGGTGGCGGCGATCCGTCAGGCCCGGCTCTTCCAGTGCCCGGGCTCCACGGGGATCGGCAGGCCGGTGCCCTCCTGCTTGGCGGCCGAATCGAAGCGGGCACCGGCGGCGTCGATCTGCTCGAGCAGCTCCTCCGCCAGCAAGATCTCGCTGTCGTAGTGGCGCCGCGACCACTCCATGACGATCTGCGTGTACGCCCACGACGGCTCGCGGCGCGCGTTCTGCGCCCGCTCGGCCGCCCCGTCCCGCAGCGCCGTCATCTGCTCGATATGCGCGCGCACCATCTCCTTGAGCCGCACCGGATCGCTCAGATGCCCCATCCACAGGTGCAGCATCGTCGCATGCTTCAGCACGGGCCTGTCCACCTCGGACTCCCGGGCCCAGCGGCGCAACGCTGCGAGCCCCGCCGGGGTGATCGTGTAGACCCGCCGGTTCCGGGCGCCCCCGTCGCCGTTGTCGGACTCGACGAAGCCGTGCTTCTCGAGACGCTTGAGCTCGGAATACACCTGACTGAACGACGGCGACCAGTAAAAGTAGTTGAGCGACCAATCCGCCCAGGTCTTGATGTCGTAGCCGGACAGACCCTCGCCGAAGGACAGAGTCCCGAGCACCGCCCAGGCGGTGGCCGGCATCGACGGCAGGCCGTCCTCGTCGGACGGATCGGGAGCATCGTCAGTGGTGGGCACGGGTGAACGCTAACAGCCACTACACCGCATCCGGGCGTCATGCGGGGCTCGTGCCGCCACATGGGAGCTCGGATGTCGGGTTGCGGCGCGCAGGTCTACCGTGACGCCCACATACCTGTGCACCCTGTCACCGCGCCGCCGAAACGCGCCGGCGCCGAAAGAGGATTCCATGGCAACAGCAGCACGCGCCGCCCTTCCCCCCGTCCCCGCGAAGGACATCACCGTCGACCTGCTGGTGATCGGTTCCGGCACCGGCATGGCCGCCGCGCTGACGGCGCACGAGGAGGGCCTGTCGACGCTGGTCGTGGAGAAGACCCCGTACGTGGGCGGGTCCACGGCGCGGTCCGGCGGCGCGTTCTGGGTGCCGGACAACCCGATCCTCAAGAGGGCCGGGGCCGGCGACTCCCTCGACCGCGCCGAGGAATACGTGCGCGCCGTCGTCGACGGCACCGCCCCCGCGGAACGCGGCCAGTCGTTCCTCGATCACGGCACGGCCGCCGTCGAGATGCTGCAGCGGACCACACCGCTCAACCTGTTCTGGTCCAAGGGCTACTCGGACTACCACCCCGAGAAGCCCGGCGGAAACGCCGCCGGCCGCACCTGCGAGAGCCGGCCGTTCGACGCCTCGGTGCTGGGCGAGGAGCGTCCGCGCCTGCGCCCCGGCCAGATGGAGGCGGCGCTGCCGATGCCCATCACCGGCGTCGACTACCGGTGGATGAACCTCATGGTGCGCAAGCCGGGCAAGGCGTTCCCGCGCATCTTCCAGCGCCTGTCGCAGGGTGTGGGCGGCAAGGCGCTCAAGCGCGAGTACATGGCGGGCGGCCAGGCGCTGGCCGCCGGACTGTTCGCCGGCGTGCTGCGCGCGGGGATCCCCGTGTGGACCGAGACCTCGCTGGTGAAGCTGGTCGAGGAGGACGGCCGCGTCACCGGCGCCGTCGTCGAGCAGGGCGGATCCGAGTACACGATCACCACTCGGCGGGGCGTGGTGCTCGCCGCCGGCGGGTTCGACCACGACATGGCGATGCGCCACAAGTTCCAGTCGGAGCGGCTGCACGACAACGAGTCGATGGGCGCCGAGGGCAACACCGGCGACGCCATCCGCGCCGCGCAGGACGTGGGCGCCGGGATCGGCCTGATGGACCAGGCGTGGTGGTTCCCGGCCGTGGCGCCGGCCCGCAGCAGCCACCCGCCCATGGTGATGCTCGCCGAGCGCGCCCTCCCGGGTTCGTTCATCGTCGATCAGACCGGACGCCGGTTCACCAACGAGGCCAAGGACTACATGTCCTTCGGCCAGACGGTGCTGCAGCGCGAACGCGAGGGCGACCCCGTCGAGTCGATGTGGATCATCTTCGACCAGAAGTACCGCAACAGTTACGTCTTCGCCGGAATGCTCTTCCCGCGCATGGCCATCCCCGAGTCCTGGTACAAGGCGGGCACGGCGCACCGCGCCGACGGCCCCGGGGCGCTCGCCGATTCGGTGGGCCTGCCGCGAGAGGCGTTCACCGAGGCGTTCGAGCGTTTCAATGTCTCGGCCGCCGCCGGCAGCGACGAGGACTTCGGCCGCGGCCGCAGCGCCTACGACCGCTACTACGGCGACCCCACGGTGAGCCCCAACCCCAACCTGCGTCCGCTCGACCACGGCCCGTACTACGCCGTGAAGATGACGCTGAGCGACCTGGGCACCTGCGGCGGCGTGCTCGCCGACGACAAAGGCCGGGCGCTGCGCGAGGACGGCACCGCCATCGACGGGCTCTACGCCATCGGCAACACCGCCGCCAACGCGTTCGGCCACTCGTACCCGGGCGCGGGCGCGACGATCGGCCAGGGCATCGTCTACGGCTACATCGCCGCACGCGACGCCGCCGGGAAGTAGGCCGCACCGTCGGCAGCGGGGCCGGACGGATGGCGATCCGTCCGGCCCCGCGCCGCCGTCAGCGGTTTGAGTTGCCGAAGTCCACCGGCACCTGCGCGCCGGTCATGTACTTGGCCTCGTCGCAGCACAGCCACGCCACGACGCCGGCGACATCCTCGGCCTCGAGGATCTCGTAGGGCAGCGAGTTCATGAAGATCGGCGAGAGCGTGTGCGCGTACTTGTCCATCAGCGGGTTCATGTCGGCGGACATGTCCATGCCCGTACGCACTCCCGCCGGGTGCACGGTGTTCACCCGGATCTTGTACTCGCCCAGTTCGTTCGCCATCGTCTTGGCCAGCCCCACGATCCCGAACTTCGTCGCGGTGTAGTGCGCGGTGAACGGCGTGCCCTTGAGGCCCGATTCGGAGCTGGTGAACACCATCGCGCCGCCCTCGCCCTGCTCGATCAGGTACGGGATGGCCGCCTTCGCGGTATTGAACGTGCCGGTGAGGTTGACGTCGATCATCTCTTGCCACTCGGCGGCGGTGATCTCCCAGGACATCCGGCCGACGCAGATGCCGGCGTTGGCGATCACCGCGTCGAGCCGGCCGAATGCATCGGTGCCCGCCTTGAGCGCTGCAGCGAGACCGTCGACGTCGCGGGTGTCGGCGACGGAGGCGACGATCTTCCCGCCGGCCTCCTCCACCAGGCGCACCGTCTCGTCGAGGTCCGCCCGGGTGGCGCCCGGGTAGGACGTCGTCTCGAACTCCGCGCACACGTCCACCGCGATGATGTTCGCGCCCTCGGACGCGAGCCGGACCGCCTCGGCCCGGCCCTGGCCGCGCGCGGCCCCCGTGATGAAGGCGACCTGCCCGTCGAACCGCCTGCTACCGTTCATCGTCGTTCTCCTGTCCTGTCGAATGCGCCGGAAATGTCGTCCACCTCACTTTTCCACGCCATGCCGTGCAGAACACCGCATCCTCCCGCCACCCGGGCGGGGCCGTTCCCGCCGCCGCACCGCGACGGCACGATGCACGCATGGGGACTGCAGTTTTCGTGATCGACCGGGTGGAGACGGCGCCGGGCGCGGGCGAGCGGTTCGTCGCCGCCTACCTGGACGGGTATGCACCCGGCGCCCGCACCCGCGGCATGGTGCTCGACCGGCTGCTGGTGAGTCCGCCGATGTGGCGGGACGACGCGGGCAACACCATCACGGCCACCTGGCGGCTCGACGGCGTGCCCGCATGGTGGGACATGACGCGGGCCGGGCGCGGCGACCCCGGCCTGCGCGCCTGGTGGGACAGCGTCGCCCCGCTGATCGCCGAACGCACGCGGTCCATGGCCGCCGCCGCGCCGGATGTGGACGGACTCTGCGACGTATGACGAGAACAACGGTGCATGACGTGATCCGCATCGTCCACCTGAGCCCCGGCGCGCGGTCAGACGGTACTGCGGTGGAAGAGTTTCGCAGAGCCGCAGCCGATTCCGGCGCCGAGGCCCACGTGGTCGGCGTGCCCTTGGACGGCTCTATCGCCGCCGGCGACGTGATCGTGCGGCTCCGCTATGCCGACCGCGCGTCCTGGGCTGCGGGACGGGGCGCCGTCGACGCGGCGCTCGCCGGGCCTGGCGTCGACCGCGTCCACGGCGCCGAGTTCGGGGCGGGCACGTCCGGAGTGCGCAACGGCGCCGCCGATGCCGCCTGCTACCGGGCGCTGCTACTGCGCGTCGACCCGCGCGCGGAGCCCGCCGAGGTAGCACGGTTCGAGCACGATCTGCTCGCGATGCCGCGGCACATGCCGTCGATCCGTGCGTGGAACCTCGGCCGTGTCGACTCCGCGTGCGGGCCCACCCCGTGGACCCACGTGTGGGAGCAGCGATTCGCCTCGCCTGAGGACGTCACCGGCCAATACCTGGACCACCCCGTGCACTGGGCCGTGGTCGACAGGTGGTTCGACCCCGAATGCCCCGAGTCCATCATCCGTGACCGCATCTGCCACGCGTTCTGCGCGATCGGTCAGGAGCCGCCGGACCGCAGGTGATCGTGCATGTCGCCGGTCAGGTCCAGCATCGAATAGTCGCGTGAGCGGAAGCGCCACGTGCCGCCGGACCGCTCGAACTCGTCGTGGTACCGCCCTGCGGCGATCACCTGCAGCGGAAGTCCGGCCGTCGCCTGCAGCACCGTGTAGTACGAACGCGCGCGGGCGCGGCCCTCCTGCTCGTCGATCTCGAGGATCGGGTTGGAGATCACGTGCTTGGTCCGCGGCGTGCCGTCGTCGTGCAGCCGGACGGTACCGCGCCACACGGCGAGGATCCCCGCAGCGTCCAGCTCACGCTTACCGGCATGGATCGTCGCGTGGCGGAACAGCTCGGAGGCATCGTCGAGCCGCCCCGAGTCCATGCACTCCGCGTAGCGGTAAAGCAGGTTGGTGATCTCGGTGGCGGCGGATCCGCCGGCCGCAGCGCCCCGGCCCGCGGCCGGCCCCGAGACCTCATAGCCTTCCGGCCCCGCCCCCAGCACCGCCTGCGTGCCGAGCGTTCCCCGCATCGACTTGGTCCGGTGGGTCATCCGCCATTCGCCGTCGACCTTGGCCCACTCGTCGTGGTAATCACCGAGCGTCTGGAAGGACAGGCCGGTCAGCGACCCGGTGCCCAGGTGCAGGTCGGAGACGTAGGCCCGGCTGTGCGCGGTCTCCCCACCGGCCTCGGTATCGACGTCGATGAGCACGTTGGACACGAGGTGCTGCGTGGGCCCGCACTCGTCGAGGAAGCTGCGCATGAGCGCGATCATCTCGGCGCGGCTCTCCAGCCTGCCGGTGCCGAGATCCGCGGTCGCGTTCGGCACCGCGATCCGTTCGATCGCCGCCCAATCCCGCGCATCCATGGCCCGGGCGAACCCGACGATGCCGCGGTAGATGTCGCGCTCATCCGCACTCGCTGTGATCATGGTCACCGACACTAATCCGTCCCCGTCCCCGGCATGGCAGCACTTCCACCGGCCGGGATCATCCCAGCCGGATCACGCGCCGCGCCAGCACCCATCGCCCGTCGATGCTGGTGAACTCGTCCAGGTAGCGCCCCATGTTGACGACGCGGGGCGCCTGGTCGGTGTGCGCGTAGAACCGCCAGAGCGACACGGCTGTCGCCGTTTCCCCGTCTGCGGCGACCGCGATGTCGCTGCAGTCGACGACATGCCGCGTGCCGCTGCCCGCGCCCACCGTCCCGGCCGCGCGCCGCTCCCGGGCGCCCCGGGCGATGTCGTCGATCCCTCGCGCGGTGCGGGCCGCCATCGCGGTCCGCGGATCCTCCGGCATCTCCCACACCGCGTCGGGCGCGAACTGGGCGCAGTACTCCTCCACGGTGCCGTCGTCGGCGAGATGCGCGATGCGGGCGATGAGCGAGCGGATACGTTCCGAGTCGCACGCCCCGGTCACTGCTGCACCCCCGCCGCGGCGCGCCCGGCGCGTCGGCCGAAGAACGTGCCGGGTCCCAGCGAGGTCCCGCTGATGTAGCCACCGCCGTGCAGCCCGGACGACGCCCGGCCCGCCGCGTACAGCCCGGCGACCGGGCCGCCGTCGAGGTCGCGCACACGCCCCTCGGTGTCGGTCGCGAGCCCGCCCAGGGTGAACACCGCGGCACCGTTGCCGCCGACGGCGGCGCCCTCCGGGGGCGCCATGCCCAGGCGTACGTCGATGGCGGCGAACGGCGCCCGCAACGGACGGAGCCACCGCGCCGCCTTGTGGAACCACGGGTCCTCGGCATTCTCGGCATGCCTGTTGTACTCGGCCACCGTGTGCTGCAAGGCGTTCTCCGGCAACCCCATCTCCTTCTCCAGCTCTGCGACGGTCTCCGCGACGTGCGTGGGCCGCAGCCCCCAGCGCTCCGCCTCCGGCACATCCTCGAAGGCCTCCTCGTCGAGCACCACCCACACGTCCATGTTCTGCCGATACAGCGCCTCGATGCCGACGAGCCCCGGATAGACGTCCTCGTTGATGAACCGCTGTCCGTGCCCGTTCACCACGATTCCGCGGGTCATGTACCCGGGGATGGTCTGGATGCCCACCTGTCCGGTCGCCATCCTGCGCACTGCGGCACCGACCGCCTGCGCCATGACGATGCCCAGTCCGTCGTCGCCGCCGTCCGAGACCTTGGCGCTCCCGACCAGTTCGGGCGCATGCTCGGCCAGCATCGCCTCATTGTCGACGAAGCCGCCGGTGGTGAGCACCACGCCGCGCCGGGCGCGGTACGCGTAGTCCTCGCCGAAACGGCGGGCGATCACGCCGCACACGCGCCCCGTGTCGTCGACGATGAGGCGCAGCGCCCGGGTATCGGAGTGCACCTCGGTGCCGGTGCGCGCCGACACGGCCTCGACGAGCCGGTCCATGAGCACCTTGCCGCCGAACCCTTCCGACTGCACACGGTGGCCGCGCGCGGCCGGCGTCGCGTGCTGGTTGTACGGCCAGGCCGCCTCGCCCATCCACATCAGCCCGTCGTCGGTGGGCGGAACCCAGGTGGGACTGTCCCACAGGGAGTTCCTGAACGGGACGCCTTGCGCCACGAGCCATTCGAAATGCTCCAGGCTGCGGTCGCTGTAGAGGCGGATCTTCTCCTCGTCCGCGTCCGGACCGAGCGCGCCGATGAGGTACTCCGCCATGTCCCGCGCCGTGTCGGTGAACCCGCACGCCGCCTGCACCGGGGTGCCGCCGCCGAGGTAGATCTCCCCGCCGGAGAGAGCCGAGGATCCGCCCGGCCCGCTCGCACGCTCGAGGAGCGTGACGGCGGCGCCCGCCTCGGATGCCTCCAGCGCCGCGGCGGCACCCGCGCAGCCGAAGCCGACGACGAGCACGTCGGTCTCGAAGTCGTAGGACCGGATCTCCCCGGCGGGAACGGGTTTGACACTATGCGGGAACTGTGACGTGGGACTCACCATGGCCACAGAATCACACTTCGGGCACTCTGTCGGCCAAGGGGCGTCCCGCAGCACGGGAGAAAGAACCCCACGCCGCAGACCACGCAGACCACGGAAAGGACACACCATGACGGAGGACCGCCTGCGGGCGCTCGAGGAACGGGTCGCGAAACTCGAGGCTCGCGACGCGATCGTCGCACTCAAGCACCGCTACCTGCGCGCCTGCGACGCCAAGGACCCCGAAGGATTCCGCTCGTCGTTCATCGCGAGGGGCGCGGTGATCGACTACGGGCCGCTCGGACGGTTCGAGGACGCCGACGGGATCGCCGCCGTGTACCGCACCATCGCACTGGAGAAGGTCGACGAGGCGTATGTGGTGCTGGACATGCACCACGGCCTGCACCCGGACATCCGACTCACCGGTCCGGACTCCGCCACGGGCCGGTGGACGCTGCGCTTCCGGCAGGTCGACCGGCGCGCCGGGACCGAGTCGGTGAGCGCGATCGAGTACGACGACGAGTACGCGGTCGAGAACGGCGAGTGGAAGATGTCGGCCTGCCGGTCGCGGATCCTGTGGACGGTGACCCGCCCACTGGCCGATGCAGTGGTCACCGATTTCCACTGACGCACGGGCAGGGCCGGGCCGCGACGGACGACCCCGTGCCGGCGAACGGGTGCACTTCGCGCCCTCACCGCTCGGTATGGTTTTCGGTGAATTCCGCCGGATCTGCACCGATTTTCATACCGAGCGGCGCCAGGCAGATGCATCGCCCCGCCCGCCGCGTCACCGCGCCGGTGCCGCTATTCCCGCGTCAGGAACGCCAGCACCGCGGACAGCCACTCGTCGCGCGCCTCGATCATGGTCCAGTGCCCGCAGTTGGGAAGCACGTGCAGCTCGGCGTTCGGGATGTCGCGCATCGGCAGCAGCGCCATGTCGACGGGGCTCACCCTGTCGTCGCGCCCCCACGTGATGAGCGTCGGCGCCTGGATGTCGCCGAACCGTGCCCACAGGGGGACGATCCCCGCCGCCTTCGCCGCCGCGGCCGCCGCCGCGAACGCCTCCGGCGTGTACATCCGTCGCGCGGCTTCGAGCGTCTCCGGCTCCACGGCCAGCTTCCATCGCTCCTCGATGAGCGCCTCGGTGACGGTGGCCGGGTTGTAGACCATCGAGTGCAGCCAAGCGATCAGGCGCTCACGGGTGGGGTCCGCGGTGAACTGCATGAGCAGCTTGATCCCCTCGGAGGGGCTGTGGCTGGTGAGCGGCTTGCCCACGCCGCCGATCGTGACGAGCCTGCGGATCCGCTGCGGCTCGTCGACGGCCACGGTGGCGCCGACGATCCCGCCCATCGAGTTGCCGATCACGTCGACGGCCCCCAGGCCCATGCCGTCGAGGAAGCGTCCCACCGATTCGACGGCCATCTGCATCGGATGGCCTTCACCGGTGTCGGAAATCCCGTACCCCGGGAACTCCAGGATGAGGCATCGGAAGTGCTCGGCCAGCTCGCCGACCACACCGCGGTAGTTCTGCCAGCCCGACACGCCGGGGCCCGAGCCGTGCAGCAACAGCAGCGGCGGGCCGTCGCCGATGTCGTGGTAACGCAGCACGCCGCCGTCCGTCGCCAGCTCGCGCATGGATTCGTCGTGGTCGACCTTCACCGTCATGGCCGCCTCGCTTCCTGTCTCGTCGTTGATGATTCCGCGCCCGGGACCCCGCGGGGGACACGCCGCACGCCATGCTTCCGCGGAACTGCCCGGATGCGGTGCGCGTTCCCGCCGGGCGGCACGCGGCGCCGAAGTCTGCCGGGTTGTTCAGGGGTCGAGCGGCCGATTCACCCAGGTGCCGTCCGGGCGGGCGAACCAGCCGCCCGCCGCGTGGCTGCCGCCGTCGACGTGCACCGTGGTGCCGGTGACGAACCGCGAGAGGTCGGAGGCGAGGAACAGCGCCGGACCTGCGACGTCCTCCGGCCTGCCGGGCCCGCCCAACGGCGCCCACAGCGGCCACCGGTCCCGGTGTGCCTCGGCGACGAGACGCCCGTAGGGGACCTGCGGCGTCTCGATCAAGTCGGGTGCGACGGCGTTGACGCGGATGCCGTCCCGGCCCACCTCCAGGGCAAGGCTGCGCGTGAAGTGGCGCAAGGCCGCCTTGAACGACGCGTACACCGTCTGTCCGGGGATCCCGCGGTGCGCTTCCACCGTCGTCATGTTGATGATCGACCCGCCCCGCCCGCGCGCGGCCATCCCCGGCAGCAGCGCGTGCGTCATGTGCAGCGCGTGGTCGAAGTTGACCGCGCCCAGCCGCGCCCACTCGTCGGGGCCGGCATCGGCGAACGGCGTTGCCGGGCGAAGGAAGTCGCCCACGTTGTTGACCAGGACGTCCACCTCGAACCCGGCGCAGCGTGCGGCGGTGGCGGGGTCCGTCACGTCCGCCTCGACGAGTGCCGCCGACGGGACCCCCTCACCCAGCGCGCCGAGCGCGTCCGCGTCGATGTCCACGGCGACGACGTGTGCTCCGTGCTCGGCGAAAAGGCGGGCCACAGCGGCACCGATCCCCTTCGCGGCGCCCGTGATCAGCGCGGTCTTCCCCTCGAGCAGCCGCCCGGGCCCGAGGACGCTCACGCCGACTCCCGCACCTTGGCCACCATCTCTTCCACCGCCCGCCGCGCGTCGCCCTGCCGGTAGCCCAGCAGCGCGGTCTCCTCCGGATCGGTCCGGTAGGCGATGGTGTTGCCGCGCCCCTGGATGATGAACGGATCCGGCATCATCGGGTGCTCCTCATCCCGCTCGTCGAGCCGCACACCCGAGCCCGCCGCGTCGAAGAACGTCTGGAAGTACTCGCGGAAGCTCCAGTTCGCGTCGCCGATCAGGTACGCCTTCCCCGGCTCGCCTCGGTGCAACGCGCCACCCGCCGCCTCCGACAGGGAGCGCACCGACATGTAGTTGGTCCCGCCGGCCGGCGCGAAGTTCGGCACATCCGGCAGCGCGCCGTCCGCCCACTGCACGAACCGTGCGATGCGCTTGAGCGGCGCACCCGGGATGACGCCGAGGATCGACGGCGGGTTGAGCGTGCACGCGGAGAAGTCCGCGTCGGCGAGCTCCCGGGCGCGCTCGTCCGCCAACGCCCGGCCCCGGACGTACGGGTTCGACTCCACGAGCTCCGGCAGCACCTGGTGGTAGTAGCTGCCCACCTGCACGAACCGGCGCACGCCCGCCTTCTTGGCCAGCGCCGCGAACCGGGGCACCGATTCCACCTGGGTGGACTCCCAGAACTGCGCCGCATCCGCGCCCTTGGGCAGGTGACGCGGGTCGTTGCCGGCGGCGAACACGACGCCCTCGAACGGCTCCAGGTCCGCCTCCGCGAAGTCGCCCCGCGTGTAATCGCCGCGGATCACCGGGAACTGCGCGGCCACCGATCCCGCGGCCGGATCGCTGCGCGCGGCCAGCGTCACCTCGTCGCCGATCCCCCGCAGGTGCGTGGCGAAATGCGTGCCGATCATGCCGGTGCCTCCGACGACCAGAACCTTCACGATGCCTCCTCACCGCGCGGTGCGCGGGCCATGTTCGACGTCGATGTCCGGTTTCACACTCGCCCGAAGTAGGCCTCCTTGACCACCTCGGTATCCGCGAGGTGGGAGGCGGGACGATCCATCACCACCTTGCCCACGTCGATAACCGTGACGTGGTCGGCGACCGTCATCGCCGCCTCCACCGCCTGCTCGACCAGCAGCACGCCCAGTCCGGTCTTCGTCAGCGCCGCTATGCGCTCCATGACCTCGTTGACGATCACGGGCGCCAGGCCGCCGGAGGGCTCGTCGAGCAGCAGCAGCCGCGGCCGCGACATCAGCGCCTGCCCGATGGCGAGCATCTGCTGCTGGCCGCCGGACATCGACCCCGCGGAAGCCTTGCGCTTCTCCGCGAGCACCGGGAACAGCTCGTAGATCCGCTCGGCCTCGGCGCGCAGGGCCTGACGACGCAGCCCCCGCGAATAGCCGCCGAGCATGAGGTTCTGTTCGATGCTCTGCCGGTGGAAGACCCTCTTCCCTTCTTGCACGTACGCGACTCCCCTGCGCACCCGCTTGTGGGCGGCGACCCCGGAGATCTCCTCGCCGTCGAGGAGCACGGAGCCGTGCATCACCTTGTTCAGCCCCGAGATCGCCCGCAACGTGGTGGTCTTGCCGGCCCCGTTGCGCCCCAACAGCGCCGTCACCCTGCCCGGATGCACGCGCAGCGACACGTCCCAGACCACCTTGAGGTCCCCGTAGCCGGCGGCCAGGCCGTCCACCTGCAGCAGCGGCGCGACGTGCTCGTCCGCGACAGCCGATTCGGTCATGAGTGCACTTCCACCTCGTCGTCGTCCTCCCGGATGCCCAGGTACTCGCGCAGCACCCGCGGATCGTTCTCGATCTCCTCCGGCGTCCCCTCTGCCAGCACCGCGCCCTGCGCGAGCACGACGATCGTGTCCGCGAGCGACAGCACCAGCCGGAAGTTGTGCTCGACCAGCACCACGGTGCCGCCCGCGTCCGCGATCGCCCGGATCATCCGGGCGAGCCGCTGCACCTCGTCCTCGTCGAGCCCGGACGCCACCTCGTCGAGCAGGACCACCGACGGACGCCCGATGAGCGCGCGCGCCACCTCCAGCAGCCGCCTGTTCCCGAGCGGCAGCGACGTCGCCTCCGCATCGCGCTGGTCGGCCAGTCCCAGAACATCCAGCAGCCGTTCCGTGGCTCGACGGTCCTCCTTGCGCACCCGCCGGAATCCCGGCAACCGGAGGATCGCACCGAGCATCGGCGACCGCGCGGCGGTGTACCGGCCGGCCGCGACCGCCTCCGCCACCGTCACCCCGTCGGGGATGTTGGGCGTCTGGAACGTGCGCGCCACCCCTGCGCGGGCGACCCGGTGCGGAGCGAGCCCGGTGATCTCCCTGCCGCCCAGGGTGATCGTCCCCGCATCTGCCTTGTAATAGCCGCACACCATGTTCAGCATGGTCGTCTTGCCCGACCCGTTGGGGCCGATCAGCGCGGTGACCTGTCCGGGGCGCGCAGACAGCGCGGCCGAGCGCAAAGCCTGATTGCCGCCGAACCGTTTCGAGACGCCGTCGACGACGAGCTCCGCGCCCGGCGTCGGATCCAGCGCGGTCCCCTCCGCGGCCGAGTCGGGGTGCCACACACGCGGCGCGGGCGCGACGCCCGCGGCCTTGTCGAGGCGCGCGAGCAGCCGCGCACCGAGAGTGGCCAGCCCGCCGCGGAACAGCACGCCGCAGGCCACCAGCAGCACTCCGTAGAACACCAGCGCGTACTGCTGGAACTCCGTCGACTGGTTGGGCCCGATCTGCATGACGAGCGCGCCGATCAGCGCCCCGTACACGCTCGCCGACCCGCCCAGGATCGACGCCGCCAGCACTGCGGTAGCGAAGGTGAACGAGAACGCCTCGGGCGAGATGTACAGGTCCAGGTTGGCGAACAGCACGCCGGCGAGCCCCGCGGGGATCGCCCCCAGCGCATAGCCGGTCAGCTTCATCCGGAACACCGATATGCCCACCGACGCCGCCAGCACCGGCGACTGCTTGAGCGTGAGGAAGGCGATGCCGTGCCGCGAGACGACGAGGTTGCGCAGGACCGCGAACCACACGATGGTCACGACCACGATGACGACGTAGAACTGGGTGCTGTCGATCTGCGTGCCCAGCAGCGTCGGCGATTCCAGCCCCGTCAGCCCATTGTGGCCTCCCGTGTGCTCCTTGAAGATCGAGAGCAGGTCCGGGATCAGCAGCACCAGGAAGAACGACGTCATCGCCAGCGACCACGAACCGAAGCGCAGCCCCGGCACACCCGTGATGACGCCGACGACCAGCGCCACCACGCCGCCGGCCAGGAGCTGCATGATCAACCCGGTGTGCCCGTGCACCGACAGGAGCCCGGCGGTGTAGGCGCCCGCCGCGTACATCGCCGCCTGCCCCAATGCCAGTTCTCCGGCGTAACCGAGCGACAGGTTGAGCCCGCCCACGACCAGGGCCAGGATCAGCGCCAATTGGATCTGCCGGTTCCACGAGAACGCGAGGCCCATGTACGGCAGGAACACCGCGAACACCGCGAGGACGGCCGGAACCGACCAGCTCGGCAACGCCCGCAGGCCGCGCCACGAGGCCCGAAGCCCCTCCGCTGCACCGCCCGTCATCAGACCACCCTTTCCGCAGTGCGGCCGAACAGACCCGTGGGGCGCGCCAGCAGGAGCACCAGCAGCACCGCGAAAACCATGAGCGAGCTGTACTGGGCACCCCAGTGCAGCGCGGTGAGGGACTCGGCCAGCCCCACGACGAAACCGCCGATCAGGCACCCCGGCAGCGAGCCGAATCCGCCGATGGCCAGCGCCACGAAGCCTTTGATCGCCAGCGCCGTGCCCAGGGTGGCGACGGCGAAGGTCTTCGGCCCCACCAGCAACCCCAGCACGCCGGCGAGGGCCCCGGAGAAGACGAACGCCCCCAGGGCGAGCTTGCGCACGCTGATCCCACGCAGCGTCGCCGCCTCTGTGTCCTCCGAAATCCCGATCAGCGCCTGGCCCAGCATGGTGCGCTTGGACAGCCACGTGAGCACCGCGACCAGCAGCACCGCCGCGGCGATAAGCGCCAGCTCCACGGGATAGGTGCGGCCGCCCAGGAAGTCGACCGGGTCGTTGTAGCTCAGGAACGGTACCGACAACGGCTGATTTCCCCAGATCAGCTGGCATGCCCCGCCCAGAAGGGTGGCGACGCCCAGGGTTGTCACCAGCTGCGTGTGCCGGTCCTTCACCGGCCACACCGCGGTGAGATCCTCGATACCCGCGATCACCGCGACGACGGCCGCTGCCAGCAGCGCGACCACGATCACCGGCAGATCCCAGGTGACCAGGCCCGTGTAGGCCACGAAGGTGCCCACCATCATCAACTGCGCCTGCGCGAAGTTGAAGGTGCTCGAGGAGATGAAAACGATGTTGTAGCCGATCGCCACCAGGGCGTACACGGCGCCGAGCGCGAGCC
This sequence comes from Tomitella gaofuii, assembly GCF_014126825.1. Taxonomy (NCBI): domain Bacteria; kingdom Bacillati; phylum Actinomycetota; class Actinomycetes; order Mycobacteriales; genus Tomitella; species Tomitella gaofuii. The sequence goes on along the minus strand of NZ_CP059900.1, from coordinate 444,656 downwards.
CGGACAGCACGATCGTCATTGCCGATCCTCTTCCGGCGGGCGCGCTCTCAACGCGCCCGCCTCGTCACCGATGTCGCGTTCACGCTTCGGGATTGCCGAACTGCCCGTTGACCAGCTTGGTCGGCGCCACGTATTGAAACGCGTCGGCGTCCGGGTTCGCGGCGTGCGAATCCTCGGTGAAGTTGTAGCGGGGCAAGAAGGCCGTCTCCGCACTGTCGAGAACGTCGTCCGTGGTCAGCGCCTTCGCGAGATCCTCGGGATCGGTGTTGCCGGTCTTCTCCGCCGCGGCGGCCACGAGGAAGAACGGATCGTAGTTGTCCGCGAGGATCAGCGTGGTCGTGATCTCCCCGAGCCCCGCCATCGTCTCGACCATTTCGTTGACGGCCTCGTTGTCCGGGTCGTACACGGTGCTCTGGAACACCTGGGTGACCAGGTTGTCCACCTTCGGCGTGCCCAGCACCCCGTCGGGCGGGGTCTTGGCGATGAGGTTCGTCGCCGAGACGGTCGTCTCGCCGATGATCGGCACGTCCCAGCCGAGGCGCTGCATGTTGTCGAGCACGTGCCCGAGCGGCGCACCGTACGCGTCGAGGACGAGCACCTTGGCGCCGGCATTCTTCAGCGACAGCAGCTGCGGGGTCATGTCCAGCGAGGCGGTGTCGAACGTTTCGATCCCGACGACGTTCATGCCGGCCGCGGTGATCTGCTCCTTCGCCGCCGTACCGTACGCCTCGCCCGATCCGGAGTTGGAGTGCAAGATTCCGATGTCGTTGTAGCCCTGCTGCTTCGCAAACTGGGCGATGCCCTTGTTGTTCGCGTCCGGGCCGGGTGCCAGGTCGAAGTTGAGCGGGAACTTCGACGGGTCGTCGGTCCCCTCGGCGGGCGAGATGTTGAACGAGAGGATCTTGTTCTGCTTGAGCACGGGCAGCACGGCCATCGCGATGGTCGACGGCCCCGAGTCCAGGAAGAGGTCGGGCTTGTCACCGGAGTTGATGGCCTCCCGCAGCTTGGTCACGGCGGTCGTCGGATCGCCGCCGTCGTCGACGACGGTGAGCTCGACCTGTTTGCCGCCGATACCGCCCTGCTCATTGATCACCTTGGCGCCGGCCTTGGCCGCGAGCACCGACGTCTGCGCATTGGCGGCCAGCACGCCTTGCGCGCTCAGCCCGGCCGTCACCATGACGTCGTAGGTGTCGTCGCCACCTCCGCCGCCGCCCGCATCGTTCGACCCCGCGCAGCCCGCCAGCACGACCGACGCGGCGCCCACGAGCACGACGGACTTGGTGATACTGCCGATCTTCATCCCCACTCCGATTCCTCGCCGGTCCCGGCGCATGCGCGCACGACGTGACCCGGCGCATATTTCAGTGCCTATCGTGACGAACGTAACGTCCGCATTGCGTCGCGGCGGAAGGGATCTCCCGCAGAACGGGAAAGCGCCGGTAGGGCAATCACGTCACGCGGTCATCTCACGCCCTCATTTCACGCAGTGCCCCGCGTCCACGGGAAGGGTCGCTCCGGTGATGTACCGGGCCTCGTCAGAGGCGAGGAACAGGCTCGCATTGGCGATGTCCACCGGCTCGAGCATCGGCACCGGAAGCAGATGCATCGATTGCGTCCCCGCCTCGAACTGCTCCTGCGTCGGGTGCACCTCGCCCGGGCAGAACGAGCGCATCGTGCCCTCGTTCTGGATCATCGTCGTGCGCGTATTCGCCGGATGCACGGTGTTGACGCGGATCCGGTGTTCGGCCAGTTCCTGGGCGAGTGAGCGCATCAGGCCCACGACACCCGTCTTGGCGGCGGCGTAGTGACCGACGCTCACGAGGCCGCGCAGGCCGGCGATGGAGCTGACGAGCACGATAGCCCCGCCGCGCCCGGTGTCGAGCAGGTGCGGGATCGCGGCCTTGCACGTCTTCCACACGCCCGTGAGGTTGACGTCGAACATCGTCTGCCAGACGTCCTCGTCGAGCTCCACCGCGGGCCCCGCCGAGCTGATCCCGGCGGCGGCGCACACGATGTCGAGGCCGCCGAGTTCCGTCACGCCCTCGGCCACCGCGGCGTCGAGCCCCGCCTGGTCGCGCACGTCCGCTTCACGCGCCACGATGCGCCGGCCGAGCGCCTCCACCTGACGCACCGTCTCGCGAAGGTCCTCCGGCGATGCCCCGGGCGTCGTCGAGTGGTCGACGGGGGCGCAGCGGTCGATGACGATCACATCGGCGCCTTCCTGCGCGAAACGCACCGCCTGCGCGCGCCCGATCCCCCGTGCGCCCCCGGAGATCAGCGCAACCTTGCCCACCAGCCTGCCGGTACCGCTATCCACCATCACGCCACCTTCTGCGTCAGTCCGGCGTCCACCACGATCTGCTGACCGGTGATGCACCGGGATTCGTCGGAGGCCAGGAACGCCACCGCATGAGCGATGTCCTCCGGCTCGGCCCACGGGATCGGCAGCAGGTGCCGGGCGGCCAGCACGCCGGCCACGTCGTCGGCGCCCGGGTTCTCCAGGTCCGGCCGCAGCCGGGCGAACGTCGCCGGATTGTTCGTCATCGCCGTGTTCACCGCCCCCGGCAGCACCGCGTTCACGCGGATCGACTTGCCGCCCAGCTCGTTGGCGAGGGTGCGCATCAGGCCGATCACCGCGTGCTTGGCGGCGCTGTACTGTGCTGCGCCGGGCACCGACTTGATGCCGGCCGTGGAACTGATGAGGATCACCGATCCGCCGCCGCGCTCGGTCAGCGCCGGCGCGGCGGCCTTCACCGTGTGCCACGTTCCCGTCACGTTGACCCCGACGGCCAGGTCCCATTCGGCTTCGTCGATGGTCCACGAGGGCCCCGGATTCCGGCTCACCCCGGCGTTGGCGACGACGATGTCGAGGCCGCCGAACTGCTCGACTCCCCTGCGTACGGCCTCGTCGAGCGCACCCTGGTCCCGCACGTCGGCGGGCACCGCCAGCACGCCGTGTCCGTGTTCGTGCAGGCTGCGCACGGCCGCATCGAGCGCGGCCTCGTCGAGGTCGACGGCGACGATGTCCGCACCCTCCGCAGCGAGCCGTTCTGCGAAGGCGCGCCCCATGCCCGCCCCCGCACCGGTCACCAACGCGACCTTGCCTGCCAACCTTCTGTCCGTGCCGCGGCTCATGTCCCTGCCCATCCGGTGATCGAAGTGCACTGGTCGTATCGCGACGGTAATCATCGGGGCACCGCGCGGAACCCGGTTCTCCCGTGGGTTGGGAGACACCGGCCGCGCCCACCGCGGAGCGCCCTATCGTCCGCTGTGACACGCAGGATCGGAATGCGACACGCACGATCGAGCAGCGGCATGCAACACCGAACGGACGGGAATCCATGGGCGACGCGCAGCAGCAGGGCTCCGAGGCGGGGGCCGCGGTCATCACGGGCGCCGGCAGCGGGATCGGCGCGGCGATAGCCCGGCGCGCCGCCGCCCGCGGAATGCCGGTGGTGCTCGCCGACGTGTCCGCCGAGCGGCTCGAGGCGGTGGCGCGGGCGATCACCGACGAGGGAGGCGACGCGCTCGCAGTCCCCACCGACGTCACCGACCCGTGCTCGGTGGACGCGCTGGCGGACGCCGCCTACGCGCGCCACGGGCGGGTCGCCCTGCTGGTCAACAATGCGGGGGTCGAGTCGCTGGGCGCACTGTGGGACCTGCCCGTGGACGAATGGCGCCGGGTGATGTCGGTGAACATCGACGGCGCCTTCCACGGCATCCGCTCCTTCGTGCCGCGGATGGGGGCGGATCCACGGCCGTCGCGCGTCGTCACGACGACGTCGGTGGGCGGCATCGGCACCCTGGCGGGCATGGGCGCGTACGGGGTGTCCAAGCACGCCGCCCAGCAGATGACCGAGACACTCCACCTCGAGTGCGCTCAGAGGTTTCCGCAGGTCGGAGTATCGGCCTTCGTGCCAGCGCATGTGACTACCCGGATCTTCGAAGACGTCGCGCACAGCACGCACGCCGGCGAGTCCGTCGACCATTGGCGGACCCAGCTGCGCGAGAAGGGCATGTCCGCCGACGAGGCGGCGCGCATCTTCTTCGACGGGGTCGACCGCGGCGACTTCTGGATCTGCACGCACCCCGACGTGTACGCGCGGATCGCCGGCCGCCGCGCGCGGCTGCTGGCGGAGGCGCTGCCGCCCGACTTCGAGTGAGACCATCGGACCGACGCGGGAATCGACGGCAGGCGGAAGGAAGCGGAGCATGGAGTACCGGCAGGTGGGCCGCAGCGGGCTCACGGTCTCGGCGATGGGTCTGGGCTGCAACAATTTCGGTGCACGTCTGAGCGAGGACGACACCGCGAAGGTGGTGCACGCGGCGCTGGACCAGGGGATCACCTTCTTCGACACCGCGGCGATGTACGGCGACGGCCTGTCGGAGGCGTACCTCGGCAGCGCGCTCGGCGCCCGGCGGGATGAGGCCGTCATCGCGACCAAGTTCGGCGCGCACCGCGGACCGGGCGCCGACCAGGCCACCGGCTCGCGCGGCGGCATCATCCGTGAGTGCGAGGCGAGCCTGCGCCGCCTCGGCACCGACCGCATCGACCTGTACTACCAGCACTATCCCGATCAGCACACGCCGATCGAAGAGACACTCTCCGCCCTGGACCGGCTCGTCCGCGACGGCAAGGTGCGCTACATCGCGAACTCCAACGTGGCCGGGTGGCAGATCGCCGACGCCGACCACCTGGCGGCACGCTGCGGGACGGGCCGGTTCATCGCCTCGCAGTTCGAGTGGAACCTGCTCAAGCGCGGAGCCGAAGACGAGATCGTGCCGGCGTGCCGCCGCTTCGGCCTCGGCATGATCCCCTTCTTCCCCCTCGCCTCCGGCCTGCTCACCGGAAAATACTCGGCCGGCGAGAGTTTCCCTGCGGGCTCGCGCCTGGCGGGGTCCGCCTACTTCGCCAAAGAGGCGACGCGGGAGAACTTCGCGATCGTCGACCGGCTGCGCGCGGTCGCGGACGAACACGGCCGCACGCTGCTGGAACTCGCGGTGGGCTGGCTGTTGGCGCAGGACGGTGTGCCGTCGGTGATCTCGGGTGCCACATCCGCCGAGCAGGTCCGTCAGGGTGCTGCCGCGGCCGCACGTACGCTGACCGGCGAGGCCGTCGACGCGGTAACGGCGGCCACGGAACTCTGAGCGTGCTCCGGGGCGGGAAGAGCCCCGGCGGGAAGAGTCTCGGCTGGAAGAGGGAAGCGACGATGGCAGCACACGGCGACTGGACCGAGCTCTACAAGTATTCCGACGCGGTGCGGTCGGGCGATCTCGTGTTCTGCTCGGGGCAGACGGGGCTCGACGAGCACGGGGCGGCGCCCGCAGACCCCGCTGAGCAGTACCGCCTGGCATTCGCGTCGCTGCGGCGCGTGCTGGCGGAGCAAGGCTGCCGGCCGGAGGACGTCGTGGACCTGACGAGCTTCCACACGCACTACCCGGAGCACATGGCCGAGTTCATGGCCGCGAAGGCGGAGTTCCAGGGCGACGGCCGGCCGGCGTGGACGGCGATCGGCGTCGCGGCGCTCGGCACGCCCGAGACCCTCGTCGAGGTCAAGGCGACGGCGCGGGTTCCGGCACACTGACCGGCCCCCTGCCTCGCAGAAAGTTTCCCACGTCGTGGACACCGCATCTCCACATGACGCACATCACTCTATGTTGCTGGCAAGTTGGGACGCTGAAACAGAGTGAAGCGCCCCGCGACCTGATCAAGCGAGGCGAGTGATGAGCCAGAAGATGCGACACATGCGGCGCGCCATTGCGGCCCTGGGCATCGCCGGAACGCTGGTGTTGGCCGGATGCGCATCCGGTGGCACCACGTCCGGCGGCGATGGGACCAGTGCCGCCGCCGGCGGCAGCGGGATGCACGCCCCCGGCCCCGTCGGCGATCAAGAGGACGCTGGCACCCCGAAGGACGGGGGGACGCTGACGTTCGGCACGTTCAACTTCCCGCGGTCCCTCGATCCCACGCACACCCGTGCCTCCGGGGCCGTGGGCGGCACGGAGCTGGCCGCGATCTACGACGTGCTCGTGCGCCCTGACTACGACAGCGGCGGCTTCGTACCGCAGCTCGCCGAGAAACTCGAGCACAACGACGACTACTCGCAGTACACCGTCACCCTGCGCGACGGGGCGACGTTCAGCGACGGCACCCCGCTCGACGCGGACGCGGTCGTCTGGAGCATCCGGCGATACCTGGACTCGAAGTTCGATCTGGCGCCGACGATGAGCGCGATCATCAAGCAGATCTCCACTCCGGATCCGCAGACGGTGGTCTTCGAGCTCAACCGTCCGTGGACACGATTCCCCGTGCTCCTGACCACCGGCGCCGGCTACATCGTCGCCCCGAGCGCGGTCGACGGCGGCACGTTCACACCGATCGGCGCAGGGCCGTACACCGTCGACCACTTCGCCCAGCAGGAGGAGCTGGTCCTCGATGCCCGGGACGGGTACTACGGCGGCCGTCCCCATATCGACACGCTCCGCTTCGTCCCGTCGTCGGGCGCGAAGGGCAACCTGGACGCCCTCAACGCCGGAGACGTGGACATGGTCTACATGCTGCAGGACCGCCAGATCATCCAGCAGGCCATCGACCGCGGCTACCCCGGCTACCTCGCGGAGATGGGCCTCGGCCAGAACATCGTCATCAACACGGTGGATCCGCGTCCCGGCTCGGATATGCGCGTGCGGCAGGCCATCTCCCACGCGATCGACCGCGACCAGTACGTGCAGCGGGTGCAGAACGGCCTGGGCGACTACACCGGCGAGATGCTGGCGCCGAACTCCATGTGGGACGTCGACGTCCCCGGGACGACCTTCGATCCGGAACAGGCGAAGAAGCTTCTCGCCGAGGCCAAGGCGGACGGCTACAGCGGAAAGATCAGCCTGCAGACGTCCTCCGACCAGTTCTCGATGAGCGCGGCGCAGACGATCCAGGCGTCGCTGAACGCGGTCGGCTTCGACTGTTCCCTCGACGCGGCGCCGGACCCGGCCGCCGGAGCGCAGCAGGTGTTCAATGAACGCGATTTCGACTTGTCCCGGCAGTCCTTCGCCATGCTCGACGAAGCCCCCTACATCCGGCTGCAGGGCAGCCTGGGCTCGGGTTCCGGCAACAATCCCGGCGGCTACTCCGATGCGCAGATGGATGCGCTGCTCTCGCAACTGCAGACCGCGACGTCCCGCGACGACCGGAACGCGATCCTCGGGAAGATCCAGCAGCGGATCAACGAGACCGTCCCCTACATGATCCTGGGACCGATGGCGGCCTTCACCGGCTGGAACGACACGGTGCACGGACTGCAGCGCACCACAGCCAACATCTGGCTGTTCAACGACGCCTGGATCTCCTGAACCGGCCCGGCGGCGGAGGATCCACCGTGGTTCCAGCGATCCCTGTCGGCCCGGTCGCCGTGCGCCCCTCCGCACGGCGCCGGCCGCTGACCATCGACGATTACAGACACCTCGCGCGGCGTTCCGTGCCGCGGATGGTGTGGTCGTTCATCGACGGCGGCGCGGACCGCGAGCAGACGCTGCGCGCCAATACCGGCGCATTCGACGAGTGGGTCCTGCGGCCCCGCGTCCTCACCGGGGCCGCAGCGCCCGACCTGTCGACTCCTCTCGGGACGGCCACGGCCGGCCTTCCGGTGTACGTGTCCCCCACCGGGATGACGGGGCTGACGCACCGGTCGGGCGAGCCGGCGCTCGCGCGCGCCGCGGAACGGTGCGGCACACGTGCCGTGATCTCGACCGCGGCGAGCTACACCGTCGAGGAGATCGCCGCCGCCACCGAGCGGGACCACTTCTTCCAGCTGTACCCGTGGACGAGCGCGACAACCGGCGAGCCGCTGGCCCGCCGGTTCATCGATCGGGCCCGCGCCGCCGGCTTCGGCGCCCGCTTCGTGACCGTCGACGTCCCCGTCGCGGGCAATCGGATCGCCGAACGCCGCAGCGGCATGGGCGTACCGCCGGAGTTCACCCCGGCCGGGCTCCTCGACGCGGCACGGCATCCCCGCTGGTGCTGCCACCTGCTCAGGAGCCGGCGTGTCGCGGCGCGCATGCTGGTGGACGAGCGCGGCGTCGGGGCGGGCGTGCGTTCCGCACGGCGCCAGCAGAGCCTTCTCGACGCCACCGTGACGTGGGACGACATCGCCCGGATCCGCGACATGTGGCATGGGCCGCTGTACGTCAAGGGGATCCTCGATCCGGCGGACGCGGAGGCCGCTGTCCGGTGCGGCGCGGACGGCGTCGTGGTGTCGAACCACGGCGGCCGTCAACTGGACGGCGCACCGGCCGCGCTCCGCGCACTGCCGGCCGTCGTCGACCGGATCGGCGGCACGGTGCCGGTACTGATGGACGGCGGCGTGCGCAGCGGCGTAGACGTCGTGAAGGCGCTGGCGCTCGGCGCCACCGCGGTCGGCATCGGCAGGCCCGCCCTCTACGGTCTCGCCGCAGAGGGCGAGGAGGGCGTGGTGCGTGTGCTGGGGATTCTGCGCGACGAGATCGTCCGGACGCTCACCCTGATGGGGGTGGCTTCCGCATCCGGCCTCGGCCGACGGCATATCGCCGATGCCCGCGGAGGCTGACGGGCGGTCAGTCCGCGTGCACCGGCGAGCCGATCCCATCGACGAACACGGACACGAGCTGGTCGGCGAATACGCTCCGATCCACGTCCGGTGTGGGGGTGAACCAGCGCTGCGAGAGCCAGACCGCGTCGCGCAACAGCCCGTAGATCGTCACCGACGGCAGGTCGGACCGGAACCGGCCCGACGCGATGCCCTCGTCGATGATCTGCATCCACACCTGCCGGCTAACCTTGGCGGCGTCGCGGATCATCGGATAGCCGGACAGGTTTTTCATGTACGACGCATTGTTCTGGTAGATCTCCGACGCGTGCGGGTTGGCCTCCGAGGCGAGCAACGACTGATGCACCAGCGCGTGCAGGCGCTCCTGTTCCGGCAGCTGCAGCACCTCGGCGTACCGCTTCTCCAGGTCCTCCAGGTACCGCGTGATGATCGCGTCGGCGATCGCATCCTTGGACTCGAAGTAGTGGTAGAGGCTGCCGGAGAGCACGCCCACACCGTCCGCGATGTCGCGCACCGACGTACCCGCGATGCCCTTCGCCGCGAAGAGTTCCGCTGCCGTCTCGAAGATCAGCGTGTGCCGGTCGGACCATTCCATATGCTTGCCGTTCGTATTCGTAGGAGGTGTGCCGCGCAGACCTTACGCGGAGCGCCGTGCCGCCGCCCGGATCAGGTTCCCTGCATCATGCGGCGCGGCGGCCCCGGTCGTGCCGTGGGCATCGACCGCAGCGGATGCCGGCGGGTGAGCACCGGAATGACGTGCGCGTCCCGCCGCAGCAGGGCCTGCATGATCGCCCCCGCCGCCATGCGGACGGGTGCCGCATTGTGGTGGTCCAGACGAAGCTCGGCCGTGGGCCCGCATATCGACAGGCCTGCGACGGCGTCTCCTGCCTCGCCGATCGGCACGCCGATCCCGCACGTCGCACCGGAATCCACGTAGGCGACGCCGTCCTGGCGGATCCGTGCCGAGAGCGCATCGTCCGCCGCCGTCGCATCCGAGTAGGCGAGCAGGCATCGTCCGATGGGCGATCGCGTCGCCGGCCGGCGCGCGCCGACCCGTGCGGGCGGCACGGTTCCGCGTGGCGCGCCGACCCGTTGGGTGTAGAGGACGTCGTCGCCGTCGAGCACCCCGAGGTACACCATGTGCCCGGTGACCCGGTGCAGCTCGCGCATGATGGGGACGGCCGCGCTGTGCAGCCGGCTCTGGGTGGCGGCCAGCGATCCCAGCTCGATCAGCCGCGCCCCCAGCTCGTAGTCGCGACCGTCCTTGCGCACCCACTGCATCTGCACGAGGCGTTCGAGCATCCGGTGCGCCGTCGACCGCGGCAGCCCGGTGCGCCGCGTCACCTCGGACAGCGACTGCTGCGCATGCCCGTCGAACGAGGCGAGGATCATCGAGATCCGGTCCAGCTGCGTGCTGGGCGGATCCTCGACCCGCGTGTCGAACGCGCCCGCATCCATGGCGATGGTCATCGCTGTACCTCCGGTGTCCGTGGGGATCTGTGAGTGGTGCCGGCTATCCGTCCTGCGAGGATGCGGGTGCCAGCAGCGCGGCCCGCGGGAACCCGCTCTGCCGCCGGGCCGCCTCGAAGTTCCCTTCGGTCACCCGCACCGGCCCGTGTGCGAGATGCGCGAGCCCTTCGCGGGCGACGTCGTCGGGTTCGGCCACGGGGAACGGCGGATCGTCCAGATCGAAACCGAGCCTCCCCAGCGCGGGAGTCCGGATACCGCCGGGCACCAGTTCCAGCACGTGCACCCCGTGCGGCGCGAGTTCGAGCCAGAGCCCCTCCGCGAAGATCCGGCTGAATGCCTTGGCCGCGCCGTAGAAGCTGATGTGCGCGGCGCCCATGTAGCCGTTCATCGACCCCATGAGCAGGATCCCGCCGCCGCCCCGCCGCTTGAGCCGGCCGCCGAAGTGGTGCACCAGCTGCAGCTGACAGTCGATGTTGAGGTCGATCGTCCGCCGTACCTGGTCCAGGTCGGCGTCGACGAACTCGGACGCGTATGCGCCGGCGCCGGCGTTGTAGATCAGCAGGCCGATGTCCAGGTCGTCCGTCACCGCGCGGATACGCTCGAGCGCGTCCGGGGCGAGCAGGTCCAGCGCAAGCGTGCGGACCTCGCCGCCTGCGGCCCGCACCGCGTCCGCCGCCTCCTCGAGCGGCCCGGGTTTGCGGGCGATGAGCACCACGCCGACGCCGGCCCGTGCGAGCCGCAGCGCGTAGGCGGGCCCCACCCCCTCGGAGCCGCCGGCGATCACCGCCCAGGGTCCGTAGTACTCGAGGTCGACCCCCGGCTCGCCGGTGCTGTCATCCGTCATCGTTGCGCCCTCTCGGTCGTCGTCGCCCTGGAATTCCGTTGTTCACCGCAGTGCCCGCGCGCAGGCGTGCGCGCGGGCGGCCAGACGCTCCGCCTGCGCCCCGAACGATTCGGGGGTCCTGTCGGAATCCCCCATCGCACCCTGCGCCATCCGCGCGTACACGTTCTCCACGATGCAGGCCGTCTTCCACCAGCTGAACGCCACGTGGAAATCGACGTCGCGCTCGGACACGTCGAGCACGCCGCGCATCTGTGCGATGTAGGCGCGGGCCAGCTCGCTGCGGGTGGGCATGTCCGGCACCGCCGTCGGCGGGTCCTCCAAGGCCTTCACCGCATCTCCGGGCTCCGCCCAGTAGACGAGGAAGTGTCCGAGATCGGCGAGCGGGTCGCCGACGGTGGTGAGTTCCCAGTCCAGCACCCCGGTGACGGCGCAATCGGGGCCGATCAGGCAGTTGTCCAGGCGGAAGTCGCCGTGCACGATGGCCGCCGTCCGTTGGGGCGGGATGCGCTGCGCGAGCAGGTCCCGCGTCTGCTCGATGTCGCCGAGCAGGCGGATCCTGCCCGACTCCCAGTTGCGCGACCACAGCCCCAGCTGGCGTTCGATGAAGCCGCGTTGCCCGGCGCGCGCTCCCCACCCGGCCGCGGCGAGGTCCGCCCGGTGCAGTCGTGTCAGGACCTCGATGAGCGAGTGGCCGATGCGCGCACGCTGTGCCGGGTCCGGGAAGGCGCCGAAGTCGTCCGGCCGCCGGAGCACCGCGCCGTCCACGTGCTCCATCACGAAGAACGGTGCGCCATTGACGTCCGGATCCTCGCAGACGCCCAGCACCGCGGGCACCGGCATCCCGGCGGCCGACATGCGCCGCAGCACGTCCGCCTCGCGGACCACGTCGTGCGCGTTGCCGGACTTCCATCCCAGCGGCGGCCGGCGCAGCACCCATCGCCTCGACGCGTCGTCGACGACCGCGAAGGTGAGGTTGGAACGTCCGCCGGCGATCCGCGTGAAGCGGAGCGGCGACTCCACGGGACGGACATGCTCCGTGAACCAGTCCGCCACCGGCCCGTGGGCGATGCCCACTGCGCTCGCAGCCATGGCGTCTCCTTCGTGGTCTCCGTCGTATGTGAATGTATCAAACATTTGCTACGTGTCGTCGATATTCGCCGCGCCGGCGCCGGCGCGCGCTTCCACTAGCGCGGTACCGCGTCCACGGACGCTGCGGCGACACGCGCGAGTTCCGCGCGATCCGCCTTCCCCCCGGGCCCCTGCGGAACCTCGTCGACGCACACGACGTACTCGGGGAAGAGCTCCGGCGAGACGCCCCGCGCGCGCAGTCCGGCGCCGAGCGACGCCGTATCCGGCGCGCGCCCCTCCGCAGGGACGACGACGGCGCACACCCGCTCGCCGAAGACCGGGTCGGGCACCGCCACCGCCACCGCATCGCGCACATCCGGATCGCCACGGACCACGTCCTCGACTTCTGCGATCGAGATGTTCCGTCCCCCGCGGATCACGATCTGCGCGGTGCGGCCGATCACGGTGAGCCGCCCGGCCTCGTCAATCTCGACCAGGTCGCCCAGGCGTACCCACCCGTCCTCCGTGAACAGCGCGCGATCGGCGTTCTCGTCATTCCAGTAGCCCCGGGAGGCCATCGGGCTGCGCACCTCGAGGCGCCCCCGGCACGGACCGCGATCCGACACTGCGCCGTCGTCGCCGCGCACGCGCGCGTCCACGGGCCCGACCAGCCGCCCGCACGTGCCCAGACGTGTGTCCGCGTCGTCGTCGACCGTGGTGGCGCTCACCGGGCCGGCCTCGTTGGACCCGTAGAACTGCAGCACGCGGGCCCCGGTCACACGCTCGAACTCCTCCGCGGCAGCGCGGCCCACGCTCTCACCTCCCGTATACAGGACACGTAGCGAGGACAGGTCGTGGCCGCGCGCTTCCGCCGACCGCAGCAGCATCCTGCACTGTGTGGTCACGCAGCACAGCACCGTGACCCTCTCACGCTCGATGAGCTCGGCGGTCTCCACCACGTCGAACTTCTCCACCACCACGGTGGGGACGCCGAGCAGCGCGGGCAGGAAGTGCGCCGTCCACAGCCCGAAGCCGTACGGCGCGGGCACCACGGAACAGACGACGTCGTCCTCGGTGATCCGCCCGCCGCGCGCGGCCAGCCGGGCGAACTCGAGCCACGTGTGTTCCGCATGCGCGACGACCTTGGGCAGTCCGGTGGTGCCCGAGGTGGAGTTGAGCAGCGCGATGCCCGACGGGCCGAGCCCACGCGCCGGCTGCGGGTCCGCCGGCGCGACGGCCGGCGCCCAGCCTCCGCGCCGATGCCGGTACACCTGCGCGGAACAGTCGTCCTCGTCGACGACGATCACTGCGTCCGGCCGCGCCGAACGCGTCGCCACCCCTTCCACGACCCGCCGCCACGCACGCCCGCGCACCGTCGGTGCGGTCACGAGAACCCGCGCCCCGGCCGTGGACATGATGTGCGCGGCCTCGCGATCTCCGGTGCGCGCACCGATCATCGCGGACACCCGACCCGCCCGGCGGCACCCCACGATCGCCGCGTGGAACACCGCGGTGTCCGGCAGGAACACCGCCACCGGCGCGCCTTCACCCGACGGCCCTCCCGCGGAGCGCACCGCCGCGCACACTGTGTCCGCCAGCCGGTCGTACTCGCCCCAGGTGGTCGTCCTGGAGCGCGTCACATAGGCGGGCGCACCGGGATCCGCTGCGGAGCGGCGCCGCACCAGCGCGCCGACCACGCCGTCGGAGGCTTCCTGGGGCGCGGTCATGCGAAGTTGTCCGGCACCGGAGAGAGGTAGGTGTCGCCGCCGTGGGTGGAGATGCGGATCTCGCGGGAGGTGACGAACTCCAGCAGCACCGGGCGTCCCGCCTCCGTCTGCGCGATGCCGCGGCGCAGGGCGCCCGCGATCTCGCCGGGGTCGGTGATGCGCTCGGCGTAGAGCCCCAGCGAACGTGCCAGCGCCGTGTAGTCGCCGGAGATGTCCATCGTCCCGTACTCGCGCTGCGACAGGCCCATCGCATTGGCCTCCATGGCCATGTGCGCGTTGTTGAGCAGAATCGAGAGCACCGGGATGCGCTCGCGCACGCACGTCTCGAGTTCCAGGCCGGTGAACCCGAACGCCGCGTCGCCCCACAGGTTGATGCACAGCCGTTCCGGGTGCGCCAGCTTCGCGCCCATCGCCAACCCCAGCCCGTAGCCGAGCTGCGTGGACTTGCCCCAGCCGAGGTAGCTCAGCGGCGTGACCGAGCGCCAGAAAGGCGAGAGCTGGTCGCGCGGCGAGCCCGAGTCGTGGGTGATCACCGTGTTCGCCACGTCCGCCACGCCCATGAGCTCGTGCACCACCCGGTACGGCGAGATCGGCGTCTCGTCCGACATGAGCAGTGGCGCCCATTGCGCGTGCCATTCGTCGTGCACGGCGCGGATCTCCGCCGCCACCGGGTCGGGGTCGCGGCCCTCGCCGCCGAGGAGCGCGTCGACCTCGGACTGCAGCGCGTCGAGGGTGAGCGCGGCGTCTCCGACGAGGCCGATCTCCGCAGGGATCGCGGTGTCGAAATGCGCCGGATCGAGCGTGGCGTGGATCAGCCGCTTGCCGGTCGGGAAGTGCACGGCGAAGTCCGACGGCGTGAGGCTGGCGCCGACAGCGAGGACCACGTCCGCCTCCTCGAGGAACCGGTGCACGGGCAGCGGCACGGCGCGTCCGCCCGATCCCAGCGCCAGCGGATGGTCTTCAGGGAACGCGCTCTTGCCCTCGAGCGTGGTGGAGACGGGGGTCGCCAGCGTCTCGGCCAGCCGGCGCAGCTGCGGCCACGCCTGCGCGTAGTGCACCCCCTGACCGGCGTGGATGACGGGGCGTTCCGCCGCGACCAGCAGCTCCGCCGCCCGGCGCACGTCGGCGGGGTCGGGGCCGCTGCGCGTGCGCACCGCCGGCCGGTAGTCGAACGGCTCCGGCACATCCTCGAACCACATGTCGCGTGGGATCTCCACCGCCACAGGGCCGCCGCGGCCGTTGCGCAGACGGCTGAAGGCGCGCCGGAACACCGCCGCCGTCTGCGCCGGGTCGTTCACCGGTTCCACCGCCTTGACGAACGGCCGCAGCGCGATGGTGGAGTTGAAGTTCGGGTCGATGTGCGCCTCGTCGCGCCGGTAGCCCATGGGCAGCACCAGCAGCGGCACCGACTCGGCGTAGGCCTGGGCCACCGCTCCCATGCCGTTCTCGATCCCCGGGCCGTGCTGTGTGGCGTACACCCCGATCGTCTGCCCGCTGCTGATCCGCGAGATCGCGTCGGCCATATGGCCGGCCGTGCGCTCCGCGCGTGCGATGACCGGTCGGATACCCGCCTGCGCCGCGTACTCGAAGACGTAGTTGAGCGGGTAGCCGCACACCGACTCGACGCCCTCCGCATGCAGGATCCGCGCCACCGCCTCACCGAACTTCATGATCGCACCCTCCCGAGCAGCTCTGTCGCGGCCGAGGCGACGCCCGCCGAAGTGATTCCGTAGTGCTCCAGCAGGTCGGTGGGCACCCCCACCTCCAGGTCCTCGTCCGGCAGGGCCACCGAGGCCACGCGCACCGGCGAGCCGCCGCGCGCAGCCGTCAGCTCCCCGGCGTGCCGGCCGAGCACTTCCGCCACCGCCGAGCCGAGCCCGCCGACGATGTTGTGCTCCTCCACGGTGAGGATCGCGCCTGTCGCGCGTGCCGCGGCGAGCACGGCCTCCGCGTCGAACGGTTTGATGTACGCGGCGTCGAGCACCGCTGCGTCGATACCGCGCCCGGCCAGGTCCGCCGCCGCGGCCACGGCACAGCCGACGCCGACCCCCGTCGCGATGATCGTGATGTCCGCCCCCTCGCGGACCCGCACGAAGCGCCCCCGCCGTAGTTCCGGCACCGCGTCGTACACCGGCATCGCCCCCTCGCTCACGCGCAGCAGGGACGGCCCGGCGAGGTCATGGCTCGCCTCGAGCAAACCCAGCGCGGCGTTGTTGTCCGCGGGGGTCATGATCGTGAGGTTGGTGATCGGCCGGGCTATCGCGAGGTCCTCGACCGCGTGGTGGCTCGTGCCGAAGTAGCCCATCGCCAGACCGGAGAGCCTGGTCACCAGCGTCACCGGCATCATCGTCGCCGACAAGTCCGTGCGGATCTGCTCGGCGCACTTGATCATCCCGAACGGGGCGAACGCGAGCACGTACGGGCGCAGCCCCGACGCCGCCATCCCCGCGGCCACCGAGATGGTGTTGGTCTCGGCGATACCCAGCTCGATGTAGCGCTCGGGATGCCGCTCGCGCAGTTCGGTGAGCGCCGAGCCCATGTCGGCGCTGAGCACCACCACGTCGTCGTGCTTGTCGGCGAGTTCGGCCATCGCGTGGCCCAGCAGGTTGAGCGAGGAGGCCTGCCCCTCGTCGGAGAAGACGTCCTCCATCGCCGCCGAGCGGTCCGTGCCCGCACCCGTCGTCGAGCCTGTCGCCGCCGTCATGCCCCGGCCTCCCTTTTCGTCATCCGCATCGTGATCTCCGCGACCGCGGCCGCCCGTTGCCCGGAGTCGAGATATCCGACGTGCCAGGCCCGCGGCGACTCCTCCATCAACCGGACCCCCTTGCCCTTCACCGTCCTCGCGATGAGGCAGACGGGACTCTCCGATCCGGGGTCGGGCAACGCGTCGAACGCCTCGATCAGAGCGCCCGTGTCATTGCCGTCCAGTTCCACCACGCGCCAGCCGAACGCCGCGAACCGCTGCGCCAGCGGCTCGATGCCGAGCAGCTCATCGGTGGGGCCGCTGCCGATGAAGCCGTTGGCGTCGACGATCGCGACGAGGTTGCCCAGCCTGTAGTGCGACGCCGCCGCAGCCGCCTCCCAGACCTGCCCCTCGTGCAGTTCGCCGTCGCCGGTGAGCACGAACGTGCGGTGATCGGAGCCGCGCAGCCGGGCCGCGTAGGCCATGCCCAGCCCCACCGACAGGTTGTGCCCCAGCGAGCCGGAGCTGAAGTCCACCCCCGGCGCCGTGCGCATATCGGGATGGTCGCCCACCCGGCTGCCGAGGTAGCCGAACGTGTCGAGCGCCTCGGTCGGCAGGTAGCCGAGGTCGGCGAGGATCGGCCAGAGCCCCACCGCGGCGTGCCCCTTGCCCAGCAGGAACCGGTCACGATCGGGCCAGTCCGGGTCCGCCGGGTCCAGGCGCAGCGCGTGATAGTACAGCGCCGCAAGGATTTCCGCACACGAGAACGTGCTCGAGTAGTGGCCCAGCCCGGCGCGGTCGATCATCTCGATCACGCGCAGCCGCAGCCAGTCGGCGCGATGCGCCAGCTGCGCCGGGTCGGCGCACCTGCCGCGTTCCAGCACGGTGCCCGCGGTCTGCGGGGTGAGAGTCATCATTTCCGTCCTCGTATCGGTGTGGTCGTGCCCGCGCCCCGTTCGGTGGACATTTGGTTGCGCCGGGGCCCTATGTGCGACGTTCGGTGGACATTCGGCTGCGTCAGTGCCACTTACGCGTCCGCCGGGAACGGCAGCAGGCCCACCGTCTCCGGCCGCAGCACGCAGCGGGTGTTGAAGAAGTTCGTCGGCATGCACCTGTTGCAGTGGATGCACAGCGAGTGCGTCGAAGCATCGGCGGCGATGCGGTTGACCAGGTCCGGCTCGCGCAGCAGCGCACGGGCCATGGCGACGAAGTCGAATCCGCGGTCCATCGCGGTGGTCATCCCGTCGAGGTCGGTGATGCCGCCGAGCAGCGTGAGCTTGGTGTTCTCGACGACGGACTTGATCTGTTCGGCCTGCTCGAGCAGGAACAGCGGCCGGTACGGGTAGTGCTTGATCTTGTACTTGCCGAACATGCGGATGCCGGCCTTGCGCACGGGCGGCATGAGCTCGGCCATCTCGCGCACCGGCGCGTCTCCGCGGAACAGGTACATGGGGTTGAGCGGCGAGCTGCCGACGGTGAGCTCCATGGCGTCGACCAGCCCCTCGCGGTCGATCCACTCGGCCAGCACCATCGCCTCATCGGTCCAGAAGCCGCCCGGCACGCCGTCGTCCATGCTGAGCTTGGTGGTGACGGCGATGCGATCGCCCACCCGCTCCCGCACGGCCCGCAGCGCATCGAGCGCCACGCGCGCCCGGTTCTCCAGCGAGCCTCCGAAACCGTCGGTGCGCCTGTTGATCGCGGGGCTCAGGAACGAGCTGGCGAAGTAGTTGTGGCCCAGGTGCACCTCGACCGCGTCGAAGCCCGATTCCTCCGCGATCACCGCCGCATCACCGTGTGCGGCGGCGATGCGCGCGATGTCGGCGGTGGTGGCCGCCTGGGTGAACCGGAACGTCATCGGGTTGAAGCGCCGACCGGGACCCAGCGCCGGGCGGCCCGTGCTGGTGGAGTCGGCGACGATGCCGGCGTGCCCGATCTGTGCCTGCGCCGCCGCGCCCTGCGCGTGCACGGCGTCGGTGAGCCGGCGCAGCCCCGGCACCGCCTCGGGCCGCATCCACAGCTGCCCGCCCTGGGTGCGCCCCTCGGGCGCGACGGCGCAGTACGCGACGGTGGTCATGCCCACCCCTCCGGCCGCCACCTCCTCGTGGAACGCGATGAGCTCGTCGGTGACGAGGTCACCGGGCGTGCGCCCCTCGAAGGTGGCGGCCTTGATGATGCGGTTGCGCAGCGTGATCGGGCCCAGCGTCGCCGGGGTGAACACTGTCGGTGCCGTGCGCGGACCGGCCATGGGATCCTCCTCCGTTCAGCGGTACTTGCGCAGCTCGTGGCGGGCGACGCTGCGGATGTGGACCTCGTCGGGCCCGTCGGCGATGCCGAGGATCCGGCCCGTCGCCCACATGCGTGCCAGCGGGAAGTCGTCGGTGACGCCGCCGCCGCCGTGCACCTGGATGGCGCGGTCGAGCACGGATCGTGCGACGCGCGGCCCCACCACCTTCACCGCGGCCACTTCGATGGCGGCGCCCTTCGCGCCCACCTGGTCGATCAGCCACGCCGTCTTGAGCACCAGCAGGCGTGCCTGCTCGATCTCCATGCGCGACTCGGCGATCCACGTGCGCACCACGCCCTGGTCGGACAGCCGGGTGCCGAAGGTCTCGCGCCCCATCGCGCGGCGCACCATCATCTCCAGCGCCCGCTCGGCCATGCCGATGCAGCGCATGGCGTGGTGGATGCGCCCGGGACCCAGCCGCGCCTGCGCGATGGCGAACCCGTCGCCCTCGCCCGCGAGCAGGTTTCCGGCCGGCACGCGCACATCGTCGTAGCGGATCTCCGCGTGCCCCTGCTGGTCGTAGTAGCCGAAGATCGGCAGCGTCCGCACGATCTCCACTCCCGGGGTGTCCACCGGGACCAGGATCATCGACTGCTGCCGGTGCGGTGCGGCGTCCGGGTCGGTCTTGCCCATCACCACGAGGATCCCGCAGCGCGGGTCCCCGGCCCCCGTCGTCCACCACTTGCGCCCGTTGATCACGTACTCGTCGCCGTCGCGGACGATCGACGTCGCGATGTTGCGCGCGTCCGAGGAGGCGACGTCCGGCTCGGTCATCGAGAAGCCGGACCGCATGGTGCCCGCCATGAGCGGTGCGAGCCACCGCGATTTCTGCTCGTCCGTGCCGAACATGTGCAGGATCTCCATGTTCCCGGTGGACGGCGCCGAACAGTTCAGCGCCTCCGGGGCGATGTAGGGCGAACGGCCGGTGATCTCGGCGATGTGCGCGTAGTCCAGGTGCGTCAGGCCGGAGAGCGCCGGCAGGAAGAGGTTCCACATGTCCTGCCGGCGGGCCTCCGCCTTGAGCTCCTCGACCACCGCCGGCAGCGCGTGGCTGCGCGGGCCGTTCTCCTCGCGCTGCGCCGCGTACACGGCCTCGGCCGGATACACGTGTTCGGTCATGAACACCTCGAGGCGTTCGATGATCTCGCGTGCCGCGGGACTGGGCGACAGGTCCATTCTGACGGTCCTTCCTGGCTGTGTGTGACGACGCCGGCGGGCGCTCAGTCGCGGGTGAGGATGACCTTGCCGACGGCCCGGCGCGTCATCACCACGTCGAGCGCGGCGGACGCGTCGACGAACGGGACGATCCTGTCGATGTGCGGCACCAGGCGCCCCTCGGCGTACCAGCCGAGCAGGCGCCGCATGTTGGCCGCGTTCTTCTCCGGGTTGCGCTTGGCCCACTCGCCCCAGAGCACGCCGTGCAGTGCGCCGGAGATGATGAGCAGCCGATTCATGCCCGCGCGGGGAATGTCGCCGGAGGCGTAGCCGACGGTGAGATAGCGCCCGCCCCAACGCAGGGAGCGGAGGGCCGCCTGGGCGAGGTCACCGCCCACCGGGTCGTAGACCACGTCGACCTTGCCGCCGGCCTCGGTGAGCCCCTCGCGCAGCTCGCCGGCGGCGTAGTCGATCAGCCCCGATGCGCCCCGCGAGCGGGCGATGGCGAGCTTCTCCGGGGTGGACGCGGCGGCGATCACCTCGGCGCCCAGCGCGCGCCCTGTCTCCACCGCGGTCAGGCCCACTCCGCCGGCGGCGCCGAGCACGAGCAGACGCTCGCCTTCCGCGAGCCCCGCCTTGTCGACGAGGCCGTGGTACGAGGTGCCGTAGTTGACGGAGAACCCGGCCGCGTCGGAGTAGGGCATGGCATCCGGGATGGGGAACACGCGCCACGCGTCCACCACCACCTGCTCGGCGTAGCCGCCGAGGCCGCAGAACGCGGCGACACGCATGCCCGGCTCCAGCCCGGCCACGCCCTCTCCCACTGCGGTCACGTCGCCGGCCACCTCGGAACCGGGAGTGAACGGCAGGTCCGGCTTGGTCTGATACTTCCCCGCGGCCAGCAGCCCGTCGGGGAAGTTGACGCCCGCCGCGCGCACGTCGATCACCACCTGGCCCGGTCCGGGCGCGGGGTCCGGCACCTCCGTCAGCCGCAGCACCTCGGGCCCGCCGAGCTCGTGCACCTGTTGGGCCTTCATGAGCCGGCCCCGCCGTCCGGCACGACGAACGTCGCCCACGCCTTCACGGCTGCTCCGCCGGTCTGCCGCGTGCACACCAGCTCAATGTCGACGCGTGCGGCGCCGTCGTCGGCCGTGTACTCCCGCACCACCTCGGCGGTGGCCGTGAGCGTGTCGCCCGGCCACACCTGTTCGAGGAACCGGATGCGGAACGAGCGCACGTTCTCCGCGCCCAGCCACTCGGTGGCGTAGGTGCCGAGCAGCCCGGCCTGGTACATGCCCACCGCGAACGGCGCGTCGAACCCCGCCGCGCGGGCGAACTCCTCGTCGTGGTGGATGGGGTTCATGTCGCCCGACGCGCCCTGGTACCGCACGAAGTCGGTGCGGGTCACTGGCCCCACCGTCCACGGCGCGGGCGGGGTCAGGGCGGCCGGCGTGCTCGTAGTCCTCGCGGCGCTCATGCTTCGTCCTCCTTCGGGGGACGGGCCGTCTCCACGCCGGTCATCTTCGCCTGCGCGACAAGCCGGCCGGACTCGTCGTAATAGTCGGTGACCATCACGGCGAACGTCATCTCGCCGCCGCGGCGGCCCTGCTTCGTGTAGATGTCGGAGATCCGCGCGCGCCCCTCCAGCCTGGTGCCCGCACGCGGCGGCGCGCCGAAGAACGTGAACTCCTGCTCGGCATGCAGGCCGCGCTGCTGG
The DNA here is from genome assembly GCF_014126825.1 of Tomitella gaofuii. Classification (NCBI taxonomy): domain Bacteria; kingdom Bacillati; phylum Actinomycetota; class Actinomycetes; order Mycobacteriales; genus Tomitella; species Tomitella gaofuii. The sequence goes on along the minus strand of NZ_CP059900.1, from coordinate 423,126 downwards.
TCTAGCTTGACGGCGGGCCACGGGTTGGCGTCGCCGGTCTGCCAGTGCAGCGCGGTGGTGAGGAACGTCGGCTGGCTCACCGGCGCGTCCTGCGCGTCGATGCCGGTCAGGTCGGCGGTGCCGGTGGCCCGGGCGAACTCGCGGATCTTGCCGCGTTCGACGTCGAGCCGGAAGGGGGCGCCCTCGGTGCCCACGGCGGCGGGGTCAGCCATGGGTGGCCCCCGATCCGTCGGCTGCGTCCTGCTCGAGCGGCTTCATCTCGACGGCGAGCTCGTCGAGCGTCCACCGCCCCTCCTTGACGATGGTCTGGCCGTAGTGCCAGGGCAGGAACTGCCGGATCTCCCCGCCCTTGGCGTAGAAGACCTTTCCGGTGACATCGCAGGCGTCGGTGAGCAGGTGCGCGACGATCGGCGCGACGTTGGCGGGGTGGTAGGTGTCGAACGCCGCCGGATCCGCGGGTGCCGCCACCATGTCCTTGATGCCGGGCACGTCCTCGGTCATCCGGGTGCGCGCCACGGGGGTGATCGCGTTGACGCGCACGCCGTAGCGCCCGATCTCCTGCGCCAGGATGATCGTCAGCGAGGCGATGCCGGCCTTCGCGGCACCGTAATTGCTCTGGCCCACGGCACCGTTGAGCCCCGACGTGGACGCGACGTTGACGATCGACGCCGACACCTCGTCTCCGGACTTGGAGCGTGCACGCCAGTGCGCGCCGAACACGCGGCACGGGGCGAACGCCGCGCGCAGCTGGCCGTGGATCACGTCGTCCCACTCGTCCTCGCTCATGTTGACGAACATGCGGTCGCGCAGGATCCCGGCGTTGTTCACCAGCCCATCGACGCGGCCGAAGCGCTCGAGGGCCAGGTCCAGCAGTTCCTGTGCACCGGCGATCGCGGCGGCGTCGGCGGAGCTCGCCACCGCGCTGCCGCCGGCGGCGGTGATCTCGTCGGCGACGGCCTGCGCGAGCGACGGGTCCGCTCCCGTGCCGTCGGCGGCCGCGCCGGTGTCGTCGACGACGACGTGGGCGCCCTCGGCGGCGGCGAGCTTCGCGTATTCGCGACCCAACCCGCGGCCCGCCCCGGTGACGACGACGACCTTGCCGTGCAGATGGTTCATGATGGTGTCCCTCTCGTTGTCCGTGTGCGGCATGTCAGGCGCCGAGCCGGTGCAGCGTGGCGGTGGCGTCGGCGACGATGCGATCGATGAGTTCTGCGCAGCTGGGGATGTCGTCGATGAGGCCGACGACCTGCCCGGTGGCCATGACGCCCAGGTCGGGGTCTCCGTCGACCAGCGCCGAGCGGTAGAGCATGGGCGCGTTGGCCGCCATGATCACCTGGCTCCAGTCCAGTTCGCCGCTCTTCTTCATGGCCAGGCCCTCGCGGACCATGGCGCTCCACGGCGTGCCCGATATTTTGCGGAAGGCCACCGCGTTGCGCACGGCACGGGCGACCCGGCGCGGTCCGGTGGTCTTCTCCAGCTCGCCGATCGTGCCGGCGTTGAGCACCCGCTGCGGCACCCCGTCGATCTCGAGGGTGACCACGGTGTCGGCCACCGACTTCGACAGATAGACCTGCTTCACCGCGTCGGCGACAGGCGAGTCGCTGGTGAGCAGGAACCGGGTGCCCATGGCGATGCCCTCGGCGCCGTAGGCCAGGGCGGAGACGAGCCCGCGCCCGTCGAAGTAGCCGCCCGCGGCGATGACGGGGATGTCCACCGCGTCCACCACCTGCGGCAGCAGCAGGCTCGTGGGCACGGCGCCGGTGTGGCCGCCGCCCTCGCCGCCCTGCACGATCACCGCGTCGACGCCCCAGGCCGCCACCTTCTCCGCGTGCCGGCGCGCGCCGATGGACGGCACCACCGCCAGGCCCGCATTCTTGAGCTTCTCGATCAGCGGCTGCTTGGGCGCCAGCGCGAACGACGCCACCTTGACCCCCGCACTGATGCAGAGGTCGACGCGCTTGTCGATGTCCGGCTGGTCGGCGCGCATATTCACGCCGAAGGGGTTGTCGGTGTGCTCCTGCACATCCTCGATGGCGGCCTTGAGCTCGTCGTAGTTCAACATGCCGCCGGCGATGATGCCGAGCCCGCCCGCGGCCGTGGTGGCCTTGGTGAGCGCGGAATCGGAGACGTAGCCCATGCCGGTCTGCACGATGGGGTACGTGCACCCGAACATCTCGCACACCCGGGTGTGCAGCGTCGGGTGCGCTTCGACCGTGCTCATGCGACGACCTCCCCGTCCCGCATCTCGGCGTTCCGCAGGCCGCGCGGGTCGATGACCTCGCGGATCAGGCGCAGCTCCTCGCCATCGGGCCGTCGCGTCTCCTGCACGTCGCCGTCGATCACCAGGTCGAATCCGGTGGCATCGACCACCTCGTCGACGGTGACGCCCGGGTGCACCGACTTGAGCCGCAGGCGGCCGTCGGGCGCGTAGTCGAGCACGGCGAGGTTCGTCACCACCTCGCGCAGGTCGTGGTACCGCGACGCGGCGGGACCGGCCTTGGCCGCATTGTCGTGGCCGACGCCGGAGACCATGTCCACCGCGGGGACGAAGACGCGGGTCGAGTGCGCGGGAACCCAGTAGCCGGTGGGGTGGTAGACGCTGTTGCCGGGCGCGCCCCGCACCCCGAGCAGCTGCACCTTCGGTTTGGCGTGCTCGCCGATCACCGAGATGTTCGAGTTGCCGTGGGCGTCGAGCTGGCTGGGGATCATCATGATGTGCCGCTTGCCGTTCCACACCAGGTTGAAGATCTGATTGAACGACATCCACGACTCGATCGGCCCCTCGGCCGGCCCGCCGACGGCCCACGTGCCGCGCACGCCGTAGGCCTCGCCGTCGGAGAGCACCAGGTCCGGCTCGAAGGTGGCCCGCGCCAGCCGCACTCCGATCGCGGGGACCGTCCCGAACGCACTGGCGATGAGTTCGCCGTCGCCCCGGTAGGACTCCGCGACGGCCACCGCGCACACCTCCGCCCGGGTCGCGGGCGCCTGCACCAGCGTTCCCGTCTCCGCGCCGCTCATGCCATCGCCTCCTGCGTGTCGAAGCGCGCCACGGCACGCTGATAGTCGTCCTCGGTGCCCGTCAGGTAGACCGTGCTGAACTCGTCCCATGCCGCCGGGTCCTTGGCGGCGTTCACGTATGCACGCTGAAAGGCCTCGTCGCGCCCGTAGTCCGGCGCACACGAGGTGAAGTGGGCGCCCCGCGGCGCCTCCACCACGCCCGAGACGAGCAGGCGGGAGATGCGCAGCGTGGACGGGTGCGCGTCCGCGGTGAGCTCCTCCGTGGGCACGATCTGCTCGCAGGAGACGTAGGAGTCCTCGGCGGCCATGCACATCAGGTCGTCGAAGTACAGATCCGGCCCCAGGAACTGTGAATTGCCGTGCATGTCGGCACGGTTCATGTGCACCAGCGCGGCGTCGAGCTTCAGCGCCGGCATCGCGGCGAACACCTCGTCCCCGTACGGGTCGGCCACCGTCTTCAGCCCGGGGTTCACCGTCATCACGTCCGAGCCCAGGCCGGCGCGGGTGGGCAGGAACGGCATCCGGATGCCGGCCGCGTACAGGCCCCACATGAGCATGCCCTCGTCGTACTCGGCCACCTCGACCTCGCCACGTTGCCGAGCCGCCCGGAAGTGCGGGTCGAGCGGGATCGAGTCGAGCGACACGAAGCCGAAGACCACCTTCTTGACCCTCCCCGCGGCGCAGAGCAAACCCACATCCGCGCCGCCGTACGACACGATCGTCAGGTCACGCAGATCAGAGCGCAGGATCGCCCGGATGAGCGCCATCGGCTTGCGCCGCGATCCCCATCCGCCGATGCCGATCGTCATCCCCGACCGCAGCCGGGCGACCACGTCGTCGGCGGTCATCCTCTTGTCACTCATCGCTGCCTTCCTGTGATCCCAGTTACGTAGCAAACGTTTGATACATATGATCACAGTCATCGACCGCCGTCAACAGCGCCGCCGCCGCGCGGCGACGATCGGTCCCATTCCCCCTCGCCTACAACGCCATGCCGCTACGCTCGACATGTATCAAACATTTGCTACATGCTTTCGCGCGCCGACGCCCGATCGGAGTCCTCCTTGAGCACCACGAACCGCGCCCTGGCCGGACGCGTGCCCGCACCGGTCGAGGCGCCGGCCGACGCTCCCGATTACCACCCGGAGAAGGACCTCGCCGACCAGGCGATCGAGTGAATCCGCACGCGGAAGTCCGCCACCCCGGACACCTCGCTGTTCGTGCAGTACGCCAATGCCGCCTGCCACGCGCCACGCCAGTGGATCGAGCGAGCGCTTCGCGGGGCGGTTCGACGACGGCTGGGACGCGCTGCGCGAGGAGACTTCAGCCCGGCAGTAGCGCTTGGGCGTGGCGCCGGAGGACACCCCGCTCCCCCGCGGGCACGCACGAGGTCGCCGTCCGGTTCGACGCCGGCTCCGACAAGCGCGGCGCCGGCGGTTCCATCACGTTGGACTGCGACGGCGCTGGGATCGGGCTGGGGCGGGTGGAGCGCACCCACTGGCGCCTGAACTACGTCGAGGGCATGAATATCGGCGCCGACACCGGCACCCCCGTGGACGAGTCCTATGCGCCGCCGTACCCGTTCAGCGGGCGACTCGAGACGGTGACGCTGCTACCGGGGCGAAGGCGGCGGAAAGGCGGCACTGCGCTGCAGGGTTCACCTGCCGCGGAGATTCACCCCGCACCGGAGAGATACTCCTCGAAGGCCTTGCGGGCCAGCGCCGACAGTGTCACGCCCTCCCGCTTCGCCTGCGCATCGAGCCGGACCTTCACGTCGGCCGGGACTCGAACCACGACTTGCGGCGACGTCGTGGTCCCGCCGGTGAGCGATTTGCGACCCGGCACGAGGTTCCGCTTCCGGATCTCTGCCAGCGTGGCGGCCGCAATCTCGTCGGCGCGCTCGTCGGTCAATTCCTCGCCGTGGTAGACGACGGGCTCGTCGCTGGTATCGAGGGTGGGCTCCCCGTGCAGCTTCTTGAAACTCGGCATCACCGGTCGCCTCCGATCAGGTAGTGGTACTGGATTGCGTGGATGCACGACATCCGGTCGAGGTCGCGATCATCAGGGACGAGGATCATGTGCAGTTCGACGCCCTGATCATCGGTGCCGAGGAACACCTGCTTGTCACCGACGGTGTCGATGAGTTCGGCGTTCTCCAGTGCCGTGAGGATGCGGGTGCGGGTCAGTCCGTGCTTGCGGGCGCCGCTCGTGATCCGTACCTTCATGCCTCGGTTCTATCGTATGTGTACGACATATTCGATGGTAGCGCGATCGGTACGCAGGCGGCAGCTCCCGGAACCACTCGCCGAAATGCTCCGCGAACGCCGAGGCGAGGCGTTCGGTGACGGCGGCGTCGTTCGCAGTGAGCGGGAAGACCGTCGAACAGCGCGAACTCGGGCTCGCGCGGCGAACCGGACGCCTGGCACTCCGCCTTCACGATGCGGCGCACCGGGGCCGTGCTCGGTGATGCGAATGCTGTCGGCGGCCGAGAGTACGGCGCCGCTGCGCGTGCCCACCAGGCCTGCGGGCGCGGGCAGCACATGCTGTGCGAGCGCGACGTCGATATGCGGCAGCAGCGCCGCGAGGCCGTCGTCGACCATCGACCGCGCTCCGTCCGCCGCCTCCTCGGCCGGCCGGAAGAGCGCGACGAGCGTGCCGTGCCAGTGTTCGCACCCCTTCGCCAGCAGCGCCGCCGCGCCGAGCAGGGTTGCGACGTGCACGTCGTGCCCGCGCGCGTGCATCACCGGCACCTCATTGCCTTCGGTGCCGACGGCCCACGCGGTGCTCACGTAGCCGAGGCCCGTCGACTCCTCCACCGGACGCACGTCCGACACGCTGCTGGACCTGGGCAAGCGGCTGCGCCCGCTGCGCGAACAGGGCGTGCTGGTGATCGGCTCCGGGCACATGACGCACGGGCTGCCGTTCCTCACCCGCGAGATGTTCCGGCACAACGTGGTGCCCGGCTGGTCGTCGGACTTCGACGCGTGGGCGGCCGAGGCGCTGGCCCGCGGCGATATGGGCGAGTTGGCGCGCTACCGCACCGCCGCGCCCGGCATGCCCTACGCGCACCCCACCGTCGAGCACTTCACGCCGCTGTTCGTGGCGCTCGGCGCGGCCGACGACCCGGCCGGTCCTGTGCACACGAAGGTGGACGGCTACGACGTGGGCCTGTCACGGCGCTCGTTCCAGGCGACGTGAGGAGGGGCTCCGGCGGATCCGCCGTGCACCGCTGGGCGGGACCACCCCGGTAGAACGACAGTAGGCGTGAACGTGTGTGATTGGATGCACATGGCAGTCCGACGCCGACGAAAGGGATGCCCCGATGGAGTTCAACCTCGCCGACATCTTCGAGGCCGTCGCGGCGTCCGTACCGGACCGCACCGCGCTGACCTACGAGGGCACGCACCTCACGTACGCGGAGCTCGACGCTGAAGCCGGACGCACCGCGAACCTGCTCTCGCAGTCGGGCATCGGCGCCGGCGACCACGTGGCGTTGTTCCTCAAGAACAGCGTCGAGCACGTCGCAAGCATTCTCGGGCTGATCAAGATCCGGGCGGTGCCGATCAACGTCAACTACCGGTACACCCCCGCCGAACTCGAGTACATCTTCACCAACTCCGACTCGGCGGCGGTGATCGTGGAGCTGCCGGAGCATCAGCGCACGCTCGCGGGACTGCTGGAATCCTGCCCGCTGATCCGCACGGTCATCGTCGTCGGCGATGCCGACCCCGCACTGCGTGCCGCGGCCGAGGCCCGGTCCGTCCGGCTGGTCGACTTCGCCGATGCCCACGGGCTGTCGGCGGACCTCGGGCCGACCAAGCGCAGCGGCGACGACCGCTACATCCTCTACACCGGCGGCACCACCGGGTACCCCAAGGGCGTCATGTGGCGCCACGACGACTTCTTCCACAAACCGCTCTCCGGAGGAAACCCCTACGGCGAGGGCAAGCGCAAGGACCTCGCCGAGGTGGCCGCGGCAGCCAAGGAATTCCCGGAGATGGCGTTCCTCATCGCAGCGCCGCTGATGCACGGGGCGGCGCTGTATTCGCTGTTCACCTTCTTCACACTCGGCGCCCGCGTCGTGCTCATGCGCGACTTCGACCCCAAGACCATCGTCAGCGCCATCGAGACCGAACGGCTCACGACCATCCTCATCGTCGGCGACGGGATGGGCCTGCCCCTGGTGGACGAGATGGAACGGCGCAAGGGCGACGTCGACCTGAGCTCGCTCTACTCGATCACCTCGGGCGGCGCCGTGTGGTCGGTGGGCGTGCGCGACAGGATGCTCGCAGTGAAGCCGGAACTGTTGCTGCGCGACAACTTCGGCGCCTCGGAGACCGGCAACGACGGTGCGTTCACCGTGGACGGGGACGGGAACCTGCGCATGGCGCCGTCGCCGAACATGATCTTGGTCGACGACGCGCTCGCCGCGATCGCGCCGGGCTCCGATGAGGTCGGCTACATCGCCCGCGTGGGCAACGTGCCGCTGGGCTACTACGGGGACGAAGAGAAGACGGCCCGCACCTTCCCCACCCGCGCCGACGGTGTGCGCCTGGCGGTGCTCGGCGACATGGGCCGTGTCGAGGCCGACGGCACCATCGTCTTCCTCGGCCGCGGCTCGGGGTGCATCAACACCGGCGGCGAGAAGGTCTTCGCCGAGGAGGTCGAGGCGGCGCTGCACGCGCACCCCGCCGTGGCCGACGCGCTGGTGGTCCCCGCACCCGATGAGCGGATGGGGCAGCGCGTGGCGGCGGTCGTCTCCGTCTACCCGGGCTCCGCAGAGCCCACCGTCGAGCAGATCCAGGAGCACTGCCGCACCATGCTGGCCGGCTACAAGATCCCGCGCACCGTCGTCTTCGTCGACGAGGTCCGCCGGACGCCCGCCGGCAAGGCCGACTACAAGTGGGCCAAGGCGCAGGTGTGAGGGTGTGGAATGCCCCGCCGACAGTCGCCGACACACGGGCCCGCGCACACCGAAAGGCCCTGTGCACGTCATGAGTGACTTCTGTCAGCATCCGGCGTGATCGATGGAGCACGCATGGCGGGTCGAGGCGATCGACGAATGGCCACTGGCACCGGACCACTCCGAACCCCAGATCGCGGACGAGCCCCTGGGCACCAAGGAGAAGTTCTGGGTTCGCGCCGCCGACGGGCAGGAGTTCCTGTTCAAGTACGCGCGCGTCAGCCAAGGGCGCACCATGGGCGAGGACTGGGCCGAGTGGGCGGTGCACCGGCTGGCCACGATGCTGTCGATCCCCACGGCCGCCACCATCCCCGCGCTGCACAACGGCCGCCGCGGCGTCCACTCCCGCTCCATCCTCTCGCCTGGCGAGCGCCTCATCCACGGAAACGAGCTGCTCGCCCGCATCGATTCCGACTACGACACCCAGGTCCCCCGCCACAACAGCCGCTACACGGTCGAGGCCGTGCATGATGCGTTGGCCGGGATCGGGGCGCCGCGAGCGTGCCCCGCACCGATCCGCACCGCGTTCGACGCGTGGGCGGGCTACCTGATGCGGCAGGTTCCCCCCGAATACCTGTTGGCCACCGGGCGTATCTTCAGGGTGAAGCTGCTCATCCACAACCGGGAAAGGATCCTCCATGGCGACTGACGCTGCGTCGAGGATGCTCGCGGAGTCCCCCACCCCGGTGGCTCGGCGGCTGTTCCTCATCTGGCAGAACCCCGAGTCCAGGCAGTTCATCCGCGTCGGAGTCCTGTCCGAGCTCGTCGACGGCCGCTACGCGTTCGAGTACGTCCCCGGCGCAGCGGACGTCTCGGGCTTCCACCCGCTCACCCAGTTCCCCGATCTCGACCGGGCCTACGTGTCCACCGGGCTGCCGGCCTTCTTCGTCAACCGGCTGATGTCGCGCCGCCGCGAGTCGTTCCCCGCCTACCTGCACTCCCTCGGCGTCGACTCGGCCGAGTCCGACACCCCGATGGAGCTGCTCGCCCGCACCGGCGGCCCGCGCGCCACCGACACCTTCCACCTGGTGGACGACCTGGCGCCAGGACCGGACGGCACCATCATAAGCCGCTTCCTGGCCTCCGGCGTGCGCCATGTCGACGGCGACGGCGCGCTGCTGTCCTGCCTCCACGAAGGGCAGATGCTCCGGCTGCGGCCGGAGCCGACCAACGAGGTGAACGAGCGTGCGCAACTGATCTGCGTCGACAGCGGCGAGCCCGTGGGGTACGTGCCCGACTGGCTGCTGGCCGACCTCGAAGACCTGCAGGCCCGCGCGTCGTCGCTGGAGATCTTTGCAGAGAGGGTCACGCCGGACGCGCAGCCGCACCTGCGCTTGCTGTGCAGGATCGAGGCGCGGGTCGCAGAACGCTGACCAGCCCCGCCCCGCATACCCCGCGGGGCGGGGCGAACGCCGCGATCACCCCTTCCAGGCGTCGCCGAACAGCAGCATCGTTCCCGAGCTCCCGACCACCCCGTGCAGATTGCGCTGCATGGCCACGTATTCGGGGTAGAAGCCCATGACGAGGAAGGGCGCATCCTCGTTGACCTGACGTTGGATGCCGGCCATCGCGGCCAGCTTCGCTTCGTCGCCGTCCGCCGTCTGGAATGCGGTGATGAGTTCGTCCATCCGAGCGCTGGTGTACATCCCGTAGGTCTGCTTGCCGCCGGAGTGCATCGCCGCCACCATCTTCACGTACGGGTCGGGCTCGCGCAGGTTGATGCCCCACTCCGCCAAGTCGTAGTCGCCCTGCGCGATGGCGCGGATGTGATCGGGGAATGTCTGCTGCTGCCGCGCCTCCACGGCGAATCCGACCGCCTCGAGCTGCGCCTCCAGGGCCAGCATCTGCCGCTGCTTGCTCTGCCCCGGGCCCGAGTCGAGCACGAGGTTCCCGTCGAATCCGTCCGCCTTCGCCTGTGCCACGAGCGCACGCGCCGCGTCCGGGTCGGCGACGGGGCCGGCCACGTCGGTGTGCCAGCGGGAGTAGTCGGCGAACAGTGCACTGCCCGCCACCGCGTCGTCACCGTAGGTCCGTTGCGCGATGGCGGCCGGGTCGACCGCCAGCTGCACGGCCTTGCGGACCCGGGGATCCGCGCCCGCCTCCCCCGGCGCCGCGTTGATGATCGCCGTGTTGGAGATCGCCGTCATCGCCACATAGCCCGGGTAGCCCTCACTCAGCACCGGTGTGATGTCGACCGGTTCGCGGAGCAGGATCGTGTCGAGTCCGCCGTTGAGGAACGTCTGCCGGCCGACCTCGGTCGCGGGCAGATACACGGTCTTGAGTCCGTCGAGGTGCGGCGCGCCGCCCCAATAGTCCTCGCGCGCAGTCAGCTCCATCGACGTTCCCTGGGCCCACGCGGAGAACTCGAACGGGCCCGCGCCGATGGGCGTGAATCCGTCTCCCGGCGGGCCGGCCGCCGGGGCGACGATCATGCCGGCCCCGGTGGTGAGGGTGTTGGAGAACAGCGGCCACGGATGGTCCAGGGTGTACACCACGGTCTGGTCGTCGGGGGTGGCGATATCGACGACGTTGGCGTTCCACACCGCCGCATCGGGCCCGTTCGCGGCACCGAACCTTTCCTGGCTGGCCTTGACCGCCGCCGCGTCCACCGGCGTGCCGTCGGAGAAGGTGACGCCGTCACGCAGGGTCAGCGTCCACGTGGTGAAGGTGTCGTCCGGCGTCAGCGACTCGGCCATCTGCGGCACGTCGGCCTGCTGCTCCGCGTCGTACCGCATGAGCGAGTCGTAGATGTTCACCATCTCGATGCCGCCGGTGGTCACCGCCGCGATGGTCTTCGCCGGGTCCAGGGACGTGGGTTCCGAGTATGCCCCGAAGTTCACGACCCCGCCCGCGCGCGGATCGCCCGGGGCGTCCACCGCATTGACCATGCCGTCGCGCAGATCGGCAAGACCCGTCGCCTCGCCGCCGGCCCCGCCCTGCGCGTCGGTGCTCGCGCACCCCGACGCTGCGAGCAGGAGCGCCACGCAGCCGGCACCCGCGGCGACGCTCCGTCTCCCTCGACCTCTGATCCTCACAACAATGCACCTCCGGGTTCGGTGGAATCGCCAGCGCACAGCCGATTCCGTACACCCGGACCATCCGACACAGCGGGGCGCTTCGGAGCGCCGCTTCCCATCCGGAGGGAGGAATTCTTCTCCGCCTGCGGACACGGCTGTGCCCCGCGGTTCCGCGGAACCGCGGGGCACAGCCGCGATGCCGGTGCTTCTACCCCACCAGCGTCCGGATCATCGCCCACAGCTCCTCGCGCGCAGGCGCGGCGAGCGAGAACTGCGGCAACGTGAGGAACCCGTGGAACAGCCCGTCGAACCGGTGCGCGACGACCTCCACGCCGTCGTCGGACAGGCGCTGCGCGTAGGTCTCCCCAGACGAGCACGGCGGGTCGAGCTCGGCGGTGACGACGAGCGCGCGCGGCAGCCCCGCGAGGCTCTCCGCCCGGGTGGGCACCACGTAGGCGCTGTCGCGGTGACCGGCGGTGGGGGCGTACTGCTCCCAGTACCAGCGCATGGCGCGCGCGGTGTTGTAGTAGCCCTCGCCGTAGAGCCGGTAGCTTTCGGTGTCGAAGTCGTCGTCGATCACCGCGTACAGCAGGATCTGCGCCGCGATGGCCGGCCCTCCCCGGTCACGCGCCGCGAGGGCCACCGTGGCCGCGAGGTTGCCGCCGGCGCTGTCGCCGGCGACGGCGATCCGCGCGGGATCGCCCCCGTAGTCGGCGGCATGCTCCACCGCCCACTGCACCGCGGTGTACATGTCCTCCAGCGCCGCCGGTGCTTCGTGCTCGGGCGCCAGCCGGTAGTCGACCGAAACGACGACGGCGTCCACCGCCGCCGCCATCGAGCGGCAGAACTCGTCGTGGGTGTCGAGGTTGCAGAACACGAAACCACCGCCGTGGGCGAACACGATCACCGTGCGCGGCGACGCCGACTCCCCGTGCGGCACATACACCCGCAGCGGCAGGCCGCCGCCCGGGCCGTCGATGGTCACGTCCTCCGCGGTGCGCATGTCCGGGATGCGTTCCAACGGTCCGCGCCGGCCGGAGATCACCTCCCGCAGTTCCGCGCCCGAGTACTGGGTGACGTCCGGGAAACCCTCGTCCAGCACGGCGAGGAACTGCTCGACGTCCGGGTGCAGGTCCGAGCGCCTGGCGGCCGTCATGCGCCGAACGCCGCGGACTCGTCGGCGGAGGCGAAGCTGCCGAAGCCGCCGCGGAAGAACAGCAGCGGATGCACATCCCGCTCGGCGATCAGGTCCGTCACGTGGCACACCGCGATGGTGTGGTCACCCGCTTCGTGCTCGAACGCCAGCTCCGCCTCGATGCGCGCGAGCACACCGTGCAGCGCCGGCGCGCCGTTGCCGCCGTGCGACCACCCGGCGCCGGAGAACTTGTCGCCGCCGCTGGCCGCGAACCGGCCGCACAACTCACGCTGGTCGCCCGCCAGCACGTTGACGCACACCCGCCCGGCCTCGCGCATCGCCGGCCAGCTGGTGGACGACTTGGCGGGGCAGAACGAGATGTACGGCGGGTCGAGCGACAGCGAGGTGACCGACTGGCAGGCGAACCCGTACGGCCGGTCGCCGTCGTGCGCCGTGATCACGGTGACCCCGGTGCAGAAGTTGCCCAGCACCGTGCGCAGGCGCCTCGGGTCGACGGCCGCCACCGGCGGTTCCGCCGTGTCGAGCGTGCTCATGCCAGCCTCCCCGGTACCGGTTCCGCGCGACGCGTGACGGTGAGCGTCCCGTCCCGCACCGCCTGATCGATCGTCGCATGCAGCGCCGGGCAGACGCGGTCGGTGGTGCCGCGCTTGCCGCCCCCCAGCGCCGACGCGTTCTCCAGTTGCAGGCGCGGGCACGCCGACGCCGCATCATCGAGCCATTGCACGCTGGTGTGCTGTGCACTGTACTTCTCCGCCAGCACGGTGGTGCCGCACTGGTTGCATGAGATCCGTTGCATCGCAGCCGCCTACGCGTCGAGCTTGGGGGCGTGGATGCCCGCCTCGATCCCCTGCGACTTCATCCGCTCCAGGTTGTCCGCCACCTCGGCCTCCCAGTATTCGTTGGCCTTGGTGGTGTCCACCTCGAACTCGAAGCGCCGCGTCATGTCCTCGGTGACGTCCGCGCGGTCCACGTAGAACTGCTCGTACCAGCGGCGCAGCTGGTAGACGGGGCCGTCCTCCTCGCTGAGCAGCGGGTTGTCGATGCGGGACTTGTTCTTCCAGATCTCCACATCCTGCTCGAAGCCGGTCTTGACGCCCTCGGCGAACTGTTGGGCCATCGCCTGCGCCGCCTCGTCGGACATGCCCTTGGGCTTTTTGACCATGGCGCCGTACTGCAGCACGAACGATGTGGGCGACACCGGGTAGTGGCAGTTGATCAGCACGGTCTCGATCGTCATGCCGTTGGCGTTGTTCCACAGCCAGTCGACCATGAACGACGGGCCGAAGTACGACGCCTCCGAGCGCAGCGTGCTGTTCGGATCGTCGTAGTTGGTACCGGACTGCACGTCCAGGCGCGGCTTCGAGTCCATGTACTGGGTGGCCACGTGCCCCTCGAACACGTTGCGGAAGTGCTGCGGGAACGCGAAGTGCACGTAATAGAAGTGCGCCATGTCGACGACGTTGTCGATGATCTCGCGGCAGTTCGAGCCGCTCACCGGCAGCTTGTTCCAGGACCAGTCGGTCCACTCGTCGCTGGCCCAGCCCTCGAGCTCGGGGATGGTCTCCTCCTCGGTGGGCGTGCCGCCCTCCGGGTCGTTCCACACGAACAGCAGGCCGTTGCGTTCCATGGCGAGCCAACCCTGCGTCCGGGCACGCATGGGCACGCGCTTGGCGTAGGGGATGTCCTTGCACTTGCCGTCGCCGCCCCAGCGCCAGTCGTGGAACGGGCAGGCGATCTCATCGCCCTTGACGGTGCCCTGCGACAGGTCGCCCCCCATGTGCCGGCAGTACGAGTCCAGCACGTTGAGCTCACCCCGGGTGTCCTGCCAGACGACGAGCTTGCCGCCGAACGCCTCGACGGAGTGCGGCTTGCCGTCGCGGAACCATTCCGCCAGGCCCAGGCAATGCCAGCCGCGGGCGAACCGCTCGGGCGCGGACCCCTTCTCGATCAGGCGGACCTCATCGTCGCCGCCCGTGTTGCTCTGGCCCTGCGTGTCAATGACCGTCATTCCCAGTCTCCGATCATAGGTGAAGTGCTTTGCCCCACAGTGCGCGCAGAATGTGATCTGGGCCAGGGGGGTTTCCCGCACAGAGGGAACACCCGGTCCACTTCGCTGCGCTGCAACGGAAGGTGGACCCGCGTGGCGGGTACGGCCCGCAGCGCCGGCGGGACGAACACGCGGATCGGAGGCATGAGGATGACGACGGGCAGGTCCGGCGATTCCACGCTCGATCGGGTCGATCTCATCTTCGGGGCGGTGCAGGAGCACGGGTATCTGACGCTGTCGGAGGTCGTCGAGTACACCGGCATCCCCCGCTCGTCCGCGCACCGGTTGCTCACCCGCATGGTGCGCATGCGGTGGCTGCTGCGCGTCGGGTCCAACTACGAGCTGGGCGTGCGGCTGTTCTCCCTGGGCACGGAGGGCCTGCGCAACCACTGGTTCCATCGGATCGCCTACCCGCGGCTGCGCGATCTGCACACCCGCACCGGATACGTGGTGCACCTGGCCTACCTGGACGGCACAGAGGCGATGATCTGGGACAAGCTCGGCGGAGGCGCGTTCGGCGCCGCGGTGCCCACGCGGATCGGCACGCACCGGCCGGCGCACCAGTCCGCGGTGGGCAAGGTGCTGCTGGCTGCGGAGACGGACGAGTTCATCGAGGGGATCCGGCACCTGGCGCCGTCGACGTCACGCACGATCACCGACCTCGACCAGCTGCACGGCGAGATCGTGCAGGTGCGCGAACGCCGCTTCGCCGTGGACCGCGCCGAGTCGTTCAACGGGGTCGGGTGCGTCGCCACGCCCGTGCTGGCGGGGATGGCCGACACCAGCGACGGACACCCTGCGGTGGCCGCGATCTCGATCTGCGCGCCGGTGGCCCGCATCGACAACCGGCTGGTGGCGCCGCTGCTCGCCGCCGCCGCGGAGATCACCCGCCACGCCAGCCCCAACCCGATGATGGAGCACCGCGGGGGCGTCTGACGCACCGCGCACGGCCCGCAGACGCCGCAGTGCCGCCGGGGTCGCCACCCCGGCGGCACGCGTCGATGCGGTGACCTACTGCAGCACGGCCAGCGGTTCGGAGCCGGACCAGTCGTGGCCCCAGTAGCTGTCGGCCGTGATCTCCTCGGCCGTGTAGTGCTCCTCGTCGACCAGCATGCCCTCGCAGCCGAACTCGATGTCCCAGCCGCCCGGCGCGCGCACGTAGAACGACACCATCTTGTCGTTGGTGTGCCGGCCAAGAGTGGACGAGAGCGAAATGCCCTCCTTGACCACGCGATCCTGCGCCTCGCCGACCTGGTCGAGGGTCTCCACCTCGACCATGATGTGGATGAGCCCCGGCCCCTGCTTGGGCGAGGGCATCATCGCCAGCGAGTGGTGGCGCTGGTTGACCCCGAAGAACCGGATCCGCATGGGCCCGTACTCGGGTGGTGCGGGCATGCGGAAGGCGCCGCGCGGCAGGAATCCGAGCGTTTTGACGTAGAAGTCGTACGCGGCCCCCTGGTCGGGAACGGGGATGACGGCGTGGCCGAGGCCCTGCGCGCCGGTGACGAACTTCGCCCCGAACGGCGTCACCACCGGGCTGTGATCGAGCAGCGCCCCGTGGAACACCTCGAGCTGCGTTCCGGCCGGGTCGGTGAACGCGATCGCCGCCTCCACCCGACGCCCGTCCGCCTCCTGCTGCGTCAGGTCCCGCACCTCGATGCCCGCGGCGCCGACCTGCTCGCGCACCCGGTCGAGCGCCTCCTGGTCGCGCACCTCCCAACCGACCACCGTCACGCCATCGGTCTCGCCGGGCGTGACGATGATCCGCGCCGCCCGCTCGTCCATCCGCAGGTACAGCGCCCTCTCATCGGGCCCCGCCCCCTCCGCGAAACCCAGCACCCCGAACGCCAGCTTCCGCCACCGCTCCATGTCGTTCGTCTGTACCTCTACGTATCCGAGCGCCCGGATCTCGCGCTCCACCTGCTGATCTGCCATGCTCCTCCGCGTCCTTCCTGTGATGTGGGGTTCCGTGTCGCGATCATCCCGCCGTGAACGTCCGCTGCGGGCCCGAGTCCCGCTCAGATCATCATCCGCAGCGGCCCCTGCGGGTCGGCGCCGAGCGCGCTGAGGGCGGACGCGTGGTAAACGGTGTTGGGCGAGTGGATCGCATGGTGCATCCCGGCCTGCGCGTCACGCCAGAACCGCTGCATCGGCATCTGCATGCGCAACGCCGTGCCGCCGCAGCGCGCGTAGATCTCGTTGGCCGCCTCCACGGCCCGCCACGCGGCACGCACCTGGGTGGCGCGCCCCTGGGCGCGCCGCGCGAAATCGGCCTGCTCGCCCCGCTCGGTCATTTCCCAGAGGTCGTCGACGTTGGCCAGCAGCTCCGCGCGCGCCGCCCGGATGTCCGCCATCAGCTCGCCGAAGCGGTACATGGTGTACGGGTCGTCCTTGACGGCCGTGCCCTGCGCGTTGATGCGGTCGGCCTGGTAGTCCTGGGCCAGCCGCAGCAGCCCCTCGCAGATTCCGACGGTGGCGGCGGTGATGCCCAGCGGGAACATGCCGGACCAGGGCAGCTTGTAGAGCGTCTCGGTGCGGCCCGACCGCGCCTGACCGTCGCCGCTGACCACATCGTCCCAGGTCATGAAGCGGTACTCGGGCACCACGGCGTCCTTGATCACCAGGTCCTTGCTGCCCGTGCCGCGCAGGCCCACCACGTCCCACGAGCCGTCGATGATCTCGTAGTCCTTGCGGGGGATGATGACGTGCACCATCTGCGGTTCCGCGGGCATCGACCCGTCCGCCTCGGTGAGCATTCCGCCGAGGAACACCCAGCGGCAGTGGTCGGTGCCCGACGAGAACGACCAGCGGCCGCTGAACCCGTAGGTGCCGTCCCCTTTCGGGGTGAGCATGCCGGTGGGCATGTAGGGAGAGGCCATCCAGATGCTGCTGTCCTCACCCCACACCTCCTCACGCACCCGCTTGTCGTTGTAGGCCAACTGCCACGGGTGCACCCCGCACACGCCCAGCACCCAGCCCGCCGCCGGATCCAGCGACGCCAGGCGCATCACCGTCTCCGCGAACTGCCGCGGCCGGTACTCCAGACCGCCGTACTCGGCCGGCTGGAACATGCGCATCGCCTGCGCCTCGTTCATGATCTCCACGGTCCGATCGGTGAGCTTGCCGATCTTCTCGGCTTCCTCGCCTTGCGCGAACAGCTCGTCCGCGTGCGCCTCGATCACGTCGAGCACCCTGTTGCCCATCTTCCACTCCCGTCGCCGTCGTGCCGGTCGGCCGGGCGCACGCCCGGCGCCGCCTGAGACCACGATCACAGCGGCCCCGCCGCCACGGGAACGGCGCTTCCCGGCACGCGGGAAAACCCGAGTTCGCAGGCGCCGGGGACGGTGGTGCACCGTCGGGGCCCGGGGGCCGGAACCGGCCGCGGCGCACCCCAGCGGGTATGCGTAGCCTGTCCTCAACACCACGGAGGAGGACGGATGCAGACGACGACCGGGACGACTGCGGCGGCCCCGCGCGGCGCGGACGCGCATCGGATCGCCACACCCGACCGTCTCGAGGAGGTGCTCGGCGGTCCGCCGCATCCGGACATCATCGCCAAGTGCACCCCGCACACGACCCCGCTCGTGCGCGAGTTCATCCGGCACGCACGGTTCTTCGTCCTCGCCACCGCCGACGCCGACGGGCGCTGCGACAGTTCCCCGCGCGGCGACATCACCAGCGTGGTGCGGATGCCCGACGCGCACACGCTGATCCTCCCGGACCGCCCGGGCAACCGCCGCGGCGACTCGTACCGCAACATCCTGGCCAACCCGCACGTGGGGATCCTGTTCATCGTCCCCGGCCTCGAAGAGGTGGTCCGCGTCAACGGCACCGCGACGCTCACCACGGACCCGGAGGTGTGCGCGGACATGACCCTGGGCGGCCGTCCCGCGCAGCTTGCGCTGATCGTGCACATCGAGGAGGTGTTCACCCACTGCGCCCGCGCGATGCTGCGCGGCAAGCTGTGGCGGCCGGACACCTGGGTGGCCCACGGCGAGGTGCCCGCACTGCGCGAGATGATCCACGAACAGCTGGATCGCCCGGTTCCCGACGACGCCCCGCCCGCACGCGCCGAGGGCTACCGGGACCACCTGTACTGACCCCCTGAGGCATGGCACGCGGCACATTCTTCGTCATGGCGCGCCGCCCGGCGCGCCGGTAGATTGCGGTGGGCGCACATGCCGGCCGCGACGTCGGGCGCCCCGCAGGCCATCGCAGGTCCGCCGACCAGTCCCGACCGAAAGGCACGCACCATGAGCATGGACTTCGACCTGTCCTTCACGCCGCTGAACGTCTTCCTCGGATGGGTGCAGGACCAGCTCGACTCGCTGGGCGGCACCGGCTCGACGGCGTAGCTGTTCCGGGGGTGCGGCGGTTCCGCGGAACCGCCGCACCCCCGCCGCACCATCCCCCGCTACTCCCCGGTGGCGAGCACCAGCCGGACCCGGTCCATCCGCGACCATGCGCGCGCGTAGTACAGCGGCCTCCCCGTCCCGGTTTCGACGCACGCCGCCTCCGTCAGCCACGTCTCCGACCGGGCCGGCAGCTCCAGCCGGTGGCACACCCACCCGGGCGCCGAGTCCGTGGTGGCCCGGCGCAGCACGCACCGCGCGGCCACACCGGCGGCGTCGAGCCCGTCGTGCACCGACTCGTAGGCCCGCAGCGCCACCGCCGGCTCCGGCAGCGCGCCGGGGTACAGCCAATGCTCGAGGGCGCTCGTCGGCTCGTCGTCGACGAACCCGAGGCGCTCGGCCTTGCAGGTGAGGCCGCGCCCCAGCGCCGCCGACGCCGCATCGGGCGCGGGCTCGGCGCGCGTCGCCACCACCACCGTCCTCGCGTGTGCGCCCGCCGCAGCGATCACGCGGTGGAACGACGGCGGGCCGTCCCCGCCCACCGGCACGTCGAGGCGACGGTGCACGTAGGTCCCCATCCCCTGCACGCGGCGCACCAGGTAGCAGCTCTCCAACTGTTCGATGGCCGCGCGCGCCACCGAACGCGACACGGCGAACTGCCGCATGATCTGCGCCTCGCTGGGCAGACGCGTGCCCACGCGCAGCGCCGCGGCCTGCCCCGCGAGCGCATCGACCACCTCGTCACGGCGACGCCGGGTCGCATCGACGGCAACGGTCATCACTCGGCTCTCCTCCACTCGTTCAGGCTCGATCTTGTTCAGGCTGGACTTGTTCCCGCATCGGCATGTTCCGGCATCGACGGGGCCACTGCCGCGCGCAGCCGCGCCGGAGTGCGCTCGAACAGCGTGGGCAGCAGACCCAGCGGCACCGGAGGTTCGACGGCGTCCGGCCATGGGGCCGACGACGCGGTGGCGGCGAGCAGCCGGACGGCGTCGCGCAGATGGGCCGGCTCATAGTTGTGGACGCCGACGATCGACGCGTGGCCGCGCACTACGCGTTCCGCGTCCAGGGGCACCGGCGCGTGCGGGCGCACGCTGCCGGCCAGCACCGCCACCCCGCCGACGCCCAGCGCCGCCACGCACGCCGCCACCCCGCCCGGCGTACCGGACATGTCGATCGCGGCGTCGAATCCCGCGCCGTCGTCTCCCGTGCCGTCCGCCGTGTTCCGCGGCACCACCCGCCCGGCGGTCGCCCCGAACCTGCGTGCGAATGCCACCCGCGACGGGTCCACATCGCGGACCTCGATGTGCTCGACGCCGGCCGCGGCGAGCGCCGCCACCGACGCCACGCCGAGCAGGCCCGCCCCGCACACCAGCGCCCGACGCGGACGGGCGACGCGTCTGTGCACCGCGTCGACGCAGGCCACCGCCGTCGCCACCGCGCATCCGGCCAGGGCCGCCGGGGCGTCGGGCACGGCGTCCGGCACCGTCATGATCGGCACCCCGGAGGGCAGGTGGACGTGCGTGGAGAACCCGCCGGACAGCGGCCGGTCGCCGAGCGGTTCGTGCCCGATCTTACGCAGGCGGCGGCACTTCGCCGTGCGGCCGGCCGCGCACCTGTCGCAGCGCCCGCACGCGGCAGTCACGCCCCACACGACGCGGTCTCCGACGCGGAGCTCGGCACCGTTGACGGCGACCGCGCCGTCCGGGTGCAACGCGGCGACCTCGCCCACCGACTCGTGCCCCAGGATCGACGGTGCCGGCCCGCTGCGGCGCCCGGAGACCGTGTGCCGGTCCGAGCCGCAGACCGTCGAGACGCGGACCCGCACGATGACCTCCCCCGGGGCGGGATCGGGCACCGCGAAGGCCGTCGGCCGGAAGTCCCCGCCGCCGTGCCACACCTGGGCCACCGCGTGCCCGGGCCCCGCCGGCCGGTCCGTCCCCATCAGACCGCGTCGGCGTAGTTCTCGAAGACGGGATCCGCCCACAGCTCGACGGCGGCGTCGAGGATGCTGCGGTGCGGGCGCGCCGCCAGGTCGGTGCGGGCGCAGGCGCCGGTGGTCACTCCCACGCCGGTCACCCCCGCGTTGTGCGCGGCGTCCAGGTCCGCGCGCGTGTCCCCCACCGCGATCACCCCGGACACCGACTCCGTGCCCGTGCGCTGCATCACCGTGTGGATCATGTAGGGGTACGGGCGCGACGCCGCGACCTCGTCCCCGGTGCACACCGCATCGAGCGTCGCGTCGGGATCGCCGTCGCCCACCGTCCACCCCAGGCCCGCCAGCAGCGCGTCGGTGACGTCGCGGGTGAACCCCGTCGTCAACGCCACCTTCACCCCGCCGGCACGCAGGTTCGTGAAAAGCTCCTCCACCCCGGGGAACGGTTGCGGCGGGCTCTCCCGGTACCGGCGGTCGAGCTCCCGGGTGAACCACGCGAAGGCGTCGTCGACCATCGCCTCGGTCGGCACCGCGCGGCCCAGGCGCAGCAGGTGGGCGATCGCCGTGCGCTTCTCCATCCCCGTCCACGGCAGGAACTGCTCCTCGGTGACGGTCACCCCCGCCCGTTCCACCGATTCCCGCAGCACCTCGTAGACGATTCCGCCTTCGTCCACCACGGTTCCCGCGATGTCGAATGCCACCAGCTCGACCATGCCCGCTCCCGCCTGTCGCCTCTTCCGATGGTTCCGACGCTAGGACCCCTCCGGTACCGCCGGCCCACGCCCAGGCCAACGTCCGGCCATCTTCGGGTGAACACTCGGTGCCCTCATCGGCGCACCGTCGCCCCGCGCGCTCCCCGATGTGATCCTCGGGTGGTGACCTCTGCCGAATCATCGACTCACACCGATCTGCTCGTCGTCGGAGCCGGAATCGTCGGCCTGGCGCATGCCTTCGAGGCCGCGCGCCGCGGGCTGTCCGTGCGCGTGATCGAACGCGACGAACGGCCCGTGGGCGCATCGGTGCGCAACTTCGGCCACGTCTGCACCACGCCGCAGGCCGACGCCGACTATCCGCTGGCCCTCGACTCACGCGAGGGGTGGCTGGCGATGGCTGCGGCCACCGGCATCCCCGTCGCGCAGGAAGGGACGCTGGTGGTGGCGCGCCGGCCCGAAGAGTTCGCCGTGCTCGAGGAGCTGCGGTGCGCACGCGGCGGCGACCGCGTGCGACTGCTGACCGGCGACCAGGTGCGCGAACGCATCCGCGGCCCCCGCGCCGTCGGCGGCGAGTCCGCGACCGGCGGTGCGCTGCTGCCTGACGACCTCGCCGTGGATCCGCGCACCGCCGCGCCCACGCTCGCGCGGTGGCTGGCCGCGCACGACCAGGTGGATCTGCTCACCGGTACCGCCGTCACGGGGGCCGGCGGCGGGCGCGTGGAGACGTCGCGCGGCGCCTTCACCGCCGACCACGTGGTGGTGTGCGTGGGCCACGACCTGGACAGGCTGTTCCCGGATCTCGCACAGCAACGCAAGGTCCGGCGGTGCGCGCTGCAGATGCTGCTCGCCGCGCCGGTCGACGGCTACGTGTTCCCCTCGCCGGTGCTCACCGGCACGTCGATGCTCCGCTATGGCGCGATGTCCGCGACCGACGCGGCCGGCGCCCTGCGGAGGGCCATCGCCGCCGAGCAGCCTGAACTGCTGGACATCGACGCCAACGCGATGTTCAGCCGCCGCCCCGACGGCGGGCTCATCGTCGGCGACTCGCACGTGCGCGCCGTCACCGTCGACCCGTTCCTGGACGAGGACGTCTACGCGCCGCTGCTCGACTCGGCCGCCGACATCATCCGGCCGGCGACCCCGCTGCACATCCGCCAACGGTGGCAGGGTGTCTACGCCACGAGCGAGGACACCAACCTGGTGCACGAGCGAATCGACGACGCCACCACCGTCGCGGTGGTCACCTCCGGCATCGGCATGACGCTGTCGTTCGGCATCGCCCGCCGCACGCTCGCCGGTCTCTGAGACGCCGAGGGGCGGCGGGCCGGGCCCGCCGCCCCTCGGCGTCTCATGCCCGTCTCGGCTTTTTCATCCCCGTCTCAGCGCAGCGCCCTGCGCAACCACACCGCGAGCCCCTCGATCACGAGCACCACGCCGAGGATCATGAGCACGATGGTCGTCACCGTGGCGAAGTCGACGATCCGCGACGCGTTGAGCAGGTAGTAGCCGATACCTCCGGCGCCCACCACGCCCAGCAGCGTCGCCGCGCGTACGTTGGTGTCCAGCAGGTAGAGCACGTGCGCCACGAGCGCGGGCGTCGCCTGACGCAGCGTGGCCGCCGCGAACACCTGCATACGCCCCGCCCCGTTCGCCCGCAGCGCCTCCTGCACCGCCACGTCGGTCTCCTCGAGCGAGTCGGCGACCAGCTTGGACAGCAGCCCCACCGCTCCGATGGCCAGCGCGAGCGTGCCCGCGACCGCCCCGAGCCCCGTGACCACGACGAACACGATGGCCAGGATCAGCTCGGGGACGCCGCGCACCAGCACGATGAGGACCCGGAACGTGCCGTGCACCGCGGGCGACGGGGCCACGTTGCGGGCTGCCAGCAGCCCGATCGGCACCGCCAGGACCGCCCCGAGGAACGTGGCGGCGAGCGCGATCTGGAGGGTGGTGAGCAGTTCCGGCCACAGCGTGGAGGCGACGGCCGACAGGTCCGGCGGGAAGAACAACAGTGCCGTCGACGGCAGTTCCGCCAGACCGGTGAGGAACCCGGGCACGGACACTCCCGCATCGCGCCAGGCCAAGAACACCAGGGCGACGACCACCGCGCCCCACAGATACCGGCGCACCCTGTCGGCATCCCAGGGCTGGCTCAGACGACGGCCGTCGGCGCCGCCGGGACGGTCCTGCCGGCGGCCGCCCGTCACCCAGCCGCCGCTGACGCGGTCGGCCCAGCCGACGAGGGCGCCTCCACCGACGGAGCGGCCGCGCGGCGCACGGCTGCGGGGCGTGCCCAGCAGCCGCCGGCGGAAGGCGCCGGAGACGAGTTCGGTGAGGATGCACAGCACCAGCACGGTCAGCGCGAGCGCCATGCCGCGCCGGTAATCCAGGGTGCGCATCGACTCGGCGATGGCGAGGCCGATCCCGCCCACGCCCACATAGCCGAGCAGCACCGAGGTGCGCAGATTGATGTCGAACCGGTGCAGGCCCGTCGCGATGATCTGCGGCAACAGCTGCGGCAGCACCCCCACCACCACCTGCTGCACCCGGCCGCCGCCGGCCGCCTGCACCGCGGCGCGCGGGCCGGGATCGAGGTCCTCGATGGCGTCCGCCAGCAGCTTGCCGACCATGCCGATCGAGTGCAGCCCCATGGCGAGGATGCCGGGCAGCGCGCCCAGCCCGAAGACCCGGAAGAACACGATCGCGAGGATCAGGTCGGGGATCGCGCGCATGAGCACGATGAACCCGCGCGCCCCGGACCGGCCCAGGCGGGTGCGGCCGGTGCTCTCGGCGGCGGCCACCGCGACCGGTATGGACAGGACGACGGACAGGACCGTGGCCAGCAGGACGATCGCGAGCGTCTCGCCGATCATCCCCGCGAGCTCCGCGACCGGCGGGAAGTCCAGCGGCAGCATCCGCCCGGCGAAGTCGACGGCGTTGCCCGCCGAGTCGGCGATGGAGGCGACATTGATCTGCAGTGCCATCGTCGACCAGATCCCCGCCGCCACGAGCGCGACCAGGACCGCCTTCGCGGCCGCCGATTCCAGCCGCCGCGGGCGGACGACGCCCGCCCGCGAGGCCTCACCGGCAGGCTGCGGCGCCGGGCGTGCGAGTGTGTGCACCGGTCCCCCGCTCAGCCGGCGAGCGCGGGGACGCGCTGTGTCGGATCAGACCGCGCCGGATCAGGCTGTGCCACACGGTCGTAAATGGCGAACGCGGCGTCGGTGGTCAGGCCGGCGGCCCGCTCGTCGAGCACCACCCGGCCGCCCTGCAGTCCCACGATGCGGTCGGCGAAGTCGAGCGCCGTGCGCACTTGGTGCAGCGAGCAGATCACGGTGAGCCCCTGCTCGTCGCCGATCTCCCGCAGCAGGTCGATCACCTCGCCCGCGGAGACGGGGTCGAGGGAGGCGACGGGCTCGTCGGCGAGCAGGATCCGCGGCCGCTGGATGAGCGCCCGTGCGATGGCCACCCGCTGCTTCTGGCCGCCGGAGAGCGTGTCGGCCCGCTGGAAGGCCCGGTCGGCGAGCCCCACACGTTCCAACTGCGCCATGGCCTCGGCACGCACCGACCGCGGGTACATCATCAGCGACAGCCGCGGGCCGCGCAGTGCCCCCAGGCGCCCGGTGCACACGTTCTCCAGCACCGACATCGACTCCACCAGGTGGAAGTGCTGGAAGATGAATCCGATGCCGCGGCGCAGCCGGCGCAGGCCGCGTCCGTCCCCGGTGTCGAGCCGCGTGCCCAGTACCGTCACCTCGCCGGCCGTCGGCGACTGCAGCCCGTTGAGATGCCGCAGCAGCGTCGACTTGCCCGAACCCGAGAGCCCCAGCAGCACCGTCACCTCGCCGGAGCGGAAGTCCAGGTCGACGCCGTCGAGCCCGCGCACGGAGCCGAAGTCCTTGGTGACCCCGCGCAGCGACGCCGCGATGTCTCCGTCCTCTGCGTCCGCGCCGAGCGCACCGGCCCCGCCGGCGGCATGCGTCCCGATCAGCTGCATGCTTCCGCCTTCGTGACGTCGCAGATGCGCCGGACCGCGTCGTAGTCGGCGTCGTCCACCGGCGTGTACCCCCACCCGGTCTCCTCCGGCAGCGTGCACTCCTCTTCGGACGCGCAGATCCCGGCGGCGACGAGCGCCGGCTTGTTGGCCTGCTCGCGCAGCGCCGTGACGACGGCCTCGCGGGTCGCGTCGTCGAGTGTCTCGCGGTTGACCACGATCGGGTCTTCGGGCAGCGGCGACGACCTCCACACCTGCGTCACCGCGTCGGAGGAGAGCTGCCCGGTGCGCTCCAGTGTGGCCAGCATGTCGCTGTGGGTGAAGGCCACGTCGCACTGGCCGCTGGTCAGCGACAGCACCGACGCATCGTGACTGCCGGCAAGCACCTCGCTGTAGTCTCCCTGCGTCACGCCCGCCGCGGCCAGCCCTTCGAGCGGGGCGAGGAAACCGGAGGTGGAGGCGCGGTCGACGAAGCACACCCGCTTGCCGCGCGCGTCGGCCAGGTCGGTGATGCCCGAATCCGGGAGTGCGTAGGCCACCGAATAGTAGGCCGGCGTCGCCCCCTCCTCGTCGACGGACGCGACCACCGGGTCGACGGGCACGCCCGCCTCCCGGGCGATGACGTACGAGAACGGGCCGTAGGAGGCGATGTCGATCTTCCCGGCACGCTGCCCCTCGATCACCGACGCGTAATCGGTGACGTTCTGGAAGACGACGTCCTTGCCCGTCGCCTGGGAGAGCAGCTCGACGATCGGCTCGAACGACTGCTCCAGCGTGGACGACGCCTCCGCAGGGACGGCGGCGAAGACCAGTTCGTCGCCGCCGGCGGCCTGCGCGGACTGGCCGCACGCGGCGAGCGTGCCGCCCGCGACCACCGCGACCGCCGCAGCGGTCAGGCGCCGCGCGGGGCGGGACATGCGCTTCATGGGTGACTCCTCATCGGTATCCGGTCGACACTCATGCAAACCGGCCCGGGCAAGCCGCATGCTGCGCCGGGATGAACTCCCGGCGAAGTTCCGTCGACACTTCCGACCGGTCCTCCCCGGACGCGCCCCGGGGTATGGAATCGTGGTGCCGCACGCCCGGATCGACCGCCGACGGAGGGGATTCGCATGACCGAGGACAGGGCCGAGGCCGGAACCGGAGTCGTTGCCGCCGGTAGCGCGGCGGAACCCGACGACCCGATCGCCGTCGTCCGGCGTTTCCTCGGCGCCCTCGCCGCGCGCGACGGGCGGACCGCCATGGAGCTCGTCGACCCGCACATCGTCTACACCAACGTGGGGCTGGCCACCGTGCGCGGCGAGCGCAGGATGCGCACGGTGGTGGACCTGCTCGGCCGCCCGGGGGTCGGCTTCGGCGTCCACACCCTCACCGCGGCCGCCGACGGCGACGTGGTGCTCACCGAACGGATCGACGAGATCCGCGTGGGCCCGCTGCGCATGCGGTTCTGGGTGTGCGGCAAGTTCGCCGTCGACGACGGCCGGATCACGCTGTGGCGCGACTACTTCGACTTCCTCGACTGCACCAAGGCGTTCCTGCGGGCACTCGCGGGCCTGGCGTCGCCGGCGCTCAACAGGCGCATGCCCGGCTGACTGCCGGCCTCCGCCACACCCGCACCCCGGCGTGCGGCGGCGCACACCCGCGCCCCGAGACCCGCGGTGCGCAGGTGCCGGCGGTTATCCTTCTGCGCATGTCCAGACGCGCGGCGGGCCGTATTCGCATACTGATCGGGCTCGTGCTCGTCGCGATCCTCGGCAGCGCGATCGCTGCCTGCGGCTCCGGTGCCGGCTCCGAGGCGTCCGGCGGCGCACCGCAGGGCCAGTGCGCGCCGCGCGGGCTGGCCGGCGCCACCGCGGCGCCCGCCAACGTCGACACCTCCGCGGCCGGCGAGGACCGCTACACCACGGCCGGCGTCACACCGCTGGACCGTATCGACACCTCCGCGCTGCACCTGAGCACGCCGGGCTTGATCACCGTCGGCACGCTGTCCGACGCGCCGCCGAGCATCTGCGTCAACTCGGACAACGTCTACACCGGCTTCGACAACGAACTGCTGCGCGCAGTGGCCGCCAAGCTGGGCCTGCAGGTGAAGTTCGTGGGCACCGACTTCGCCGGGCTGCTGGCGCAAGTGGCGGCCGGCCGGTTCGACGTCGGGTCGTCGTCGATCACCGCCACCGCCGAGCGGCGGCAGACCGTCGGCTTCACCAACGGGTACGACTTCGGCTACTTCTCCCTCGTCGCCCCCGCGGGCGGCGCCGTGCAGACGTTCTCCGACCTGGGCCCCGGCACCCGCATCGGCGTAGTGCAGGGCACCGTGCAGGACGACTACGTGGTCAACACCCTGCATCTGCACCCGGTGAAGTTCCCCGACTACGCCACCGCCTACGCCAACCTGAAATCCGGCCAGATCGACGCCTGGGTGGCGCCTTCGCAACAGGCGACCGGCGCGATCAAACCCGGCGACGGCATGGCCATCGTGCAGAACACCTTCAGCCTGGACAACTACATCGGCTGGGCGGTAGCCAAGAACAACCAGCCGCTGATCGACGCGCTCAACGCGGGGCTCGACGCGGTGATCGCCGACGGCACCTGGGCGGAGCTCTACACCGACTGGGTGCCGCGCCCGCTGCCGGACGGGTGGAAGCCGGGCAGCAAGGCCGCGCCGATGCCGGTGCTCCCCGACATCCAGGCCGCCGCCGAGGCCAACGCGGCCGCGGCCGCCGACCGGGCCGCCGCGGCGCCCGAGCAGCAGCCGCGCTCGACGTTGCAGCAGCTGGGCGACACCTTCTTCGACTGGTCGCTGTACAAACAGGCGTTCCCGGACCTGATCAAGACCGGCTTGCCGAACACGCTGATCCTCTCCGTCACCGCCGGTATCGCGGGCACCGTGCTGGGCATGCTGCTGGCCGTCGCCGGCATCTCCCGGCATTGGTGGTTGCGCTGGCCCTCCCGCATCTACACCGACGTGTTCCGCGGGCTGCCCGCGGTGGTGATCATCCTCATCGTCGGCCTCGGCGTCGGGCCCATCGTGCAGGGCATCACCGGCAACAATCCGTACTGGCTCGGCGCCGCGGCGCTGGCGCTCATGTCGTCGGCCTACATCGGCGAGATCTTCCGTTCCGGCATCCAGAGCGTCGAGTCCGGGCAGATGGAGGCGTCGCGCGCCCTCGGCTTCAGCTATTCGGGCGCCATGCGGCTGGTGGTGGTCCCGCAGGGCGTGCGCCGTGTGCTGCCGGCGCTGATGAACCAGTTCATCTCGCTGATCAAGGACTCGTCGCTCATCTACTTCCTGGGGCTCATCGTCACCCAGCGCGAACTGTTCGCCGTGGGCCGCGACCTCAACGCGCAGACCGGCAACCTCTCCCCGCTGGTGGCGGCCGGGATCCTGTACCTGGTGCTCACGATCCCGCTGACGCACCTGGTCAACTACATCGACCACCGCCTGCGCACCGGCCGTCCGGACTCGTCCGGCGCCCTCGACCCGGCGGACGCGAAGCTCCTGGAGGAGGCCTGACATGGCGGTCACCGATGAGACCGGCTCGGTGTCGCTCACCGGCACCGGCCTGCACTTGGCGTTCGGCCGCAACGCGGTGCTGCGCGGCGTCGACCTGCACGTGGACGCCGGCAAGACCGTGACGGTGATCGGACCGTCGGGATCCGGCAAGTCGACGCTGCTGCGCGTGCTCAACCGCCTGCACGAGCCCGACGCCGGCGACATCCTGCTGGGCGGCGAATCCGTGCTGCACGACAACCCGGACCGGCTGCGCCGACGGATCGGCATGGTGTTCCAGCACTTCAACCTGTTTCCGCACAAGTCGGTGCTCGACAACGTGGCACTGGCGCCGCGCAAGCTGCAGAAGATGGGCAAGGAACAGGCGCGCACCCTGGCCCG
Source organism: Tomitella gaofuii (assembly GCF_014126825.1). Classification (NCBI taxonomy): domain Bacteria; kingdom Bacillati; phylum Actinomycetota; class Actinomycetes; order Mycobacteriales; genus Tomitella; species Tomitella gaofuii. The sequence goes on along the minus strand of NZ_CP059900.1, from coordinate 394,038 downwards.
CGAGCAGCTCGAACTGGTGGGGCTCGCCGCCAAGGCCGGATCACGCCCCGGCGCCCTCTCCGGCGGCCAGCAGCAGCGCGTGGCCATCGCGCGCGCCCTGGCGATGCGTCCGCAGGTGATGTTCTTCGACGAGGCCACCAGCGCCCTCGACCCCGAACTGGTCAAGGGGGTGCTCGCCCTCATGGCGGACCTGTCGTCGAGCGGCATGACCATGGTGGTGGTCACCCACGAGATGGGCTATGCCCGCGAGGTGTCGGACACGGTGCTGTTCATGGACCAGGGCACCGTGGTGGAGACGGGCGCCCCGGAGAAGATCTTCGAGGCGCCGGAGACCGCACGGCTGCAGCAGTTCCTCTCGCAGGTGTTGTAGCCGACGGCGCCGGGCCCGGGCGCATCAGAAGAGTGACAGCCTGCGCGCCGCCTCCACGGCCTGGTCCCGGTTGTGCACCGTCAGCTTGCGGTAGACGGAGCTCAGCTGTGTCTTGACGGTGTTCTCGGAGACGAAGAGCGTCGCGGCGATCTCCCGGCGGCTCTTGCCTTCTGCTATGAGCCGGAGCACCGCGAGTTCGCGTGGCGTGAGCGTGACCATCGTCAGCCGCCCGGCGAAGACGTCGACATCGTCGTGTTTCTCCCACACCGCACGGATCGGATCCGCATCCGGCAGCAACTGCAGCATCCGCTGCCGATGCATGCGCGGCACGAGCAGCAGCGGGCGAACGGAGCCCGAGTGCTGCGCGGCCGCCGCGGCCCGGCCCAGCGCCGCACGGGCCCGGTCGTCCTCGCCGCGTGCCGCGTGCGCAGCCGCGCAGATGACGAGGCCATCGATGAACGTGCACGGGCGGCCCGCCAGGCCGGAGCAATCGCCCAGCTTTTCGTGCACCGCCGCAAGATCACCGTTCAACAGGTGTATCCGCGCTGCCCGCACGCTCGCCCCCGGTGATCGCGGTGGGCCGTCCACCGCACGCAGTGCCTCGTTTCCACGGCCGAGCGCGGTGAGCAGATCACAGCGCATCAGACTCAGCGTCCGCTCCGCGAACGACCGCGGTGGCGCCCACCTCGAGTACTGTCGCAGCGCCCTGTCGATCAGGTCGAGCCCCTCCTGCAGGCTGCCCCGGTTCAGGAGCACGGCGCAGTGCGCATGGATCATCGGCGCCCAGAACTCCTCGGTGTCCTCGGGTGTGCCCAGCGCGTCGAGGGCTGTTTCCGCTGCGTCGACATCGATCGCGTCGAGCGCGAGGAATACGTCGGCCACCCGGCCCGGAATGCGGACGCGCGTGGCCAGCCATCCCCCCGGATCCGGGTACTGCCGCTCGATCGCAAGCCACCGCCGCGCCCGGTCCATCGCTCCGGTCAGTGCATCGTTCATGGCCAGGGTTCCGGCGGCGTTCTTCACCATGAAGTCGACGCCCAGCGCCTTGGACTCCGCGAAGGTCTCCCGAAATTGCGCTTCGGCCGTGGCCAGATCGCCCGCGAGCTCGTGCGCGATCGCCCATTGGCCCCGGTAGAGCGGCAGGTACCCCTTGATCAGCTCATGCTCGCCGGACGGCACCCCGGCGACCCGGTCCGCGATCCGGGTCGCAAGCGCAGCGCCGTCCTCGAACGCGCCGGAGAGACGCAGCAGCACGATGCTCGCCGTCGCGCCGGACACGACATCGGACAGCGGCAGGCCCGCATCGTCCCCCAGCGCATCGTTTCCCAGCCCATCGGCGCTGCGCGACATCCGCGTCACCACGCCGAAAGTGCCGGCATCGAGCCCCGCGAAGACGGACCGCCCCATCTCGACCATCGGATCGTGCCGCGAGCATTCGGGCGGCAGCACCTCGAGGAACGTGCGCACCAGCTGGATGTCCTGGCGCATCAAGTGGGAGAAGTCGCGGCGCATGAACTCCGTGGCACGCGGCCAGTCCCCCACGGCCATGAGCACGCGCAGCGCCGACGCCTGGTCGCCGGAAGCCGCCAGGCGGTCGGTCAGCGCGTCGAGCACCTCCGGGCCGGCCGACGGTGCACCGTCCGCGATCCGCTCCACCAGCGCCCACCGCGCCACGGGGGCCACAGACCAGCGCTCGTCGTCCCGGCCCGGGTCCGACCACTGGACACCGACGGTATCCGCCCACGCCGTGACCGCGGCAGGATCCTCTACGGACGCGATAGCGGCGAGCGTCCTCACCGGCGCGCTGCCCAGCACCGCAAGCGCGGTGAACATGTCCGAGTTCCGGGTGGCCCGCGGCAGCCCGGCCAGGGAATCCTCCACACGGCCGGCGACCGATGCCCGCAGCGGCGCCCACACGTCGTCGTACGGGTCGATATAGCCGACGTCGTCCGCCCAGCCCGACGCCGCGAGGTGTCGCAGCGCCGGCTCCGCCGCATCGGCCAGGGCGGGGACTCCGCCGAGGAATCCGTTGACGGCCGACGACGACGCCGGGGGAAACTCGATCCCGGCGACCCGCAGCAGGTCCGCGAACTCCGCGTCGGTGAACGCCAGTTCCGCGGCGCCGAGCAGGCCCACCTCCATGCCGGCTGTGGCGGCGGCCAGCGCTGCCGACCGCGTCCGGGCGATGATCAGCACCCGGATTCCGGGGTGGCAGGAAGAGAAAACAGCGATGTCCTCGAGCGCACCCGGCCCCAGGGCCCCCGCCGTGCCGTCCGCGCCGTCCTCCAGCACGATGACCACCCGGCACGGCCGCGCCGGGGCTGCGGCTGCGATGACCTCCTCGACGATACCCAGGCAGCGGCCCGAGTCGGACACGGCGCGCGCAGTCGCTTCATGCACCTCTGCGCCCGCGTCGGCGCCCGCGCGCAGCCACTGCCGCGCGAGCGTCCTCTTCCCGAACCCGCGTGGCGCGGCCAGCACCACCACCGGTCCGGCATCGTCCAACGCACCGAGCAGCCTCGTCCGGACGAGCGGCGTGCCGAACCAGCGTCGACGATTCGACTCCCCTGTGGCCACTTCTCCTCTCATCGGCACGCCCCTCCTCGACCACGTTCGTGTACACGAACTGTCCGCAGCGCGGAGCAGTACACGTTGTGCGGCACTCGGCGACCCAAGGAAAGTGATCGCACATTCTTTTCACGCAATGGCGCTCAATTGCATGCGCTCACCGAAACTCCGACGCCGTGCCGCGCAGGACAGGGACTGCCTCCGCAGGGCCCACTGTGACAGCACCCCAATCGTGCACGTGCACGACTGCAGAATCCACGACATTATCCCACTCGGATTTCCGAGCCGGGGTATCAAGGCAACGGCCGACTCCGGGAGCCGGGGCCCCGGAAAGGTCGGGTAGGGGCGCTGTGACCTCCAACTTCGCTTCAATGTGATCGGCGTGGCGGCGGAAAAGGATGTGACCTATGGGATTGGATGGGAGTGCGACATCAACCAACCGGTCCCGATGTCACATCCGTATGCCATCATCGCCCACGCCGACCGCCACCGCGACACGGGACGATCGCGGCCCTCATCGCCACGCTGTTCGTCGGCTTCGTCTACGTGACCACGGTGTGCGCGATCGTCGCCCGGGGGCAAGCGCCTCGTCCGCCCCGGACTGACGCCGGGAGTTCATGATGCGTACACCGCTCCGGCCCTGCGCACATGGATCGTGGAGAAGCTGCTGGAGATGTCGCTGCTGATGAAGGGCGAACGGCTGCCGGCGCTACGTCCAGCCGGGCGGAGTCCCCTGGGTCATGCGTGGAAGCACCTGGCCCGGCACCTACGGGAGCTACCTGGGACTGCGCCTGGGTGCGTACCTCGCCGCCGAGCGTTGGGGGTGCGGGGTGCTCCCCGGCGAAACGGTGGACTGTATCCGCACGCCCGGCTCCGCGGTGACCTGGTGACGACCACGGCCGCGGTCCAGTACGCCTGATCGGCGCTGTGTCCCGCACCGTGCGCTCCGCCTGCAGTCCCGCCTCGAGCACCATGTGTATCAGGGTCTCCGACACGCGGCGCACCGGCGCGTTCCGGTGGGGATTTCTTCGAACCACTACGGACGGCGGACCACAGGCGGATGATTGATCGGTAGGAACCCTCTTCGTCCGGGCGGCGGTACGGCACCGCCTCGCCCGAAGAGTCGAGAATCCTGACGAGCCGAGAAACCGAGGGCCACCATGCCCCAGCATGACGCGATCGTGGTGGGCGCAGGACACAACGGCCTCACCTGCGCGTGCTACTTGGCGAAGGCCGGTTTGCGCGTGCTCGTGGTCGAGGCAAGCCCCACGATCGGCGGCATGACCACCACGCGCGAGCTGGTTCTGCCCGGGTTCCGCACCGACGTCCACGCCAGTGGCTACCAACTCGCCAATCTGTCGTCGGCGCCGGACGAGCTCGAGCTGCGACGGTTCGGCCTCGATCTCATCCGTCCGGAGGTGTCGCTGTGCAAAGCGTTTCCGGACGGCACCTGCGTGAGCATCCACGATTCCGTGGACCGGACCTGCGCAGACATCGCACGCGCGTCCGTCCGCGACGCGGAAGCGTGGCGGGCCCTCTACCGGGGCTACCTCGACGGTAAGGACGCACTACGGCAGGAACTCGAATCCGCCCCGCGGCCCTGGGCGGAAATGCTCGCAGAGGACCTCCGCGGCTCCCGCGCAGGCGAGCGCATCCGGTTTCGCTTCCAATCCGTCCGCACGTGGGCCGAGGAGAATTTCGAGTCGGAGTCGATGCGCATCCTGCTCGCGGATTTCGCGGGTCACGCAGGCTTCGCGCCCGACGACGCCGGCGGAGCCGCCTTCGCCTTCCTGTTCCTTGCCGTCATCCAGGACGTGGGCAACCGGGCGGTCGAGGGCGGCATGGGACGACTTGCGGAGTCCCTCGCCGCGTGTCTTGCCCAGCACGGCGGCCGGATCCGCACAGGCGCGATGGTCACGCGGATCCGCGTCGGCGACGGCAAGGCGGTGGGCGTGGATCTGGCGGACGGAACCTTCCTGCCGGCAGGGGTCATCGCCTCCAGCGTCCACCCGCGCCGGCTGATACTCGAACTGCTCGCGGACGCAGACCTCGGACGGACGCTGATCACCGATGCGGAACACTACGAGGTCGGCGCAGCGCAGATGGGCATCTACGTCGCTCTCTCCGAACCCGTGCACTACAGCGCCGGGGCGACGGCCTCCTCCGCCACCCAGGTGCACCTGATGCCGCCGACCATCGACTCCCTCGCCGATGCGTTCCGCACGGCCCGCGCCGATCGGCTGCCCGACGAGCCCTCGGCGTTCGTGGTGAACGAGGCCGCCATCGACCCCGGTCGCGTGCCGGAGGGGCGGTCCGCGCTCAAGGTGGTCCTCACCACGGTCCCGTTCGACGTCGACTGGCCGCGGCTCGGGGCCGGTTACGCGCGATCCGTCCTCCGGTCGATCACCGAGCGGTACATCCCCGATCTGGAAGACAAGATCCTCGCGGTCTCGGTGATGACTCCCCCGGACTACGAGGCGGACGTCTCCTCTGCGGTGCACGGGACAGTGACGCACGGCGCGATGACCGTGTATCAGCAGGGCGCACTGCGGCCTGTACCGGAGCTCGGCCAGTACAAGGGTCCGGTGAGCGGGCTCTATCTCTGCGGCGCGGGCAGCCACCCCGGCCCCGGAGTCTCGATGATGCCCGGACGCAATGCCGCCCACGTGATCCTCGCGGAGCTGTAACCGGGGCGTACCTCGCGTTCAGTGTCCGGGTGCTGTCACGGCCTCGCCTCGAGCACCATGTTCATCGGGGTCTCCGACACGCGGCGCACCTGGCCGAACCCCGCCTCACCCAGAACCTCGCGCCGCTCGTGCACGCCGACGAACGCAGGAGCGGGGCATGGCCGCAGGTGTGGAAGACCGTGCGCAGCCTCGCCGAACTGTGCCTGGCGCACGGGCGCGACGAGGACGCGGCCTTCTTCTTCGCCGCCGCCGATGCCGCGCCCTCCGCACCCCACATCTACCGGGAGGAGATCGGCCGCTACGCCGGGTTCGCCCATGCACTGCGGGAACGCATGGAACCGGCGGTCGCCGACGTGGTCGAGCGGCTCGCGCGCGGGGCGACCCGTACCGCGGTGGTCGAGCGGGCCATCGAGGTTGCGGCGGAGACGCGCACTGTCGGCGACGGGGTCACTCGCGGGAGAGCACCGAGTCCACGGGCAGGATGACGAACTCCTGGTCCTCGGTGAGCACGTTGACGAAACCCGGGTCCACGCTCATGACATACCCGATCACCTCGCCGTCCGTCGTGCCGATGTGCTCGAGCGGCACCCACGGGGTCTGCACGAATGCGGCGGCGATGAGCACGCCCGCGCCGCCGACCAGCCCCACTCGCGCCATCGCCAGTCCGAGGACCCGGCGCAGAGGGAAGCGACGCGGAAGCATGCGGATCAGTGCGAACGCGCCGAGCACCCCGCCCACCGCGATCGGCAGCCACCAGGACGCATAACTCACCGTGAGCGCCACCAACAGCACCGCGCACACGATCAGCGGAAGGACCACGATCGGCCGGTGCCCGCGCGGCGACCACAGATGATCGGCGGCGAGCAGCGGCACCAGGATCACCAGCAGCGCCTCGACGAGGATGTGTCCGCCCATGAGCGAACCGAACAGCAGGCCGACGCCGTCGCTGAGGCTCAGCGTGGTCGAGACGTTGAACGCTGTCGCCCAGTCGTACCCCGACACCGCGAAGATCCGCAGCAGCACGAACGCGAATGCCCACACGGCCAGCGGCGCGGCGGTCCACGCGCTGCTGCGCGACCGGCTCTCACCCTCTGTTCCGGAGGCGTTCGCATCGTCATCGCTCACGCACCGATCATGCACCGCCGGAGGCGGCCGGGCCGCGGGGACACGCACAGGTACCCGCGGCCCGGCCGGGGCGGCCAGTCGCGCCGGGCGGATCAGCCCGGCGATGTGCCCTGCAGCTCCCGCTCCGGCTCGGCCTCGGCATCGCAGGACGGTGCAGCGGCGGCTACTCCCGCCGGGGCGGCCAGCCGCCGCCCCAGCACCGAATGCCGCCGGCTGTACGCGAAGTACACGGCCACGCCCAGCACCATCCATACGACGAATCGGATCCAGGTCTCCACCGCCAGGTTGAGCATCAGCCACCCGCAGGCCAGAACCGCCAGGATCGGCACCAACGGCACCAGCGGCACGCGGAACCCGCGCTTCAGGTCGGGCCGGGTGCGCCGCAGCACGATCACGCCGACGCACACCAGCACGAACGCGAACAGGGTGCCGATGTTGACCATCTCTTCGAGGGTGCTGATGGGGAAGATCGCGGTGATGGCGGCGACCAGCAGACCCACGATCAGCGTGATGCGCACCGGGACGCCCTTGCGGTCGGTCTTGGCCAGGCTGCGCGGCAGCAGGCCGTCGCGCGACATCGCGAACAGCACGCGCGTCTGCCCCATCATCATCACCATGACCACCGTCGTCAGCCCGGCGACCGCGCCGACGTTGATCGCCGTCTGCGCCCAGGTGATGCCGTGCGCCTCGAACGCCGTGGCCAGGGTGGCGCCGCCGTCGCCGGCCAGCGCGCTGCCGGTCTGCAGGTCGGTGTACGGCACCATGCCGGTAAGCACCAGCGTCACCAGCACGTACAGCACCGTGACGATGGCGAGCGAGCCGAGGATGCCGCGGGGCAGGGACTTCTGCGGGTTCTTCGTCTCCTCCGCGGTCGTGGACACCACGTCGAAGCCGATGAACGCGAAGAACACCAGGCTCGCCGCCGCAAGCAGCCCGTACCAGCCGTAGGTGCTGCCGTCGGCGCCGGTGAGCACCGAGAACAACGTGCGGCTGAGCCCGCCGCCGGTCGAACCGGCCTTGTCCTGCGCCTCCGGCAGGTACGGCGAGTAGTTGGAGGTGTTGATGTAGAAGGCGCCGACGACGATCACCAGCAGCACCACGGTGATCTTGACCGCGGTGACCACGGTGGACACCATCGACGACATCTTGGCGCCCACTGCCAGCACGCCGGTGACCGCACCGACGATGAGCAGTGCGCCCCAGTCGAATTCGATCGGCCCCAGGTCGATCACCGTGGCACCCGACATGCCCAGCAGGTCGCCCAGGTACAGCGACCACCCCTTGGAGATCACCGCAGAGGCCAGGGCGAACTCGAGTATCAGGTCCCAGCCGATGATCCAGGCGACGAACTCGCCGAACGTCGCGTAGGAGAACGTGTACGAGCTGCCCGCCACCGGCACCGTGGACGCGAACTCGGCGTAGCACATCACCGCCAGGCTGCAGCAGACCGCGGCGATGAGGAATGCGATGGCCACCGACGGCCCGGCCAGGTCGCCGGCCGCGCGCGCCGTGACGGTGAAGATCCCCGCGCCCACGGCCACCGCCACCCCGAAGATGATGAGGTCACGCGTGGTGAGCTGGCGTTTGAGCCGCGTGCCCGGCTCGTCGGTGTCCTGGATGGATTGCTCGATGGATTTGGTGCGCCAGATTCCGGTTCCCGGCATGGCAAGCTCCTGGTGGAAGTGGAAGAGGTGGGATAGTGGAGGGGTGACGGATCTCGATCGTCTGGACGCCGCGCTGCTCGCCGCGCTCACGGAGAACCCGCGCGCCGGGGTGGTGAGCCTCGCCGCACAGTTGGGCGTCACCCGCAATACGGTGCAGTCCCGGCTGCGCCGGCTCGAGGAGTCCGGCACGGTGACCGGCTACCGTCCCGTCCTGGACCTGCCGGCGCTGGGGCTGCCGCTGCAGGCGTTCATCGGCGTGGGCCTGGAGCAGGCGCGGCTGCCGCAGGTGATCGCCGAGCTCGGCCGGATGCCCGAGGTGCTCGAGGTGCACTCCACCACCGGCCGGGAAGACCTGCTGGTGCGGATGGCGGCCGAGTCGCAGGAGGCGATGCTCCACCAGCTCGAACGTCTGCACGCGATCCCCGGGGTCGCCCACACGACGACCACCCTGGCCCTGACGACGCCGGTGGCCTATCGGACGCAACCGCTGCTGGACCACATCACCCGCGGCGCCGGGCACGGACGGTCGACGCCGGCGGCGGAGTGAGTGCCGCCGGCCGACCGCCGTCACGCCCCGTCGATGCGCTCCTCGGCCACCCGGTCGGCGGCGTGCCCGGGGGTGGTGCCCTCCGCCCGGGCCCGGTCGAGGATCTCCGCGGCGCGCCCGCCGATGGCCCGCACGCGCGATTCGACCACCGCTCCGTCGTCGCCCGCACGCTCCCCGGCCACCTGGATCAGGCCGCCCGCGTTCGCGAGGTAGTCCGGCACCCAGGTGATCCCGCGCGCCGCAAGCATCGTATCGACGTGCGCGTCGGAGAGTTGGTTGTTCGCCGAGCCGCACACCAGCTGCGCACCCAGCCCGTCGACCCCACCCGGGGTGAGGGTGCCGCCCAGCGCGCACGGCGCGTAGACGTCGAGCCGCTCGCCGCCCAGGCCGTCCGCGGCGCGTACGCCGGGGAAACGCTCGAGCATGCCGGCGACGGCCGCCGCGTTCACGTCGGTGACCACCACGCGGGCCCCGGCGTCGACGAGCATGCGCACCAGCTCGCGGCCCACCTTGCCGACGCCCTCGACGCCCACGGTCAGCCCGGCCGGCGTCTCCGCTCCCCACACGTGCCGGGTGCCGGCCCGCATCGACTCGTACACCCCCAGCGCGGTGAGGTAGGAGCTGTCGCCCGATCCGCCGGCCCCCGCGGTGCGCCCCACCACGTGGTCGGTGTGCCGGCCGATCACGTCCAGGTCGGACGCGTCGGTGCCCACGTCGGCGGCGGTGATGTAGCGCCCGCCGAGCGCCTCGACGAACCGCCCGTAGGCGCCCAGCAGCGCCTCGGTCTTCATCGTGGCCGGGTCGCCGATGATGACGGCCTTGCCGCCGCCCAGGTCGGCGCCCGCCACCGCGGACTTGTAGGTCATGCCCAGCGACAGGCGCAGCGCGTCGTCGAGCGCCGCCGCCTCGGTGGCGAACGGGTGGAAGCGGGTGCCGCCCAGGGCGGGTCCCAGCGTGGTGGAGTGGATGGCGATGATCGCGCGCAGCCCGGTCTCCGCGTCGGCCACGTGCACCACCTGCTCGTGCGGGCGGTCGGTGAGGCGGCGGGATCCGGCGAACACCCCCGGGGAGCCGTCGACGTCCGGATCGGTGGCGGTGCGCGCGTCCATGCGGGTGAGGGTGGCGGTCATCAGGTGGTGTCCCTTCCGGGGTTGCGGTCCGGCCCGGTGTACGGGCCGGGTTGTCGCCCGACGCGAGGATCGCTCGGCGTGCGGGGGTCTATGGGGTGGATCAGAAGTCGTCGGGGATGCCGAGAGCGGCGAGGCGTTCGCGGTAGGTCGCGACGTTCGCGAGCTTGACGTCCTCATAGCCGCGGATGATCTCCGGCAGCCCGGCGAACTCCACCGCGCGGGCGTAGCCGTCCGCCGTGTGCAGCTCGCCCAGGAGCCCGTCGACGGTGGCCTCGTAGTGGGCCAGCAGGCCCCGCTCCAACCGGCGCATCGCGGTGCGGCCGAACGGGTCCAGGCGCGTGCCGCGCAGCCGGCGTCCGTGGGCGAGCGCCCGCAGGAGGGCGTGCGAGCGGGGGCCGAAGCCGATCTTGCGGGTGCGGCCGAGCGCCTTGAGCGTCGGCGGGTGCAGCTTGAACGTGAGGTCCGTGCCGCCGGGCACCTGGCCCTGCACCGCGTCCGCGAAGGCCGGGTCGGTGAGCAGCCGCGCCACCTCGTACTCGTCCTTGTAGGCGGTGAGCTTGTAGAGCCCGCGCGCCACGGCCTCGGTGAACTCCCCGGAGCCGCCGGCGGCCCGCTCCGCATCCCACGCGCGCTGCACGCGCCGCAGGTAGCGCCCGGCGAGAGCCTCGTTCTGGAAGTCGATGAGCTCCCCGGCGCGGAGCAGCGCGATCCTGCGGGTCTCGCCCTCCAGGCACAGCCCCTCGCGCAGGCGGTCGGGCACCGCGGTGCGCCGCTGCGCGTGCGCCGGGGCCGCTGCGGCCGAGAAGGTCCCGGGCTCGGCGATGGCGGCGCGGCCCCAGCGGAATGCGGCGACGTTCTCGTCCACCGACTTGCCGTTGATGCCGATGGCCTCCTCGATGGCCTCCGCCGGGATCGGCAGGGCCCCCATCTGGTGGGCGGCGCCGACGACGAGGAAGTTGGCGGCGGTGGTGTTGCCGAAGAGCTCCTCGGCCGCGGCGAGCGCGTCGAACGATTCCAGGCGCCGCGCCACCGCGCCCACGCGGTCGAGCAGGTCGGCCTCGTCGGGGTGGCGCACGGAGCGGTCGTAGACCATATCCCCGGTGGGGGTGCGGCTCGTGGAGGCGGCCACCAGCGTGCGGTCGGCGTCGCCGTAGGCGAGGTTGTGCTCCTCGGCGGCGGTGAGCAGGTCCAGGGCGATGACGCCGGTGGCGCTGCCCGGGGTCACCCGGTTGGCCGGTTCCAGGGCGCCGCGGGCGAACCGCAAATGCGACACCACCGGCCCGGCCTTCTGGCTCATGCCGATCTGGTCGAGCGACTCCACGTCGAACCCGGCCCGCATGGCCGCGGTGGCCAGCACCTGGTTGACGGTGACGATGCCGGTGCCGCCGATGCCCGCGATGAACACGCTGTGCGTGCCCTCTCCAGCGGAGGGGCCGTCCGGCGCCGGCACTGCGGGCGGCTCGGGCACCGCGTCGCGCTGCGGGGTGAGCCCCTCGGGCGCTTCCACGATGACGAACGCCGGGCAATCGCCGTCCAGGCACGAATAGTCGGTGTTGCAGGAGGTCTGGTCGATGCGGGTCCTGGTGCCGAACTCGGTCTCCATCGGCTGCACCGACAGGCAATTGCTCTTGACGCCGCAGTCGCCGCACCCCTCGCACACCGCCGGGTTGATGACCACGCGGGTGTTGCGGGTGGGCAGCGTGCCGCGCTTGCGCTGCCGGCGGGCGTCCGCGGCGCAGTGCTGGTCGTAGACGAGCACGGTGACGCCCGGAACCTCCCGCAGCGCGCGCTGCGCCTCGTCGAGCCGGTCACGGTGCCACAGCTCCGCGTTGTCGGCGAAGCCGGCCGGACGCCGGGCGCCGAGTCGCGCGGCCGCCCTGCGGAACCGGGCGGGCACGCGGGTCAGGTGCCGCTCCGGTTCGTCGGCGCACACGATGATCCGCGCGACGCCCTCGAGCGCGAGCTTGCGGGTGAGGTCGGCGACGGTGAGCGCGCCTTCGGCGTCCTGCGCCCCGGTCATCGCCACGACATCGTTGTGCAGGATCTTGTAGGTGATGTTCACCCCGGCCGCCACGCACGCCTGCACCGCCAGCTGGCCGGAGTGGTAGTAGGTGCCGTCGCCGAGGTTCTGGAACGTGTGGGGCACGTCGGTGAACGGCGCTTGGCCGATCCACTGCGTCCCCTCGCCGCCCATCTGCGTCAGGCCGGTGACGGCGCTGTCGGCGCGGCCGGAGACGGTCACCAGCGTGTGGCAGCCGATGCCGCCGCCGCCGATCGAGCCGTCGGGCAGGGCGGTGGAGCGATTGTGCGGGCAGCCGCTGCAGAAGTACGGGGTCCGGTGGGCGGTGAGCGGTTCGATGCTCAGCGCCGGCGGCAGCGGTCTCTTCACCGGCGCGATGAGGCCGGTCGCGTGGTCCTCGAGCACGTGCCGCAGCGGGGCCAGCATCCGCCCGGTGTTGAGCTCGCCGTCCACGGGCATGAGCGGCCGGCCGTCGCGGTCGCGTTTGCCCAGGATGCGCGGCGCATCCGCGGTGCCGTAGAGGATCTCGCGGATCTGCGTCTCGACGAAAGCGGTCTTGTCCTCCACCACCAGCAGCTCGTCGAGCCCGGCCGCGAACTCGCGTACCCGCGCCGCCCCCAGCGGGGAGGGCATGCCGATGCGCAGCAGCCGGATGCCGGACCGGTGCAGCGCGCCGTCGTCCAGGCCCAGGTCCTTGAGCCCCTGGCGCACGGCGTCGAAGGCGGTGCCGGTGGCGGCGATGCCCAGGCGGGCGGCCGCCGGGTCGACCTCGATGACGTCGAGCCCGTTCGCCTCGCCGTAGGCCTCGACCACCGCGCGCCGCGGGCCGTAGAGGTCCTTCTCTGCGATGACGCTGTCGCCCGGCGCGGCGAGCGGGCGCTGCACGTACTCGAACGGCTTTCCGTCCCATTCGATCCGCGGCACGGTGATCTGCGGCGACAGCGCGCCGCCGTCGACGCTCCAGGATCCGTCGGCCACGTCAGCGACGATCTTGAGGGCCACGATGCAGCCGGACGCCCGCGACAGCGCGACGCCGTGCTGGCCCATCGTCACGATCTCCTCCGCATTGCGCGGGAACAGCACCGGGATGCCCAGCGCGGCGAGCGACCGCTCGCTCACCGCCGGCACTGTGGAGGACTTCGACGCCGGGTCGTCGCCCACCATGAGCAGCACACCGCCCGTGGGGCTCACGCCGTACATGTTCGCGTGCCGCAGCGCATCGGTGGCGCGGTCCAGGCCGGGGCCCTTGCCGTACCAGACGCCGACGACGCCGTCGTGCGTCGGCGTGCCGGCGCCCAGCTCCGCCTGGCTGCCCCACACCGCAGTCGCGGCGATCTCCTCGTTCATACCGGGCACGAAGGCGATGTCGTGCTCGGCGAGCACCTGCGGGATGCCGTGCAGCAGCGAGTCCACGCCGGCCAGGGGGCTGCCCGGGTAGCCGGAGACGAAGGTGCCCACGCGGCTCCCGGCGCGCAGATCCCGCACCTGCTGTTCGATCATCTGCCGGGCGATCGCCTGGATGCCGGTCAGCAGCACACGGCCCGTGCCGGGGCGGTAGCGGTCGCCCAGGTCGTAGGCCGGCTGCTCCGGCGCGGCCTGTGGGCCCGCCGGGAGCTCGCGGATCGTCGTCTCGGTCATCACGCTCCACCGTTCGGTCGGTGGTGTCCGCGCCTTGTGGGCGGGACACCGGATCATTCGGTGCAGCAAGACTCGCGTCGATGCCGGTTTCTCGTCAACAGATCTGTTGACAACGATACGGATTGCGCAGTGTGACTGGCGTCATAGCTTCACAGGTGCGCAATGTGAGCAGGACCACCCGAGGTGCCGCGCCAGCCCCCACGGTGATCGGACGCACCCTGGCCTTTGCCGCCATCCGGCACTAGGGTCGTGCCGGGGCCTGCGGCGGACACCGTCCCGCTCCCTCCTCGATCCGAGCACCTTCTCCTCCGCACGCCGGATATCCGGCGTGCGGAGCGGGTAGGCCATGCGCGGATCCGCGGGCGGGCGGCCACGCGGTGCGGCCCCTGGAATTGCAGTCGTGTCCGGTGCGTTTCCCGCACCGGCATCGTGAAAGCGGGGTGAGAGTTGATTCGCATGTTGCGTACACAAGACCGTCGGGAGCTGACGGCGTGCATTGTCGGCGGTGCGGGGTGCCTCATCGCCGGAGCGATGCCGATCGCCGCCTTCGGGCTCATCGGCGGCTGACAGTCCACACCACGACCTGAAGACGGCTGTGGCGCGGTTCCGCGGAACCGCGCCACAGCCGTCTTCCGTGCAGTGCCCGTCAGTGACCGTGCCCGCCGGCCGGAGCGCTGCGCTTGAGGAACAGCGTGGCGACGAAGGCGACGATGCCGATGGCCCCGGCCGTCGCGAACGCCAGGCGCATGCCGTCGGCGTCGAGGATGGGACCGCTGCTGCCCAGCGTGGCCACGGAGACGAACACCGCGCTGCCCAGCGCGCCCGCCACCTGCTGCAGCGTCGTGAGGATGGCGCTGCCGTGCGAGTACAGCGAGTCCGGCAGCACGCCCAGCGCCTCGGTCATCATCGGGGTCATCATGACGCCCAGGGCCACCATGAGGAGGATGTCGATGCCGATCACCGCCCACACCGACGAATCCTCGCCCAGCAGCGCGAACAGCCACAGCGCCGCCGTCATGCCGGCCGCACCGGGGATGAGCAGCGGCCGGGCGCCCACCTTGTCGTAGAGCCGCCCAACCGGACGCGACAGCGCCGCAAGCGCGAGGCCGCCCGGCAGCAGCGCGAGGCCGGTGATGAAGGTGCTCTCGCCCAGCACGTTCTGCATGTACATCGGCAGCAGGATCGCCCCGGCGCCGAGCAGCGACATGAACACCAGCACGCCCACGATGACGGAGACCGTGAACTGCCGGTAGCCCAGCGGGAGCAGGCTCAGCAGCGGCCGGTCCTCGCGCTGCAGCACCATCTGGCGCCACACGAAGCCGCCCAGCACCACCAGACCGGCGATGATGGGCACCCACGCGGGTACGAGCGTGTCACCCGACTGCCCGATCAGCGAGAAACCGTAGACGATCCCGGCGAACGCCAGCCCGGACATGATCACCGACGCCACATCCAACGGCACCGTGCGCGTCTCGCCCGGCACGTGCAGGCGCGTGACGCCGACGGCGAACATGGCCACCGCAAGGATGAGCACCAGCCAGAACATCCACCGCCAGCCCAGGCCGGACAGGATCGCGCCGCCCACGGTGGGTCCCAGCGCCGGCGCGAAGCCGATGACGATCGCCATCGTGCCCATCGTCGCGCCGCGCTTGTCCTCCGGCACCAGCCGCATCACGGTGGTCATGAGCAGCGGGATCATCACCGCGGTGCCGCTCGCCTGCACGACGCGCCCCGCCAGCAGCACCTCGAAGTTCGGCGCCGCCGCGCACACCAGCGTGCCCACCGAAAACAGGCTCATCGCCGTGAGGAAGATCGCCCGGGGAGTGAACCGCTCCAGCAGGAACCCCGTCGTGGGGATCACCACGGCCATGGTCAGCAGGAAGCCGCTGGCCAGCCACTGCACGGTGGTGGCGCTGACATCGAGGATCTTCGCCAGATCCGGCAGCGCCACCGACACGATGGTCTCGTTGAGGATCATCACGAACGCGGCCACCACCAGCATCCCGATGATGAGCCCCGAGCGTGCGCCGACGGAACCTTGCTCGGCCCGGCTTTCCGTGTCCATGGTCCCCGTATCGTTCGTCGTCATATCCCCTTGTCGATCCCCGTCGTCATTTCTCCGGCGGTCGTGCCGCCGGCCGCGATGGTCAGTCCTGCGCCGGCGCCTCGGTGACCGCCGACGCCTCGGCCGCCATCCGCTCGCGCGCCCAGCGCGGAAGGATGAAAACGCCCTCCGCCTCCACGCAAACGGTTTCGCCGTCCGAAATATGCCCAACGACGAACGCTTTGATGCCCTCGATGCGGTCCACCCGCGCCTCCGCGTGCAGAGCCCCGAGCGGAGTCGGGTTCCGGTACCGCAGGGTCAGCGTGCCGGTCATCCCCGGGCAACCGTTCACCGTGGCCGTGTAGCCGAGGACCTGGTCCAGGATCAGCGCGGAGATCCCTCCGTGCGTGAGCCCGGGCGGCCCCTCGTAGCCGCGGCGCAGGAAGAAGTCGGTGCTCACGGTGCCGTCGTCGCCCTTGACGAACTCCAGCGGCGGCGCGATGGGGTTGCGCAGGCCCACGGCCGCATTGCCCCACGAGCGCTGGCGGCCGTCGGTGGTGAACCGCACGCCGTACGGCCCGTCGAGAGTCTTCTCCGCGAGGATCGCCCGCGCGGCCTCAAGGTGCTCGCGCGCACGCCCGACGGCGTCGACGTCCACCTCCGAGACCACCGAGAGCTCGTTGAGCACCCGCAGGTCGTCGGCGAGGGGCCCGACCACCGCGGCCTCGGCGTCGATCTGTTCCTGGGAGCGGTCGTCCTGCCGGAAGAAGCGGAGCGGGGAATGCCCGCCCTCGCTTTTCGCGTTCGTCATAGCCGTCCTCCACGCGTCGAATCAGGCCAGGATACCGGCGTCAACGATGTTGAGAAGGGGTGCCCGGGCCTACTGTGACGGCAGTCGCACGAGGAACCGCGCGCCCGCGCCCGGTGCCGAGTCCACCTCGACGCGGCCGCCGTGCGCAGCCACCAAGGACGCCACGATGGACAGTCCGAGCCCGCTGCCGCCCGATGCGCGGGTCCGCGACGAGTCCGCGCGATAGAACCGTTCGAACACCCGCTCGTGGTCCGCGCCCGCTAGCCCAGGCCCGGAGTCGGCGACTTCCACGGTCACTTCGTCCCCCCCTGCGGCGGTTGCGACCCGCACCGTGACGGCCGCGTCGGGCGGTGTATGCACCCGCGCGTTGGTCAGCAGGTTGTCGACCACCTGCCGCAGGCGCGACGCGTCGCCGAGAGTCTCCGGGCGCCCGGCGCCGTCGTCCAACTCCAGCACGATCCTGCGGTCCGGCGCGACCGTCCGCGCCGCGATCACCGCGCCGGCGACGATCTCGAACACGTCGACGCGGACCCGCTCCAGCGGGCGCTGCGCGTCCATCGCCGCCAACGTCAGCAGGTCCTCCACGAGCACCCCCATCCGTGCGGACTCCTGCTCGATGTGCCCCATCACCGTGTCGGTATCGGCCTGGCCGCCCATGCGATGCAGCTCGGCGAAGCCGCGGATGGTGGTCAACGGGGTGCGCAGCTCGTGTCCGGCATCCGCGACGAACCGTCGCATGCGCGCCTCCGAGGCGCGGGCCGACTCCTCGGACCGTGTCCGGTCCGCGAACGCCCGTTGGATCTGGCCCAGCATGCCGTTGAGCGCCGAGGCCAGCCTGCCGACCTCTGTGCGCGGGTGCATCTCCGGAACCCGCTCGTGCAGTTCACCGTCCGCGATGGCCGCCGCGGTGCGCTCGATCTGCCGCAGCGGGCGAAGGCTGCGGCGCACGACCAGCCACCCGGCCCCGCCCAGGAGCACGAGCACGACGGCACCCACCGCCAGCTCGAGGACGACGAGACGATCGACGGTGGAGTCGATGTCCGCCATGCTCAGCGCGACGGTCGTACGGCCGCCCGACGCCGCCGGCGTGCTGACCACCCGCCAGCGCGGGCCGCCGGCGACCGAGTCGACGGTGACGGGCTCGCCATCCGCGGGCACGGACGCGAGGTCCGGAGCCGATCGGGCGTCGTTGACGGTGATCGTCGGCGTCCCCGATGAGTCCGTGACCTGCACGTAATACCTGCTCGGCGGGCGATGGGAACTCGGCGGACCGGGCGGCGGCGTCGACGGCGGAACGGCGAGCGGACGGGCCCAGGTGTGCGCTGCATCGACCAACTCGGCATCGATGCGGGCGGTCATCGAGTTCCGCAGCGCCGTCGTCACCGCGAACCCCGAGGCCACCAGCCCCACCGCGCACAGCCCCACGAGCACCGCGACCAGCGACCATCGCAGCGGGACGGCGCGGAACCAGGAACGCACCCGGTTCACGGGGCCGTGCCCGTCGCGCGCGGCGTCCGCTTCACGAGCGCGGCTCCCGCATCACGTAGCCCACGCCACGGACGGTGTGGATCAGCGGCGTGCCGCCGGCGTCCACCTTGCGGCGCAGGTAGGAGACGTAAGACTCGACAACCGTGGCCTGCCCGTCGAAGTCGTAGCTCCACACGTGCTCCAGGATGCGCGGCTTGCTCAGCACCGTGCCCGCGTTGACCATCAAGTACCGCAGCAGCGTGAACTCGGTCGGCGACAACGACACCGGCTGCCCCGCCTTGAACACCTCGTACGAATCGTCATCCAGTTCCAGGTCCGCGAAGCGCACGCGTGTGCTGCGCGCGCCGCCGTCGCCGTGCCCGGCCCGCCGCAGCACCGCCCGTAACCGGGCGATGAGCTCCTCGAGGCTGAACGGCTTGGTGATGTAGTCGTCGGCGCCGAGAGTGAGCGCCGCGACCTTGTCGTCCACCTCGCCCCGGGCGGTGAGGAACAGCACCGGCGAACCGATGCCGTCCGCGCGCAGGCGGCGCAGCATGCCCACGCCGTCCATCCCGGGCATCATCACATCCAGGATGATCGCGTCCGGCCGCATCCGGCGGGCTGCATCCAGCCCGGCGGCGCCGTCCGCCGCGGTCTGTACCTCGAATCCCTGGAACTTGAGGCTGACGGACAGCAGGTCGCGTATCCCCGGCTCGTCATCGACCACCAGAATCCGCCCCTCGCGGCCCGCCGCTCCCGTCCCGTCACCGTTCATGGGGGCGATTCTCCCAGGTACGCGGGCGCATCAGGTGTTCCTTTCGTCCTCGAGCGCCGAGGCCCTCCCGTCGATCCAGGTTCGCATCGTGTCGATGTCTCCGGCCAGCTCCTCCGCGCTCAGCGCATCGCTGATGGGGATCGACGACGCCAGACCGTCGAGAACGTCCCGGGCGTGCCCGTTGCCGTAGATCCGGTCGTAGAGCTCCCAGTACTCCCGGTGGTACAGCTCGGTGAACGCATCCGACTCCAGGAAGCGCGATTTGAGCGTGTTGCCTCCCATCACCGGCGCGCCCTCGCCGCCGCCGGGCGGGACCGGCATGCCACCGCCCTCCGGCGGCGCGGGCATGTTCCCGGCGGCCTGCGGCGGTGCGCCGCGCCCTTCGGCCGGCCCACCGCCCATCGTGATCGCATCGTCCGGACCCGCATCGGTCACGCCGGTCATCGACAGGTTCAGGTCCCAGGAGATCACGCTGAACCTGCCGTCATCGAGGTTGTACCAGAGGTAGTAGTTCTGGCCCGGGCCCGCCATGTCGTCGCTGTTGACCAGCAGGTTCTGCGTCGCGATGTAGCGCGCGAACGATTCGACGTCGACGTGGTCGGCCAGGTGCGCCGCGAACTCCTCGTCGCTCGCCTCGTCCACCCACCGCAGCAGGTCGATCACCGGCTGCAGGTTGCCCGCATCCGCCGAGTTGATCTGCGTGAACTGCTCCGAATAGTCGGACTGGTCCTCGCCCACGTAGGCGAACCGCGAAGTCGCATCGGCCTTGTAGAGATAGCCCCGGGTCCCCAGTTCCGAGCCGTCCCCGGTGTGCCGCTGCACGTACACGCCGTCGGGAACCTCCAGCAGCAAGCGGGTGCTGGTCGCGCTCCCGTTGACCGAATAGACCGCGTAGGCGAACCGCTGCGACGGCTGGCCGGAATCCGCGGTCAGCGACAGCGCCATCGCCTCGTTGACCACCGGGGTGCCCGGGCGCACCGCGATCTCGGTCATGCCCTGGTATGCGCGGCCCTCCACGTACTTGTCGAAGCTCAACAGCAACGGAAGAGTCTGCGGCTCGTCGGCGCTCATCCCCGCCATCATCGACATCATCCCCCCGGGGCCTCCGCCGGGGCCCGGGGCCTGGGCTCCGACCTGCCCCGGCATTCCCGGCGGCCCGTCGCCGGGCATCTCCCCGCCTCCCGGGAACCCCCTGCCCCCGCGCAACGCGCTCAAGGTCGAGTTGCCCTTGAGACGGACGCCGACGTCGTCGATGGTCACGCCATCAATGGTGACGGTGGCGCTGACCCACTTCTTCTCGCCGTCGTCCACATACCGGCGTGCCTCACCTACTTTGAGCGCGTGGCGCCGGGTGGTGCCTCACCTACTTTGAGCGCGTAGCCAGGAAAGCTTGCCCGATGTGGAAGGCAAGATCGACATGGCCGCGAGACGGCAGGTGACGAACAAGCTGCGGAATCAGTACCGCAAGGCGTCGAAGGCGGACAAAGGCAAGATCCTCGACCGCGTGGTGGAGACCACGGGTATGGGCCGCTCGACCGCACGGCGGATGCTTCGCGGCCCTGCGCTGCCGGACCCGGCCGAGCAGGTCGACGGACGCACACTGCGCACTCGGCGCTTCAGCGACGACGCCAGGACCCTGCTTGAGCATGTGTGGGCGTTGATGGGCATGCCGTGCGGCAAGTATCTGGTCGTCATGGTCGATCTGTGGCTACCGCTGCTGGCCGAGGCGGGTGATCTGGACACGCCGTTCGCCACCGACGAGACGACCGCGGAACTGAAAGCGATGAGCGCCGCGACCGTTGACCGGTACTTGAAACCGGCACGCGACAGAATGCGGATCAAGGGCATATCGACGACGACGCCGTCACCGCTGCTGCGGAACTCGATTGCCATCCGTACCTGCACGGACGAGGCACCCGACACGCCAGGGGTGATCGAGGCCGACACCGTGGCGCACTGCGGCCCCACGCTGATCGGCGAGTTCGCCCGCACGCTGACGATGACCGACATTGTGACCGGGTGGACGGAGAACTGCTCGATCCGCAACAACGCCTCGAAGTGGATCCTCCACGGGATCGAACAGCTGCAGGGCTGGTTTCCCTTCGCCATGACCACCTTCGACAGCGACTGCGGTTCGGAGTTCATCAACCATGAGGTCGCCGGGTGGCTGCAGGACCGCGACATCGCACAGACCCGCTCTCGGCCGTACCAGAAGAACGACCAGGCGCACGTGGAGTCGAAGAACAACCACGTCGTGCGCAAACACGCCTTCTATTGGCGCTACGACACCGCCGACGAACTCGAGCTGCTCGACCGGCTGTGGCGGCTGGTGTCGCTGCGGTTGAACTTCTTCACCCCCACGAAAAAAGCCGTCGGCTACACCGCCGGCGCGGACG
The DNA here is from genome assembly GCF_014126825.1 of Tomitella gaofuii. Classification (NCBI taxonomy): domain Bacteria; kingdom Bacillati; phylum Actinomycetota; class Actinomycetes; order Mycobacteriales; genus Tomitella; species Tomitella gaofuii. The sequence continues at coordinate 372,796 of NZ_CP059900.1, read as the reverse complement.
GCCGCAGAAAGCGGATCTACGACAAGCCGGCCACCCCATGGCAGCGCCTGCAAGACTCGGGAACCCTTGATGCACAACAACTTTCGCGGGTCTCGGCTCGGATCGACGGGATCAACCCGGCCGACTTGACCCGGCAGATCAACGCCATCCAGATGCAGCTACTCGACCTGGCGCGAGACAAGACCGAAGCCCTCGCCGCCGCCCGCCACATGGACCTGGAAGCATTACAACCGTCAATCAACCGATTGGCCCAGGCGAAGTAGCGCAAGCCTCCCACGCGCTCACACTGCGTGAGGCACCGGCCACCCGCTTCGCGCTCACTTTTACGTGAGGCACCTCGCATACGAGTCCACCATGCGCGCATACTCCGCGTCCGGGATGCGCACATCCACGGCGTGGTCCTGTTCATCATCGAACAGGTCCTCGGCGCCCTCGATGTTCTGCGTGATCTGCGCGGCGATCACGGTCGGGTCACCGGTGATCATCGGGCTCACACGGACGCCGCCGAACACCAGGGCTGCCACCACGACGAACCCCGCCAGCGCCGCCGGCAACTTCCAGTTGATGCGCAGCCGCGGCGGGATCCGGCGGATCAGCCGGCGCACCGGCGACGGGCGCGGCGCCGCCTCGTGGCCCATAGGATCGCCCGGCCCCATCACACGTCCGTCTGGTCGTACCCGGTCAGAACCGTCACCCGCTGACCCGTGTTCACCTGGGACAGCTCCTCGATCAGGTCTGCCGGAGCGTGTCCCTTCTTCAGCCGGGCCGTGTAATACAGTTCGGTGAGCGCCCCCGAGCGCACGGATTCCGTGGACACCAGCTCGAACTCGGAGCAGTTGCGCACCAGCACGTCCTCCACGCGCGCGGTGAACTCGGCGTCCGGCGGCACCTGCACCTTCACCACCTGGCGCTGCACGTCCAGGGAGAACCAGCTGAACCGGTGCATCAACAGCAGCACCAGGCAGATGGCCGCCGTCGCGGCGATCGCCAGGAGGTAGAAGCGGGTCCCCGTGGTCATGCCGATCGCCATCACCAAGAAGATGAACCCCACGTCGCGGGTCTCCTTGACGGCGTTGCGGAACCGGATCACAGACAGCGCGCCCACCAGGGCGAAGGCCCGCGCGATGTTGGAACCCACCACCAGCATGATCAGCGCGATCACCATGCCGCACAGCACCAGCGTCTGCACATAGGACTGGCTGTAGGAGACGTTCTTGTGCGTCTTGCGGTACACCCACGCGACCACCGCCGAGAGCACGAAGGACAGCGAGAGCGCCATCACGATGTCCCATACGGTGAAGGTCCCGCTGAGGTCCTGAATGTCGAAATTCATAAGTCTTCCGTCGTCGTAGTTGTCGTGTGCGGTGCGCGGCGCCGGGTTCCGTCGGCGCCCGCAGGATCAGGTCGCGCTCGGGGCCGTGTCGCGGCGGACCGCGGCCTCCGGCATGCCGATCCGGGAGCGCGGCGCAAGCTCGAAGGCCTCGATGGTCCGGCAGTACTTGGACATCCGGACCACCGACATGTCCAGGCGGGCCGAGAGATCCGCCATCCAGTACGGGATACGTTCGTTGGCCTTGATCTCCACCACCGCGGCACCCGGCGGGACAGTCCGCCGGTCGTCGGACGCGCTGTAGCCGGGGCCGAACCGGAAGTCCCGGTCACGCCCCCGCACCCGGTGGTCGATGGTCACGCGCAGGCCCGCGTCGGCCTCGCGCCCCAGGTAGGCCTCGCGCAGGTAGGAGGTGGTGGCGATGGGTCGCAGGTCGAGGTTGCCGACGAATGTGGACACCTCGTCGACGAACGCCCTGTCGCCCGGGTCGTGCCCGGGGCGCACGCCGCCGTCCAACCACGCGAGCGCATCCGCGTACGGCAGCGGCAGCCTGCGCTTCTGCGTCACCCGGTTGACCCGCTGCTTGATCTCCACGTGCGTCGTCGTCGCGTCGTCGCATTCGTCGGGATTGCCGTACAGGCGTAACCGGAGTTTGCGCCGGAACCGCAGACCCTCGATCTTCTCCCAGTAGAAGCGCAGGTCCGCCGTGTCGTAATAGAGCGAGGCGACGGGATATCCGCCGCGGCCGGAGTACGGATCCGCGTCGAGCCGGACATCGAGCTCCTCGCGCAGCCGGGGGACGTCGCTCTCGTCCACCAGGTACTTGATCTCGTACCGGTTGAACACACGCAGGCTCTGGTACCCGGACATGACCCTCCTCGTCGGTTCGGTGCGCGTCGCGGGGCGCTGTGCCCCGCCGGGCGGTGACAGTGCTCCAGTGAAGTGCACGAACCTCCACCCGGGCTGGACGGAAGCTGGCAATTCCCTGGGAGCGACGTCCCGGCGTGGTCACGCTTGACCCATATACCCCCGGTAGGTATGTTGTCGACATACCCCCTAGGGGTAGAACGGAGTCAGGGAAACGCCCGACGAACGACGAGAGGAACGCGCAATGAGCACCACCGAATACGCCGTGACCGGAATGTCCTGCGGCCACTGCGAGGGCGCCGTACGCGAAGAGGTCGAGGCCCTCCCCGGCGTCGAGGTCGTCGCCGTCAGCGCGCAGGACGGCACGCTGGTCGTCTCGTCCGAGCAGCCGGTGGACGACGCCGCGGTGATCGCGGCCGTCGACGAGGCCGGCTACCAGGCCAGCCGCAAGTAATCCCCGGGCGCGGCACCGCGCCGCGCCGCGACGAAAGGCACGACATGACCGCGCCGGAAACGACGCAGGACGACGCGCCCCGCGTCGGGATCGACCTCGACATCGGCGGCATGACCTGCGCGTCGTGCGCGATGCGGATCGAAAAGAAGCTGGGCAGGCTCGACGGCATCGAGGCCTCGGTCAACTACGCCACCGAGAAGGCCAAGGTCACCATGCCCGAGGGGTTCGACCCTCAGGAGCTCATCCGCGTCGTCGAAAAGACCGGCTACACCGCGGAACTCCCCAAGCCCGCCGAACCGGAGCGGGAGGCCCCTTCCGATGGGCCGGCCGAGGAGCCCGAAGACCGGGAACTGATCACGCTGCGCCAGCGGCTCATCGGCTCCGTCGTGCTGTCGGTGCCGGTGATCGCGCTGGCGATGATCCCGCCGCTGCAGTTCGACAACTGGCAGTGGCTGTCGCTCACCCTCGCCGCGCCGGTCATCGTGTGGTCGGCGTATCCGTTCCACAAGGCGGCGTGGACCAACCTGCGGCACGGTGCCGCCACCATGGACACGCTGGTGTCGGTGGGCACGCTCGCCGCATTCGTCTGGTCGCTGTACGCGCTGTTCTTCGGCACCGCCGGCATGAACGGCATGCGGCACGGTTTCACCTTCACCGCGAGCGCCGGCGACGGGGCCGGCAACATCTATCTCGAGGTGGCCGCCGGCGTGACGATGTTCGTGCTGGCCGGGCGCTACTTCGAGAAGCGCGCCAAGCACCGTGCGGGCGGGGCGCTGCGGGCGCTGCTCGACATGGGCGCCAAGGACGTCGGCGTGCTCCGCGACGGCGTCGAGACCCGGATCCCCGTCGGGACCCTGGCCGTGGGCGAGGAGTTCCTGGTGCGTCCTGGCGAGAAGATCGCCACCGACGGGCTCGTCGTCTCCGGCAGCTCGGCCGTGGACATGTCGATGCTCACCGGCGAGTCCGTGCCCGTCGAAGTGAGCGAGGGCGACGCCGTCACCGGCGCCACCGTCAACGCCGGCGGTCTGCTGCGGGTGCGTGCCACGCGCGTCGGCTCCGACACCCAACTGGCGCAGATGGCCACGCTGGTCGAAGATGCGCAGTCAGGCAAGGCCGAGGTGCAGCGCCTGGCCGACAAAGTCGCGTCGATCTTCGTGCCCATCGTCATCGCGATCGCCGTCGTCACGCTCATCGTATGGTTCGCGACCGGCGGCGGAGCGACGGCCGCATTCACGGCCGCCGTCGCAGTGCTCATCATCGCGTGCCCGTGCGCGCTGGGCCTTGCGACCCCCACGGCACTGCTGGTGGGCACCGGCCGTGGCGCGCAGATGGGCGTGCTCATCAAGGGGCCGGAGATCCTCGAATCCGCACGGGGCGTCGACACGATCGTGCTGGACAAGACCGGCACCGTCACGACCGGGGCCATGAGCCTGGCCGACGTCGTGCCGGCCGACGGGGTCGACCGGGGCGAACTGCTACGCCTGGCCGGGGCCGTGGAGAACGCGTCCGGGCACCCCATCGCCCGGGCGATCGCCGACGGTGCGGCCGCCGAGGCGGGCCCGCTGCCGGGAGTCGAGTCGTTCGCGAACGTCGAGGGCAAGGGCGTGCAGGGCGTCGTCAACGGATCCGCCGTGGTGGTGGGGCGCGACACCCTGCTGGCCGACTGGTCGCAGCACCTGCCCGACGATCTCGCCGCCCGCAAGCGGGAGCTCGAAGGCCAGGGGCGCAGCGTCGTCGCCGTCGCCGCCGACGGGCGGGTGCTGGGGCTGGTGTCCGTGGCCGACAAGGTCAAGCCCACCAGCGCCGAGGCCATCGCACGGCTCCGCGGCCTGGGCCTCACCCCCGTGCTGCTCACCGGTGACAACCGGGCCGTGGCCGAGCAGATAGCACGCGAGGTGGGCATCGAGCAGGTGTTCGCCGAGGTCATGCCCGCCGACAAGGTGGACGTGGTGGCACGCCTGCAGTCCGAGGGCAAGGTCGTGGCCATGGTGGGCGACGGGGTCAACGACGCGGCCGCCCTCGCCCAGGCCGACCTGGGACTGGCGATGGGCACCGGCACCGACGTGGCCATCGAGGCCGCCGACATCACCCTGGTGCGCGGCGACCTGCGCAGCGCCGCCGACGCCATCCGACTCTCCCGGCGCACGCTCAGCACCATCAAGGGCAACCTGTTCTGGGCGTTCGGGTACAACACGGCGGCGATCCCGCTGGCCGCGCTGGGGCTGCTCAACCCGATGATCGCCGGCGCCGCCATGGCGTTCTCCAGCGTGTTCGTGGTGGGCAACTCGCTGCGGCTGCGGAGGTTCGCCGGGGCGTAGCGGGCGCGCTCACCGCCCTCCAGCTCGCCGAGTGGGGCCGTCCGGGGTGCCGATCACCGGATTCGCACCCGGAACAGCCCCACTCGGCGTCGGTGGCCCCATTTCACACCGGTGCCCCCGCCTGCCGCAGGGCCCCGCGGATCTGCTCGATCACGATCGCGCGCTTCCGCGGATCCGCCAGCAGCTCGGCCTTCACCTTGATCACTCTCCACCCGAGATCCCCCAGCGCATTCACTCGCGTCATGTCCTTGGCCTGGCGCCTGCGGTTCAGATGGTCGTCGCCGTCGTACTCGACCACCACCCACCACTGCGGCCAGCACAGGTCGACCTGCGCCACGAACCGGTTCGCCGCGTCGAAGATGCTGACTTGTGTCGACGGTCGCGGCAGGCCGGCGTCGAGGATCACGAGCCGCGTCCGCGTCTCCTGCGGCGACTGCGCACCCTCGTCCGAAAGCGCGATGACAGTGCGCAGCTGCCGGATCCCACGCATGTTCGGATGCGCATCGGCGTAATCCGCGAGCTCGGCCTTGCTCAGCAATCGGGTCTGGTACAGCGCGTCGACCACCGCGACGGCCCGGGACATCGGCAACCTCCGCCCCAGGTCGAACGCCGTGCGCACTGGCGACGTGACGGGTATGCCGCGTTCTCGCCAGACATCGCCTGGCCCGAGCCGGTCGCGACGGATGATGACGCCCGTCGGCGCGCGCAGCTGACAGGCCGAGACGCACTCCGCCTGCTCGGAGTCGTCGATCCACTTCGTGCCCCACATCGCCGCGGCAGAGAACCCGCACAGCGTCAACCGTCTCCGTGACCAGGTCGCCACCGCCATCGCCTTACGCCGCGGCGTGAGCCTCATCCCCTTCGGCAGGTGGACGTCGGGCATCAGCCGGATGCATTTCGTGCGCACGTAGTGCTCGCTGACCCACCCCTTGCTCACCGCTTCCGAGGCCCGGAACGGCCCAATCATCTCCCCCATGCCCCGAGTCTTCCGGAAGAAGGTCGGCCCGCGGCACATCTATCCACACCCTGTGGACAACCAACCATCAGCCACGTCGAGCAGCACGCATTCCAGTGCACGTTCGCCCGTCAGCACCCGACTCGATGCAACTGGGGCGGCCGACCCCCGCACCCGCGTCGAGTGGGGCTGTCCGGGGTGCTGATCGGCGGATACGCACCCCGGACAGCCCCACTCGACGACAGCGGCAGACGGAGACCGGCCAGAGGGAATACCCTAACCCCCCGGGGGGTTACACGGGATAGCCACGCTGAAAGGAGCGCCCCATGTCTGATTTCACCCTGACCACCACCGTCGACGCGCCCTACGAGCAGACCGTCGCCGCAGTGCGCGAGGAACTCGCGAACGTCGGGTTCGGCGTGCTCACCGAGATCGACCTCGCCGCCACGCTCAAGGCCAAGCTCGACGTCGACATCGCCCCCAAGATCATCCTGGGCGCGTGCCGTCCGCCGCTGGCCCATCGGGCGCTCGAGGCCGATCCGCGCGTGGCGGCGCTGCTGCCCTGCAACGTCGTCGTCTCCGATGCCGGCGGGGGAACCACGCTCGTGGAGGCGATGGATCCCGACGTGATGCCCGAGTTCACCGGCACGGACGCGCTCAAGGATGTCGCCACCGAGGCCCGCGAACTCCTCGCGCGCATGCTCACCGCAGTGTCCGAGCGCTGACATGCAGCTCGACAACGACGAGATCACGCCGGTGATCACACGCCTCAAGAAGGCGCAGGGGCACCTGGGCAAGGTCATCGCGATGATGGAGCAGGGCGCCGACTGCGAGGACGTGCTCACCCAGCTCGCCGCGGTCAACAAGGCCATCAGCCGCGGCGGTTACGCCCTGGTGGCGACGGGCCTGGAACATTGCCAGGCCACCGGAGTACCGCCCGCGGAGGGCAAGGAGAAGCTCGAGAAGCTCTTTCTCGCCCTCGCCTGAACCCGGTCCCGGAGCATCTGCGCACCACTCCGGGTGCCCGGCTCCCGAAGGTCAGCGTCGACGGATGCCCGCGACGAGCAGCGCCGCCACCGCCAGCACGCCCGCAGCCGTGACGAAGGCCGCGTCGTACCCGCCCGCGAGCAGCGGCGTGACCACGAGCGGCCCCAGGATCTGCCCCACCGCGTAACCGGCCGTGAGCACGGCGGCGGCGCGCGGCACGCCCATCTCCACCCCCGCCGTCATCGCGAGCATGGCGATCCCCATGAACGTGCCGCCGAACAACACCGCCGCGACAGCCGCCGCCGCGGTGCCTCCGACCAGCGCCGGCAACAGCGCCGACGCCACCTGCAGCGCGAGCGCCGCGGCGAGGAGCGTCTCGGTGCGGAAGCGCCGACGCGCCGACGCCCACAGCGCCGTCGACGGCGCCGCCGCCGCGCCCACGAGCACCCACGACGCGGGTCCGGTCCACTCCGGGCCGTCGGCGGAGACGGCCGCCACCAGGAACGTGCCCAGGATGATGTAGCCGAGTCCTTCGAGGAAGTAGCCGCTCGCGAGCAGCCAGGTGTTGCGCGGCGACGGCGTAGGCCGCTCGATGCGCACCGGCCCGTCGCCGTCGCCCGGCCGTTCCGCGGAACCGGGCGGGGCGCCCGGCGCCAGCCCCCAGGCGCCCACGGCGAACGCGGACCCCATCGCCGCGGCCACCAGCCACAGCGACTGCCATCCGAGGACGTTCTGCAGCAGGGTCACCGCCAGCCCGGACACGGCGATGCCCACGCCCACGCCCGCGTACCCGAGCCCCGGGAACGGCCGGGAGGCCAGCGCATTCGCCGAGTACACGAACACGAACGCGCTCGCGATGCCCGCCACCAGCCGCGCCGCCGACCACAACGGCACGCTCACCGCCGCGATCATCACCGCTTCGCTGGCCACGAGCACGGCCAGCGACCCCCGGAACGCCGTGCGCGACCGCGACCAGCCCGGACGGACGATGAGCACGGCTGCGCCGAGGAAGTAGCCGAGATAGTTGGCGGTGGCGACGAAGGCCGTCGCCGACGCCGAGACGTGCGCCTGCTCCTCCATCAGCGGCAGCAACGGGGTGTAGACGAAGCGGCCGACCCCCATCGCCGCGGCCAGCCCCGCGCACGCCTGCAGCGCGGGGACCGCGGAGCGGTCGAGACCGGGCGCAGCCCTCACGCGCGCACCGCCGGACGGGTGGTGCCGCGCTCGGCGAGCGTGACGGGCAGCAGTTCCCGTAGCGCGCCGGCGCCGTCATCATCGGACTCCGGCCACGGCGCGCCGCCGATGAGCTCCAGCAGCATGCGCACGGCGGCGGACCCGATCCGCCGCGCCGGCGTGGCGACCGTCGTCAACGGCACCGGGAGCTGCGCGGCGACAGGGATGTCGTTGTAACCGACCAGGCCCAACTCGTCGGGGATGCGCAGACCCAGGTCGCGGGCGACGCCGAGCACGCCGAGCGCGATGGAGTCGCTGGCGGCGAAGATCGCGTCGGGCCGGTCCTCCCCGTCCAGCAGCCGGTGCGCCGCGGCGACGCCGCCCTGCACGTCGAACCCCGTGTGCAGGATGCGGTCCGGGCTGATCACAAGCTCGTCCTCGGCCACCGCATCGAGGAAGCCGTCGACCCGGTCGCGCCCCGTCGTGGCGTGTGCGGGTCCGCCGATCACCGCGGGCCGCCGGTACCCGCGCTCGATCAGGTGCCGCCCGGCGAGGTAGCCGCCGTGCCGGTCGTCGCCGGTCACCGATGGCAGCCCCGCGTCGGCATGCCGGTTGACGGCGACGATCGGCACCGACGCGCCGAGCTCCGCCACGAAATCCGCTGCGGGACTGTGCAGGCTGCTCAACAGCAGGCCATCGACCTGCCTTCCGATGAGCAGGTCGATCGCGGCGCGCTGGTCCGCGGTGGCGTCCGGCGGGCTGGACAGCAGCACGGAGTAACCGGCCGCGCGTGCCGCCTCTTCGATGCCGCCGTAGATCGTGGCGACGACGCCGTCCGTAAGCCTCGGCATGACGGCGCCGATCGTGGTGGTGCGGCGGGTGCGCAGGCTGGCGGCCCACGGGTTGGGGCGGTAGCCCAGCTCGTCCGCGATCTCGCGCACACGCTGCGCGGCCGGCGACCAGCCGTCGACGGGCTCGCGCTGGCGCAGCACGCGGGAGACGGTGGAGATGTGGACCCCGGCGCGTTCGGCGATCTCGCGCATCGTCGGCGGCCGCCCGCCGCGCGCGTGCGCGCCGCCCGGGGATGCGCGCCCGTCGGCCTCCGTCATCGCCTCGCCTTTCCCTCTTCTCGCCCGTGCGCGGTGGTGCGCCGCGCCGAGTATCGCGCACGGGCCGGGTGTTGACTCCGTCACGGCGGTTGATTACAGTCACATCCCATCACGACGCAATCGATTGCGCAATGGTTTGCATGCAGCTCTCGGCGTCGTACCGTCACCCGCGACACCGACAGGAGGCCGCCATGGCCGACACCCGCACTCTCACCGAACTGTTCGCGCTCGATTCGCTGCTGTCCGCCGATGAGATCGAGATCCGCGACACCGTCCGGGCCTTCGGCGACAAGCGCATCCGGCCGCACATCGCGGAATGGTTCGAGGACGCGCGCATCCCGGCGCGCGAGCTGGCCAAGGAACTCGGCGGCGTCGGGGTTCTGGGCATGCACCTGGACGGCTACGGCTGCGCCGGCATGAGCGCGGTGTCCTACGGCCTGGCGTGCCTGGAGCTCGAGGCCATCGACTCCGGCATCCGGTCGCTGGTCTCCGTACAGGGCTCGCTCGCCATGTTCGCCATCCACCACTGGGGCAGCGAGGAGCACAAGAATGAGTGGCTGCCGCGGATGGCCGCCGGCGAGGCGCTCGGCTGCTTCGGGCTGACCGAGCCGGACTTCGGCTCCGACCCGGGCGGCATGCGCACCCATGCCAAGCGCGACGGCTCGGGGGACGACGCGGACTGGGTGCTCAACGGCGCCAAGATGTGGATCACCAACGGCTCGGTGGCCGACGTGGCCGTGGTCTGGGCCAACACCGAGCTCGAAGACGGCGCGAAGGGCATCCGCGGCTTCGTGGTGCCCACCGACACCCCCGGCTTCTCCGCGCCGGAGATCAAGGCCAAGATGTCGCTGCGCGCGTCGGTGACCTCCGAGCTGGTGCTGCAGGACGTGCGCCTGCCCGCGTCGGCGATGCTGCCGGAGGCGCGCGGGCTGCGCGGCCCGCTGAGCTGCCTCAACGAGGCGCGCTTCGGCATCATCTTCGGCGCGATCGGTGCCGCGCGCGACTGCCTGGAGACGGCGGTGGACTACGCCTCCACCCGCATGGTGTTCGACAAGCCGCTGGCCGCCTACCAGCTCACCCAGGCCAAGATCGCCGACATCGCCCTCGAGGTGGGCAAGGGGCACCTGCTGGCCTACCACCTGGGCCGGCTCAAGGACGCGGGCACCGTAGAGCCGGCGCAGGTGAGCCTGGGCAAGTTGAACAACTGCCGCGAGGCCATCGCCGTGGCGCGCGAGTGCCGGACCATCCTGGCCGCCAACGGGATCACGCTGGAGTACCCGGTGATCCGGCACGCCAACAACCTCGAATCGGTCCTCACCTACGAGGGCACGTCCGAGGTGCACCAGCTGACGATCGGCCGCGCGCTCACCGGCGAGGCCGCGTTCCGATGAGCGGGGCTCTCGACGGGCTCGTCATCGCGGATTTCGGCCGGGTGCTCGCCGGGCCGTACGCGACGATGCTGCTCGCCGACCTGGGCGCGCAGGTGGTGAAGATCGAGCGCCCGGGCAGCGGCGACGACACCCGCTCGTGGGGGCCGCCGTTCGCGGGCGGGCAGGCCACGTACTTCCAGTCTGTCAACCGCAACAAGGAGTCCCGGGCGCTCGACCTGCGCGATCCCGGCGACCTCGCCGAGGCGCGCGACCTGACCAAGCGCGCCGACGTGGTGGTCGAGAACTTCCTTCCCGGCACGATGGACCGCCTGGGCCTGGGCTATGACGTTGTGTCCGCCGCCAACCCGGCGGTGGTGTACTGCTCGATCACCGGCTTCGGCGGGCACAACGACCTGCCGGGCTACGACCTGCTGGTGCAGGCCGTGGGCGGGCTGATGAGCATCACCGGCCCGGACCCCGGGCAGCCGACCAAGGTGGGCGTCGCTCTGGTCGACGTCATCACGGGTCTGCATGCGGCGGTGGGCGTCCTGGCGGCCCTGCGGCACCGGGACCGCACCGGCGACGGCCAGCGCGTCGAGGTGAACCTGCTGTCATCGCTGCTTTCGGCGCTGTCGAACCAGGCGTCGGGATACGTCGGTGCCGGAGTGGTGCCGCAGGCGATGGGCAACCGGCACCCCAGCATCACGCCGTACGAACTGTTCGACACCGCGGACCGAGCGCTGGTCCTGGCCGTCGGCAACGACCGGCAGTTCTCCGTGCTGGCGAAGGAACTCGGTGCGCCGGACCTGGCAGACGACCCGCGGTTCGCCCGCAACACCGACAGAGTGGCGCACCGCGAGGAGCTCACGAACACGCTCACCCGGCTGCTGTCCGCTGACACCGCCGACGGCTGGTTCACCCGCCTCACCGCGGCGGGCGTGCCGTGTGGGCCGCTGAACGACCTGGCCGACGCGTTCGCGCTGGCGGAGCGGCTGGGCCTGGTTCCGGTGGTGGAGGTGGACGACCCGCGCCGCGACGGCCCGGTGCGCCAGGTGGCCAACCCGATCCGGCTCTCCGCCACCCCGCCGCAGTACCGGTGCGCGCCGCCGGAGCTCGGCGAGCCGGTGCCGTGAGCGGGCGGTCGACCCCTATCCGGGGGCCGTTGCTCACCGCGGCGGCCCGGCCTCCCCGGTGAGCAGCGGGCGCAGCGCGTCCGGCCAGGGCACGGCGCCGCCCGCGTTGCCGTCGGTGTGCACGACGACCATCCGGCCCGTCGCGGCGGTGCCCTGCGGGCCCTCCACCTCGAACGTGTAGGTCAGCGACGTGCGGCCCACCGCGCCGATCGCGAGCCGGATCTCGACGGGGTCGCGCAGCCACAGGCGCTGCAGATAGTGCGCGTAAAACGCCACGCGCGGGATCCGGCCGAACAGCGTCGCGTGACCGAGCGATTCGAGCAGCTCCGCCTCCGCCTCCTCCGCCCACCGCATCACCACGGAGTGGTGCTGGTGGCCGGCCGCATCCGTGTCCGGCCACTCGAGGCGCCGGCGGATCGTCACCGCGGGCGCGGCCCCTGAGGCCGTCATCACCGCTCCTCCGCGATCTGCTCGCGCAGCCGGTAGCGCTGAAGCTTGCCGGTGGGCGTCTTGGGCAGCGAGTCACGGAACTCCAGGCTCCGCGGGTACTTGTACGGGGCGATGGTCTCCTTGACGAACCTCTGCAGTTCACGGCGTTTCGCGTCATCGCCGGCGACCCCGTCGCGCAGCACCACCGCCGCGTGCACGATGGCGCCGCGTGCCTCGTCGGGGATGCCGATGACGGCGCATTCCACGACGTCCGGGTGCTGCCCCAGCGCCTGCTCGACGGCGGGGCCGGCGATGTTGTAACCGGAGGAGACGATCATGTCGTCGCTGCGCGCCTGGAACCAGAAGTAGCCGTCCGCGTCGCGGATGTAGGTGTCGCCGGTGATGTTCCACCCGTCCTGGACGTACTGGGCCTGCCGCTGGTCCGCAAGGTACCGGCATCCGGTGGGGCCGATGACCGCCAGGCGGCCCGGCTCGCCGTCCGGGGCGGGGCGCCCCTCCCCGTCGAGCACCTCCGCGCGGTAGCCCGGCACCACGCGGCCGGTGGACCCGGGGCGGATGTCGTCGTCGGCCGCGGAGATGAACACGTGCATCATCTCGGTGGCGCCGATCCCGTCGATCAGGGCGAGCCCCGTCCGGTCGTGGACCTCCCGCCACACCGCGCCCGGAAGCGCCTCTCCCGCCGACACGCCGCGCCGGAGTCTGCCCAGCACGTCCTCGTGCCCGGAGCGCAGCATCGACCGGTACGCGGTGGGCGCGGTGAACAGGATCGTCGCGCCGCCCTGCTCGATCGCGTCGGCGATGGCGTCGTGATCGGGGCGCTCGAGCAGGATCGACGACGCCCCGGCGCGCAGCGGGAACAGCAGCGCGCCGCCGAGCCCGAAGGTGAACCCCAGCGGCGGCGTGCCCGTGAACACGTCGTCCGCGGTCGGCTGTAGCACGCGCTTCGAGAACGTGTCGCACACCGCGAGGACGTCCCGGTGGAACTGCATGGTCGCCTTCGGGATCCCCGTGGTGCCCGAGGTCGGTGCCAGCATCGCCACGTCGTCGGCGGCGGTGGGCACGTCGTCGAACTCCGCGGGCTTCGAGGCCGCGCGGACGAGAAGGTCGTCCGGCCCGTCGCCGCCGAAATACGCGACGGTGACGCCGTCCGCGGCTGCCGCCATCTCGTCCGCCAGCCGGTGGTCGCACAGGGCGATCCCCGCGTGCGTCAGGTCGAGGAGGCCGCGGATCTCCTTGCCGCGCAACAGGGGCATCGTGGTGACGACGACGCCGCCGGCCTTGAGCACGCCCAGCCAGCACGCCGCCGTCCACGGGTTGTTGAGGCCGCGCAGCAGCACCCGCCCGCCCGGCACGAGGCCCAGTTCCTCCGTGAGCACGTGCGCCACCCGGTTGGCATGCGCGCGCGTCTCGCCGTAGGTCCACCGCTCGCCGCCGCCGGACAGGCACGGGCGATCGGGGCCGTACAGGGCGATCGGGTCGTCGAGAAGGGCTGTCGCGCAGTTGATCCGATCGGGATACTGCAGCTCCGGAAGGGTGAATTCGAAGGTGGGCCACTGGTCCGCGGGCGGCAGGTTGTCACGGCAGAACGTGTCGACATGCGCCGAATGCCGGGCGGACTCCGAGGTCGTTTGCATAGTACGAAGCCTCCAGATTGTCGCTCACGTCACACTATACTTCGTTGATGACGCTCGTCAATGATCCGACAGGTATCAATTAGCACAGCAAAATCGGTGCATTCTCCGGTACAGCGCACCCCCTTCCCCGTCCGATATGCTTCATCCGTGACGCAGGCTGATCCGACCTCGACCCCCGGCACTTCCGACGCTGCGGTCCGCGGCGCACACCTGGCCGCCGACATCCCCCCGCGGCGCCTGATCGTGACGCTGTTCGGGCTCTACGCGCGGGCGCAGAACAATTGGCTGGCGGTCGCGGCCGTGATCCGCCTGATGGAAGAGCTGGGCGTGCCGTCGCCGGCGGTGCGGTCGTCGATCTCGCGCCTCAAGCGCCGGGGCATGCTCACCGGCGCGCGGCACGACGGCAGCGCCGGATACTCGCTGGCGCCGCAGACCCTGGAGATGCTCGCCGAGGGCGACGTGCGCATCTTCGAGCGCAAACGCGCCACGCCCGACGACGGCTGGCTGACGGTGGTGTTCTCGATCCCCGAATCCGAGCGCGGCAAGCGCCACGAGCTGCGCACGCAGCTGACCCGGCTCGGTTTCGGGACGGCCGCGGCGGGGGTGTGGGTGGCGCCCGGCAACATCGCCCGCGAGGCCGAGCAGATGCTCCGTCGACGGGGTCTGAGCGATTACGTGGACATGTTCCGGGGCGAGCACCTGGGGTTCGGCGACCTCCGCTCGAAAGTCCGCGCCTGGTGGGACCTCGACGAGCTCACCGCGCTGTACGCGCAGTTCCTGTCCCGGTACCGGCCGGTGCTGCGCGCGGCCGATTCCGACGACTTCACCGCCGGGGACGCATTCCGCGCCTACGTCGCCGCCCTCACCGAGTGGCGGCGGCTGCCGTACCTGGACCCGGGCCTGCCGCACGAGCTGCTGCCGCCGGGCTGGAACGGCATCGCCGCGGCGTCGCTGTTCGACGGGCTCAACGCGACGCTGAGCGGCCCCGCGCGCGAGCACGCGACGGCGCTCATCACGCCCTGACGCGCCCGGGGTCCCCGCTCACCCCAGGTAGGCGACCCCGTGGACCTCGACACGCGCCTCGATGTCCCACAGCCGCGCCACGCCGATGCCCGCGGTGGCCGGGTAGTGATCGCCGATCATCTTCTTCCACACCCGGCCGATGTCCCGCATGGCCGCCTTGTACTCCTGCAGGTCGACGATGTAGATCGTCAGACTCACCAGCTTCTCCGGCCCGCCCCCGGCGGCGCGCAGCGCGGTGAGCATGTTGTCCAGTGCCTTCTCGAACTGTTCGACGAGGGTGTCGCCGACGATCCTGCCCTCCGCGTCGAGCGCCGTCTCCCCCGCCAGATAGACGGTGTCGCCGGCGCGCACCGCGTGCGAGAACCCGGACGGGCGGCCGAGCTCGGGCGGGTTGACGTACTCGATTCCGGTCATGATTGCACTGCTCCTCCGTCGATGTTGAGTCCCTGGCCGGTCATGGCGGCATTGCCGATGCAGAAGCGCACCGCGTCGGCGACCTCATCCGGGGCGATCAGCCGGCCGATAGGCTGGCGCCCGGCCAGCACCGCCCGCGCCTCGTCCGGAGTGCGGCCGCTGCGCACCCCGATGTCGGCGACCGTCTGCGCGGTCATGGGGGTGTCCACGTAACCCGGGCACACCGCGTTGACGGTGATCCCGGTGCGCGCCAACTCCGCCGCGGCCGACCGCACCAGTCCCAGCACCCCGTGCTTGCTGGCGGTGTAGGCGGCGACGAGCGGCTCGCCGCGCTTGGACACCACCGAGCCGACCACCACGATCCGGCCCCATCCGGCGGCCCGCATACCCGGCAGCGCGCGCCGCATGCACCGGAACGGCGCGGTGAGGTTCAGCGCGATGGCGCCGTCCCACAGCGCGTCGGACGTCTCGTCCAGCCGTGCCGCGCTGCCGGTGCCGGCGGCCGCGACGAGCACCTCCGCCGGCCCCCATCGCTCCTCGGCGGCGGCGAAGATCCGCTCGACGTCGTCGGCGACAGTGACGTCCGCCGGGACCGCCAGGGCCCTTCCGGAGGCGTCGGGCCCGGCGTCGGCGGCCAGCGACTCGAGCGACTCGGCCCCTCGTGCGACGGCCACCACGCGATGCCCGTCGGCCAGTAGCGCCAGTGCCGTCGCCCTGCCGATTCCGCGTCCGGCACCGGTGACCACGCAGACGCGGGGGGCGGTCACCGGCCCGTCCACTGCGGCGGGCGCTTGGCGTTGAAGGACGCGTGGAACTCGGAGTGGTCGTGCGTGGTCATGAGCAGCGCCTGGGTCATGGCGTCGAGTTCCATGGCGCTGCCGATGGGCATGTCCAGCTCGCGGGTGATGAGCGTCTTGGTCTGCTGGTAGGCGAGCGTCGGGCCGTCCGCCAGGCGGCGGGCCAGCGCCGCCACCTCGGCGTCGAGGTCCGGGGTGGGCACCAGTTTGCTCACCAGCCCGTAGCGGTCCGCCGTCGTCGAGTTGATGGTGTCGCCGAGCATGAGCAGCTCCGTCGCGCGCCCCGCCCCGACGACCCGCGGCAGCAGGTAGGCCGCCCCCATGTCGCCGCCGGACAGCCCCACCTTGCTGAACAGGAACGCGAACTTGCCGGACTCCGCGACCACGCGGAAGTCGGAGGCGAGCGCGATGACCGACCCGGCTCCGGCCGCGATCCCCTGGATGCCGGAGATGATGGGGATCGGGCACTCGCGCATCGCCCGGATGACGTCCCCGGTCATCTTGGTGAACGCCATGAGGTCCTTGGCGTCCATCTCGATCAGCTCGCCGATGATCTCGTTGACGTCGCCGCCGGCGCAGAACGCCTTGCCCTCGCCGCGGATCACCAGCACGCGGACGTCGTCCCGGTAGGGCAGCTCGTGCAGCAGGTCGCGCAGGTCCGCGTAGCTGTCGAAGGTGAGCGGGTTGTACTTCTCCGGCCGGGTGAACGTGACGGTGCCGACGCCGTCGTCCACCCGGAAGTCGAAGTGCCGCCAGTCGTCGGTGATCGCCGCCGAGGCGCGGAACGGGCTGGTCCTGGTCATGGTGGGCTCCTGTCGTGGTGGCGGGTCCTGCTCGGCGCCGGGTGGTTCAGCGGGTCCGGTCAGCGGGCCGGGCGGGTGAGCGAGCGGCCGATGATCGTGCGCTGCACCTCCGAGGCGCCCTCGTAGATCCGGGGCGCGCGCACATCGCGGTAGAGGTGCTCCAGAATGTGCCCGCGCTGCAGTGCCCGCGCCCCCACCAGCTGCACCGCGGCGTCGACGACGAACTGGGCGGTCTCGGTGGCGTCGAGCTTGGCCATCGCCGAACGCCGCGTGATCTCCTCGGGGGCCGCCCCCGCGTCGTAGGCGGAGGCCGCCGAGTACACGAGCAGCCGGCTCGCCTCCAGTCGCAGCGCCATGTCCGCCAGCGTGTGCGACACCGCCTGCTGGTCGGCGAGCACGCCGCCGAACGCCGTGCGGGTGGTGGTGTGGGCGACGGCCTCGTCCAGCGCGGCCTGCGCCATGCCGAGGGCGAACGCGCCGACGCTGGGGCGGAACAGGTCCAGGGTGCGCATCGCGACGCCGAACCCGCGGTCCACCTCCCCCAGCACGTCCCCCGGCCCGACGCGGACGCCGTCGAAGACGACGCGGCCGATCGGGTGCGGTGAGATCATGTCGAGCGCCTCGCCGCTGAGCCCCGCGCTGTCGCCAGGGACCACGAAGGCGGTGATGCCCCGTGCGCGTGCGCCTTCCGTGGTGCGCGCGAAGACCGAGTAGACGTCCGCCTCCGGCCCGTTCGAGATCCAGCACTTCTCGCCGTGCAGGGTCCAGCCGTCGCCGTCCGGCTCGGCGCGCAGCTCCAGAGCGCCCGCGTCGGACCCGGCGCCGGCTTCGGACAGCGCGAAGGCGGCGACCGCGTCGCCGGACGCGACCCGCGGCCGCCAGCGGGCGACGACCTCGTCGCTGCCGAACAGGAGGAACGGGTAGCTGCCGAGCCCCTGCAGGGCCAGTGCCGTCTCCGCCTCCGTGTTCACCGCGGCCAGCGTCTCGCGCAGCAGGCACAGGTCCATGGCGGCCGCCTTGCGGCCGGCGTCCGCGCCGCCGAACAGGGTCTCCAGCAGGCCGCGGGTGCCCAGCGCCTTGATGAGCGGGCGGTTGACCCGGCCGGGCGCGCCCGATTCCGACAGCGCGCCGAGCTCCTCCTCCGCGATGCGCCGCACGCGGGCGACGAGGGCGCCCTGCTCCTCGGTGAGGGCGAACTGGTTCATGACGAGGTCCTTCCCGTGCCGACGATGACCCACACGCTATATCGTTTCTGCGTCGTTCGTCAACGTTCGTGGATATTACGACGGCAACCGTGACGATATCACCGCCTCCACGCATACCCACGCCGGAAGGAGCGCCGCTACACCTCCCCGCAATCGGTATGCATCGTTCCATTGACGTACGTAATAGAGACGACATATGATAATGGTCATTCGAGACGAGGGAGGCGCACCCATGCGGATCGCGATCGCAGGCGGAGGCCCCGGCGGGCTGTACTTCGCAGCGCTGGTCAGGCAGTTGAACCCGCACCACGAGATCACCGTCTGGGAGCGCAACGCCCCGGACGACACCTTCGGGTTCGGCGTGGTGTTCAGCGACGAGACGCTGGGCGGCATCGAGCACGCGGACCCGGAGATCTACCGGCGGATGTCGCAGCAGTTCGCGCAGTGGGACGACATCGACATCCACTTCCGCGACACCACCTTCACCTCGGGCGGGCAGGGCTTCGCGGCGATGAGCCGCAAGGAGCTCATCCGGATACTCCAGCAGCGCTGCGCCGATCTGGGAGTGGACGTGCGCTACCGCACCGAGGCCCCGGACGTCGACGCGCTCAGCGCCGACTACGACCTGGTCATCGCCTCCGACGGCCTCAACTCCGCCGTGCGCGGCAGGTACGCCGCCGAGTTCGGCACCGAGCTCGACGCACGCCGGTGCAAGTACATGTGGCTCGGCACCGACCGCGTCTTCGAGGCGTTCAAGTTCTACATCCGCGAGACCCCGCACGGCGTCATGCAGATCCACGGCTACCCGTACGGCACCGGCGGCTCCACCTTCATCATCGAGATGCACGACGAGGTATGGCGGCGCGCCGGCTTCGGGGACATCGCCGCCACCGGCCTGCGCCCCGGCGAGAGCGACATGCCCTCCGTCGAGTACGTCGCGGAGCTGTTCAGCGACGTACTCGAGGGCCACAAGGTGCTGACGAACAACTCCCGGTGGACCACCTTCACCACCGTGCGCAACAGCCGCTGGCGGCACCGGAACATCGTCCTGCTCGGCGACGCCGCGCACACGGCGCACTTCTCCATCGGCTCGGGGACCAAGCTGGCGATGGAGGACGCGCTGGCGCTGGCCGCGTGCCTGAGCGAGCACGACTCCCTCGACGACGCCCTGCTCTTCTACGAGGAGGAGCGCCGCCCCGTGGTCGAGTCCACGCAGCGCGCCGCGCAGGCCAGCCTGGAGTGGTTCGAGAACATCGCCGACTACACCCAGCAGGAGCCGACGCAGTTCGCCTTCAACATCCTCACCCGCAGCCGGCGGATCACCCACGACAACCTGCGCCTGCGCGACGCCGAGTTCGTCGAGGACCTCGACGCCTGGTACGCCGCCGATCAGCACGGCGCCGGCCACTGCGACGAGCCCCGGCAGGCGCCGCCGATGTTCCAGCCCTACCGGCTGGGCGGGCTGGAGCTGTGCAACCGGGTCTCGGTGTCGTCGATGGACATGTACAAGGCCCACGACGGCGTGCCCAACGACTTCCACCTGGCCCACCTGGGCAGCAAGGCCATGGGTGGGCCTGGGCTCGTGATGACCGAGATGATCTGCACCTCCGCGCAGGGGCGCATCACCCCCGGCTGTACCGGCCTCTACACCGCGGAGCAGGAGCGCGAGTGGAAACGGATCGTCGATCTGGTGCACGCGCAGTCCGCCGCGAAGATCGGCGCGCAGATCGGCCATTCCGGACGCAAGGGCTCGACGAAGCTCATGTGGGAGGGAATCGATCAGCCGCTGCCCGAGGGCAACTGGGAGGTCATCGCCCCGTCGCCGCTGCCGTACTCTGCGGTCAACCAGACCCCGCGGGAGATGGACGAGGCCGACATGGCGCGGATCGTCGACGAGTTCGCCGATGCCGCCCGCGCGGCGGATCGCGCCGGGTTCGACCTGCTGGAACTGCACCTGGCCCACGGCTATCTGCTCTCGTCGTTCCTGTCGCCGCTGACGAATGCGCGCACCGACGGCTACGGCGGTTCCCTGGAGAACCGGCTGCGCTTCCCGCTGCGCGTGGTCGCCGCGGTGCGCGCAGCCTGGCCGGCGGGCAAACCGTTGTCCGCCCGCATCTCGGCCACGGACTGGGCCGAAGGCGGCAACGGGGTCGACGAGGCGGTGGCCGTGTCCGAGGCGCTCGCGCAATACGGCGTCGAGATGATCAACGTCTCCACCGGGCAGGTCGTCAGCACCGAGGAGCCCGCCTTCGGGCGCAGCTACCAGACCCCGTTCGCCGACCACATCCGCAACGTCGTCGGCCGCAAGCACGGCACGACGATCGTCGCCGTCGGGGCGATCAGCTCGTGGGACGACGTCAACTCCGTGTTGCTCGCCGGCCGCGCGGACATCGTCGCGATCGGCCGCCCCCACCTGTACGACC
Source organism: Tomitella gaofuii (assembly GCF_014126825.1). Classification (NCBI taxonomy): domain Bacteria; kingdom Bacillati; phylum Actinomycetota; class Actinomycetes; order Mycobacteriales; genus Tomitella; species Tomitella gaofuii. The sequence goes on along the minus strand of NZ_CP059900.1, from coordinate 352,351 downwards.
CGCACTGGACGCTGCACGCGGCCGCCGAGCAGGAGTACGCAGGGCCGGGCGCCGTGTGGGTTGATCCGTTCAAGGCGGGCAGCCGCAAGCCCCCCGCCGGGCGCGCCGACCGGGACCGTCCTCGCCTCGAGCTCATCCGCGACGGCGAGGCCGGCACCCGCCACCGCCGGTGGCGCCCGTGAGCCGGCGGCGTGAAGCCCGCGCTGCCGGGGGCGCACGCGGTAGCATCGGAGGCAATCTGCGGCCCTGATCCGGACCGACGACAGGACCGGGTCCAGGGCGATGCAGGACGCAGGCAGGCGGACTTCGGCACGGGATGATGGCATCGGCGATCCTCAATCGGCACCGGCTCCTGGCGACGACGGACGTCGATGAAGCACGTGAACGCGTCGCCGGCGAGTTCTGCCCGCACGTCCTCACCCCCACCCGGCGCGACGCGGCGCTCGACATGCTCTACAACAGCGTGCAGTGCGGCGGCGACGTCAAGCTGAACTACCTGCGCTACGGCGCGGAAGTGCGCATCAACCCCGGCACCTTCGACGACTTCTACCTCGTCCAGGTGCCGCTCGCGGGCAGGGCGCGCGTGCGGGTGGGCGGCCACGTCGTCGCCTCGGACACCGCCCACGCGTCGGTGGGCTCGCCCAGCGAGCCGGTGGACATGGTCTGGTCCGCCGACTGCGAGCAGCTGCTGGTGTACATGCGCAGAGATGCGGTGGCGGCGCTCAGCCCCGACGGCGCGGAGCCGGTGTTCCAGCCCATGCTCTACCTGCAGTCGCCCGCGGTCCGGTCCTGGCTGCGGATGGTCCGGCTGGCCGTCGACGAGGCCGATTCCGGCGGCAGCATCCTCGCCTCGCCGCACACCGCCGGGCACTTCGCCCAGGCGCTCATCGCCGGACTGCTCGACGCGCAGGCGAGCAGCGCGCCCGAGGACGCCGACGCGTGCGTCCGGATGGCGGGAAGCAAGGCCGTGCGCACCGCCCTCGGGCTCATGACCGCCGACGCGGCCCGCCCGTGGCGGCTGCAGGAACTCGCCGTCGAGGCGGGCGTGTCCCCGCGGGCTCTGCAGGACGCGTTCCAGCGTGAGCTCGGGGCCCCTCCCATGCAGGAGCTGCGCCGCATCCGCCTGGACAACGTGCGCCGCGAGCTGCTGGCCGGGACACCGTCGTCCACGTCCGTCACCGACACGGCGGCCCGGTGGGGCCTGTTCCACCTGGGCCGATTCGCGCAGCACTACCGGGACGCCTACGGCGAGCTGCCCTCGCAGACCCTCGCCGGCTGACGGCGGCACCCGCCCGCGCAATCCGGATCATCCGCACGTGAAGCGGATAGCGACATCCCTCACATGCGCTTACCTTCTGTGATGCACGCAACATCCGACCTTTCGAGAAGGGACGCGGACATGCCGGATCTCACCGGACGCACCGCCATCGTCTCCGGCGGCGCCACCCTGCTGGCGCAGGGGGTCGTGGAGGCGCTGGCGGAGGCCGGCGCGCACGTCGTCATCGCCGACATCGACGAGGACGGCGGCCGCGCCGCCGCCGCACGGCTGGGCGCGCGCGTCGACTTCGTGCGCACCGACATCACCGACGACGCCGACCTCGCCCGGCTGGTCGCGGCGACGGTCGACAGGCACGGCGGCATCGACATCGTCGTCAACCTGGCAGCCACCTACCTCGACGAGGGTTTCGACAGCCGGCGCGCCGACTGGCTGGCCGCGCTGAATGTGAACGTGGTGAGCATGGTCGAGCTCGTCCGCGCCGCGTACCCGCACCTCAAGGCCGGCGGCCGCGGCGCCGTCGTCAACTTCTCGTCCATCTCCAGCAAGGCCGCCCAGACCGGGCGCTGGCTGTACCCGGCGAGCAAGGCCGCGATCGTGCAGCTGACGCGGTCGATGGCGATGGACTTCGCCGCGGACGGCATCCGCGTCAACTCGGTGAGCCCCGGCTGGACCTGGTCGACGATCATGGCCGACCTCTCCGGCGGCGACCGGGCGAAGACCGACCGCGTGGCCGCACCGTTCCACCTCACCGGCCGGGTCGGCGACGGGCGGGAGATCGGCGACGTCGTCGCGTTCCTCGCCTCCGATGCCGCCTCCGTCGTCACCGGCGCCGACTGGGCGGCCGACGGCGGCTACTCGGCGATGGGCCCGGAGCAGGCCGTCCCCGCCATTCCGCAGCTTTCCGAATGACCGGAAGGAACCGACCATGAACATCGGCATCATCGGCGCAGGCTTCGCGGGCCTGGCCTCGGCGCGGGTCCTCCGTGCGCTGGGGCACCAGGTCACCGTGTACGAGAAGGAGCCCGACGTGGGCGGAGTGTGGAGCGCCACCCGGCGCTATCCCGGCCTGCGCACGCAGAACAACAAGGGCAGCTACTCGCTGTCGGACATGGCCATGCCGCGCAGCTTCCCGCAGTGGCCCACGAGCGCACAGGTTCAGCAGTACCTCGAGGGTTACGCCGCGGAGTTCGACCTGCCCGGGTGCCTGCGACTGTCCACCGAGGTCACCGCCGCGGTGCCGACCGTCGGCGGCGGATGGGACGTCACCGCGCGCGCCGCCGACGGCGGTGAGAACACCACCCATTTCGACCACCTCGTCGTGGCCAGCGGCATCTTCTCGCGGCCGTTCATCCCCGACTACGAGGGCGTCGACGACCTCGAGCGGGCCGGCGGCCGGGTGATCCCGGCCAACGAGCTGCAAAGTCTCGACCAGGTGCGCGGCAAGCACGCGGTGATCGTCGGCTACGGCAAGTCGGCCTGCGACATCGCCGTCGAGACCGCCGCCGTCGCCCGCTCGACGACGGTCGTCGCGCGCCATCTGCTGTGGAAGATGCCCCGGCACGTCAAGGGGATCATCAACTACAAGTACCTGCTGCTCACCCGGCTGGGCGAGAGCCTCTTCCCGTACCGTCGGCTCACGGGCTTCGAACGCTTCCTGCACGCGCGCGGATCCGCCGTGGCCAATGGCATGCTCGGAGGCGTGGAGAAGATCACCACCGGCCAGTTGCGGCTCAAGCCGCTGGGGCTGCTGCCGCCGGGCACGTTCGCCGACATCGCACGGTCCACGGTCTCCCTGGCCTCCGAAGGGTTCTTCGAGGCGGTCGCCGAGGGCCGGATCACCGTCCAGCGCGACACCCGCATCGTCCGGTTCCTCGAGAAGGACGGCGCCCCGCACGCCGAGCTCGCCAACGGCGACGTGCTCCGCGCGGACCTCGTGCTCGCGGCCACCGGCTGGACCCAGGAGATCCCGTTCCTGCCGCCGTCGGTCATGGAACGGCTCGTCGACGACAACGGCGACTTCCTGCTGTACCGGCAGATCCACCCCATCCACGTCGACGACCTCTCGTTCGCCGGGTACAACTCGTCGTTCCTGTCGCCCCTGTCGGCGGAGGTGTCGGCGATCTGGATCGGCTCGCTGCTGGGCGGCAACCACCGGACGCCGTCGCGCGAGGAGATGCTCGACGAGACCCGCGAGCGCCTCGCCTGGATGCGCGAACGCACCCGCGGCAAGCACGCGCACGGGACCAACCTCATCCCGTTCTCCGTGCACAACATCGACGAGGTGCTCTCCGACGTGGGCCTGGACGTCTCCCGCGCCGTCAAGATCAAGCAATGGCTGCTGCCGTTCAATCCGCAGGACTACCGGCACATCACGCCCCGACTCGCGAAGACGCTCCAGGAGGCGGCGTGACCGTCACGGCGATCGGCGACCGGCGCGCCGAGTACGACGCGGTGGTGATCGGCGCGGGGATCAACGGCATGGTCGCGGCGGCCGAGCTGGCCGGCGCGGGCCGGCGCGTCGCCCTGGTCGACGAGCACGACGACATCGGCGGGTTCATCGCCTCCGGGGAGCTGACCCTGCCCGGGTACACCCACGACGCGTTCTCGTCGTGGCACCCGCTGTTCGTCGGCGGCGGCGGCTACGCGGAGCTGGGCGCGGACCTCCATCGCCACGGGCTCGAGTACCGCAACACCGACGGCGCCGTCACCGCGGCGGTCTCCGAGCGGGGCACCGTCCTCGCCTGGCGCGACCCCGACGCCACCGCCGACGCGCTCGAACGGCCGGAGGACCGCGACGCCTACCGGGCCATGCTCGCACGGATGGACGCGTGGGGCCCGACGGTGTTCGGCGCACTCGGCACGGAGCTCGGGATGCGGGAGCTCGCCGGCCTCGCGGGCGCGGCCTGGCGGCGGCTGCGCGGCGACGGGCTGCGCGAGCTGGCGCGCGCCGGGGCGCAGAGCGGCCGGGCGTTCACGCGCGAGCACTTCGCCGGCGGGGAGGTCGACCAACTGTGGACGCCGTGGCTGCTGCACGCGGGACTCGGCCCGGACCACGCTTCCGGCGGGATCATGCTGCCGGTGATGGCGGCGTCGCTGCACGGCTTCGGGCTGCCCGTCGTCGCCGGCGGCGCCGCGCACTTCGTTCGGGCCTTCGAGCGGCTGCTGGCCGAACGCGGCGTCGATCTGATCCTGGGGCGGCGGGCGCAGGCGATCACGGTGGCCCGCGGGCGTGCCGACGGCGTGGTGGTCGGCGGCCGCACCCTCCGCGCCCGCCAGGCGGTGCTCGCGTCGACGTCGACCCGCGCGCTCTACCAGGAGCTGCTGCCCGCGTCCGCGGTCGGAGACACCGGCGCCGCGGCACTGGCCCGCTCCCGGCCGGGGCGCGCCGCCATGCAGATCCACGTGGCCCTCGACTCCCCGCCCGCGTGGACGGATCACCGGCTGGACGCCGTGCCCCTGGTGCACGTCGGCAACGGGGCGGACTCCACAGGCATCGCCTGCGCGCAGGCCGAGGCCGGGCTTCTCCCCGCGGTGCCGACCGTCGTCGTCGGCCAGCAGTGCGTGCTCGACCCCGCACGGGCGCCGCAGGGGCACGCCACGCTCTGGCTGCAGTTGCAGGAGTTGCCATTCCGGCCCCGCGGGGACGCCGCCGGCCGCATCGACACGCGCGGCGGGTGGACCCCACGGGTCGTCGACGCCTACGTGGCCCGCGTGCTCGGCCGGCTGGACGAGCACGCCCCCGGGATCGCCGCGAAGGTGCTCAAGGCCGCGGTGTATTCGCCGCCGGACCTCACCGCCGCCAACCCGAACGCGGTGGACGGCGATCCGTACGGCGGCGCCGTCGAGCTCGACCAGAACCTGGTGTGGCGGCCCGGGTCCGGGACAGGGCACCGCACGGGGGTCGACGGCCTGTTCCACATCGGCGCGTTCACCCACCCCGGCCCAGGCCTCGGCGGCGGGTCCGGGCACATCGTGGCGCAGCACCTGCTGCGCGGCACGCGGGCGGAACGGTGGCGGGAGAGGGCGGCGGCACTGCGCCGGCGCGGGTGACAGGCGCCGGCGCGGGTGACCCGGTACGCGGCGCCAGTGTCCGCCACCGGAAATCGCGAAGTGTGCGCATCGACGAGGAAGAGACTGTGGGATAGGCGGATGGGGTACGTGTGATGAAGGTATACGAACGGGTCGCCGAGACGCTCCACGCGCTCGGGGCCACACAGGTGTTCGGCGTCGCCGGCAGCGGCAACTACCACGTGACACGCGCGCTCATCGACCGCGGCGCCGCGTATATCGGCGCCCGCCACGAGGGCGGCGCGGTGTCGATGGCCGACGCATACGCGCGCATGGCGGACGCGCTGCCGGTGGTGTCCGTGCACCAGGGCGGCGGGCTGACCAACGTGATCACCGGCCTGACCGAGGCGGCCAAGAGCGGCTCGCCGATGATCGTGCTGGCCGGGGAGGCGCCGACGGGCGACCGGCTGTCGAACTTCCGGGTGGACCAGGACGGTCTCGCCCGCGCCGTCGGCGCCGCCTCGGTGCGCGTAGCGCGTGACACCGCCACCGCGGACGTCCGGATGGCGGTGCGCACCGCCCTGGCCGAGCGCACCCCGGTGGTGCTCAACTTCCCGGTGGACGTGCAGACGATGGAGTCCCCCGAGGATGGCCCGGTGCCGCCGCTGCAGCCCCCGCGCGCGCTGCTGCCGGACCCGTCCGACGTCGAGGCCGCCGCACAGCTGCTGCTGGACGCGCGGGCGCCGCTGATCATCGGCGGGCGCGGGGCGCGGCACGCGCGCGACGAGCTGCGCGAGCTGGCCCGGCTCTCCGGCGGGCTCACGGCCACATCCGCCGTCGCCCGGGGGCTGTTCCACGGCGACCCGTACAACCTGGACGTGATGGGCGACCTCGCCTCCCCGCTCACCGCCGAGCTGGTGCTCGATTCCGACGTGATCGTCGCCTTCGGATGCGGGCTGGGCCGGTGGACCACCAGCAACGGCGACCTGCTGCCGGAGAAGGCCACGCTGATCCAGGTGGACGACGCGCCCACGCGCCTGGGCCTGCAGCGCGCCGTGCACCTGGAGATCGCCGGCGACGCGGCCGCCACCGCACGCGCCATCGCCGCACACATCCCGGAGATGGAGGAGCTCTCCGGCAAACGCCGCACCGGCACCAACCGCAAGCGCATCGCAGGCGGCGCCCGCTGGCCGGACATCTCGTTCCGGCCGGCAGCCGATCCGGGGCGCATCGACCCGCGCACCGCCACGATCGCGCTGGACCGCATGCTCGGCGCCGACAAGAACGTCGCCGTCGACTCCGGCAACTTCCTCGGCTACCCGAGCATGTTCCTCACCATCACCGACGCCCGGTCGCTGTGCTTCAGCCAGGCGTTCCAGTGCGTCGGACTGGGCCTGGCCTCCGCGATCGGGCACGCCGTCGCGCGCCCCGACCGGCTCACGGTGGCCGCGTGCGGTGACGGCGGCCTGCTGATGGGCGCCGCCGAGCTCGAGACCGTGGTGCGCCTGGGCCTGCCGATGGTGGTGCTCGTCTACAACGACTCCGCCTACGGCGCGGAGGTGCACCACTTCGGCCGCTCCGACGGCGACGACGGCTTCGTCACCTTCCCCGATGTCGACTTCGCGGCGGTCGGTCGCGGCTACGGGTTCACCGGGGTCACCGTGCGCGAGGAGGACGACCTGGACGCCGTGGCCGCCTGGGCGGCCGGTCCGCGCGACGCCCCGCTGATGGTGGACATCAAGACGGCCGATTCGAAGCCGTCGTGGTGGCTCGCCGACGCGTTCAAGGCCGAGGGGTAGCGGGTTCGCCGGAAGCGGCGCCGACGGCACGGACCATCATCGCAACGAAGGGACAGACCATGCTCACCGAACTGCTTTCCGCCCTCGACCGCGGGGCGATCAGGATGATCGACCTGACCAACACGCTCTCCTCGGACACGCCCACGCTGCGGCTGCCCGAGCCGTTCTCCAACCTCATCGACTTCAGCCTCGAGGAGGTCAGCGCCTACAACGAGCCCGGCCCGTTCTGGAAGCACCACAACATCCGCACCGGCGAGCACATCGGCACGCACATCGACGCGCCCGTGCACTGGATCAGCGGTCGTGAGGGCAAGGACGTCGCCGGCATCGGGCTGCCCCGGCTCGTCGGCCCGGCGGTGGTGCTCGACGTGCGCGCGGAGGTGGAGGACGACCCGGATTTCCTCATCGACGTGCCGCGCATCGAAGCCTGGGAGGCCGAGCACGGGCGGCTGCCGGAGAACGGCTGGCTGCTGCTGCGCACCGGGTGGGAGAAGTACTCGGACGACCAGGAGGCGTTCCTCAATGCCGACGAGAACGGTTCGCACACACCTGGACTCAGCGCCGAGGCGGCCGAGTGGCTGGCCACCGAGCGGCCGATCTCCGGCATCGGCGTGGACACGGTGGGCATCGACGCCGGGAAGGCGGCCGAGTTCCAGCCGCCGTTCCCCGCCCACCACCACCTGTTGGGGCACGACAAGTACGGGGTCACCTCGCTGCAGAACCTCGCGCAGCTGCCCGTCACCGGCGCGGTGCTCGTGGTGGCGCCCCTGCCGATCGTCGGCGGCACCGGCAGCCCGGCCCGGGTGTTCGCGCTGGTCGAGGAGTGAGGGTGGCGTGGGCGCCCACGCCGGCCGCCGCATCCGGAGGCCCTCTGCGTGCGACGGTCAACGGCGTCGCCGATGGATGATGTGACCGGCGCAACCTGCGACGAGCACCAGCCACAACGGGTAGCCGGTGAGCACCGTGACCGTCCCCGACGCCGGGTCGTCACGGTGGAACAGCGCCACACTCAACGCAGTCGCGCCAACCAGCCCGGCGGTGACAACGACCAGGGCCGAGCAGACTGTGCGAGTCCATGACTCGGCTCTGCGAGGGGAAGACGAACAGTGTTCGGGGGGCATCGGCATCTCCTGTCCGCGATACGCGTCAGCTGTCGCTGGCGCGGTCGATGATCGGCTTTCCGTCGGCGGTGAAGGGTGCACGGTCAGCGTTGGCCCACAGTGCCTTGCCGAATTCCTGCAGCAAGTATGGGTAGCCGTCCGCGGCGGCGAGGACGATGTTCAAGGCATCATCGGTGAGCGCCCCGCCGTACGCGCGAATCGCCCCGGCGAGCGCGTCAGCGGCTGGGACCCAGCCCCGAGGTTGAATGGCTTGAGATCAAGGTCCATCGCCGAATCTCCACATGTATCGACCAATATCCTCTTTGACACGATAATCGTGGATACTTTGCGATAAGCCTGCGAGGAGATCCGAGGCCCGACACGGGACGGAGCACTGCAAGTGGAACGTCAGGACGATCGTCGCCGATGCGGCCTCAGCGCTGGGCGCACCCGGTGGCGAGCGCGTCGATGCCGCTGTTGAGCCGCTCGAAGTCGAGGGCCGGGATGGCCTCGTTGATCGTGGCGGCGGACGCGTCCAGGCCCTCATCGATGGTTCCGTCCAGGTGACTTGCACCGCCGACGGGGCCGGGCCCTGCGATCAACCCGGCCGCAGCCGCCACGGCGGTCAGGGTCGGGTCGGCCTCGTCATGGACGGCGAAGTTCGACCGGCCCAGTGGATAGTCGCCGGCGCGCGCATCCGCGATCAGGGCGCACGCGTAGTCGACCCGCCCACTCCGCGACACGTCCGGCGTGTCCTCCGGCAGTCCCCGCGCAGCGCAGTCATCGGCCATCGCGGTGATGCTCGCGTCGACACCGTCAATATCGAGCGTGGTGGTGCTGCCAAGCGCGTCGACGGCGTGCGCGGACAGCGATTCATAGCCGGGGACGTGCGATCCCGTCAATGCACCGAAGAGCCGCACGGCACCGGCGAAGCCTGCACCGACCGCGCTGCCGGCTTCCGGATCGAAGACGCTTCCGTCGGCAGGCAGGTCACGGACCAGCGCGCACGCGTAGTCCATACGCCCGCTCTGCGAAATGTCCGGCGCCGCCGCCGCCGACGGGCCACTGCCGCCGTCCGCAGTGGTACTGCTGCCGCATGCCGCGAGGAGCACGGACAAAGCGCAGCCGACCACCGCCCGGCCCGGCAGTGACCGGCGGCCGCCCACAATCGGCATTGCTCGCACCTGTCCTCCCGCACGACTTGACTCCACCGCCATCGATGTCCCGGAAACTACCAAAGCGCACCGGATCCCGGGCGCACACGCCGTGATGCGGGCACAATCCCGGGCATGAGCGACGCACACCACGGCACCCCCGCACCCTTCACCGACATTCGCCGGATCCCAGTCGGCGAGCACACCTTCGACGTCGCCGTGGCCGGCCCCGACGATGGCGAGCCGGTGCTGCTGCTGCACGGGTTCCCGGAGTCGTACGACGAGTGGCGGGCGATAGCGCCTCTTCTCACCGCCGCGGGGTTGCGGGTGATCGCTCCGGACCAGCGCGGGTACTCCCCCGGCGCGCGCCCGCCTGAGGTGGAGGACTACCTGATCGACAACCTGGTGGACGACGTCCTCGGGATCCTCGACCGCTTCGGGGCCGGCCGTGCGCACATCGTCGGGCACGATTGGGGCGCCTCGGTGGCGTGGACCCTCGCCGCGCAGCGCCCCGAGCGGGTCGCCACGCTCACGGCCGTCTCGGTTCCGCACCTCGCGGCGTTCCGCAGCGCGCTGAAGAACGACCCGGATCAGCGCCGCAAATCGCAGTACATGCAGGTGTTCCGCGAGGAGGGCCGGGCGGAGGAGGCGCTGCTGGCCGACGGGGCGCGGCGCTTCCGGGAGATGTTCGGCGGCGCGGTGCCCGCCGATCTCATCGACGCGCACCTGGACCGCCTCGGCACGCGCGCGGGCCTCGTCGCCGCGCTGAACTGGTACCGGGCGATGACCCCGGAGATGTCGAAGCTGCCGCCGGTCGACGTGCCCACCACCTACGTCTGGGGCACCGAGGACGTGGCGCTGGGGCGGACGGGCGCCGAGGCCTGCGGGGATCACGTGACCGCCGACTACCTGTTCGTGCCGCTGGAGGGCATCGGCCACTGGATTCCGGAGGAGGCGCCGGCGCGGCTGGCGGCGGAGATCCTCGCCCGGGCCCGGGGGTAATCTCGTGGCCATGGTGGACACCCCCTTCGGGCGGGTCATCACGGCGATGGTGACCCCCATGCACTCGGACGGCTCGATCGACTACGACGGGCTGCAACGCCTGGCCGTGCACCTGGCGGACCACGGCCACGACGGCCTGCTGGTCAACGGCACCACGGGCGAGTCCGCCACCACCACCGACGACGAGGACTACGACTCGGTGCAGGCCGTGGTGGAGGCCGTGGGCGACCGGGTCACGGTGATGGCCGGCTGCGGCACCAACGACACCGAGCACTCCACCCGCGCGGCACGGGAGATGGTCGCCCGCGGCGCCGACGCGCTCCTGGTGGTGACCCCCTACTACAACAAGCCGCCGCAGGACTGCATCCTCGAGCACTTCCGGCTGGTCGCCGAGGCCGGCGACGGCACGCCGGTGATGCTGTACGACATCCCCGGGCGCACCGGCACCGCGCTGACCACCGACACCGTCCGGCGCGCCGCCCAGATCGAGCACGTCCGGGCCGTCAAGGATGCGAAGGGCGACTTCTTCGAGGCCAGCAGGCTGATGGCGGAGACCGATCTGCTCTGGTACTCGGGCGACGACATCGTCAACCTCCCGCACCTCGCCCAGGGCGCCACCGGCATCGTCTCCGTGGTCGGGCACGTCGCCGGGGACCGGTACGCCGAGATGATCGCGGCGGTCGACAGCGGCGACCTGCCGCGTGCGCAGGAGATCCACCGGCGGCTCATCCCCGCGGTGGACGCGATCATGCACGTCTCGCAGGGCGCCATCCAGGCGAAAGCGGCGATGAAGATGCTCGGCGTCATCGAGTCGGACGCGCTGCGCATGCCGCTGCGCTCGGCACCCGCCGCCGACGTGGAGACACTGCGCACGGGGCTCACCGCAGCGGGGCTGCTGTAGCGCCGCACCACCGCACAGACCGCGTACGGTCGTAGATACGGATGGAATGCACCCGGGCCGCCGGCGATGTGGACCAGCCCCCGACGGCGGCGCACTGGCAGGAAGAGGTGATCGCCAGTGGAGCTCACACGCCTCCGCCCCGTACTCGAGCATCCGGGCCCGATGGCCACGGTGTACCTGGAGAACCGCCCGCCCGGCGAGGACGCCGGCACCCAGTCGCGGCTGCGGTGGCAGTCGGTGCGTGAACGCCTCGAGGCCGACGGGGCGACCCGGGCGACGCTCACTGCACTGGACGCGGCGTTGCAGCAGGATCCGGTCGGCGAGGTGCAGGCCGACGGGCGGGTACTGGTCGCATGCGACGACGGGGTTCTGCTGGACGAGCACTGGGACGCATCCCTCGGCAGCGGCGACGCCGGGTACTGGTCCGACGTCCCGCAACTGGACCGCTACCTGCGCGAGGCGCTCACCGCGGTGCGCCTGCTCGTGGCCGTCGCCGACCAGCAGGGCGCCCGTATCCGCCAGGAAGTGCTCGGCGAGCTGGGGCCCGACGGATCCGAACCGGCCGAGGAGCAACAGTTCTCCGCCGCGGACAGCGCGGTGGCGGGGTCCGGCGGTGCACGCGTGCACAAGGCCCGCAGGGGCTACCTGTCGCACAAGCACAATCAGCGTCGGGCCGACGAGGTGGTGCATCAGAACGCGGCGGACATCGCGGCACACCTGGTACGGACGGCCGAGCGCTTCCGGCCGGACGTGTTGATCCTCGCGGGCACAGTGCAGGGACGCACCGCCGTGCACGGCGAACTTCCAGAGCATCTGGCACGGATCAGCGTCGACGCCGACAGGGGCGGCGTCCAGGACGACGCGGCGGAGGCCGCGCTCGCCGAGCAGATCGACGAGATCGCCGACACGCTGCGCAGCCGCCGCCTGGCCGCGGACACCGACGCATTCGAGTTGGCCAGGAGCCAGGGTTTGACGGTGTGCGGGCCGGGGCCGGTCGCCGACGCCGCCCGGCAGGGCGCCGTGAGCACGGTGGTGCTGGGCCACGAGGCCGCGGACCGGCCTACGGGAGACGCGCTCGCGGCATCGTCCGCGTGCGGGGCGGACGTGACGCTGGTGGATCTTCCGGAGGACGATTACACGGACGGCCGGCGGGGTATCGCAGCGGTGCTGCGTTTCGCGGTACCGACCGCGTGACGCGGCGACGGGCCTCAGCGGACGCCGGGGCCGTGCCACGCGCTCGACCGACCAGGAGGCCCACCTCATGACGACGAACAACGGGCTGCAGATGCACGCCCCCGCACGCACGGTGCTGCGCTGCGGCGCGGCCGGACTGCTCGCGGCCGGGCTCACTGTGGGCGGCGTATCGGCGGCCGCGGCGGCGCCACCGGACGCTCCGCCGCCCGCACACCTGAGTATCGACGGCAATCTGCAGTTGGCGCCCGGCGTGAACCTGCTGAAGATCGACGCCCAGGGCATGAGATCGACGGACGGGACCACCACCGGTACCTACACGGCCACGGTCCAACTGGGATCGAGTTCCACGCCGCTGACGGTGACCGGCCCCGTCACGTGCATCGCCGTCGACGGCGCCGACGCATCGCTGATCTACCCGATCAGCGGCATCATGGGCACGCAGCTGCCGGGCTCGCTGGACAGCGCACTGGCCGTGCAGGTGTCGGTGCATCAGGGCACGGACGGCGAGGGCGACATGGCCGGGGTCTCGCTGCCGATGCCCACTGGGGCGTTCGACGGCTGCGAACCGGCGGGAACGCCGTTCCCGTTCGAGGGCACCATCGACGCAAGTACCGGATAGCCGGACGACGGGACGGAGGAACACCCCATGCCGGAGAACGTTGCGCGCAAGCTGATCGCCGCCCACCTCGAATCGGGTGAGATGTCCCCGGGCGAGGAGATCGGGATCCGGATCGATCAGACCCTCACCCAGGACGCCACGGGCACACTGGTCATGCAGGAGCTCGAGGCGCTCGGCCTGGACCGCGCGCAAACGGAGGTCAGCGTCCAGTACGTGGACCACAACCTGCTGCAGACCGACCAGAAGAACGCCGAGGACCACGAGTACCTGCGCACCGCCTGCGAACGGTACGGACTGTGGTTCTCCAAGGCCGGCAACGGCGTCTCGCACCCGACGCACATGCAGCGCTTCGGCATCCCCGGCAAGACGATGGTCGGCTCCGATTCGCACACCCCGGCGGCCGGCTCGCTGGGCATGCTCGCCATCGGCGTGGGCGGCCTGGAGGTGGCGCTGGCCATCGCGGGGAATCCCCTTCGCATCAGGATGCCCGAGATCTGGGGAGTGCGCCTGGAAGGCGAATTGCCGCAGTGGTGTTCGGCCAAGGACGTGATCCTGGAAATGCTGCGGCGCCACGGCGTCAAGGGAGGTGTGGGCCGGATCATCGAGTACCACGGCCCCGGTCTCGCACACCTCACCGCGATGGACCGGCACGTGATCGCCAACATGGGTGCCGAGCTCGGCGCCACCACCACCGTGTTCCCCTCCGATGACGCCGTGCGCACGTTCCTGCGCGGCGAGCAGCGCGAGGACGACTTCGTCGAACTCCTCGCGGACGACGGCGCGCGATACGACGTCGAGGAGTCCCTCGACCTGTCGCAGATCGAGCCGCTGATCGCCAAGCCGTCGTCGCCCGGCAACGTGGTGCCGGTGCGCGAGGTGGCCGGCACCGACATCGCTCAGGTCGTCATCGGCTCGAGCGCCAACCCCGGGCTGCGCGACTTCGCCATCGCCGCCGCGATGGTCGAGGGTAGGCAGACCGCGCCGGACGTGAGCTTCGACGTCAACCCCACCTCGCGGCAGATCCTGTCCGATCTGATGACGATGGGCGCCGCCACGCGGCTCGTCGTCGCCGGTGCGCGCATTCACCAGGCCGGCTGCATGGGGTGCATCGGCATGGGCCAGGCTCCGGCCACCGGACGCAACTCGCTGCGCACGATGCCGCGCAACTTCCCGGGCCGCTCGGGCACCAAGGAGGACTCGGTATGGCTGTGCTCGCCCGAGACCGCCGCCGCGTCGGCGCTCGTCGGGGAGATCATCGACCCCCGTGACTGGGCCGAGAAGGAAGCACAGGAATATCCGGAGCTGCGGCTGCCGGAGGTCTCCGCAGTGAACACCGCGATGCTGGTGCCGCCGCTCGGGCCTGCCGCGGCGCGCGAGGTCACGCCCGTCAAGGGGCCCAACATCTCCAGCCTGCCGGAGCTCGACCCGTTGCCGGACCGGCTTTCCGCCCCCGTCCTGCTGATGACGGGCGACGACATCTCCACCGATGAGATCTCGCCCGCCGGCGCCCGGGCGCTGCCGTTCCGCTCCAACATCCCCAAGCTCGCCGAGTTCAGCTTCACCCAGCTCGACGAGACCTACCCGCAGCGCGCGCTGGAACAGCGCGACTCCGGCGGGGAGCACGTGATCATCGGCGGCGAGAACTACGGGCAGGGGTCCTCGCGCGAGCACGCCGCCATCGCACCCCGGTATCTGGGGCTGCGGGTGGTGATCACCAAGTCCTACGCCCGCATCCACTGGCAGAACCTCGCCAACTTCGGGGTGCTGGCACTCGAGTTCGACGACCCCGCCGACTACGACGCGATCGGCTCGGGCGACGTCCTCGAATTCGAGGGACTGCGCTCGGCGATCGCCGACGGCGACACGGTGACGGTGCGCAACGCCACCAAGGACAGCACGTTCACCACCCGGCACCGGCTCAGCGAGCGCCAGGTGGCGGACGTGCTGGCGGGCGGGATCATCCCGCGGCTCGCGGAGGCATGATCCCGACTCCCGGTGGCAACCGGGCCGCGCCACCCTCGCCGAGCAAGTGCTTTTCGCCGGATCACGCGACGGAACGTGCAGAATCCACTTGGTCGACGGGGGCAGTGCGGGCAGCCGGAGACACGGAGGCAAGCACAGTGCGGGATGATGCAACCGCAACGCCGATGCTGTGTCCCGCGCCACCGGCTGGCAGGATGGGGACGTGGACGCACTGCTCGAATTCGCCGGGAACTACTGGTGGCTCGTCTTCGTCTTCGGCGGCAGCATCGGTGGAGTCGCCAAGGGCATCAGCGCCGCCAACCAGCGCCGCGCGGAGCGGCGCCAGGAGCGTTTCCGCATCAAGCAGGAGACCAAGGTGGCCGTCGCCCAGGCCAACGCCCGGCAGCACAAGGACCGCCAGGCGCAGAAGCGCGACATCGCCGGCGCCCTCGACGAGCACCGGCAGACCGATACGCGCTGGTTCGCCTACGAGACCGATCTGGTCACCCTGCTCGACTACCCGATGATGATCGACCTGCGCGAGCCGCTCACCGTCGAGTTTCACAAGACCAAGCGCCGGGCGGATCTGCTCAAGCCCGACGACCCCGACACGCTGCTCGACGACCTCGACGCGCAGACCGAGTACCGCGACGCCGTCCACGCCTACGCGATCGCCTTCGACGTGGCTGAGACGGAGGCGAAGCGCCGCCGCCACGGCGGCTTCGACCCCCGTGAACAGGAGCGGCTCACCCGGGCCCAGCACCTGCTGCGACTCGCCTTCGACGACGGGGCCACCGCCCAGGAGCGGCAGGCCGCCTACAAGCGGGCCCGTAAGGAACTCGACGGGCTCATCGTCATGCCGCAGATCGGGCTGCAGCGGTTGGAGGCCCAGATCGCAGGCCAGCTGGAACGGGGCATGTCGGAGCCGTGACGATCACCGACGCCGACCTGCGCCTGCTCACCCGCGCCACGGACGGGTTCGGCGCCGTGCTCGCGCGCACCGACCTCACCGGCGACGATGCCGGCCGTTGCGCGGGATGGACGTTGCGCGACGTCGCCAACCACGTGCTCGGCGGGGCGATCCGCTACCAGCACTACTTCTCCGGCGGCGACCCCGCCGAGGTGGCGTGGAGCAGGACCGCCGATCACGCAGGCGGAGACGCGGCGGCGGCACACCGCCGGGTGTCGGCGATGCTGAATGACCGCATCACCGAACACCGCGGCAGCGCGATCACGCTGCACCACCCGCTCGCCGACATCGACGTGCCGACCCTGCTGGTGCTGCGGGTGCAGGAGCTCGTGCTGCACGGGTGGGACATCGCGTCCGTCGCCGCGCCGTCGGTGACGATTGATCCCGCGCTCGGCGTGTTCCTGCTCGAGCGGGGCGCGTCGGTGCGCACGCTGCTCCGGGACCACGGCGCGCTGGGGCCGGAGCACGATCCGGGCGCCGAGGCCGACCTCACCGCGCGGGTGCTCGCCGCGTGGGGGCGGTGGCCGTAGCGCGCCACTATTCCAACGGCAGCCCGCGTTCGAGCAGGTCGATGGCCGCCATCATGCGGTCGAGGTCGGTGCCGTCGGGCACGCAGCCCGAGTCGTCTTCGCCCATGAGCCGGAAGGCCACCCCGCCGACGGCGGCGATGAACACGCGCAACGCGAAGTCGTCGCTCTGCACGTCCAAGTAGTCGGCGAAGAACTCCGCGGCCTCCGCGATGCTCTGTTCCTTCTGCAGCTGGTAGGCCTCGCGCAGCGCGGTTTCGGCGTCGATGAGCGCCATGCGCTGCGGGTCGCTGGTCCACTCGTCTGCCGCGTGCACCTGGTACATCTCCCGGATCAGCCGGCGCAGCAGATCGAAGTGGCCGAGGCCGGGCGGGATCCCGGCGAGCGCCGCGTCGATGGCGTCGTCCAGGTCGTGCGAGAGCACCACCTGCTCCTTCGTCTGGAAGTAGCGGAAGAAGGTCGTGTGCGAGACCTCGGCCTCGTGGGCGATCTGCTCCACCGTGGTGTTGCCGTATCCCTGCGCGGTGAACAGGCGCATGGCGGCCGCGCGGATCGCCCCGCGGGTGCGGATCTTCTGCTTCTCGCGCAACGACACTTTCGCGGGTGCGCCCGCCCGGCCCGCCGCAGGGGCGGGCCGGGCGGGCGCCTGGGATCCGGACATCAACGGGACCCTACCGGCACGGGCTGTCCGCCGTTTCCGTCCGCGCCGCCCTCGCCCGCGGGGACGGCCTCCAATCCGCGGTCCTTGATGGCGCCGCCCTCGATGTCGAAGTTGAGCACCAGCTTGTCCAGCCACTTCGGCAGGCGCCAGGCCCTGTCCCCGAGCAGTGCGAGCACCGCGGGCACCACCATCATGCGGATGATGAAGGCGTCGAAGAACACGGCGATGGCCAGCGCGAAGCCGATCATCTTGGCGGTGGTGTCCGGCGAGAGGATGAACGCCGCGAACACGCTGATCATGATGAGCGCAGCGGAGGTGACCACCCGGGCGCCGTGCCGGTAGCCGGCGATGATGGCGTCCTTGGCGTTCATGCCGTGCATGTACTCCTCGCGCATGCGGGTCACCAAGAACACCTGGTAGTCCATGGCCAGGCCGAACACGAGCCCGATGAGCATGATCGGCAGGAACGACAGGATCGGCTGCGTGTGGCTGATGATCCCCAGCCATCCCTCCTGGAACACGGCCACCGTCACGCCGAAGGCCCCGAGCACCGAGAAGATGAACCCGACGGTGCCGACCAGGGGCACCCACAGCGAGCGGAACACGCCGATCATGATGAGGAACGCGAGCCCCACGACCACGACCAGATACGGGATCAGCGCGGTATCGAGCTTGGCGGACAAGTCCGACATGATCGCCGTCTGGCCGCCCACGTGCAGCTCGGCCCCCTGCGCCTCTATCTCCGGGGCGATGTCGCGGATGTTCTCCATCAGGTCGTGCGTCTGCTGCGAGGCCGGCGCGCTTTCCGGGGTGATCATGATCAGCGCGGAGTCGGCGCCCACATTGGGGTTCGCCGGATCCGTCGTGCCGTTGCCCACCCAGGTGAGCGCCTGCGGGTTGGCCACGTCGTCGAGGGTGGCGATCGTGCTCACCGCGGCGTCGGCGGCACCCGCCACGTTTCCGTCGTCGCTGTGCAGCACCGCGAACAGCGGACCGTTGACGCCCTCGCCGAAGCCCTCGGACATCAGATCCAGCGCGGCCACCTCGTCGTCGCTCTCCATCGACAGCCCCAGTTCCAGCTTGGACATGGGGATCGCGGCGAGGGCCAACAGCACGAGCCCGCCGATGATGACGGGAATGGGCCGGCGCACGATCGTGCGGCCGAAGCGCACGCCGTTGGTCTCGCCGCCCGCGCTCGGGTCGGCATGTTTGATCCACGGGATCCGCGGCAGGAATGCGACGCGGCCAAACGCGCCGAGCAGCGCCGGGATGAACGTGATGGCCGCGAGCACGGCGACGGCCACGGCCATCCCCGCGCCGGCGCCCATCTGGGTGATCATCGGGATGCCGACGACGCTGAGCGCGACGACGGCGATGATGACGGTGAGCCCGGCGAAGATGACGGCACTGCCCGCGGTGCCCACGGCGCGGCCCGCGGCGTCCTCCTTGGTGCCGCCGCGCTGCAGTTCACTGCGGTAGCGGGAGACGATGAACAGCGCATAGTCGATGGACACCGCGATGCCGAGCATGGTGATGATGCTGATTGCGGACTCGTTGATGGACAGGAACTCCGCGCCCAACGTGAACAGCATGATGGTCAGGCCCACGCCCAGGAGCCCGGTGACGAGCGGGATGAACGCCGCGATCAGCGCCCCGAACGCCACGACCATGACGACGAAGGCCACCGCGAAACCGATGAGTTCGGCCGATCCGCCCGGCGACATCACCTGCATGAGCGCGCCGGTCGCCTCCACCTGCAGCCCGCCGCCGCGGTGCTCGTCGAGGATGTCGGTGAGCTCGGTCTTGTTGTCGACGGTCAGGTCCATCATGTTGATGTCCTGGTCCACCTGGATGAGCCCCACGCGCCCGTCGTCGCCCAGCACGCTCGGCGCCAGCTGCGGCTGGGCCTCCGCGACGGCGACCGGGTTCGCGATGGACGCCGGATCGGAGACCTCCGGCAGCCCCTTGAGGTCAGCCACCAGCGCGTCGATCTGCTCGGTGTGGTGCGACAGCCCGTCGTCCGCCTGGATGAGCACGGAAGTGGACGCGTTCTCCTGCTTGGTCATCACCTGCGGGAAGTAGTCCTGCATCTGCTCGGTGGCGATGCCCGCGTCGGTGCCCGGAAGCGAGAAGTCCTTGGCGAACTTGGGCGCGAACGCCTGCACCATCGAGGCCACGGCGATCAGGGCCGCCAGCCACGCCGCGATGATCCACCACTTGTGCCGGAAACAGAACCTTCCGACGCGGAACAGTATCGATGCCATGCGGGCGGCCTCTCCGTACTGCACCGTCCGCGCATGGCGCGGCGGTGACGACTGCTGCGGGTTCGTGTTAGTTGGTACCACTTGTTAGTGAGTCCAGCCATGGATGCCCTGGCGCGACCAGGCCGGACGCGGGCAGCGCGTGCGCAACGTCACCCCGGGCCGGGTGCACGAAGACCGCGACCGATGCTGGACGCGCTGCGTATACAAAGCACTGTGACGCACTTCGGCGCCCGGGCACATCGGTCGGGAGCCTGATTCCCCGCCGCCGAAAGTATGAGATCGCTCAGGGTTCCGTGGGGGACGTCCCTGGGGGCCGGGGCGGCGTGACCTCTCGATTTGCAGATCGATCTGTGACAAACAGGCCATTCGCCGCACACACGGAGATCGGTGCGGATATGGTTTGCGAGACAAAGTCACTTGCAGCGCACACTCTGGAGGTGGACGATGCACCCGCAGGAAGACGCCCTGGGACTCTTGACCGAGGTGCAGCGAAGCCGGCGGTTCGCAAGACGCTCCCGTCCACGTCTGTGGATTCCCGTTGCACTGCTGGGCATTGTTGTCGCAGCAGCATCACCTCTGTATCGGCGGCTGCCGATGTCGGAGTGGGGCGAACACGACAGGAGCGGCGTCCTGCTCGGTTTCGGCGGGTTGCAGTACCCGGCCGCTGCTGCCGGGTACTGGCTCGTGGCGCTCCCCATCGCGTATGCGCTGATCGCGGTCTACCTGATGTCGTGGAACCGGGTCCGCGGAGTGCGGATCAACGCGGCCGGCGCCGCAATTCTCGGCCTTGCCCTGTACGGGTTGTACTTCGTGCTGACTGTCTTTCTTCCTGATTTCCTACAAGCAAACGCACCGGGGGACCTGCTGGTTCGAGGCCTGACTCCCTTGATCCTGATTGCTCTCGTGATCCTCGCATGGGGACTGATCCTCAGGCGTTGGAGCATGGTCGGCGTGGGCGCCGTGTCCTTGTCCGCGAGCTTGGTGTCGAACCTCTACGACGTCGCCAACCCGCTTGTCGCCTCCGGCGTCGACATCGCACTGGAGAACCGCCTCATGGTGAACGTGGGGCTCACTGCAATAGTCCTCCTTATTGGCGCTCTCTTGTTGGCTCTGACAGAGCGGCGGTGACATGGACCATCCGGCGACGCAATTGAGCGAGCTGATCCATCAGAAGACCAGGCTGGGGATCATGGCCCTCCTCCGCGAGGCCAGCTCGGCCGAGTTCCGGCTCATCGCCAGCACGCTCAACCTGACCGCGGGCAACCTGTCACGCCACATCGCTATACTCGAGAATGCGGGACTCGTCAAGACGTCGAAGGGCTACGTCGGGAAGCGGCCGCGCACCTGGGTGGCCATCACCCATACCGGCCGCACCGAGCTAGCTAAAGAAGTCAAGTACCTCAAGAAGATCATCGACTCCCATCCGAACGAGTAGGGGCGATGAACTGAGCCCGCCACCGATGAGCGCCACGTGCAACCCTGGAACCATGCCTTCCGCAACTGCACCCCCCACCCGCTACCCGCCGCGTTGGAGCGCCGGGTGGGGGGTCATTGCGGCGAGCATCATCGCCGTATTCGTCTTTGTCCCCGCAACATTCAGGATCCAAAAGGCCCTGAACGTGCCACCCATCGACCCCACCCCCGGAAGCACTGCGGAGATTGCCGAGTCGTACTGGTGGACGTGGGCCCTCTGCTTCGCCTTGCTGCTCACGCCGGCACTGGTGATGGCCGTATTCCGCAGGTCCAGACGTGCCGCCGCCGGATACGCGATCACCGCGACGGTGCTCGGCGGACTGCTCGCCGCGGCGGTCATCAGCTTCGAGCTCGGCGGCTTCGCCCCCTCCTAGCCGGATCACCACAACACACCACGGCCCTGCCCTTAGTCTGGCGTCATCGCGCGAAGCAATACGCTCCCGGCGCCTCCGCCCGCCGGGTAGCGTGTGAGGCAGCCGCTGCCCGCGGGGCGGCGGAGCGCGTGGAGTACGAGCCGGGAGGTGCGCCGTGTCAGGACGCCGATCGTCAGGCGGGTGGCCCGTGTGGCGCCAGTTCGCCGGGGGCGACCCGCTCGGCCGCGGGGCCGCTGCGCAGTCGCGCCGGAGCCTCGAGATCACACCGCGCACCGCGTCGGCGGACAAGGTGGTCAAGAGCATCTGCCCGTACTGTGCCGTCGGCTGCGGGCAGAACGTCTACGTCAAAGACGGGCGGGTCACCCAGATTGAGGGCGATCCGGACAGTCCCGTCTCCCGCGGGCGCCTGTGCCCCAAGGGCTCGGCCTCCAAGCAGCTCGTCACCAATCCCGGCCGCCCGGAGACGGTGCTCTACCCCGCCGCCCGCACGCCGCGGAGTGGGAGCCGATCGGCCTGGACGAGGCCATGGAGATGGTCGCGGACCGCGTGCTGGACGCGCGCGACCGGTTCTGGCAGTGGGAGACCGACGACGGCACCCGGGTGCGCCGCACGTCCGGGTTCGCGTCGCTCGGCGGCGCCACGCTGGACAACGAAGAGAACTACCTGATGAAGAAGCTCTACACGGCGCTCGGGGCGCTGGAAGTGGAGAACCAGGCGCGCATTTGACACTCCTCCACCGTTCCCGGTCTGGGAACCTCGTTCGGACGTGGTGGCGCCACAAGCTACCTGCAGGACCTCGCCAACGCGGACTGCATCATCATTCAGGGCTCGAACATGGCCGAATGCCACCCGGTGGGCTTCCAGTGGGTGATGGAGGGCCAAGCGCAAGGGCGCGAAGGTCATCCACGTGGATCCGCGCTTCACCCGCACCTCGGCGATGGCCGATGAGCACGTGCCGGTCCGCGCCGGCGCGGACATCGCATTCCTGGGCGGGCTGATCCACCAGGTGCTGGAGAACAACGCGTACTTCCACGAGTACGTGACCGCCTACACCAACGCGCCGATCATCGTCTCGGACGAGTTCCGCGACACCGAGGAACTGGCCGGGTTCTTCTCCGGGTTCGATGAGGACTCGCGCAGCTACGACACCTCCAGCTGGCAGTACAAGGGCGCGGAGAAGACGGCCGCCGCCGGCAAACGCGACGTGGGCCCGCACGAGGACTCCGAGCGCAGCCCTGGCGGCGCCCCCGGACAACATGCGGAGCCGGAGTCCGCCGGCAGCGGCGGCGCCCGCGCCACCCGGGAGGTGCAGCATCCGCACGTCGACCCCACGCTGCAAGATCCGCGCTGCGTATTCCAGATCCTGCGGCGCCACTTCGCCCGGTACACACCCGAGACGGTCGAGGAGACGTGCGGCGTTCCGCGCGAGCAGTTCCTGCGCGTGGCCCGCGCGCTGACGGAGAACTCGGGCCGCGATCGCACCACCGCGTTCTGCTATGCCGTCGGCTGGACCCAGCACACGGTGGGCGTCCAATACATCCGCACCGCGGCGATCCTGCAGCTGCTGCTGGGCAACATCGGCCGGCCCGGCGGCGGCATCATGGCGCTGCGCGGGCACGCCAGCATCCAGGGCTCCACCGACATCCCCACCCTCTACAACCTGCTGCCCGGGTACGTGCCCATGCCGCACGCCCACAAGCACCAGGGCCTGGACGAGTTCGTGGGCGCCGACGCCGGCGCCAAGGGCTACTGGGGCAACATGCGCTCCTACGCCGTCAGCCTGCTCAAGTCGTGGTGGGGCGACGCCGCCACCGAGGACAACGAGTACTGCTTCGACTACCTGCCGCGGATGACCGGGGTGCACGATTCCACCACCACCGTGGAGCGGCAGTTGAACGAGGGCGGGGGCGGTTACTTCCTGGTGGGCGAGAACCCCGCCGTCGGCACCGCCAACGGCCGCATGCAGCGCGCCGGCCTGGCCAACCTGGACTGGCTGGTGGTCCGCGACCTTTCGCTCATCGAGTCGGCCACGTTCTGGAAGGACGGACCGGAGATCGAAACCGGCGAGATGCGGACCGAGGACATCGGCACCGAGGTGTTCTTCTTCCCCGCCGCCAACCACGTGGAGAAGCAGGGCAGCTTCACCAACACGCAGCGGCTGCTGCAGTGGCACCGCCAGGCCGTCAACCCGCCGGGCGACGCGCGCAGCGAGCTGTGGTTCTACTACCATCTGGGCCGCATCCTCAAGCAGCGCGTGGCCGGGTCCACCGACGAGCGCGACCGGCCGTTGCAGGACCTCACGTGGAACTACCGGCTGGAGCCGGGCACCGACGAGCCGGACGCGGTCGCGGTGCTCGAGGAGATCAACGGCACCGACTCCGACGGCGCACCGCTGTCGAGCTACACCCAGCTCAAGGACGACGGTTCGACGCGCTGCGGCTGCTGGATCTACTGCGGGGTCGGCGCGGACGGCGTCAACCAGGCGGACCGCCGCACACCGCACACCGAGCAGGACCAGGTGGCGGCCGAGTGGGGCTGGGCGTGGCCGGCGAACCGGCGCATCCTCTACAACCGCGCCTCGGCGGACCCGGAGGGCCGGCCTTGGAGCGAACGCAAGAAGCACGTCTGGTGGGACCCGGACGCTCCCGCCGACGGCAACTCTGACGGCTCGGGGCGCACCGGCCGCTGGGTGGGCGTGGATGTGCCGGACTTCGAGGCCACCAAGCCGCCCGACTACCGGCCCCCGGCGGGCGCGCTCGCCGAGGACGCGATCGGCGGTGACGAGCCGTTCATCATGCAGGACGACGGGCGGGCCTGGCTCTACGCGCCCACCGGCCTGGCCGACGGCCCCCTTCCCACCCACTACGAGCCGCCCGAGTCGCCGCTGCGCAACCCGCTGTACCCGCAGCAGTCCAACCCGGCACGCAAGACGCACCCCGGCCGCTACAACCGCTACAACCCTGCGCACGGCGCGGCAGGCAGCGCGGTGTTCCCGTACGTGTTCACCACCTACCGGCTCACCGAACACCACACCGCGGGCGCGATGAGCCGGACGCTGCCGTACCTGTCGGAGCTGCAGCCGGAGTTCTTCTGCGAGGTCAGTCCCGAGCTAGCCCGGGAACGCGGGCTGGTCAACGGCGGCTGGGCCACCATCGTCACCGCCCGCACCGCGGTGGAGGCACGCGTGCTCGTGACCCCGCGGATGAAGCCGCTGCGCGCCGGCGGGCAGACCGTGCACCAAGTGGGGCTGCCGTATCACTGGGGGCCCAACGGGATCGCCACCGGCGACGCCGCCAACGACCTGCTGCCGCAGGCGCTGGACCCCAACGTGTCGATCCCGGCCACCAAGTCCACCAGCTGCGACGTGCAGCCGGGCCGGCGCCCGCGGGGTCCCGCGCTACTGGAGTTCGTCGAGGAATACCGGCGCCGCGCGGGCGTGACGCCGCAGACCGGAACGGAGGTGTGACGGACGTGGACGACGCATCCGCAGGCGGTGCCGGGTTCCTGTCGAGCCTGGGCCGGTCATTCTTCAGCCCGGGGTCGGGTGGCACCGGTACCGGACCGTTCGACCCGGCCCGCGACGCCGGCTACACCGACCCGCCGCCGCGCAAGGGCTTTTTCACCGACACGTCGGTGTGCATCGGATGCAAGGCATGCGAGGTGGCGTGCAAGGAGTGGAACGCGGTGCCCGAGGACGGGATCGCGCTCACCGGCATGTCCTACGACAACACCGGCGGGCTGGGCGGCTCCACCTGGCGGCACGTCGCCTTCATCGAGCAGGAGCTGCCGGCCCCCGGGCAGGGCGGCGGGCGTCCTGACACCGTCGACCTGGGCATGCCCACCGCCACCCTCCCGGGCGCCGACCCGGAGCACCGCGAGCACGCGGACTTCCGGTGGCTCATGGAATCCGACGTGTGCAAGCACTGCACCCACGCCGCGTGCCTGGACGTGTGCCCCACGGGCGCGCTGTTCCGCACCGAGTTCGGCACCGTCGTGGTGCAGGACGACATCTGCAACGGCTGCGGCTACTGCGTGCCTGCCTGCCCGTACGGGGTGATCGACCGCCGCGACGGGCCCGCCGGGGACCCTGCGGTGGGCCTGGCGCAGAAGTGCACGCTCTGCTACGACCGGCTTTCCGACGGCATGGAACCCGCCTGCGCGAAGGCGTGCCCCACCCAGTCGATCCAGTTCGGCGACCTCGACGAGCTACGCGAACGGGCGCAGGGCCGGCTTGACATGCTCGTCGAATCCGGGGAGACCACCGCGCAGCTCTACGGGCACGACCCGGGCAACGGTGTCGGCGGCACGGGGGCGTTCTTCCTGCTGCTCGACGAGCCGGAGGTGTACGGGCTGCCGCCGGACCCGGTGGTGACCACTAAGGACCTGCCGGGCATGTGGCGCCAGGCGGCGCTGGCGGCCGCCGCACTACTCGGCGGCGCCGCAGCGGCCTTCATCGGGGCCGGAGGGGGGCGACGGTGACCGAACAGGATGTGCGACGGCGGGGCGGCGGCAAGCGCAGGCGGCGGCGCGGCCGCGGCGAGCAGGCCATGGTGCCCGACGCCGAGTTCACCTCCTACTACGGGCGTCCCGTCGTCAAGGCCTCGCCGTGGCAGGCGGACATCCCGGCCTACCTGTTCCTCGGCGGCCTCGCGGGCGGTTCCTCGCTGCTCGCGGCCGGCGCCGACCTGGCCGGGCTGCCGCGCCAGCGCCGGTCCGCGCGCCTGGTCGCCTCCGGCGCCATCGCGGGCAGCCTCTACGCTCTCATCCACGACCTCGGCCGGCCGGCACGGTTCCACCACATGCTGCGGGTGGCCAAGGTGACCTCGCCGATGAGCGTGGGCACCTGGATCCTGTCCGCCTACGGCCCGTTCAACGCACTGGCCACGGCCGGAGAGCTGATCGGGCTCATGCCGGAGTCGGTGCGCCGCAGCAGAATCGGGCGGACGCTCGGGGTAGCGGGACGTCCCGGCGGGATGGTCGCCGCTCTCATCGCGCCCGCCGTCGCCTCCTACACCGCGGTATTGCTCACCGATACCGCGACGCCCACCTGGCACGCGGCCAAGCGGGAGCTGCCGTTCGTGTTCGTGGGCTCCGCCGCGGCGGCCACCGGCGGAATGGGACTGGTGGCCGGGCCGCTCGGCGAGTCCGGACCGGCGCGGAACCTCGCCGTCGGCGGGGCGGTGCTGGAGCTCGGCGCCTCGCGGATCATGCAGCACAGCATGGGTATCACGGCCGAGCCGCTGCACCAGGGCACGGCCGGCAACCTGCACACGGCCGCCACCACGCTCACCACTGCCGGTGCCGTGGGGGCCGTGGCGGGGCAGCGCAGCAGGATCGCGTCGGTCCTGTCCGGCCTGGCGCTCACCGCCGGGTCCGCCTGCACACGGTTCGCGATCTTCCACGCCGGGCAGGCCTCCGCGCACGACCCCCGCTACACCGTGGTGCCGCAGCGCGAGCGGCGCGAGGCCCGGGGGGCGTCCACCTCCTGACCGGCCCCGTTCAGGAGGCGCCCAGCGACGCGAGGCTGCCCTTCGGCACACCCGGCACGCCGTCGCCGCCGCCGTGCACCTCCTGTGCTGCCGCCGCAGCCGTCACGGCGATGGTCGGCGTCCCGTCCTGCCGGAGCCAGGCGGCACCGAACGCTCCGGGATCGTCTTCCCGGAGCCGCTGCGCCTCGGCTGACACCGCTCGCGCATCGTGCGCGCGCTCGACGTATTCGCGCGGGCTGATGCCCAGGTCGCGGCGCACAGCCTCCTTGGGTCCGGCCGACAGCGTTGTGGCCTGCGCCGCATCCGTTCCCGACCACGTCATGTCCGTCTGCGGCGCCGCTGACGCCGGTTGCCATACGGTCACCGAGAGCGTCGCCGCGGCGACCGCGCCTCCGAGCACGACCGCGCACCGAGCGCCTCGGGTCCTCTCCACTGGCCTGCCCTCTGTCCTGTGTCAGGTCCCCTCACTCCACCAAAGAACTCAACACGACGATGCGACTCGGCGCGACGAAACACTCTGTGTCGGGTGAGCGGATCGCCATTCCGTTCAGGACGTCGGCGCGGCATGGGCGACCGGACACTTCACCCCGCGAAGATTCCGCGTACCAGCCCGATCAGTAGGAAAACCCACGCCGCCACGAGGACGACGAGTCCGTATGCCTCCACCGCGCGGGCCAGCCTAGAAGGCTGTTCACGTCGCATCATCACGTACAACACCAGCGCGAGGAGCGCGGTGGCGGCGATGAAGATCAGCACGGCGAACAGGGTCATGTGCCAAGCATGGCAGTTCGCGGTCAGGAGAGGGGGCATAGCCGGCAGCGCCGCCGGTACCGGCCGCTCGCCGGACTCACACCACTTCGTGCCCGTCGTCGCCCACCCTGCGGGTCAGCCCTCGCCGCGCCAGCAGCTCGAGCAGCGGCATCATCACCCGGCGCGAGGTTTCCAGGCGTCCGCGCGCCTCGCTGGGGGTGAACGGGGCGGGCAGCTCGCGCAGGGCGGCCGCCGCCGACTCCACCGCATCGGGCGCCAGCCACACCCCCGGTCCGATCTCGGCCAGCAGCCCGTCTCGGGCGCACGCGGCCAGTTCCCGCCGGCCCAAGCCCAGCTCGTCGAGCTCTCTCGCCGTGGGCGCCGCGAACGGATTCCGGCGCAGGCGTTCCCGCAGTTCGTCCGCCGCGGCCCGCACCTCCGGCGGCAGTCCCCCGTCGGCGCCGGCCAAGATGATGCGCCCGGCCGCGCTCCGCAGCGCCGACGCTGCGGGCCGCGCGAGCACCGCCTCCAGCAAGTGCGCGTCGGGCAGGGCCAAGGCGTGGCGGGCCGCCTCCGCGGGAACGCCGGGTTCGAGCGGGTCGCGCCGGTCCTCCTCCTGCACGAACGCCACCAGCCGCGTCGCGAGCGCGTCGGCCACGGCGTCGTCAATGAGCCAACCGCCGCGCCCCGCGCCCTCGGGCACCGGCACGCCCCATGCGCGCAGGTCGTTGATCCGCGCCCAGCCCCGGCGCCGCAGTTCGGATCCGGCATCCGGCCGTTCCGGCTGGCCCGCCAGCGTCTCGGCGCGGCGGCGGGCATCGCCGCGGCGGGTGAGCGGAGGCGGCGATGGGTCCAGCACCGCAGCGCCGGCGGGGATGCGGTGCGTGCCCGGATCGCGCAGGATCAGCCGGTCGCCCACCCGCAGCGGCAGCGAATCGCCGAAGTGGAGCCGGGCGAACGGCGAATCGGCAAGCATCCGCACCCGCACGGGGGTGGATACGGAACCGACGTGCGCGGTCATGTTCTCCGGCAGCCGGATCGGCTTCGGCGCCCCCGGACCAGGTGCGAGGCGCACATCCGCAACGGACGTTCGCCGCCAGCGCCCGGGGCTCAGCAACGCCGTGCCGCGCGGCACCTCGTCGACGGCGGCGCCGCGCAGGTTGAGGGCGACACGCACCGTGCCCGTCACCGATCGCTTGTCGCGGCCCAGGGACTGCATGCCCCGCACGGTCACGCGCCGTCCGTCGGCACCGACGGTCAGCGCGTCCCCCACCCGTAGGGTTCCGTCGCCGAGCGTGCCGGTGACCACCGTCCCCGCCCCGCCGATCGTGAACGACCGGTCCACCCACAGGCGCACATCGGCGCCCGGATCCGGCCGGGGAAGCCCGCCCGCCAGGTCCGCGAGCGCCGACCGCAGCGCGTCCATGCCCGCGCCGGTCGCCGCGGACACCGCCACCGCGGGAATGCCGGCGAGCGGGGTGCCGGCCAGCGCGTCGCGCGCCTCGGCCAGCGCCAGGTCCGGCTCCATCAGGTCGCAGCGCGTGATCACCAGAACGCCCCGGCGCACCCCCAACGCCGCGAGCGCCTCCAGGTGCTCCTGGGACTGCGGCATCCACCCGTCGTCGGCGGCGACCACGAACAGCGCGGCCGGCACCGGGCCAACGCCCGCGAGCATGTTGGCGACGAAGCGCCGGTGCCCCGGCACGTCGACGAATGCGGCGGTCACGCCGCCGTCGAGCACGGTCGACGCGAAACCCAGGTCGATGGTGAGCCCGCGGCGGCGTTCCTCGGCCCAGCGGTCGGGCTCGGTGCCGGTGAGCGCGCGCACCAGGGTGGACTTGCCGTGGTCGACGTGCCCGGCGGTGGCGATGACGGCGGGCGCCGAACCGTCCCCCGTCGCCGAGCGGCCCTTCACTGGGCCGTCCGCACCTGGTTCAGCAGCACGTCGTCGTCCGCCGCGGCCACCGCGCGCAGGTCCAGCATCAGCCGGCCCTCGGTCACCCGCCCGAGCACCGCGGGACGCACGGCGCGCAGAGGCGCGGCGAACCGGGTGGGCAGCGATACCGCCGCACTGGGCAGCTCCACCCCCGGCGCCCCGCCGCCGCCCACCGTGGCGCGCGAGTCGACGGCCACAGCGTCGATGCCGTCGCCGCGCAGGGCCTCCGCGAGCCGCTCCGCCCGTGCCCGCAGACCGCGCGGGTCGGCCTCGAGCGCCGCGACGGTGGGGGTGCGGGGCCCGCCGACGGTGGCCTCGAACGCGGCGAGCGTGAGCTTGTCCACCCGCATCGCCCGCGCGAGGGGGTGCCGTCGCATCACGTGGATCAGGTCGGCGCGGCCCACCAACACGCCCGCCTGCGGCCCGCCGAGCAGTTTGTCGCCGCTGGCGGTGACAAGGTCGGCGCCGGCGCGGAGCGTGCCGCCGGCGCTCGGCTCATCGGGCAGAGTCGGGTGCGGCGCGAGCAGCCCCGAGCCGATGTCGGCCACCACGGGGACCCCCAGCCCCCGCAGTTCGTGGACCCCCGCACCCGCCGTGAATCCGCTGATGACGAAGTTCGACGGGTGCACCTTGAGGATGAAGGCGGTCGTCTCGTCGACGGCACGGGCGTAGTCGTCGGCGGTCACCCGGTTGGTGGTGCCCACCTCGCGTAGCGTCGCCCCTGTGGATTCGAGCAGGTCGGGCAGCCGGAACCCGTCGCCGATCTCGACCATCTCTCCGCGTGCGATGACGATGGACCCGGGTGCCCGCGTGTGAGCCGGAGTGAGTGCGGTGGCGGCGAGCGCCAGTGCCGCGGCGCCGTTGTTCACCAGGTAGGCATCCTCGGCGTCCGGCACGGCGGCCAGCAGGGTCTCCAGCGCGCCGCGCCCACGTGCGCCCCGGCGGCCGGTGGCCAGGTCCAGTTCCACGTCGGTGGCGCCGGCGACGACCCCCACCGCGCGCACGGCCGCCTCCGACAGGGGCGCGCGGCCCAGGTTGGTGTGCAGCAGCACCCCGGTGGCGTTGATGACGCGCACGGAGGTGATCGGCGCGTCGGGGAGCTGCCCGAGCACCGTGTCGACGATGTCGGCCGGGGCCAGCTCGCCCGCGCGCACCGCATTCTGGGCGCCCTTCAACCACGCTTTGACGTAGGGGGCTCCGAGCGCGTTGATGGCGGGCCGCATCCGCTCGTCGCGCAACAGCGCGTCGGTGGACGGGACGCGTCGGCGCGGGTCGGCGCCGCCCTCGCCAGGTTCGGCTGCTATGGCGGGCACCGCCTCTCTGCACGCACCGGTTGCTGTGGCGGAGGCGGACGGGAATCGAACCCGCCTGACCGGGATGCCCGGCCACGTCGGTTTTGAAGACCGCGGGGTCCACCAGGAGCCCTGACGCCTCCGTCACAAGTAAGCCCCGCCGCGGTTCCGTTCGTCAAGCCGACGGACAGGACGGAGTCGGCCTATCGTCGGTGCCATGACGTCCCCGACCACGCACTCGCACACGGTTCCGGCGCCGGCGCGCCTCACGTCGTTCGGACACGGCGGCGGCTGCGCCTGCAAGATCCCGCCCGGGGCGCTCGAGGACGTCGTCGCGGGGCTCGTCGGCGCGCCGGTCGCCGAGCCTGCGGGCGAGCTCATGGTGGGCCTCGACGACGGCGATGACGCTGCGGCCGTGCGCATCCGCGACGACATCGCCGTGATCTCCACCGCGGATTTCTTCACCCCCGTCGTCGACGACCCGTACGACTGGGGCCGGATCGCCGCCGCCAACGCGCTGTCGGACGTGTACGCGATGGGCGGCACGCCGCTGGTGGCGGTGAACCTGCTGTGCTGGCCCACCGGCTCGCTGTCCTACGAGATGGCCGCGGAGGTGCTCCGCGGGGGCCGCGACGTGGCAGGCGCCGCCGGGTGCCACGTGGCCGGCGGGCACAGCGTGGACGATCCGGAGCCCAAGTTCGGCATGGCCGTCACCGGCACTGCGGACCCCGCCCGGCTCATGCGCAACGACGCCGGCCGGCCAGGGATGCCGTTGAGCCTGACGAAACCGCTGGGCATCGGAGTGCTCAACTGCCTGCACAAGAACACCGGCGAACCGATCCCCCATGCCGTCGACGCGATGACCCGCCTCAACGCCGACGCCGCCCGCGCCGCGCTCGCCGCGGGGGTCACCTGCGCCACGGACGTCACCGGCTTCGGGCTGCTGGGGCACCTGTTCAAGGCGGCGCGGGCCAGCGGAGTGTCCGCGGTGATCGACGCGGCCGCGGTCCCCTATCTGGACGGCGCGCGGGAGGCCCTGCGCGACGGGTTCGTCAGCGGCGGGACCCGGCGCAACCTGGACTGGGTGCGCCCGCACCTGCGCTCCATGGTGGGCGAGGACGAGTTGCTGCTGCTCGCCGACGCGCAGACGTCCGGGGGGCTGCTGGTGGCCGGCGAGGTTCCCGGAGCGCCGGTGATCGGCGAGCTGGTGGCCGCCGACCCCGGCGCGGTGCTCACCGTCCGGTGACGCGGGCGCACCGCCCCCACGCCCGGCGGCCCACCCGCACGTGCAACCGGTCCTACTCCGTCCACAGCGCCTTGATGGGCCCCGGCGTCCACATTCCGGACCGCGTGGCGGTGCCCGTGTCCAGGTGCGCGGGCGCCGCGTCCGGTACGCGCGGGTCGTAGCGGACCAGGTCGCCCCACTGCCGTTTCCAATCTTCCTCCAGGTAGGTCGGCAGGGTGACGGCGCGTTGCAGCAGCCGGATGCGCCCCAGCGGCCCGCCGCCCTGCGCGCTCTGCCAGTTGGTGGCCACCACCGCGAGGCCGCTCTCGGCGCGGATCCGGTAGCCGGGCACCTCGGCGACACCGTCGAGGTAGTCGGGCAGGTGCTGGCACGTGGTGATGAGCGGCACCGGCCAGTCCATGAACACCGGCTGCTCGGAGCCCAGTACCTCCTGCATCGTGGTCAGGCGCGGCACGCGCGGCGGCGTGAACGCGATCCAGTCGTCCACGTCCTCCTCGTCGTCGTGGGCGACGATGCGCACCACGTCGGCGTCGTCGGGGATCTCGGAGAACGGCACCCGCATGTCGCGCCACGACGGCGCCGGCCCGATGTCGTACAGCTCGTGGTCGCCCAGCACCTCGTATTCCGCGGCCCCGGCGGCTCCGCCGGATCCCCCGGCGATGCGGCGGCCGAACTCCACCCCCAGGTTCTCGCGCTTCACCTCGCCGGCGGCGGCGAGCGTCAGCACCGGCCGGTCGTCGCTGCGCGGCGGCAGGGCGTACCAAGTGGAGGTGGCGTCGGCGACCGCCTCCGGGTCGCCCGGGTTGTAGCTGCCGAGCACGGGGGTGGTGGCCGGGTCGAGCCCGAACGGCAGGGCCGCCAGCGAGCCGTTGACGCCGGGCTCGTCGAGCACGCCGCCGCCCGTGCCCGGTGGGTTGACGGCCGGCGCCACCTGGGCGTGTCCGACGAGGCCATTGAGGTTGTCGTGCCGGTAGGTCACGTCCGCGGGGATCCCGTTGGGGGTGAACCCGCTCGACTCCACTGCACCCAGCGGATTCTCCACGGGCGCGACCGGCGCGAGCATGTCGGCGTTCGGATCACGCTCCACCAGCACCGACTCGGACAGGTTGCACGGCTTGCCCGCCAGCGCGCGCAGGTTCCCCAGCCCCACCGAGTACGACGGGTACTGGGCGGCGATCGCCACGACGAACGACACCACGGTGAAGGCGACGACGCCCGCAGCGGCGATCGGCAGCGGGGCGTACGACGGCAGCGCTTCGAGCCGCCTGCGCAGACCGGCGGGCACGAGGCGAGGGATACGCCCGGCGGGCCGGTCGTGTGCGGCGGACTCCTCCGGCGCGGGTCCGTCGCTCCACCGCCACACCCGGACCAGGCGGACGACGGCGTTGACGAAGCACACGAGCGCCAGCACCCATCCGGCGATGGTCACCCACAGCCCGTTGGGCACCCCGTAGTTGGAGACGTACCACCAGCTGTTGGTGGAGGTGAAGGTGACGGCGAGGATCAGCAGGAGGCCCGCCGAGAACAGCGTGCGCGCACGGCTGCGCGGCCGGCCCGTTTCGCGCAGCGCCCCGCGCAACGCCACCACGGTGAGCGCGGCGAGCACCGCGGCGACCCCCGCGAACACGCCGAAGTGGTGCGTCCACTTGGTGGGGTTGAAGGTCATCAGCGCGATCCCCAACGCGACGACGACGACCGCGCGCAGCGCCGGACCGGCGGCGAGGCCCACGATGCGCCCGCGCGGCGATCCGCCCGCCTGCGCGGCCTTCCCCGCACGCCCCACCAGACCTGCCCGGCGGCGCACCAGCAGGACCGCGCACACGACCAGGCACAGCAGCATCACCAGCACCGCGAACCGCCGTGCGATGGAGCCGTCGGGGCCGCCCTGGAGCAGCAGGTGGATGTACCGCTGGTATTCCAAGTACCAGGGCTCCGACGGTCCCACGACCGGTTTCATCCGCGTCGCCATCACCAGCGGGCCCATGCTGGCCCGGCTGAACGCCACCACCAGCACCACCGAGGCCGCGGCGGCGAGCGGCGCGAGCGTGGGCGCATAGCCGAAGCGCCTGCCCCGACTCCGGATGAGCCGCAGCAGCGGCCGCCCGGCCGCCAGGAACGGGGCCGCGCAGATGGTGCCCGTCGGTCCGCCCGTGAGCGTCAGAACGGCCACCGCCAGCCCGAGCCCCGCGGGCATCAACCTGCCCGTGGCCACGGCGCGTTCCACGCACACCCAGGTGACGAGGATGCCCGCAGCGATATACGGCTCGGGGCGCAGGCCGTTGTTGTAGGGCAGCCAGAAGGCGAGCAGCACCAGCGCCGCCGTCCACAGCGCCGCCGTGTCGTGGCGCGCCGCCCGGCCGAACCGCGGGATGAGCTCGCGCGAGATCAGCAGCCAGGACAGCAGCGCCGCCGCCAGCGCGGGCAGGCGCAGCACCACCGACGCCGGGCTGATCTGGTCGAGGAGGGTGAAGACGTAGTACGGGTAGCCGAACGGCGCCTCCGGCGCCCCGAACCAGCGGAAGTAGTTGGGCATGTAGCCGGCGTGCTCGGCCGCGCGGGCCATCGCCAGCTCGTAGCCGTCGTCCGAGGTGTTGGCGCCGATGATGTGCCAGATCAGCAGCACCGCCACCACGGTGACGTCCGCCGCGCCGATGCGCCGCCACCGCCGCGGGAACAGCCGCACCCGACGACCCGTCCGCCGCAGGCCGGGCGGACCGCGCACCCCGCACCACCGCAGTGCACGCCACCGCGCCCGGCCCCCGCCCCGCGCGGCCGCGTCGATGCGGGCGAGCGCCGCCAACGAGACCGCGGTGAGCGCCGCCGCCAGGCCCATCGCCAGCCACTTGAGCAGCGTCGGCGACACCATGTAGCGGGTGTCCACCGTCGCCTCCACCGACAGGCCGTCCGGCGCCGGACCGGTGAGGTCGGTGAACACTCCCACCACCTGCGGACGCGCGTCGTGGTCGGTCACCATCGCGGCCGGTGCGGCGCCGTCGGGCCCGGCGACGCGCACTGTGGTCTCCGCGGCGGTGGCCGTCACCGTGATCGTGTCGCATCCGCCGCCGGCCACCGAGGCCAGTGGCACGCTCGCGAGGACCTCCCCCGCCGTACGGACGGTGACCTCGCCGTATCCGGTGGTGATGAGAAGGGCGCGCTGCGCGGCGCCGAGGGAGCCTGCGGGCGCTGTGGACAGGACCGTGCGCCCGCCTCCCGGCGCGTCCGACGGGTGCGCCGCCAGATCCGCCACCGCCGAGCACGGCACCGTCGCCCGCAGGTCCGTCGGCGCGTAGGTGACCAGCGGGGCCGTCACCGGCGCGACGGTGCCTCCCTGCGGCCAGGACAGGTGCGCCGTGGTCTGCGTGACCGGCAGGAACGGCACCGCCAGCGCCAGCAGCAGTCCGACGAGACCTGCGACTACGGCGATCGCCCGCGCACCGACGGCGGAGCGGCCGCGATGCCGGGGCGACGGCGCAGGCTGCGCTGCTGCTCCTGGATCGGTGGTCGGCACGGTGCAAACCTACCCAGACGGGCCGACGGGGGCGGCCGGCGGCCGCGCGAGTGTCGCCGCGTCTCACACCCGCAGCGCGGTGAACGGTGCGACGGGGATGTTGCGCACCACCAGCCAGGCGATCACCACCGCCGCGCTGCACCACGCCGGGCCGGCGCCCAGCCGCATGACCGGACCGTCGATCCCGCGCGCGCGGCGCCACGTCCACCGCGCGAGAAAGCAGACCAGGAGGGCGAGCACGACCAGCGCGACCGCGTTGTACCGCAGCGCCGACGCGACGTCGAGGTGCAGCAGCGAGTAGATCATCCGCGCGCTCCCGCATCCGGGACAGATCACACCGAGGAAATGCTTGCTGGGGCACACCGGGACGGCGCCGCCCGGGGTGGTCGGATCGGCCGCCCAGACGAATGCGCACGCCGCAGCGCCCCCCGCGGCCACCGCCAGCGGCGCAGCCAGGCGGCGCAGCGCCCCGCCCCGGACGGGCGGATCTCCTGCCGCCTGATCCGGGCGTGTGCTCGCCGTCCCGGTCACCCGTCGCTCCGATCCTTGCTCGCCGTCGCACCGCCGCACACCAGTATCCCCGGCCGGGCGGCTCCCGGCACGCCGCAGGTGGGACGTCGTCGCCGTCGGTACCATGGCGTATCGACTCGTCGTATATCGACGCTTCGCCTATCGATTCGTCTCCGGGGTCGACGGAAGGGGATCCGCCGCTGTGTCCGTCGTCGCAGACCTGCACCGGCTGCAGCGGCTCTCGCGCGCAGACCCGGCCTGGACGCTGCTGCGCGCCGATTCCGGCCCCGCCGTCGTCGCCATGCTCTCGCGGCATTTCAGTTCCGGTTCCGGAACCCGCAGGATGGCCGCCCCCGAGCTGTTCGGCCTGGTCGACGCCGACCTGCAGGCGCTGCGCGACGAGGGTTTCGACCTGCCCCGCAGCGGCCAGGCCTATTGCACCGACTGGATCCGCTCCGGCTACCTGGTGCGCAGGGCCAGCTCCGCGGCGCGCGAGGAGACGGTGGAGCCGTCGGAGGGGCTGCTCGCCGCCATCTCCTATGTGACGGGGCTCGAGTCGTCCACCAGCACCGTCACGGAGTCGCGGCTGACCACCCTGTCCGCGCAGCTCCAGGCGCTGGCCCGCGACTCCGACCCCCGCGCGGAGACCCGCCTGCGGGCGCTGCACGCCGAGCGCGCCGAGATCGACCGGCAGATCGCCGCCGTCGAGTCCGGCGACTATCCGGTACTCGACGGCGACCGGGCCGCGGAGCG
The DNA here is from genome assembly GCF_014126825.1 of Tomitella gaofuii. Lineage (NCBI taxonomy): Bacteria > Bacillati > Actinomycetota > Actinomycetes > Mycobacteriales > Tomitella > Tomitella gaofuii. Next base: position 315,580 of record NZ_CP059900.1, on the reverse strand, counting down.
GGTCGCGGAGATCCTCGCCCTCGCCTCCGAGGTGCCCGGCGATTTCGCCCGGGTGCGCGCAGAGCTCGAGCGGCTCAACCGGGACTTGCGTGCCCGCATCCTCGAGGACACCGAGGACCGCGCCGACACGCTGGGCGAGGTGTTCCGCGGGGTGGACGTGATCGGCCGATCCGACGCGGGCCGCAGCTTCAGCGGCTTCTACGACATGATCATCGACCCCGAACGGTCGGCGCGGATCGACGAGTGGATCGACACCATCCTGGATCGCCAGTTCGCGCGCGGGCTCTCCGCACGTCAACGGTCGCGTTTCCGCAGGCTGCTCACCGAGATGGAGGAGTCCGGCGCCGAGGTGCACCGGGTGATGACGTCGCTGGCGCGGTCTCTGCGGCACTTCGTGCAGTCGCGCCACTACGAGGAGCACCGCCGCATGCAGCACGAGCTGCGCGCCGCGCAGCGCGCAGCGCTGCGGGCGGCCGGGCACGTCAAACCGTTCCACCAGCTGGAGCTGGAGCTGGTGCAGGTGGGGATGACCATCGATTCGGTGTCGGCCCTGCGGCTGCACAACCCGGGCGACGACCGGGTCGCCGGGCGCATCGAAACACATGCCCCGGGCACCGCCGACCTCGCCGCGCTGCGGCAGCTGGTGCGTGAGTCCGAGATCGACTTCGACGAACTGTCCGGCAACGTGCGGACAGTGCTCGCCGCCCGCGGGCGTGCCACCGTCGCCGAGGTGCTCGCGGACCGCCCCGCCACGCAGGGCCTGGCCAGCGTCGTCGGCCTGCTGGTCCTCGCCTTCGACCACGGGCACCCCGTCCCCGGCGAGGACACCGTCACATGGACGTCGTCGTCCGGCACGCACCGGGCGGCGACGGTGCAGCGCCGCGTGTTCACCCCCGACGAAGACTGGACGTGACCGCCCGTGAGCCTTCCCGACACAGAGCATGCCGAGTCCGTAGCCGACGCCACCGCATCCGGCGACGGGGACCCCGGCGCGACGCCGCGCTATCCGGGCGACCGCGGCACGCTGGAACTGGACGCCCGGCGCGCGCTCGTCCAGTTGCTCAAGGGCCCGCTCATCACCGCCGCGAAACACCCGTCGGTGTGGCGGACGGTGCTGCGCGACGAGCAGCTGCTGCGGTCACGCCTGGCCGACGTGTTCCTCGACCTCATCGTCGACGAGGACGCGCAACTGGCGTTCACCCGGCACGCCGACACCGGCGAGGTGGACGCCCCCGCCGTCCTGCGCACGTCGCCGCTCACCTTCATGGACACGGTGATGGTCCTGGCGCTGCGCCAGCGTCTGCTCCGCGCCCAGTCCGGTGAACGGGTGGTGGTGGACTTCGACGAGATGGTCGAGCAGCTGGACATGTACCGGCAGGCGGCGAGCACCGACGCGGCCGGGTTCCGCAAGCGGGTCGGCGCCTCGTGGAACAAGCTCAAGGACAAGTCGCTGCTGGCGACCACCTCCACTGAGGGCCGGATGGAGGTCTCCCCCGTGCTGGCGCAGTTGTTCGACGCCGAGCAGGTCGCGGTGGTGCGCGCGGAGATGGCGCGGCTCGCCGACGGGGGCACCGGCGACAAGGCCGGGGCAGGCGGGGACGGGGACGGACGGTCGGATGCGGAACCGACCGGCGAGGAGGTGCCGCAGTGACCGTGCAGGGCGAGCTCGAGCTGGACGGCGTCGCGTCCCCGGCCCTCTCGGAGGGATCCCCGGGGACGCTCCACCCCGGCCAATACCGGCTCTCGCGGATCCAGGTGGTCAACTGGGGCACGCTCGACGGCCATCACGACATCGCCGTGCCGCGCCGCGGTCTGCTCATCACGGGCCCCTCCGGTTCCGGCAAGTCGACCCTCATCGACGCGGTGTCGGCGGTGCTCATGCCTGCTTCGGCTGTGCGGTTCAACGCGGCCGCGCAGGAGTCGTCGCGGCAGTCCGGGCGCAGCCTCATCACCTACATGCGCGGCGCGTGGCGGCGCGAGGCCGACGCCGACAGCGATGCCCTCACCTCGTCGTACTTGCGTCCCGGCGCCACCTGGAGCGCCATCGCGCTCACGTACGCGACCGGCGTCGATACCGCACCGCGCGACGCCGTCACGACCTCCACCAAAGCCGCCGGCGGCACCGCCACGCTGGTCAAGCTCATGCACGTGGGACGCGGCAGATCGTCGTACGGCGACGTCAAGCAGCTGCACCTGCTCGTCGACGGCGACGCCGACCTGCCGGAGTTCGAGCGGCACGCCCTGCGCGGGCTGGACACCCGGGCGATAAAGAAGGCCTTCCCCCATGCGACGGTGCACTCTTCGTACGCGCCGTTCGCACGCGCCTTCCGGAACCGGCTCGGCATCGCCTTCGAGTCAGCGCAGAGGCTGTTGCACCGCACCCTGTCGGCCAAGAGCCTGAGCAGCCTCGACCAGCTGTTCCGCGAGTACATGCTCGACGAGCCGCGCACGTTCGCCACGCGCGACAACGCGGTCGAGCAGTTCCGCAACCTGCGCGAGGCGCACCGCACGGTGGTCGACGCGCGCCGCCAGATCGAGACGCTGGAGCCGTTGGTGGCCCTGGCCCGCGACCGGGCCGCCGCCGTCGACGAACACGCGGCGCTGACCGAGGAGGGTGAGCATCTCGACGCCGTGCACGCGTCGCTGACGCTCGCTCTGCTGCGCGACTCGCACGAGCAGTTGCAGTCGCGCAGCGCACAGCTCGACACCGCCGCCGCGGCGGCGCGGGCCGATGCGGACCGGGCCCAGGACGTGGTGTTGGACGTGCGTTCGCGGCTCGACGGCGCGGGCGGCGGGCGCGTGTCCACGCTGCGGGCGCAGCGCGACGCGGCCGCGGACGGCGTGGCGCGCGCGGAGGCGCGCCGCGCGAAGGTCGCCGCCGCTCTGGCGGTATGGGACGCCGAGGTGCCGGCGACCGGCGACGATTTCGCCGACGTCGCCGGCCAGCTGCGCGCCGAGCTGCAGCGCATCGACGCGGAACGCGAGGAGCGCCGCGACGCGCTGTTCGACGTGCAGTCCCGCAGGGCCGCGGCACGCGATGAGCGCGACGCGCTCGTGGCCGACCGTGAGACGCTGGCCCGCCGCCGCTCCAACCTCGATCCGGCGATACTCCGTGCACGCGAGCGGCTCTGCGGCGCGATCGGCATCGCCGAGGACGCCGTTCCGTTTGTCGGTGAGCTGCTGGAGGTGCGAGAGGAGGAGGCCCGGTGGACGGGCCCCGTCGAACGGGTGCTGCACGGCCTCGCACGGACGATGCTGGTGCCCGACGAGGTGTACCCGCGACTGGCCGACGCCGTGGATGCGACGCACCTGGGCACCAGGCTGGTCTACCGCAGGATCCGGACCGGCGCGCGCCTGGCCGCCGAGCCCACCACGGACGGATCGCTGGTGCGCAAGCTCGCGGTCAAGCCGGGCCCCTTCGCCGACTGGCTGCACGCGCACCTGAGCCGCGGATTCGACTACGTGTGCGTCGAGGATGCCGCCGCACTGCGGGACGTGGCACGCGGGGTGACGCTGTCCGGGCAGATCCGGCACGGCGGCGAACGGCACGAGAAGGACGACCGGCACCGGATCGACGACCGCAGCCGGTGGGTGCTGGGCTTCGACAACGAGGCCAAGCTCAACGACCTGCGGCGGCGCATCGACGAGGCAGGGCGGGAACTGGCGCGGCTCGAGCAGTCGTTGTCCGTCATCGACGCCGACGACGCGCGCCTGCGCGAACGGGAGTCGGCCGCCCGCACCGTCCTGGACGTCGGGTGGGAGGAGATCGACGCCGCCGGGGCCCGCGCGCATCGCGACCAGCTCACCGACCGGATCCACACGCTCACCACAGCCGATTCGGAGTACTCCGCGCTCACCGCCGAGCTCGCCCGCGCCGAATCGGTGAACGAGGCAGCGACCACGGCCCGGTCCACCGCCGAGGCCGCGCGCACGGCGCACGAGGGCCGGATCGCCGAGGTCCGCGACAAGATCACCGAAGCCGAGGCGGCCGATGCCGCCGCCGCGCCCGTCCCCGGGCGGGTCGACGCGCGCATCCGCCGGCGTTTCGACGAGGCGGTGCGCCGGGTGACGGTCGACAACATCGACCGCACCCTCGCCCGGGTGGGCCAGCAGATCGACGCCGGCCTGCGCCGGGCGCAGCAGCAGGCGATGGACGCGGGGCAGCGGATCGTCGCCGTGCTCCACGAGTACCTGGGCGCCTGGGAGGAGCGCCGGGCCGACCTGCGCGCGGATGCCGACTACGTCGGCGACGCGCTCGCCGTCCTCGCGCAACTGCGCGGCGAGGGGCTGCCGGAGTACGAGGACGCGTTCTTCGACATGCTGCGCGAGCAGTCGCACCGCAACATCGGGGAACTCGCAAACCTGATCCGCAAGGCGCCCAGTGAGATCCGCGCCCGCATCGAACCCGTCAACCGGTCGCTGAGCCGCTCCCCGTTCGACACCGACCGCACGTTGCGGATCGACGTCAAGGACCGCCGCCCCGCCGTCGCCGCCGAGTTCCTCGCCGACCTCCACCGCATCGCCAGCGGCGCCTTCGAAGACGAGGACCGCGCGGCCGCGGAGAACCGTTTCGCCGCGATGGCCGCGCTGCTCGAGCGGCTCGACTCCGGCGACCCGGCCGATCAGCGCTGGCAGCGCCACGTTCTCGACACCCGCATGCACGTCGGCTTCATCGGCGTGGAGCTGGATCCCGAGGGGCGGGAGGCCAACTACCACGACTCGAGCGCGGGCCTCTCAGGAGGACAGGCGCAGAAGCTCGTGTTCTTCTGCCTCGCAGCGGCTTTGCGATACCAGCTCGCCGAGGACGGCGCGGACCTGCCGCGGTACGCCACCGTGGTGCTCGACGAGGCCTTCGACCGCGCCGACCCGGCCTACACGCGGCGCGCGCTCGACGTCTTCGACCAGTTCGGATTCCACATGGTGCTGGCCACGCCGCTCAAACTGCTGCAGACGCTCGACGACTACATCGGCGGCGTCGTCACCGTCGCCATCCGCGACCGCAACCGCACCGAACTGTCCCACCTGCTCATCGAAACCTCGGACGCGCCCTGATGGCCGAACCCGTAGCCCCGGGCGCCGTCGCCGCGAAAGCCGCGGCCTCCTACCGGAATCGGCGGAGTCGCTGGATCGCATCGCCCACGCTCGCCGCCGACGATCCGGTGACGATCGCCCTGCACCCGCCGACGGAACGACGGGTGGCCGCCGACCCGGATGCCGCCGTCGCCTGGGTGCGCGCGTGGCGATCGCGGCGCGGGCCCGGCACCGTCGACTGGGAGGAGCGGCGCTGGCGCAGCTACGGCACCCAGACCGTGCCCGTGCGGCTCACCCTCACGGGCGCGGAGCAGGTGGCGGACGCCGCCGGGGCCGCACGCGAGTGGCGGACCATCGTGCGACGCCGCGAGGCGCTCGCCGCCGTCACGGCAGGAGCCCCCGCATTGCCGGCCACCCTCGGCCGCACCGCCTCCCGCTGGTCGTCACTGGCGGAGAAGGACTTCGACGCGCTGACCGCGGTGTTGCGGTGGCTGCGCGAGAATCCGTCGTCAGGTCTGTACATCCGGCAGCTGCCGATTCCCGGGGTCGACACGAAGTGGGTCACCGGGCATCGGGGGCTGCTGGAGGAGCTGCTGCGGGGGATGGCCGACGACGGCGGCCCTGACGGATACGGCGCGGAGGGCGCCGCTGTCGGGCTCGGGGTGCGCACCGTTCCCCGGGAATGCGGGATCGCGGTGTGCCACCCCGCGCTGCTGCCGGGCGCCCCACGGATCTTCGCCGCCTCGCTCGACGAGCTCGCAGCGCTGCCCCTGCACCCCGGCCGCGTGCTCATGCTGGAGAACAAGGAAGGGCTCTACGCTCTCCCTCCGCTGGCGGACACGGTCGCGGTGCATGGCGGCGGCTACGCCGTGCCCGAGCTCGCCGCCCTGCCGTGGATGCGCGAAGCCGAAACCTGGTACTGGGGCGACCTGGACACGCACGGGTTCGCGATCCTCGACCGGCTGCGCGCCCACCTGCCCGCCGTGCGCAGCCTCCTCATGGACGCGGACACTCTGACGCGCTGGTCCGGCCTGGCCGTCCACGAGCCGTCCCCCGCCGCCCGGGACGGCCTCGACCGGCTCACAGGCGGCGAGACCGCCGCCTTCGAGCTGGTGCGCGGCGGCGGCCTGCGCTTGGAGCAGGAGCGCATACCGTGGCCCTGGGTGATGCAGCGGTTACGGGAGCACTGGCACCTCGGTTGAGGCGCCGCACCGCGGTCAGCTCGCCGAACCGCTGCCGCTGCCGGATCCGTTGCTGCCGGAACCGCTGTTGCTCCCGGAGCCGCTGCCGGCCGAGTCGGTCACGGAGCCCAGCTGCTCGCGGATCAGCATCGAACCGGCCTCGCTGCCGAATCCGGCGGTCTCCGCCACGCTGCCCCAGCCGCTGCCGGGAACCGTCATGACCAGTGCCGCGATGTGGGTGGCGCCCTGCGGCAGGCAGACCCCCGCCAGGACGTACACGCCCGGCCCGACGGCGGCGCGAGTCTGCCAGTAGTCGCGCGCCTGGGACGGCGGGAACGGGATCGGCGGGGCGAACAGCGTGACCCCCGGCAGTCCGCCGCCGAGGATCGCGGACGGGTCATCGAGGCTGTCCAACAGCTCCGGAATGTGGCGGGCGTCGACGAGGACCGGGGTGCACGTCGACAGCAGCGGCGCGGACTGCGGCCGGGTGACCCACACACGCATGCGCCCGGCGTCGTCGATCTCCGTGCGCAGTCCCGGCGCGGAGGTCTCGATGCCCAGGGACCCGGTGACGTCCCAGTCGCCGAGCGACCCGGTGTCCACGCCCACCTGCACGCCCAGATCCTCGAGCCGTGACAGGTCCAGCGACGACCCCGCGCTGCCCGACGACCCCGCGCTGCCCGACGACCCCGCGCTGCCCGAAGACCCGCTGGACGACGTGGCGGCGGAGCTGTCGGCGGCGGCCGTTCCCGCGCCGGCGCACAGCAGCGCGCCTGCGGCCACGAACACTGCGGCCGATCGCGCGATCCGGACCATGGTCATCGCCGCCCCTCGCATCATTGAATTCCCGGTTGACGCTCAGCGTATAGCGGCGGGCTCTACGCGGAAGCCGATTCCACGATCCTGCGCCGTCGACGATGGCAGCCGCCCCGCATCCGTGGTGTACTGGATCGATATGAGCGACGATCCGCGCACCGCATCCGACCACGCCCCGGCCGGACCCGAGAACACCGCGGAGCGGGTGGCCCTGTGGCGGGCGCTGCACGTGCTCGCGGACGCGCCCCCGCATGTCTTCGAGGACACCGTCGGCCTGGCCCTCGTCGATCCGCCGGCGGGGTGGCGCGGCAGGCCGGATATGGATGCGGAGTTCTCTGCGGGCTTCCGCGCGTCGATCGTTGCGCGGGCCCGATTCGTCGAAGAGATCGTCGCCGAGCAGGCCGCTGCCGGGGTCGATCAATACGTGATCCTCGGCGCGGGCCTGGACACCTTCGCGCTGCGCCGCCCGGATCCTGCCGCGCGGATGACGGTGTTCGAGGTCGATCAGCCCGGCCCGCAGGGCTGGAAGCGGCGGCGACTCGACGAAGCCGGGTACGGCGTGCCGGGGAACCTGCGTATGGTCCCGGTGGACTTCGAGACCGAGGATTGGTGGTCGGCGCTTGCGCGCGCCGGGTTCGACGCCGCGCGTCCGGCCGTCGTCGCGTCCACCGGAGTCGCCCAGTACCTCACGCGCGAGGCGACCGTCTCGACGTTGCAATCGGCGGCGCGCCTCGCCCCCGGCTCGACGCTGATACTGTCGTTCCTGCTCCCGATGGAGCTCATCGACGCCGGCGACAAGGACGGGCTCGAGGCGAGCAGTGCGGGAGCACGGTCGTCGGGGACGCCGTTCGTCAGCTTCTTCACACCCGAAGACATGCTGGACCTGGCACGTACCGCCGGTTTCCGCAGCGTCGAGCACGTCACAGGAACCGACCTGGGCGAGCGGTACTTCGACGAACGCCCGGACGGTTTGCACCCGTCGAGCGGTGAGGATTTCCTCCTCGCCCGGACCTGAGGGGCTGCGCGCGGGCATCCACGCGATCCCTCACTGCGGGGGCGCGCCGAGCAGCCGGCGCGACATCTCCACGTGCGCGAGCCGCCGCAGCGCCAGTAGCAGCGGTTCGACCACGACGGTGCCCAGGACCACGTAGCGCACGGCGGCGGGAATGGACTCGGTCGGCGTCCGCCCCACCTCGCGCCGAGCCACTTCACCCATCGCGAGCCCATACTCCGCCAGGTCCGTGCGCGACACCGCGAGCCCGGCCGCATCGATCGCGCCGATCGCCCTGGCGAGCCCGGCCACCTCGTCCGCGCATTCGCGCTCCGCCGCATCCCATCCGAGGTCGCGGAGCAGCAGCGATGCCCGGTCCGTGGCACCCTCGGGTGCGGCTCCGGCGCCCGGAACCGCACTCGGCAGCCGCATGTAGGCCGATCCGATGACGTCGTGCAGCGATTCCGGCGGGTCGTCGATCTCCTCGAGCACGGCCTTGGCCCCCGCGACGCTGAGCCCGCCGACGCCGATCAGCGCACGGATGAGCGCCAGCCGTCGCGCGTGCGCGTCGTCGTACTCGGCCCGCGTCGCCGAGACGCGCTCGCCTTCTGGAAGCAGGCCCTCGCGCAGGTAGTACTTGACGGTCGCGACGGCAACGCCCGATCGCTTGCTCAGCTCCGAGATCTGCACTCCGGCCCCCTTCACCCTTGACTTGGATAGTAACACTCTCCAATACTGGATAGCGTCACTCTCCAACCAAGGAGGAGCCATGCGGTCCAGCCGCCTCACCCACGATCACGACGGCGATCTCGTCGTCTTCCTCATCGGGATGACCATTACGAAGCCCTGGCGCCCGGACCTGTGGCTGCCCGTATTCACCGCGATGCCGCGCATGCTCCGCGAGCTCGAGACGCAGGAGCACTCCGGCCTGCTCGGCTACGAGTACCTCGCCATGCGCACGGGCCCCACAGTCCTGCAGTACTGGGATTCACAGCAGGCGCTCTACGCCTACGCCGCCGCCCCGGAAGGCCGACACCTGCCGGCATGGCGTGCGTTCCATCGCCGGGCCCGGAAGAACCCGGGCGCGGTGGGCATCTGGCACGAAACGTACGTGGTCGACCGCGCCGAGTCGGTGTACAACGACAGCCGGGCCGTCGGACTCGCACGCGCGACGCACGCCGTTCCCGTGACGGCCGCCCGATCGGCAGGAGCACAGCGTTTCCGCCGGCACCGGCGCTCCGCCTCGGCGCCGCAATAGGCGGGCGTCGGTGTAGGCCACGCCCCGCACCGCACGCGACAGACGGACGTCCGCCCTGGTCAATCGCCCGCTGATCGCGGGGGGCTCACCCATGCGGTGCCGCCGCCCACACTTGACTTATCGGGTGCAGCACATCACACTTCATGAAAGCTATCTGAGTGTTCAGTCAGTTTAGGAGTGCGAGTGGCCCACCCAAGACGAAGAGCGGGGGCGGCGGCAGGGCTCGTCGCCCTCGCGGCCCTCACTGCATGCAGCAGCGTCGACCCCGCGGACACGCTCGAGGTGACGATGTGGGGCGGCGCCTCACAGCGCGTGCACCTCGCCAGCTACGTGCGCCCCTGGGGCGAGCAGAACGGGATCAAGATCCTCCAGGACTCGCCCACCGACTACGCCAAGCTGCGTGCGCAGGTGGAATCCGGCAATGTGTCGTGGGGCGTGGTGGAGGTGGAGCCGAACTTCGCGGAGAACGCCTGCGATTCCGGCCTCATCACCCCACTATCCCCGGAGATATTCGACGCCGCGCGATCCGCCGGCATCGATTCCCGCTACGTCTCGGAATGCGCGGTCCCGAACCTGCTGTACGCCTTCAACATCGCGTACAACACCGACGCATTCCCCCACGGTCACCCCACGACCTGGGCCGAATTCTTCGACACCGCGCGCTTCCCCGGAAAACGCGGGTTCTGGAACTATGCGACCGGCGGCATTTTCGAGGCGGCCCTGCTCGCCGACGGCGTCGCCCCCGAGGACCTCTATCCGCTCGACATCGACCGCGCGTTCCGCAAACTCGACACGATCAAGGACAGCATCGTGTTCTACAACACCGGCGACGAGCAGACGCAGCTCGTCGCGAGCGGCGAGGCGCCCCTGGTCATGGCATGGAACGGCCGCATCGCCCAGGCCGCGATGGACGGCGAACCGGTGGCCAACGAGTGGGGACAGAACATGGTCTCCTACGACCAGATCGTCATTCCCCGCGGCTATCCCAACACCGACACCGCGATGCGGTGGATGACCCATTTCCTCGGCGACACCGAAGGCCAGGCGCGCGACGCCGAGGAAAGCCAGTTCTCACCTGTCAACCCGCACGCCCTGGACCTCGTCGAGCCGGAGCTCGCGCGCGAGCTGTCCACCTACCCGCCCAACCTCGACAAGTCCTCAGTGGTCATCGACTACAAGTACTGGGCCGAGCACTACGCCGAGGTCTCCGAACGACTGAATGAGTGGACCCTGTCATGACCGCCGTCATCGAGAGCCCGGACCTGGGACGCGGCCGCACAGACGACGAAGCCCCCGCACGGCCGCGCACCTGGCCGCGTCGGTTCGCCGTCGACCGCTGGGGCATGCTGCTGCTCCCCGTGCTCGTGTTCCTCACCCTCGTGTTCCTGCTGCCGCTCGTGGTGATGCTCGCGAAAAGTTTCACCGATCCGACAGTCGGGCTGGAGAACTACCGCGCCATCTGGGAGAACTCGCTGTACCTGAAGGTGCTGCGCAACACCTTCGTCATCGCGCTGTCGACCACCGCACTCACCGTGCTCATCGGTTTCCCCTATGCGTATCTCATGACGCTGGCCACGCCGTTCTGGCGGGCGGTCATGCTGGTGGGCGTGCTGGTGCCGTTCTGGACCAGTCTGCTCATCCGCAGTTTCGCGCTGGTGATCGTGCTGCGCGACACCGGCGTCATCAACACCGCGCTCGAGTCGGCCGGGGTGATCGACGGCCCGCTGCCGCTGCTGCGCTATATGCCGGGAGTGCTGTTCGGCATGGTGCAGATCACCCTGCCGTTCCTGGTGCTGCCGCTGTACGCGACGATGCGCGGGATCGACCGGCGCCTCCTGCTGGCAGCGGAGAGCCTGGGCGCACGCCCGTCGCTCGCGTTCATCAAGGTGTACGCACCGCTCACCCTCCCCGGGCTGTTCGCCGGCATCGTGCTGGTGTTCATCCAGGCGCTGGGTTATTACATCACCCCGGCGTTGCTCGGCGGACCCAGTAACACGATGATCGGCGAGCTCATCGTGCAGCAGGTGTCCTCCGTGCTGCAGTTCGGCTTCGCCGCCGCACTCGGCGTGCTCCTACTCGTGAGCACGTTCGTCCTCCTGGCCATCGCCGGGCGGTTCGTCGACATGAAGAAGTACATCCTGGGGCAGGCATCATGACACGCATCCTCACCCGCGCCGGCCTGTCGCTGCTGGCCGCACTCACCGTCCTGTACCTGCTGTTCCCGGTGCTGATCATCGTCCCGATGTCGTTCGCCAAGAGCGCGTTCCTGAAGTTCCCGCCGAAGGAGTTCTCCACGCGCTGGTACCACCAGCTCATCGACGACCCCGTCTGGATCGAATCCGCCCTCAACAGCCTTGAGGTGGCCGTGTTCGCCACCATCTGCGCGGTCGTCCTGGGCACGCTGGCAGCGATGGGCCTCGTGCGCGGGCGGTATCCGCTCCGGGGCGCCGTCACCGCGGTGCTGCTGGCGCCCATCATCGTGCCGTACGTCATCGTGGGGCTCGCGGTGTACATCGTGTTCCTGCGCATCGGACTGACGGAGACACCGCTGGGATTCATCCTGGTGCACACCGCGCTTGCCGTTCCGTACGTGACCATCAACGTGGCCGCCGGGCTCGCCGGCTACGACCGCGACCTGGAGCTGGCCGCCCACAGCCTGGGCGCCGGCCCGGTGTCGACGTTCTTCCGCGTGACCCTGCCCAACATCGCGCCCAGCGTCCTGGCCGGAGCCCTGTTCGCCTTCATCACCTCCTGGGACGAGGTGGTCAGCGCGATCTTCCTGTCCGGCCCCATGATGCGGACGCTGCCGGTGCAGATCTGGTCCGGCATCCGTGTGCAGGTGGAGCCCACCGTCGCCGCCATCGCGAGCCTGACGCTGTTCGTCATCGTCGCATCCTTCGTCCTGTACGGCCTGACCTCGCTCTCCCGCAAGGCCGTGCGCAAATACCTTGACCGCCGTGTTCCGGCGGCGATTGGAGTCCAACCGTGAGCACCACCGTTTCGACCCCGTCCCCCGCGCCGTCCACGTCCGACCGCCGGCCGGGCGCCGCCATCTCGATCCGCGGCGTCGGCAAGTCCTACGGGTCCAACACTGTTCTCGACGGATTGGACCTGGAGATCCGCGGCGGCGAGTTCATGACGCTGCTGGGCTCGAGCGGCTCGGGCAAGTCGACTCTGCTCAATGTGATCGCCGGGTTCACCGGCGCCACCTCCGGCACGATCGAGGTGGACGGGCGGCCGCTGAACAAAGTGCCGGCGCACAAGCGCGGCTTCGGCGTCGTCTTCCAGAATTACTCTCTGTTTCCGCACATGAGCGTCGCGGACAACGTCGCATTCCCACTGCGCCGCCAGCGGCGCGGCAAGGCCGAGACCCGCAAGGCGGTGGCCGACGCACTGGAGATGGTGGAGCTGGGCCACCTGGGCAAGCGACGGCCCGACGAGCTCTCAGGCGGGCAGCGCCAGCGCGTCGCATTCGCCCGTGCCGTCGTGTTCCAGCCGTCGGTGCTGCTCATGGACGAGCCGCTGAGCGCGCTCGACAAACTGCTGCGCGAACAGTTGCAGTTGGAGATCCGGCGGCTGCACCGCGAACTGGGCATCACGTTCATCTTCGTCACCCACGACCAGGACGAGGCGCTGGCGATGTCCGACCGCATCGCGCTGCTGCGCGGCGGCAAGATCGTGCAGGTGGGCACCCCCGAGGAGCTCTACCGCAAGCCCAACTCGCAGTTCACCGCGGAGTTCATCGGCGCGTCGAACATCTTCGAGGGGACGCTGGGGCCCGACGGCTTCCACGACCCGATCAGCGGCGGTTTCCGCGTGGCCGACACTGACGGGCAAGGCCACGGACCGGCCCGGGTGATGCTGCGGCCCGAGCGGATCTCAGTGACCGCCCGCGAGATCCCGGTGCCGTCGCACCACGACTTCATCACCGGCACCGTGGAAGACAGCGTGTACTTCGGTAACTGCCGGCAGGTGCAGATCCTGGACGCGTACGGGCGGCACATCATCGCCCGCACGCCGGTGCCGCACGCGCCCGACGGCGTCGTTCCCGGCGCCGCGGTGAACTTGTCGTGGCCGGTGGAGGACCTCGTGGTGCTGGGCGACAAGGCCTGACGCGGGCATCGCCCACCCGAGAGAACGCACCGCCCGCCGCGGCCCGTCCGGAACGAACCGGACGGGCCGCGGCGGGCGTGCTTCCATGTGGGTCCCCGTGCTTCCCCCGTCGAGTGGGGCTGATCCGGGCGCCCGCGCGCGGAAACCCGCCCCGCACGGCCCCACTCGACGGGGCCTCGCCAGCCAGCCTTGCCCCACTCCACGACGGCCACCCCGCAGAGCTCCACCCGGCGCGGCTCCCGCCCTACCGCAGCGGGTCGAACGGCGCGATCGCCGCGGGCACGGTGCCGGTGACGATCGATTCGGCGAGCAGCCGGCCCGTCGCCGGCCCCAGCGTCATGCCCTCCATGGCGTGCCCGCCCGCGACGTACACCTGGGGCGTGCGGGTACGGCCGATCAGCGGCAGCCCGTCGACGGTGCACGGCCGCGAGCCCACCCACTCGTCGGCGCGGTCGTCCAGGTCGACGCCGCGCAGTAGCGGGCGCACGGCGGCGGCGATCGCGTCGATGCGACGCGGATCGAGGGGCGCGCCGTGCCGACGGAACTCCATCATCCCGGCGATCCGCATCCGCTGGCCCAACGGCGTGCACACCACCGCGGCGCCGGGGAAATACACCGGGCCTACGGGCGGGTCGTCGGGCGCCACCGCGAAGCTGTAGCCGCGGCCGGCACGCATGCGCAACCGCACCCCATGGTGCCGGGCGAGCGCGGGCAGCGCCGCACCGGTCGCGATCACGGCAGCGTCGGCAGAGCCGATCGCGCCGTCCGTCCCGGTCAGCTCGACCCGTCCGCCGAGTTCGCGCACCGACGCCACGTGCACGTCGTCGTGGATCGTCCCGCCCCGGTCGCGCACCGCCCGGGCGAGGGCCGCGACGTAGGCCGGCGGGTCGAGGAACCGCTGCCCGTGGAGCAGCGCGGCGGCGTGGACGCGGCCGGTGAGCATCGGCGCCAACGCGCGCGCCCGGTCCGCGGGCACCGGTTCGATATCCACGGGCTGCCCCAGGGCGGCGAGCCGGTCCGCCGCGGCGATTTCGTCGCGCAGGCCGCCGGTGTCCGCGAAGGCGAGCACGAACGGCTCGGCCTCGCGCAGCGGGCAGTCGACGCCGCCCGCGGTCAACACGTCATAGGCCCCGAGGGCGAGGCGGTTGATCCGCGCGAACGCGCGGACCCCGGCGCTCCAGCGGGCGGCCGTGGTGTTACGGGCGAAGCGGGCGAGGAACGCGGCGAGCGCGGGGTCGACCGTGGGCGGAATGAACAGCGGCGAGCCCGGCCGCAGCATCCCCCGCACCGCGCGCGGTACCAGACCCGGCTCAGGCAGCGGCGTGGTCAGCGTCGGCGTGATCCAGCCGGCGTTGCCCCACGAGGCGCCCGCGCCCGGCCACGCCTGGTCGAACACGGACACCCGCACCCCGCGCTCCTGCAGGAACCAGGCGGTGGACAGGCCTGCCATTCCTGCGCCGACGACGGCGGCGGAGCGGGGATGCGGGTGCGTGCTGCGGGGTTCGGGCGTCACGCCGCCTGCACCGGGGCGGACGCCTCGGCGCGCTTGCGGACCACCAGGTAGTAGAACGCGTAGCAGACGGGCACCACGCCGAGCCCCAGGATCAGCGAGAGCCGCTGGGTGGAGTCGAAGGCCATCGCGATGAACACCCCGATGTTGAGCAGGATGACGAGGATCGGCGTGACGGGGAACATCGGCGCGTGATACGGCAGGTCGTGCACGTCGCCGCCGCCGCGCACGTACTGGCGGCGGAACCGGTACTGGGACCAGGCGATGGTCATCCAGCTCAGCGCGCCGCCGATGCCGCTGACGGAGATGAGGAAGACGAACAGCGTGTCGGCGGCGACGACGCTCGACAGCAGCGAGAACAGGCCGAAGACCAGCGTGATGACCAGTGCGACGATGGGGATGCCCCGACTGGTGGTGCGCCCGCATGCCTTCGGCGCGGCCTTCTCCTTGGACAGCGACCACAGGATGCGGGTGCACATGTACAGGCCGGTGTTGCCGACGGACAGCACGGCGATGAGCACCACGAAGTTCATCAGGCTCGCCGCGAACGGGATGCCGATGGATTCGAAGACGGTGACGAACGGGCTCTCGTCCAGGCCCACCTCGGTCCACGGGATGAGGCCGATGAGGATGACGATGGCTCCGAGGTACAGGAACACCAGGCGGAAGACGATGGTGCGCACGGCCCGCGGGACGGCCTTGGCCGGGTTCTCCGTCTCTCCCGCGGCGACGCCGAGCACCTCGGAGCCCATGAAGGTGTAGACCACGGTCATCATCGCCGCGAACACGGCGCCGATGCTGGCGGGGAAGAAGCCGCCGTTGCCGGTGAAGTTCGACAGCATGGGGGCGGGCTCGCCGTCCATCGAGATGACGCCGAACATGGCCAGCGCCCCGAGGCCGATGAACAGTCCCACCGCCAGAACCTTGATGCCGGCCAGGATGTATTCGGTCTCCGCGAACGAGCGGGCGGTGAAGCAGTTGATGAGGAACAGCACGACGATGAAGATCGCCGACCATATCCAGGTGGGGGTGTCGGGGAACCAGTACTTCATGATGATCCCGGCGGACAGGAACTCCAGTCCGATGAAGCTGGCCCAGCTCAGCCAGTAGATCCAGCCGATGCTGAAACCGGTGCCCGGCCCGATGAACTTGGTCGCGTGCGCCTGGAACGAGCCGGAGACCGGCATGACGACGGACATCTCTCCCAGGCACACCATCGTCAGGTACAGCATGACGCCGCCGATGATGTAGGCGACGATGGTGCCGCCCGGCCCGGCCTGGCCGATCACCTGGCCGGTCCCCAGGAACAGGCCCGTCCCGATGACGCCGGCGAGCGTGATCATGAACAGGTGACGGCTCTTCATCACGCGTTTGAGATGGCGGTCGGCGTACTCCCCCTCCCCGACGGGCGGCGGCTCCGCGGCAGCGGAGGCGGCGGCCGGGTCGTGCGGCGCCGGTGATGCGGGCGGTGTACTCATATCTGGCGACTCCTCTGCGGAGCCGATGGGCAATGTATCGGGCACTGCGAACGCTCCTCCACGGTTCGTGGCATCGGTGCGGGCGCGGCCCCCCGACCGCAGCTCCGGAACCTCCTTGAAACTGACTAGCCACTCAGTCAGCTACGCCAACTGTGCGGTGCGCATCACAGACTTGTCAACCCCCGTCATCGGTCACATACCGACCATTATCGCGGTCACCAGTACGATTGCGGCGTGCCACGTGTGAAAAAAGAATCTGCGGACAGGCGCGAGGACATCCTCGGCGCAACCCTCGAGGCCATCGAGGACAAGGGGATCGACCAGGTCCGCGGTGCGGACATCGCCAAGCGAGTGGGCGTGAGCGCCGGGCTGGTGTTCTACCACTTCGACAATCTCGACAACCTCATCATCTCCGCCCTGCGCTCGGCCGCCGCCCACGACATGGCGCACCTGCAGGCGGTCCTCGACGGCACCGCCGGCGACGTGACCACGCGGCTGCGCGCAGTGCTCCGCGAGTACGGCCCGACCGGCACCGCCTTCGGCTGGCGCATGTGGGTGGAGTCGTGGTCCGCGAGCCTGCGCAACCCCGAGCTGCGCGGCGTGATCCGCACGCTCGACGCCGGCTGGCGGGACGTGCTCATCCGGCTCATCGACGAGGGCACGGCCGCCGGCGAGTTCCACTGCCCCGACCCGGCCGGCGCCGCGTGGCGGCTCACCGCCATGCTCGACGGCCTGGCCGTGCAACAGGTCGTGTTCGACGAGGCCGTCACCCGCGAGCAGGTCGCGGACTGGGTCACGCTCACGGTGCGGCGCGAGCTCGGAATCTGAGGGCCGCGAACGCCGCCGCGGCCGGCGAATACCCACGCAGATCACCCCTTGACCCCCCTCGTGATGCATGCCATACTGACTGAGCACTCAGTAAGAGGCACCACCCGGTAGGAGCCGCTGAGCAGAATCCCCCGAGCACCGCAGTCAGGAGAACCCCCATGCCGATGACCCTTCCTAACGCGATCGGCGCGAGCGACGGCGACGGAGACGGCGCCTTCTTCGAGTCGGTCTGGCGCGACACCGAGAGCGACGCCACCGGCTACCTCGTCATCGACCGCCTGGTGCGCGGGGTGTCCTCCGGCGGCCTGCGCATGCGTGCCGGCTGCACCCTCGACGAAGTCCGCGGCCTCGCCCGCGGGATGACGCTCAAGGAGTCGATCCACTTCGAGGACGGCGCGCAGTACGTCCCGCTCGGCGGCGCCAAGGGCGGCATCGACTTCGACCCGTACAGCCCGGAGGCCGACGGTGTGCTTCGCCGCTTCCTCACCGCGATGGCGCCGCTGATCGAGAAGCGCTGGACCATGGGCGAGGACTTCGGCGTCCAGCAGACCACCATCGACGCCATGCTCCCGGAGATCGGCATCTCCACCTCGATCAAGGCGGCCGAGCAGGTCGTCGACGCGCCGGAGGCCGCCCAGCTGCGCATGAAGACCGCGTTCGCGAGCGTCGTCGGCGGGATCCGGCTCGACGAGCTCGTCGGCGGCTACGGCGTCGCCCGCTCGGCCCTGGCCGCCATGGAACGCCGCGGGCTCGTCCCCGCCGAGTCGACCGCCGTCATCCAGGGCTTCGGCTCGATGGGCGGCGCCACGGCCCGCTACCTGGCCGAGGCCGGCGTGCGCGTGGTCGGCATCGTCGATGTCGAGGGCGTCGTCTTCAACCCGCGGGGCCTCGATGTGGAGGAGCTGCTGCGCACCCGCAGCGCCAAGGGCAATGTGGACCGCGCCGCGCTGCGCGCCGAGGACCAGCAGCTGCCGGCCGACCAGTGGCTGGGTCTCGAGACCGACGTGCTCGTCCCCGCCGCCATCTCCTACTGCATCACCGAGGAGAACCAGGCGCAGATCCGCGCGACGCTCATCGCCGAGGCCGCCAACATGCCGGTCACCCCGGAGGCGGAGGCGCTGCTCACCGCCCGCGGCGTCGAGGTATCGCCGGACTTCGTGGCCAACTCCGCCACCAACGCGTGGTGGTGGTGGGTGTTCTTCGGCGACGTCGACGGCACCCCCGAGCAGTCGTTCCGCAAGATCGCCGAGCGCCTGGAGACATTGAGCCACGAGATGTTCGACCTCGCGGACAACAAGGACATGACCCTGCGCGAGGCCGCCTTCAACCTGGCTTCGCAGCGCCTCGAGACCATCACCGCCACGTTCCCCGTCTACTGACGCCCCACCCCCGGAAGATCCCCGCCTTGCCCGCGCCCCCGCGGCCGGCGGCGCGCCAGAAAGTGAAGTGAATGATGTCCCGACCACTCGTCAACGGTGGCCAGGCGATCGTCGATGCCCTGGTCGCCCACGGTGTCGACACCGTCTTCGGCATCCCCGGCACCCACAACCTCGCCGTCTACTCGGCGCTCAAAAGCTCGCCCATCCGGCACGTCTCGCCCCGCCACGAGCAGGGCGCCGGCTACGCGGCCGACGGGTACGCCCGGGCCGGCGGGCGCCCCGGCGTGGTCGTCACCACCACCGGGCCGGCCATTCTCAACGCCGCCACCGCCGCGTCCCAGGCGTACTCGGACTCGATCCCCGTCCTGTTCATCGCCCCCGGCATGCCCCTGGCGCACCCCGGCGGGCACAACGGCCTGCTGCACGAGGTCAAGAGCCAGTTCGACGCGATGAGCGCCGTCGTCGGCCACGCCCAGCGGGTCACGAGCGTCGAGGAGATCCCGCACGCCGTCGCACAGTGCTTCGCCGCGATGACAGACGGCCGGCCCCGCCCCGCCTACCTCGAGGTGCCGCTGGACCTGCTCGAGGCCGAGGCCGAGGTGGCCGCCGAGGCGCCCGTCGCCCACGCCCTGACCGTGCCCGACGAGTCGGCGCTGGCCGCGGCCGCCGACCTGCTCCGCGCGGCGCAGCGTCCGCTCATCATCGCGGGCGGCGGCTGCAGCACCTCGTCGGGCGAACTGCGGGCCTTCGCCGAGGCTGCCGGCGCGCCCGTCGTCACCTCCGCCAACGGCAAGGGCGTGCTCGACGAGGACCACCCGCTGTCGCTCGGTGCCGGCGTGCAGCATCAATCGCTGCTCGAGATCGTCCCCGAAGCCGACCTCGTCGTCGCGGTGGGCACGGAGCTCTCGCCGGCGGACTGGTGGTGGGGCCCCATGCCCGAGGCGCCGCTGATCCGCATCGACATCGACCCACTCGCGATCGCCACCAATGCACGCCCCGCCGTGGGCGTCATCGGCGACGCCGGGACGGCCCTCGCGGCGTTGACCAAGCGTCTGCCCGCGGCCCAGTCGGGGGCGGGCGCCGAGCGCGCCGCGCAGTGGCGCGTCCGCCTGGAGGCCGACGCGCGGGAGATCGGCGCCGCCTACCTGGGCCTGTGCGCTTCGCTGGACGCGGCGCTGGGCGACGACGCGGTGATCGCCGCCGACAGCTCGATGTCCTGCTACTACGGCCTGCTCGGCAGCTTGCCGCTGCACCGGCCCCGGTCGTTCCTGTACCCGGCCGGCCTGGGCACGCTGGGCTACGGGCTGCCCGCCGCCATCGGCGCCAAGCTGGCCGAGCCGCAGCGCGAGGTGGTCGCGGTGCTCGGCGACGGCGGCGTGATGTTCACGATCGCCGAGCTCGCCTCGGCCGCTGAGGCCGGGCTGGCGCTGCCGCTCGTCATCGTCGACAACGGCGGCTACGGCGAGATCCGCAACGAGATGGTCGACCGCGATGGCAACGTGCACGCCGTCGACCTGCTCACGCCTGATTTCCCGGCGCTCGCCCGCGCCCTGGGCTGCGGCGGCGTCGCCGTCGACTCGTACGACCAGGTGGGCCCCGCCGTCCGCGAGGCGCTCGCGGCGGACCGCCCCACCCTCATCCACGTGCGGGAACAGGCCGCCGGCTGACCGCCGACAGCGCCCCCGACGGCCGCCGGCAGCAATCCGCAAGACCACTGTGCAAAGGACACGACGCCATCATGATTGACACCACCACCCTCGCCCCCGGGGATGCGCCGGGCGCGGCGGCACCGTCACCGCGGCGCCGCGGGGCCCTGCGCGCCTTCCGCGACCCGGCCTCGGTCGCGGTGGTCGGCGCGTCGGACGACCCTGCCAAGTGGGGCTACTGGCTGGCCCAGGGGGCGCTCAAGGGCCGGGACCGCCGGGAGGTCCACCTGGTCAACCGCGGCGGCGGCACCGTGCTGGGCGAGCCCGCCTACCCGTCGCTGTCGGACCTTCCGGCGGTGCCGGAGCTGGTGGCGCTGTGCGTGCCGCCCGCCGCGGTGCCGGCCGTGGTCGACGAGGCGCTGGCGATGGGCGTGCGCGGGTTCCTCGGCATCACCGCCGGGGTCGCCGACGAGCCGGCCATCGCCGCGCGCATCCGCGCCGCCGGGGCCCGCATCGTGGGCATGAACAGTCTCGGCATCTTCGACGCGTCCACCGACCTGCAGCTGGCGTGGGGCCACTTCGCACCCGGCGGCATCGCGGTGATCTCGCAGAGCGGGCAGCTGGGATCGGAGATCGCGGGCCTGGCCGAGCGGGCCGGGATGGGCATTTCTCGGTTCATCTCCATCGGCAACCAGACCGACGTCATCGCCGCCGAGCTGCTCGAGGACCTCGTCGACGACGAACGCACCCGCGTGGTGGCGCTCTACCTGGAGAGCTTCGCGGGCGGCGAGCAGATGATCCGCACGCTCGCGGCCCTGCGCAAGGCGGGCAAGCCGACGCTGCTGCTCACTGTCGGCGCGTCCGACGCCAGCACCCGGCTGGCCCGCTCGCACACCGGGTCGATGACCTCGGCGCTCGACGTGGTCGACGCCGCGGCGCGCGCGGCGGGCGCCGTCCGCGTGCACACGCCCAGCCGGATCGTCGAGGTGGCGCGGCTGCTCATGACCGCCGAGCCGCCCGCGGGCGGCCGGGTCGCGATCGTAGGCGACAGCGGCGGCCAGACGGGTATCGCCGCCGACGTGGCGCACGACGCCGGGCTGGCGGTGGCCGAGTTCTCCCGCGAGCTCACGGACGGGCTGGCCGCGCAGCTGCCCGCGGGCGCGGCCTGCGCCAACCCGGTGGACCTCGCCGGCGCCGGCGAGCAGGACCTGGCGAACTATCTGCGGATCGTCCGCGACCTGCTCGAGTCCGACGAGGCCGATGCGGTGGTCCTCACCGGCTACTTCGGCAGCTACGCGGTGGACAATCCGGCGCTGGCCGAGCGGGAGACCGCGCTCGTCGAGCAGATGGCCGCCGCAGCGCGCGCGGCCGGCAAGCCCCTGGTCATCCACTCGATGGCCGCCGGCGGCCCGGCGATCGACGCGATGTGGCGGCACGGGCTCCCCGCCTATCCCAGCATCGAGACCGCGGTGGGCGCCGTGGCCGCAGCGGCGCGACTGTCCACGCCGCCCCGTTCGCTGGCGGTACCGCCCGCCCGCGACGCGGAGCTCGAAGGCACCGGGTACTTGGCCGCGCAGAAGTTCCTGGCCCCGACGGGGATCCGTTTCCCCGCCGGGCGCACGGTGCACTCCGAGTCCGATGCCGCCGCGGCCGCGGCGGTGCTCACCGCGCCCTACGTGCTCAAGGCCTCGTGGCTCGAGCACAAGAGCGAGTCGGGCGGTGTGCGGATCGGCCTCCCCGACGCGCACGCGCTCGCGGCCGCGTTCAACGCGATGCACGCGCGGCTGGGCGACGGCGACTACGTGGTCGAGGAGATGGACGGACGCTCCGACGTGGTCGAGGTGATCCTCGGCGTCCGCCGCGACCCGGACATGGGGCCCGTCGTGCTCGTCGGCGCCGGTGGCACCGAGGCCGAGCTGTACAAGGACGTGGCCGTCGAGATGGCGCCCGTCGACCGGGCCACCGCGCACGGCATGCTCCGCCGGCTCGTCAGCCGTCCCCTGCTGCTGGGCTGGCGCGGACGTCCCGCCGTCGACGTCGAGTCGCTCGTCGACCTCATCGTCGCGGTGTCGCAGCGGGCCGTGTCCGCGCCGGACGTCGACGACGTCGAGGTGAACCCGCTGCGCGTGGGCCCCGACGGGGTCGTCGCCGTCGACGCCCTGGTCATCGCCTCGGACAGGCGATAACCCCCGCCTCGGGACCGCCCCCCGGCACCCCCGTACTCCCGCACACGAAGACCACAGGAGGACCCCACCATGACCGCACCCGACACCCGCTCCGAATTCGCCGGGCGCGTCGCCGTCGTCACCGGCGGCGGCTCGGGCATCGGCCGCGCCGTGGCCGTGCGCTACGCGGCCGCCGGCGGCACCGTCGCCGTCGTCGGCCGGCGCGAGGAGCCGCTCAACGAGACCGTCCGCCTGGCCGAGGAGGCCGGCGGCAAGGGCGTCGCGGTGACCTGCGACGTGCGCGACCCCGCGGCCGTCGAGGCGGCGATCGACGGCACCGTCGACCGCTTCGGCCGGATCGACACCCTCGTCAACAACGCCGCCGGCAACTTCGTGGTGCCCGGCGAGAACCTGTCGCCGAACGGCTGGAAGGCCGTCATCGACATCGTCCTCAACGGCACCTTCTACGGCACCCGCGCCGCGTCGAAGCACATGCTCGCGGCCGGGCGCGGCGCCATCCTCAACACCATCGCCACCTACGCCTGGCACGGCCACCCCGGCACCGTCCACAGCGCTGCGGCGAAGGCCGGCGTGGTGGCGATGACCCGCACGCTCGCGGTCGAGTGGGCAGAGCGGGGAGTGCGCCTGAACTGCATCGCCCCCGGCCCCACCGAGACCGAGGGCGCCGGCGCCGCGCTGTGGCCGGACGAGGCGGCGCGCACCCGCGTGCTCTCCAGCGTCCCCGCCGCGCGGTTCACCACGCCCGAGGAGGTCGCCGAGTCGGCCGCCTTCCTACTGTCCGACCGCGCCGCCTACATCACCGGCGAGGTACTCGTGGTCGATGGTGGCCAGTGGCTGGGCAAGTCCATCTACACCGACCCCGGCGCCGGCGCGTGACCGGCCCAGGCGTCCCGCACGCCGCGACCTCCGAGGAGGGGAACCGCATGACAACCACATCACCGGCCTGGTACCGGTCCGCCGTGCTCATCGGCGGCCGGTGGCGGGACTGCCCGGACACCGTCGACGTCGAGAACCCCGCGACGGGCGAGATCATCGGCAGGGCCGCCGTTGCCACCGAGGCCGACGCGGCCGACGCCGTCGCCGCCGCGCAGTCCGCCGGCGCCCTGTGGGGCCGCAGCACCGCCGCGCAGCGCGGCACGGCGCTGGCCGGGCTGGCACAACGGCTTCGTGAACGCCGCGCCGACCTCGTGGCCGCCACGGTCGCCGAGGTGGGCGCGCCGGTGACGGTGGCGGAGGAGGCGCACATCGACCTCGCCATCGCGATCATCGACGCGTTCGCGCGGCTCGCCGCCGAGACCCCGCTGCACGAGAAGGTGGGCAACTCCACGCTGGCCCGCCGGCCCGCGGGTGTGATCGCCTGCATCACCCCGTGGAACTACCCCGTCTACCAGCTGGCCGCCAAGGTCGGCGCCGCACTGGCCGCCGGGTGCACGGTGGTGGTCAAGCCCCCCGAGATCACGCCGCTGGGCACCTACTTGTTCTGCGACGCCGTCCAGGAGACCGACCTGCCCGCGGGGGCGGTGAACCTGGTGCCGGGCCGCGGTTCGGTGCTGGGCCCGGCGCTCATCGCGCACCCGGGCGTCGATGTCGTCTCCTTCACCGGCTCCACCGCGGTGGGCCGCCAGGTGGGGGCGCAGGCCGGCGCACTGATCAAGCGGGCCTGCCTGGAGCTCGGCGGCAAGTCCGCCTCCGTCGTCCTCGACGACGCCGACCTGCCGACGGCCGTGCGCGCCACGGTGGCGTCGGCGATGCTCAACACCGGCCAGACGTGCAGCGCCTGGACCCGACTGCTGGTCCCCCGCGACCGGTACGACGAAGCGGTGGCCGTCGCAGCCGAGGCGGCCGACGCACTGCGGCCGGGCGACCCGGCGGAGCGCACCACCGACCTGGGGCCGCTCGTGTCGAAGGCGCAACTAGACGCCGTGCGCACCATGGTCGACGAGGCCGTCGCCCGCGGAGCGCGCGTGGCCGCGGGCGGCACCGCCCCCGTCGAGGGGTTCCCCGGCGGCCACTACCACCGCGCGACCGTCCTGGCCGACGTCGAGCGTGGCGACCCGATCACGCGCGAGGAGGTCTTCGGCCCGGTGCTCGTGGTCGAGGCGCACGACGGCGACGACGATGCCGTGGAGCTGGCCAACGCCACCGAGTACGGCCTGGCCGGCGCGGTGTGGTCGGCGGACGTGGCGCGCGCGGAGTCGGTGGCCCTGCGCATCGACACCGGCCAGGTGGACATCAACGGCGCCGAGTTCAATGTGCACGCGCCGTTCGGCGGGTGGAAGACGTCCGGCCTGGGCCGCGAGCTCGGCCGGGCAGGCCTCGACGAGTGCGTCGAGTGGACGGCGGTGCAGTCATGATCCGCTGAACGCCACCGCCTCCCGCACGCCCCCGATCCCGAGCTGCCCGTCGCGCACCAGTGACGTGCACTACATCTTCGCCTACAATACTGATTAATCAGTCAGTCAAGAAAGGACGTCCCGTGAACGCCTTCGAGTTCGAGCCCTGGCCCCTCACCACCGAGCAGCGCGAGATCGTCAAGCTCTGCCGCGACTTCGCCGAGAAGGAGATCCGCCCCCGCGGCCGTGAGGTGGACGAGGCCGACGTGGTCACCCCCGTCGACATCTTCGCCAAGGCCGCCCAGGTGGGCATCACCGACTTCATGATCCCCGAGGAGTTCGGCGGCGGTGGCATGACCGACGTGTTCACCCAGTGCCTCGTCCAGGAGGAGCTGTGCTGGGGCGACCCGGGCATCGGCAACCTGGTGTGCTCCAACGGATTCTTCTCCGACCCGCTCATGGCGCTCGGCACCGACGAGCAGAAGGACAAGTGGCTGCGCCCGCTCACCGGCACCTCGCCGCTGATGACCTCGCTCGCCACCACCGAGCCGGGCTCCGGCTCCGACGCCGCGTCCATCGTCACCTACGCGGACAAGGTCGACGGCGGCTACCGCATCAACGGCCAGAAGGCGTGGATCTCCAACGCCGGCGCCGCCGACCAGTACGTGGTGTTCGCCAAGACCGACCGCAGCGAGCGCTCCAAGGGCGTCACCGCCTTCCTGCTCACCAAGGACACCGAGGGCTTCACCTGGGGCGAGCCGATGCGCAAGATGGGCCAGCGCGCCATCGTGTGCCGCGAGCTGTTCTTCGACAACGTCTTCGTCCCCGAGGAGAACCGCCTGGGCGAGGAGGGCCAGGGCTTCTACGGGCTCATGCGCACCTTCGACATCTCGCGCACCGTGCTCGGCGCCGCCGCCGTGGGTGCCGCCCGCGCCGCCTACGAGTACGCGCTGGACTACGCGCGCACCCGCACGCAGTTCGGCAAGCCCATCATCGAGCACCAGGCCGTCGCGTTCCGGCTGGCCGACATGGCCAACCGGATCACTGCCGCGCGCCTGATGGTGCTGCACACCGCACGGGCGCTCGACGCCGGGCACGATGTCAACGGCCTCGCCGCCATGACAAAGCTCACCGCGTCCGAAACGGCCATGTTCGTCACGCACGCCGCGGTGCAGACCCTCGGCGGCTGGGGCTACTCGCGCGAGTACCCGGTGGAACAGTGGATGCGCGACGTCAAGCTCGAGGAGATCGAGGAGGGCACCTCCGACATCATGCGGCTGGTGATCTCCCGCAACCTCTGAGGCACGGCGCGCAGGCGGCGCCGGGGCCAGGGTCCTCGACCCCGGCTCCGGCGCCGCCGCCGGTTGGGGACCGCAGGGGCGGACAAGCGGGGACGGAGAGGCGGGACGGAGACGATGGCACGGCCCAGTGTCGAGGCGGAGCGCAGGCGGCAGATACTCACAGCCGCGTGCGAGGCCATCGCCGAGCTCGGCTTCCGCGGCGTCCGCGTGGCGGACGTCGCCCGACGCGCGGACGTCAGCAGCGGCACCGTGCACTACTACTTCGACGGCAAGGACGCGCTGCTGCGCGCCGCGTTCGCATTCAACTTCGACAGCTCGCTGCGCCGACGCCAGTGGATGCACGATCCGCCCGCCGACCCGCTGCGACGCCTCGACGCCCTGCTCGCCTCCTACCTGCCCCACGGCCCCGCCACCACTACGGCGTGGCGTGTGTGGATCGAGCTCTGGGCCGCGGCACTGGGCAGCCCGGAACTGCAGCGGCTCAACGACGCCGTGTACGACAGCTGGCGTGCGATCGTGCGCGACGCGGTCGACGCGGTGTGCGACGCCGGCCTCACCCGTCCGGGCCTCGACCGGTCCGACATCACCGAGATGCTCATCGGCATGCTCGACGGACTCGCCATCCAGGCCCTCATCCGCTCGTCGCGCATCACCCGCGCCCGGATGCTCGAAATCTGCGACGCCGCCGTCCACTCGCTGCTCGCCGACGGCGTGCCCACCCTCTGAGCGGAGCGATTCCGCGCCCCCTTTCCGATTCGTCCACGTTTTCGGGCGACGATTCCATTCGATTTTTGCCTATCGGACGTCCAATCCATTCCCCTTCGCCAAATCCGGCGATACCCTACCTTCCGGTAGTGATGCCGGCGCGGACATGGCGCATTCGAGAATTGATTTCATTCGCCATCGAAGGCAGTGTTACCTGCGAGTATGCACTCCGGGGCCGGTGATGAATTAGATCACACACCATTGATTGCGTTCGTTATGACATTTAGCATGGAATGCGTCGTCCCCGGAGAGTGCATTCCCGGGGTCGCACTTCCGCCCCCGCCGGCATGCCGATTCGTCCGCGAAGCCCGGGAAAGCAGCCGTGACCGCCTCCGCGCGGTCCACGCGCATCCGCTCCTGCTCCGCCGAACCGCGTGATCACCGCTCTCCCGCCACGCACTGCGTGCCACACCGGCAGTCGTCCCGGCGATGCGCCGGTGCCCACCGACCGCCCACCACCCGAAGGACATGATGACCCCGCACTCCTCCGCACCGGCCGACACACGATCGCCCCTGCGCCGAGTCCGTCTCACCGATCTCCCCTCCCTCGCCGGCCGGCAACTGGGCGCGTCACGCCGCGTCCTCATCGACCAGCAGCGCATCGACGGTTTCGCCGACGCGACCGGCGACCACCAGTGGATCCACGTGGACCCGGAACGCGCGAAGAACGGTCCGTTCGGCACCACCATCGCCCACGGCTACCTCACGCTCTCGCTCGCCGTGGAGCTGTTCTGGGACATCCTCGAGGTCACCGGCTCCGAGCAGGTCATCAACTACGGCCTCGACAAGGTCCGTTTCCCTGCGCCGGTACCCGTGGACTCCGAGGTGGGCGCCACCGCGACCGTCGACGCGGTCGACCCCATCCAGGGCGGCTACCAGGTGGCCGTGTCCCTCGTGTTCGACGTGCCCGGCATCGAGCGCCCCGTCTGCGTGTGCCGGATGATCCTGCGCTACCTCGGCGACACCGACTCCTGACGCCCCGGCCGCACCTGCGGCCATCGACGTTTCCCTTGCCACCAGCACCCTCAACCACCAGCAGAAGACGAAGGCGATGACCGACAGTACGAACAAAACCGACACGACGAAGACGAACGGCAGCGCCGCAACGACGACGACCGGTACGAAGGCCGCCGGGCCGAAATTCCCCGTCAAGACCCGCATCGCCGCCGAGCTCGACCCGGTCGGCTGGCTCGGCTCGACGGCCACGGTGGCCGCGGGTGCCGCACGCAATCCGATGGGGATCGCCTCGGCCGCCGAGAACCTCGCATCGCGCCTGGCCAAGATCCCCGGCGACGCCGCACGCGTGGCGCTCGGCAGAGGCCACGTCGACGGCGCGCCCGAGCTGCGCGGCGACCGGCGCTTCGCCGACAAGGCGTGGCAGGAGAACCCAGTCTACTTCGCGCTCGTGCAGTCGTACTTCGCCGCGCGCGCGTTCACGCTCGACCTGGTGGACGCGGCCGACGCCGATCGGCCCACCTCGGCGAAGGCCCGCCAGTTCGCCGAGCTGTTCTGGGATGCCGCCTCCCCCACCAACACCCCCGTCACCAACCCGAAGGTGCTCACCCGCGCCATCGAATCCGGCGGCAAGTCGCTCGCACGCGGCACCGGGTACGCGGTGTCCGACCTGCTCAAGCGCAAAGGCCGCCCGCTGCGCGTCGACTCGGACGCCTTCACCCTGGGCGAGAACATGGCCGCCACGCCGGGCGAGGTCGTGTTCCGCAACGAGCTGATCGAGCTGATCCAGTACCGGCCGCAGACCGAAGAGGTCCACGCCGTTCCGATGCTCGCCAGCCCGCCGTGGATCAACAAGTACTACATCATGGACCTGGGCCCGGGCCGCAGCTTCCTCGAATGGGCCGTCCAGCACGGGCGCACCGTGTTCGTCATCTCCTACCGCAACCCCGACGATTCCATGCGGTCGGTGACCTTCGACGACTACATCACCGACGGCATCGACGCCGCCATCGACGCGGTGCAGGAGATCACCGGCGCCCCCACGGTGGACGTCGTGGGGCTGTGCCTGGGCGGGGCACTCGCGAGCATCGCCACCGCGCTGTTCGCCGGCCGCGGCGACACCCGCATCGGCACCCTCACGCTCATCAACACGCTGCTCGATTACAGCGAGCCCGGCGAGCTCGGTCTCATGACCGACCCGGACACGCTGGACAAGGTCGAGGTGCTCATGGCCAAGAAGGGCTACCTGCCGGGCACGGACATGGCCACCACCTTCGACCTCATGCGCGCCAACGACCTCATCTTCGGCTACTGGGTGTCGCGGTGGATGCTCGGCGAGGCGCCGCCCGCCTTCGACCTGCTGGTGTGGAACGAGGACTCCACGCGCATGCCCGCGGCCATGCACACCGAATACCTGCGCGACCTGTACGGCGAGAACCTGCTGTGCAAGGAGGAGTTCGAGATCTGCGGGCGCACGATCTCCCTGCGCGATTTCTCCGGCGACGTCTACATCGTCGGCGCCGACGTGGACCACATCGTTCCGTGGCGATCGTCGTACAAGGGCGCCCGGCTGTTCGGCAAGGACGCGCGGTACGTGCTGTCCAACGGCGGGCACATCGCGGGCATCGTCAACCCGCCCAGCAAGAAGAGCTGGTGCAAGGCCCTCGGCGCCCCCGACGCCGCCACGCTCGAGCCGCTGCCCGACAGCGCGGAGGGATGGGCGGAGAAAGCCACCCGCACCGACCGCACGTGGTGGGAGGATTGGGCGCAGTGGGGCTCCGCGCGCGCAGGAGCGATGCAGGCCCCGCCGCGCATGGGCAGTGCGACGCACCCGCCGCTGGTGGCAGCACCCGGCACGTACGTCCACAGCTGAGCGCACGCCCCGGCGGCCCGCCCGGGCGCACACCGCACGGTCAGGAGTCTGCGATGACGGATCCAGCACCCCGGGAGGCCCCAGAGGGCGGCGACGCCCACGGCAAAGGGGCGCGCGCCCGCGCCCGCCTGTCCTCGCTGGCGGGCTCGGCGAAGACATCCGCTGGCCCGGCGATCAAGGGCGTGGGCAAGTACGTCGGCGACGCACGGGCGCGGCGGCGGGCCGCGCGCGGGGCGGCCGGGCAGGGCGCCGGCGACAGCGCGCAGCCCGGGGCGCAGGATCGCAGCGCCCCGGCGGCGGGGCCGCCGACACCGCACGGCGGACCGGCACACCGTCGTCGCAGGCGCAGTCCCCGGAGACGCCGGCCGCCCAGGAGCAGCCGCACGGCACCGCCGCCGCAGCGCTCGACACGGGCAAGCGGCTCGGCGTCGCGGCGCTCGGGGCGGGATGGAAGGCCGGCACAACCGCAGTGGGGATAGGCCGCAAGGCCGGGTCGGCCGCGCTCGGCGCGGGCAAGAAGGCCGGGATCGCAGGCGTCGACGCCTACGAGAAGTCCGTCGAGACCGCGATGGACACGCAGAAGAAGATGTTCGGCTCCACCGGCATCTCCGCCGTCGACGACGCCGTCGCCTCGCACGCCACGCGTGTGGGCGAAACGACGGCGGGCGCGGCGAAGGCCGCCCGCGGGGTGCTGGGCGCCGATGCCGCCGACGCCCCGGAGGGCAGGGCCGCCGGAACGGGCGAGACTCGTTCCGACGAGGGCGGCGCGGACGCGCCGGGCGCGTCGTGACGCGGCCGCCCGGCGGTCACCGCTGCACTTCCAGCCACCGGTTCTCGCCGTTCTCCCCGAAGCGCACGTCGGCGCGCACCTTGAAGTCCAGCTTCTCGGTGTAGAACGCGCACGCCGCGTCCGGGTCGGCGACGGTGAACATGACGGCGGCGAGGCTGTCGACGGTGGAGAGGGTCTTCAGTTCGGACATGACGGATCCCGTTCCTTCGATGGCTGCAAGTCCTTACCCCAGGGCAGACCGCGCCCGTCCGGGGAATCATCGCCTGGCCGTCACCCCGCAGGCGCGTCCAGCCGGGCGGGCAGCCCGAACCGCTCGAACAGACCCGGCGTGAAGAATGCGACCACCTTCGCCACCCTGTCGCCATCCAGCCGCAGCACCTGCAGCTGGAACGGGGTGTACGTGCCGTCGGGCTGGGCCATGTACAGCCCGAACGCGGGCTGACCGTTGGCGCTCGTGGCGAGCATCGGCATGTCGCGCGGTCCCCCGGGGCACCGCGTGTCGATGAGCTCGCCGATCTGCTGCGGGCCCGCATACCAGCCCGTGTAGGGCGGCATCTCCCACACGGCGTCGTCGGTGAGCATTCCGACAATGGCGTCGATGTCCTTGCGCCAGAAGGCATCCACATAGGCGTCGAGCATCCGTCGCTGCGCATCGTCGAGCTCGCCGACGACGGAGTCCTCGCTGAGCCCCGCCGCTTTCATCTCGCGGTGTGCGCGCTGCAGCGCCGAGTTGACCGCGGTGGCCGTGGTGCCGAGAGCCGCCGCCGTCTCCTTGGCGGTCCAGCGCAGGACGTCGCGCAGTATCAACACCGCGCGCTGGCGCGCCGGCAGGTGCTGCAGGGCCGCGACGAACGCCAACCGGATGGACTCGCGCTCGGTCACGGCCACCGCGGCGTCGGGGATCGGCTCGAGCCAGGGGATCTCGTGGTCCTCCACAAGCTCGTCCGCCGCCCGCGAATCGGCGGTGCCGAGGCCGGTGGGCAGCGGACGACGTGCGCGGCCGTCGAGGTTGGTCAAGCAGACGTTGGTGGCGATCCTGTACAGCCAGGTGCGCACCGACGAACGCCCCTCGAACCCGTCGTAGGCGCGCCACGCCCGCAGGTAGGTCTCCTGTACCAGGTCCTCGGCCTCGCCGACGGATCCCGTCATCCGGTAGCAGTGCGCGAGCAGCTCGCGCCGGTATCTGGCGGCGACGGCCGAGAAGTCCGGCGACGCGGAATCCGCCTTCGCGGGGTTCGCCGCTTCGGCTTCCACGGTTTCAGGCTCCACAGTCACAGGGTCCACCGTCCCGGTCGCGGTCTCTGCGGCCTCCATGCTCCCAGTCTGCCGTGTCCGCGGCCTCCGGTAAAGACCCGTGCGCAGCGGATACGCGGTGCGCAGCGCCGATGAGTGCGCGCCGATGAATCGGTGCCGCGCAGGCGGTCCTCCTGTGCGAGGACCCGCATAGGAAGGCACCATCATGAACACACCTGCGATCGCCGCAATCCAACCCTGCCTCTGGTTCGACGACCAGGCGCGCGAGGCCATGGAGTACTACGTGTCCGTGTTCCCGGATTCGCGGATCGACGAGGTCATCGAGTACCCCGACGAGTCGCTCGACGAGCACTTCCGGGGGATGTCCGGGAATGTCCTCAACGGGCGGTTCACGCTGCGCGGCGTGAACTTCGTCTGCCTCGACGGCGGACCTATCTTCACGTTCAACGAGGCGGTGTCCTTCGTCGTCACGTGCGCGGACCAGGCCGAGATCGACCGCTACTGGGCGGCGCTCTCGCACGTGCCCGGGTCCGAACAGTGCGGCTGGTGCAAGGACCGCTTCGGCGTGAGCTGGCAGATCATCCCGGCGACCATGGGCGCACTGCTGGCCCGGCCCGCCCAGATCCAGGCCATGATGGCGATGACGAAGATCGTCATCGCCGAACTGGAGAACGCCTGAGCGGCAGGCGGCGCACGTGCACTACCGCCCGCGGCGCGCGGCGCGCACCAACCCGCGGCCCACGATGAGCCGCTGGATCTCGCTGGTGCCCTCGTACAGGCGCAGCAGACGGACGTCGCGGTAGATCCGCTCGACGGGGACGTCGCGCATGTACCCGGTTCCGCCGTGCACCTGTACCGCGAGGTCGGCGACATCCCCGGCCATCTCGGTGCAGAACAGTTTCGCCACCGACGGGGCGATCCGCCGGTCCTCGCCGGAGACCCACTTGGCCGCGGCGTCCCGCACCAGCGCGCGTCCCGCCATCACGCCGGTCTGCTGGTCCGCGAGCATCGCCTGCACCAGCTGGAACTCCCCCACCGGCGTGCCGCCCTGCGTCGCCGCGGCAGCGTAGGCGACGGATTCGTCGAGCGCCCGCTGCGCCTGCCCCACCGCCATGGCGGCGATGTGCACCCGCCCGCGCGCCAGCGACGTCATCGCCGCGCGGAACCCCACGTCCTCGCTGCCGCCCACCAGCGCATCGCCCGGCACCCGCACGCCGTCGAAATGCACGTCCGCGGTCCACGAGCCCTCCTGCCCCATCTTGCGGTCCTTCGCCCCCACGCTGAGCCCGAGGCTGTCCGCCGGCACCAGGAAAACCGCGATGCCCGGCCCGGTCTCGTCGGCCGGGCGGGTGCGGGCGAACACGACGAACAGATCCGCGACGGGCGCGTTCGTGATGAAGCGCTTGTCGCCGGTAATCACCCAGTCCTCGCCGTCGCGCACCGCGGTGGTGCGCAGCCCGGCCGGGTCGGATCCGGCACCGGATTCGGTGAGTGCGAACGAGGCGACGACCTCGCCGGAGGCGATCCGCTCGAGCCACCGGACCTTCTGCTCCTCGGTGCCGAAGCCCACGAGAACCTGGCCGGCGATGCCGTTGTTGGTGCCGAACATCGAGCGGAGCGCGAGAGTGGTGTAGCCGAGTTCCATCGCCAGCTCCACGTCCTGCGCCAGATCGAGCCCCAGGCCGCCCCAGCTCTGCGGGATCGCGAAACCGAACAGGCCCATGGCCTTCGCCTGCTCGCGCAGGTCCGCGGGGATCTCATCGGCGTCGGCGATCTCCTGCTCGCGCGGGACCACGACGGTGCGGACGAAGTCGCGGGCCTGCGCAAGGATCGCCCGCAGGTCCTCGTCGTCCACCTCGGGGGGCTCCCCCGCGGACGGGGAGTGCAGAGTTCCGGGATGCGATGCGGACGCGGTGGTGGTCATGTCCTCAGCCTGCCGTGCACCGCCGGGGTCGTCCAATACGTTTCGCCCGCTCGGGCGCATAGCCAGAACCGATACTCCGGCCATCGGGGCAGCCGTACCCATAGGCCCCGGTGATCGGAGCATGTGGCGCAAAATCTTTGCCCGGCCGATCCGGCCGATGCTCGAATGGGCATGTGACTTCCCACGCCGCAGTGCATGATGCCGACACGATGCCCGCCCGCGACGCGGCGCCGATCGCGATCACGGGCGTCGCCCAGCGTGAGGCGTGGGTGCGCGGCACGCTGCCGCCCGTCGAACAGGTGCGCCCCGGCCTCTGGTCGATCCCCGTCCCGATGCCGCGCAATCCGCTGCGGTACGTGCTGGTGTACGCGTTCGCCCTGGACGACGGCCTGGCGCTGGTCGACGTCGGCTGGCCCACCGAGGACGCGTGGCAGGCCCTGGTGGCGGGCATCCGCTGCACCGGCCACGACATCGCCGACGTCCGCTACGCGGCGATCACCCATCTGCACCCGGACCACTTCGGCCTGGCGCCGCGGCTACGCGAGGCCACCGGCGCGACGCTCGCCGTCCACGCCGCGGACGCCGCGTTGCTGGGACACCACACCGCCGCGCAGACGCAGAAGCGTGATGCGCTGTGGGCCCGCCAGCTGACCGCGCTGGGCGCGCCGCCGGCCGCGGTGACGCCGCCGCAGGTGGACCTGGTGCGGCTGCCGCGCGGCGAGCACG
Organism: Tomitella gaofuii; assembly: GCF_014126825.1. Taxonomy (NCBI): domain Bacteria; kingdom Bacillati; phylum Actinomycetota; class Actinomycetes; order Mycobacteriales; genus Tomitella; species Tomitella gaofuii. Next base: position 281,243 of record NZ_CP059900.1, on the reverse strand, counting down.
TCGACGTGGTCCTCGGCGACGGCGACCCGCTGGGGCTGCCGGGTTGGGACCTGCACGCCTTGTGGACGCCCGGCCACACCGCGGGCCACGCGTGCTTCGTCGACGCGCACGCGGGCGTCGTGCTCAGCGGCGACCACCTGCTGCCGCGGATCAGCCCCAACATCTCCACCGCCCCCGGCCAGCTCGAGCATCCACTGCACCGGTACCTGCTCTCGCTGCACGCGACGGCGACTCTGCCGGACGCGGAGGTGCTGCCGGCGCACGAGTACCGGTTCCGCGGGCTCGCGGCGCGCTCCCGCGCGCTCATCGCACACCACGAGGCGCGGTTCGACGAGATCGCCGCGGACGTGGCCGCTCATCCCGGATCGACGGCCTGGGAGATCAGCACGCGTATCGGGTGGTCGCGCCCGTTCGACACGCTGGGGCTGCAGCAACGCAGGCTCGCCGTCCGCGAGACGGACGCGCACCTGCTCATCCTCGCCGACCGCGGCCGGACGCGCCGCGTCGCGGGTCTCGGCGAGGCCGGCCCCGAACGCTGGACCGCGTGAAGGGCACGGGCCGCTGATCGGGTCTGCACCGAATCCGTCGGCCTCGGCACCGGCAGGAACCCGTGGTCTTAGCATGAGTCCGTGGACCTGCAATCGCTCACCTACTTCGCCGCGGTCGTCGACCGCGGGAGCGTGACGAGGGCGGCCGAGTCGCTGTACATCTCGCAGCCGTCGCTGTCCCAATCGATCCGCACGCTCGAGCGCAGGCTCGGGGTGACACTGTTCGACCGTCGCGGGGGACGCCTGGAGCTCACCGCGGACGGCCGCGCCTTCGACACCGCGGCGCGGCGCATCCTCGCCGACGTCGAGCGCGCGAAGGAGCGGGTCGAAGCGGTGCGCGCGCTGCGGGCAGGGCGGGTGGACCTGGTGACCTACCCCGCGTTCGCCATCGATCCACTCGTCGACCTCCTGCGCCGCTTCCGGCAGCGGCACCCCGGGGTCGTCGTGCGGGTCCTCGACGCGGCCGGCCCCGACGAGGTGGACGCGACCATGCGGCGCGGCGACGCCGAGGTGGCGGTGCAAGACGCCCCGCGCGGCGCGCAGCGAACCCTCCACCTGTGCGATCAGGAGCTCGTGCTCGTTGTCCCGACGGCGCTCGCCACCCGGCTCCCCAACCCGGTCCCCCGCGCCGCCCTCGCGGACATTCCCCTGGTCATAGACCTCACCGACACCGTCTACGCAGAACTGGTCGCCACGGGCGGCGTGCGCGGGGGCGGTCCCGTCCTCGACTGCACGCACGCCAACGCGACGCGCGAGCTCGTCCTGGCCGGGGCGGGCGCGACGATCGTGCCGCGCCCGGTGGCCCGGGCCGCGTTTGCGCAGCTCGTTCACCGCCCGCTGTCACCGCCCGCGGCGCGCGCGGTAGGCCTCACGCTCCGCGCGGGGAAGCCCTCTCCGGCGGCGGCCGCCTTCGCCTCCGTCGCACGCGCATGGTCCGGGAGGTAGGCGATGGAGCTGCGTCAGGTGGAGTACTTCCTCGCCGTGGTCGAGCACGAGAGCATCGGCGGCGCGGCCGCCGCCCTCGGCGTCTCCCAGCCGACGGTGTCGCAATCGCTGCGCCGCCTGGAGCGGGAGCTGGCCGTGCAGCTGTTCCAGCGCCTGGGACGCGGCATGATGCTCAGCGCCGCCGGCCGCGCCATGGTCGGCCCGGCCCGGCGCATCCTCCGCGACACCGCCGCCGCCGAGGACCTGCTGGCGCCGCGCTCCGGCCCGCTCACCGGTCGGCTCGACATCCTCGCGTTCCCCGCCATCGCCTCGGGGCTCATCGTCGACGTCCTCGGCCGGTTCCGGCGCGCGCATCCCCGGGTGGCGATCGGTTTCGGCGCCCTGCGCGACGAGGACGACGCCGCGGGGTTGCTGCGCGAGGGGCACTGCGAGTTCATCGCGGCGCACCTGCCGCTGGACTCCTTCGAGGCCGACGGCCGGGGACAGGGCACCGGCGACGGGGCGCATGCCGTGGACGACGGAGACGACGCCGTCGAGGTGCTGCCGCTGGGGCTGCAGGAGTACTGGCTGGCCTACCCGCCGGGGACGGAGGTGCCGGAGGGGTCCGTACCGCTGGCGGACCTGCCGGACATTCCGATGATCTTCGCCCCGCGCGGATCCTCCGTCGCCGACGAGTTCGCGGCGACGATCCGCCGGGGCGGGCGCCGGCCGCCGGTCGCGGTGCTCGCCGCGCACCGCGAAGCATGGGGTGCCCTGGTGCTCGCGGGCGTCGGCGGCACGCTGCTCGAGAGGTCCCTCGTCGAGTACGCGGCCGACGACGCCGTGGTGCGCCCCACCGACCCTCCGCTGGCGCGCAGCTTCGGGCTGGCGTTCCGGCCGCGAAACCTGTCCCCCGTCGGCGCGACGTTTCTCGAGTTCACCCGGGATCACCTTCGGCGCCAGCGGGAATCCGATCTCGAATGACGATTCGGGCGTGCCGGATCCTGCACCGGCACGCCCGAGCTCCGCCCTCGCGGGGTCGGCGCGGTCTTTCAGTCGTCTTCGGAGCCGCCGAACCCCAGCACTCCCGACTCCGCGTACAGCGTCTTCGCCAGGATCCACAGCAGGCTGGCAGCGCCGATGAACGCGAACCACGCCGACGCGCTCAACAGTCCGGCCGCGGTCGACAGGTCGGCCGCCCCCTCCGCGTCCTCGGCCGACTGCAGGCTGAGGAATCCCAGGCCGGACAGCACGAGAACGGCGCTGATCGAGCTGAATGCGCAGATGAACGCGTACATGCGCTTGATGACCGAGGGGACCATGATGATCACCAGCAGCACGGCCAGGAAGATGTTGTACCAGCCGACTGATGCGGGTTCCATCGCTTCGTTACTGGTCAGGAAGTACAGCCCGAACAGCCACAGACCCACGACGGCGGCGACGTGCGAGACGTACTTGTCGCCGCGCAGGTAACCGAAGATCCCGGCGAGGAGCTGCGCGCCGCCGGCGGCGAGAGTCGCGACGATCAGGGCGGTCTCCAGTGCCGCATTGCCGAGGCTCGCCGGGGTGGCGCCCAGCCACCGCACCGCGAAGACCGCCAACTGCACGGCCAGAAGCGCCACCGCCACAGGGGTCGGGTCGATCAGGCCGCTCAACCGTCCGGCGGCGGACCCGCGTCCGGCGGCGGCGGTCGGCTGGGAACTCGGTGCTCGCCCGACTCCTCCCTCGGCGCCCGGCCGGGCGTCGTAGTGGGTCGTCTCGTCGAGAATGGTCATGAACGTGCACCTCGCTGTGGTCGAAATGGTGGGGCGGCGGTCGCTTCGGCGAATGCGCCGCGGAAGCCGGGGGACGTATGTCGTGGCACACCGTGCCCCGTCGACTGTGTCCATCCTCACTCGTGACGTGCCTCACTGGCAAAGATCTGCAGGCTCATGCACCGATAGCCGCAGACTATGCACCCCTGGCGGTCGCGTGACCGGTGCCGATGATCCATCGTCGCGACGCTAAGGCAGCCATAGGCCGACGGTCTTGGCGCAGGCGCGCGCGGGCGGTCCATGCTGGAGTGGTCCCCGTCACCGCCGCATCAGGAAGGGCACCGCACCTATGTCCACATTGTCGCTCGCCGCTGTTCTCGCCGAGCCCGCCCGCCGCCTCCCCGGCAAGACCGCCGTGATCGAGGGGGACCGCCGCGTGACCTACGCGGACCTGTGGCTGCAGGCGCGGCGGTATGCGCGGTATCTGGCAGACCAGGGCGTGGCCCCCGGCGACCACGTGGCGATCATGTGCCCCAACACGATCGAGTTCGTCCGCGCCTACTACGGGGCGCTCGCGGCCGGGGCGGTGGTGGTCCCGGTGCCGACGATGCTGCGCCCCGAGGAGGTCGAGTACATGCTCGCCGACTCCGGCGCGGGGCATCTGATCGTGCCCGATGGCCCCGACGAGACGGCCCGCACCGCGGCCGCCTGCACCGGGGCCACCGTGCTTCCCGCCCATTGCCCGCCGGACACCCCGGCCGTCAGCACCTACGCCACCCGCAGCCCGGAGGACGTCGCCGTCCTCTTCTACACCTCGGGAACCACCGGAAAGCCGAAGGGTGCGTTGCTGACACACCTGAACCTGGTCATGTGCGCCACCGCCAATGCGATCGACGCCAACCCGTTCGAGCGCGACGACATCGTGCTCGGCTGCCTTCCGCTGTTCCACACCTTCGGCCAGACGGTGTCGATGAACTCGACCTTCCGCATCGGCGCCACACTGGTGCTGCAGCCGCGCTTCGACGCCGCGGAGGCCGTCGAGCTCATGCGCAGCGAGTCGGTGACCGCGTTCTTCGGCGTTCCCACCATGTTCATCCGCCTCACCGAAGCGGCGCGGCATGCGGAGGCCGTCACGTCGCTGCGCATGTGCATCTCGGGTGGCGCGTCGCTGCCCGTCGCCGCGCTGTCCGCGTTCGAGGAGGCTTTCCACACCACGATCTACGAGGGGTACGGACTGTCGGAGACCTCGCCCACGGCCTCGGTGAACCAGCCCGATTTCGGCGTGCGCCCCGGGTCCATCGGGCATTCCATCTGGGGTGTCGACGTCGAGATCGCGGATCCGGACGTGGAGGGCCGCATCGCGCTGCTCGACACCGGCCGGCGCGGCGAGATCGTGGTGCGCGGGCACAACGTGTTCTCCGGGTACCACGGCAGGCCCGAGGCCACCGCGGAGGTGCTCGTCGACGGCTGGTTCCGCACCGGCGACATCGGGGTCAAGGACGACGACGGGTTCCTGTTCGTCGTCGACCGCAAGAAGGACCTCATCATCCGCGGCGGATACAACGTCTACCCGCGCGAACTCGAAGAGGTGCTCATGCGGCACCCCGCCGTCTCCCAGGCCGCCGTGATCGGCGTTCCGGACGCGGACGTCGGCGAGGAGGTGTGTGCGATCGTCGTCCCCCGCCCCGGCGGATCCGTCGATGCCGACGCCCTCTACGCGTGGGCCCGCGAGCACCTGGGCAAGCAGAAGTACCCGCGCCGGATCGAGGTGGTCGACGCGCTTCCCCTGGGCCCCAGCCACAAGGTGCTCAAGCGGGAGCTGCGCAAGCAGTTCGATCGCTCCGATCCGGCAGCCTCCGGCACCGCCCCCGCCGGCACCCCCGCCTGACGCCGCCGGCCCCGCGGCCGCTATCCGCAGGAGCCCGGCGTCGCCTCCCCCGCCATCGCCGCAGCGACGAATCCGCGCACGTCGGCCTCGGAGGCGGGCACGGCACCGCGGTGGTCCTCGCCCTCGTACAGGCGATAGGTCACGGGCGCGACGTCGCACAGCTGGTCCACGAGCTCGCCGGTGCGCTCCGGCAGCACGATCGCGTCGGCGCCGCCCTGCGCGATCATCGTCGGCACGGCCGGCACCACCGTGCCCGGCTCCTGGCGGGCCAGGTAGTCGGTGAGCGGCGCCAGGTCGGCGTCGGGCCGGAAGAACTGCTCCGGGGGGACGGTCTCCGCCTGGCGGATCTGGGCGAGGCATCCCGTCCGGGTCGCGGTGAGCATGGGCCGCGCCGTGTCGGTGAGCAGCGACCCGGCGTCGATGGCCGGGTCGGCGGCCTCGGCGCCCAGCAGGATGATCGGCACGAACGCCTCGGCGGCCTCCGCCCCCGGGCCGCCCGCGCGGATGTAGTCGACAGTGTCGCGGAGCGTCGTGCCGCCGGGGGCGATGGACACGGCGGCCTGCAGGTCCAGCTCGGGCGCGCGCTCCGGCGCGTTCTGCGCGGTGAACAGCGCGGCCTGGCCGCCCTGGCTGTGGCCGGCGACGACCCATTCGCCGCCGATGCGCCCGTCGAGCTGCCGCGCGGCCCGCACGATGTCGGTCACCGTGTGGGCGGCGCTGTCGCCGTTCATGTAAGTGTGGCCGCCGGGTGTGCCGAGCCCCTCGTAGTCGGTCTGCACCACCGCGAACCCGCGCTGCACCCACTCGTCCAGTTCGGCGGTGACGCCCGCGAAGTAGTCGTGGTCCGGCCCGTCGACGGTGTCCTGCGACGGCGCGCAGATGTCGGCGTAGCCGCTGGTGCCGTGCGCCCAGCTCAGCACCGGGAATCCGCCGTCCGGCGCGGGTCCGCGCGGCACGGACACCGTGCCGGACACGACGATCGGCTTCCCCGCGGCGTCCTCGGACATGTATGTGACCATCCGGGTGCTCTCCGCGCTGGGCAGCGCCGCCGCCGTGGCGATCGGTTCCGCAGTGAGGAGCGTGCCGGCCGCCTGTGCCCGTGCGGCGGCGACATCACTGTCGCCGCCGGTGCCCGGCGCACCGCCCGACGAGCACGCCGCCGCAACGCCGGCGGTCACTGCGACGGCCGCCGCACAGCACATGAACCTCCTGCCTCGCAGCAGCTTCCGGTGGGCGATGGCGGAACTGTCGATGCGATGCGGCATGGCTACCTCACTGTGCTGGCGGCGGGGACCCGCGCAGTGTGCAACCGCGGATCCCGCATCCGTCGGCCCCTTCCGGTAATCGGGACGTGACCGGCAGAGGTTCCGCCAGCGTGACCGCGCATCCCGTCGCCCGAAGTGGTGTACATCTCACCTGCGTTGATCTACACTCAGTTTTCGTCACGTCATTGTTTTGTAGCGTAACCCGACTGCGGCACGCCCCCGGGGCACCGCAGCACCGCGCATCCGGAATCGCCGTGACGTCCCCCTCGACCACGCCGCGCCCGCAGCCGGCGCGCACCCAGGAGGCGCCCCATGACCACGCCCACCCTCTCCCGCACGCCCGCCCCCGCACGCAGGCCCGACGGGATCGGCCACATCATCGGCGACCCCGGCGGCGCCGCACTGTTCACCTTCGGACTCGCGCTCACCTGGGTCTTCATCGCGGAGGTCGTCGACCACGACGCCACGGGCGCGCTGGTGTTCGGACTGCTCGTCGGCGGCATCGGCCAAACGCTCGGCGGCATCATCGCGATCCTGCGCAAGGACAATTACCTGGGCAACCTGCTGCTCACCTACGGGATCTGGCTGATCGGCTTCTTCCTGCTCTCCCTCAACGATCTCGGCAGCACCAACGCACGCGCATGGTGGTCGTTCGCCCTCGTCATCCCATCGCTGTTCCTCGCCGTGCCCGCGGTACGCACCCGGGCGACAGCGATCATCCTGGCGTTCATCTTCCTCATCGGCCTCGAGGTGTTCCTGGGCCTGGCCCTGCTCAACACCGACGTGTCATGGCTCGGCAAGGCCGTCGGCTGGCTGGCGCTGGCGTCCGCCCTGCCCATCTACTACCTCGCCTACGAGCGGCTGATGCGGGCCGTCGAGCCCGAGCACGCCCCGCACGGTGCCGAGTTCGACGCCGTCGAGGAGCGCGGGCACACCGACTGACACGGACCATGCCGCCACCCGGCACCGCATTGCTCTACATTTTTACGATCACACGTTGTACGATTGTAGAGTATTAGGTGCCGGGCGGTCGCGCCCGCACATCCGAGGAGAGGGCGGAGCCGATGATCGACGGACGAGTGGTCGTGGACGCGCACGTGCACGCACCGCACCTGGGCACGCTGCGGCCGGCGTGGCTGGACTGGGCGGACACGTTCTCCGGCGAGCAGCCGTGGCGCGACGTCTTCGACGATTCCGGCGCCCCCGTCCCCGCACTGCTCGACGCGCTCTTCGAGGAGCAGGGCGTCGACCACGCGCTGCTGTTCTCCGAGTACAGCCCCCGCGCCACCGGGATCCAGCCGTTCGACGACCTGCTCCCGCTGGTCCGGCACAATCCGCGGCGTTTCCATCCGGTGGCGAACCTCAACCCGCACTTGCACTTCCCACTCGTAGACGAGCTGGAGCGGCAGCTTGACCTGGGCGCGGTGGCCCTCAAGCTGCACCCGGTGCACGGCTGCTTCGATCCCGGCGACAAGGAGCTCTTCCCCGTCTATGCCCGCTGCGTCGAGCGGAACATCCCCGTCATCTACCACTCGGGCACGTCGAGCTTCCCCGGCTCCAAGACCCGCTTCGGCAACCCGGAGCTGTATCTCGACGCCATCGACTGCTTCCCCGAGCTCGACTTCGTCTTCGCGCACGGCGGCCGCGGCTGGTGGTATCAGACGGCCGCGTTCCTCGCGCAGAGCAAGCCCAACGTGTGGCTGGAGCTGGCCGGGCTCCCGCCGAAGAAGCTGCCCGAGTACTACAGCGGCTACACCTTCGAGCGCGTCGCGCAGAAGATGATCTTCGGCACCGACTGGCCGGGAGTGCCGGGCACGCGCAACAACGTGCGCGCGCTCGCCGGGCTCGGGCTGGAGGACAAGACCCTCGACAACATCCTTTCCGGCAACCTCGCACGCGTGTACCCGCGTGTGGGGCTGTAGATCCGCAGGCGGTGAACCGCACGATGCCCGACGCGATGCAGGACGACGCCACGAGCGCAGGCCCCGAACACTCCACTCTGCGCATCGAGGAACACGGCGACCACGTCGAGGTGACCCTCGACCGGCCCGACACCAGGAACGCCATCGACGCCGCGATGATCTCCGACCTGCACGCGCTGTGCGCGGAACTGGAGCAGCGGCCGCGGATCATGATCCTCACCGGCGGGTCCGACGGGGTGTTCGCCGGCGGCGCCGACATCGGCCAGCTGCGCGACCGCGGCCGCGACGACGCCCTCGCCGGCATCAACCTGCATCTGTTCAATCGGATCCGCGCGCTGCCGATGCCCACCCTCGCCGCGGTGGACGGCTACGCGCTCGGCGGCGGCGCCGAGCTGTCCTACGCCTGCGACCTGCGCATCGCCACGCCGCGCACGAAGTTCGGCCAGCCGGAGCCGGCCCTGGGCATCATCGCCGGCGCCGGGGCCACCTTCCGCCTGGTCCGGCTGCTGGGCGAGAGCGTGGCCAAGCAGATCCTGCTGGCCGGGGAGTGGATCGACGCCGACCGCGCGCTGGCGCTGGGCCTGGTGCACTCCGTCGTCGACCCGGCCGGGCTGCAGGACGCGGCGCGCGCCCTCGCGCAGACGATGGCGCGCAGCTCGACCCTCGCCCTGCGCATGACCAAGCTCGCCGTCGACGCCGACGAGGCCGCGCATCCGCAGATCGACCTCGCCATCCAGGCGCTGCTGTTCGAGGACGGCGAGAAGCACCGGCGCATGACCGACTTCCTCGAACGCAAGAAGCGCTGAGGCGCTGGAGCATCCGCGCGGACGGCGCCTGCACGACCGGACCACACCACGAGACACTGAGGAGCAGCGATGATCACGACGCTGGAAAGCTACGTTCGCGGGTCCTGGCTCGCGCCCGCCGACGAGGGCACCGTGCTGCACGACGCGGCCACCGGCGCGCCGATCGCCAGGATCTCCGCGCGCCCGCTCAACTACGGGCCCGTCGTCGACCACGCCCGCGAGGTGGGCGGCCCCGCGCTGCGCGCCCTGACCTTCCATCGCCGAGCCGAGATGCTCAAGGCGCTGGGCAAACACCTGAGCGCGCGCATCCCCGAGTTCACCGAGCTGTCCCTGTCCACCGGCGCCACCCGGCGCGATGCGGTGGTGGACATCGACGGCGGCGTCAACGCGCTGTTCGTCTACGGCAGCAAGGGCGTCAAGCAGCTTCCTGACTCGAACGTGCTGTCCGACGGCGACTTCGAGCCGCTGAGCAAGAGCGGCGCCTTCGGTGTGCAGCACATCCTCACCCCACGTCCGGGTGTCGCCGTACAGATCAACGCATTCAACTTCCCTGTGTGGGGGATGCTCGAAAAGTTGGCGCCCGCCCTCCTGGCGGGCGTCCCGAGCATCGTCAAACCGGCCAGCCAGACGGCCTACCTCACCGCTATGGTGTTCCGCGAGATCGTCGCGTCCCGCATCCTCCCCGAGGGGGCGGTGCAGCTGGTGTGCGCCCGTCCCGACGGCCTGATCGACCAGCTGGGACCGCAGGACTCCTTGGCCGTCACCGGATCCCGGGACACCGCGGCCGCCCTGCGCCGGCACGACGCCGTCGTCGCCAACGCCGTGCGCTACACCGCGGAGGCCGATTCGCTCAACTCCTCGGTGCTCGGCCCCGACGTGTCCCCCGGCGACCCCGAGTTCGACGTGTTCGTCAGGATGGTCGCCACCGAGATGACGCAGAAGGCCGGCCAGAAGTGCACCGCGATCCGGCGCGTGTTCGTCCCCGCGGAGCGTCTCGACGCCGTGCAGGACGCGCTCACCGCGCGACTCGCGAAGGTGCAGGTGGGCAACCCCGGCGCCGAGGACACCCGCATGGGCGCGCTGGCCAGCCAGGCGCAGCGCGACGATGTGCGCCGGTCCGTCGACACGCTCGCGGCGGCGGCGAAGGTCGTCTTCGGCGACGCGCACGGTCGCCCCGCGAACTTCTCCGCCGATGCCGATTTCGACGCGGGAGCGTTCATGTCGCCGGTGCTGCTGCGGGCCGACGACCCGGACCGCGAGGAGCTCCACAGCGTGGAGGCCTTCGGCCCCGTCGCGACGCTCATGCCCTACGACGGCCTCGAGCAGGCGGCGGAGCTGATCGCCCGCGGCCGCGGCAGCCTCGTCGCATCTGTCGTCACCGGGGACGAGGGTTTCGCAGCCGGGCTCGTCGCGGCCACGGCACCCTGGCATGGCCGGATGCTCGTGGTGGACCGGGACAACGCGGGCGACAGCACCGGGCACGGCGCGGCCCTGGCCCAGGCCGTGCACGGCGGCCCGGGGCGCGCCGGCGGCGGCGAGGAACTCGGCGGACTGCGGGCCCTGCCCCACTACCTGCAGCGCAGCGCCGTCCAGGGCGGACCGCAACTGCTCGGCGCCCTCGTGGGGCGCTGACGCGCACCCCGAGTGGGGTGATCTTCGGTGGCAGAGCTCGGATGGAGCACCGAAAATCACCCCACTCGGCGGGGCAGGTCGGGCGCAGCGGCCGCTACAGGAACTCGAGCGGTTCCGGCACGATGATGAGCGTGACCGCGTCGGTGAGCGCCCGCGCCTCATGCACGACCCCGGGCGGGGTGCGCAGGTAGTCGCCGGCGGAGATGGTCACGTCCCCCACCTTGAGCTTGCCGGAGATCACGTACATCTCCTCGCCCGCCGGATGCGTGTGCTGATGGCTCACCGCGCCCTCGTCGAACCGCAGGAATGCCGTGCCCGCACCCTCCTCGATCTCGTGCAGCGGCGCGAGGTACACCCCGGAGCCCACGATGATCCAGTCGACCGTGTCGAGGGCGATCGGCGGGATCGCGGCGGGGGCGGGGCTGGTGTCCGTCATCGGGGGCTCCCTTCGAGCACGGTGTGCGGCGGATCGGGCCGGCACGGTGCCACCGGCCCATACTGCTACATGTCGTTCTCGTGTCGTCACACAATCGTAGAACAAAAGGCGAGTGACGGGAACCGCGATCCGGGGAGAGCCCACCATGACCCACGAGGGCACCACGCCACCCCGCGACACCCTTTCGCCTCCGGCTTCACCGGCGCACCCAAGGGCGTCATCAACGCCCGGGGCACGCTCACGGCCACCAGCGCAAACACATAACGTTCTACATTTTCCTAGACGTCACGTCATTCTTCTGTAGACTATGCGTATCCGGCGTCACACTCCGCCTCTGCAGTGACGCCGCACAACCGGCAGACAGCGCACACGGCCCCACAGCGCACACAGCAAGGAGTTCACCATGACCGTCAAGGACGACCGCATCGGCGCGGCCCCCGCACCCACCGGCAAGCTCAGCCCCATCGACTACAGCGAGCGCATCCCCAACAACGTCGACCTCGCCGGCGACCGCCGCCTGCAGCGCGCGCTCGAGCGCTGGCAGCCCAAGTTCCTCGACTGGTGGAAGAACCTCGGCCCGCAGCTACCCACCGAAGACGTCTACCTGCGCACCGCGGTGGCCGTCGGCCGGGACGGCTGGGCGCACTTCGACTTCGTCCCCATGGAGGAGTACCGCTGGGGCATCTTCCTGGCCGAGGCCAAGGAGGACCGCGTGGTCAACTTCGGCCAGCACAAGGGCGAGCCCGCCTGGCAGGAGGTGCCCGGTGAGTACCGCGCCGAGCTGATGCGCCTCATCACGGTGCAGGGCGACACCGAGCCCGCCTCCGTCGAGCAGCAGCGTGTGCTGGGCATGACGGCGCCGTCCATCTACGACCTGCGCAACCTCTTCCAGGTCAACGTGGAGGAGGGTCGACACCTGTGGGCCATGGTGTACCTGCTGCAGGCGTACTTCGGCCGCGAAGGCCGCGAGGAGGCCGAGCAGCTGCTCAAGCGCAACTCCGGCGACGTCGACTCGCCCCGCATCCTCGGCGCGTTCAACGAGGAGACCACCGACTGGCTGCAGTTCTTCATGTTCACCTACTTCACCGACCGCGACGGCAAGTACCAGCTGGGCACGCTCAAGGAGTCGGCCTTCGACCCGCTGGCCCGCACCTGCGAGTTCATGCTCAAGGAGGAGGCGCACCACATGTTCGTGGGCACCACCGGCGTGCAGCGCACGGTGGAGCGCACGGCGGAGCTCATCAAGGAGCACGGCACCCACGACATCTGGCAGTACGGCGGCATCCCCCTCGAGGTGATCCAGCAGTACCTCAACTTCCAGTACTCGGTGTCGATGGACCTGTTCGGCTCCGAGCAGTCCACCAACGTCGCCGCCTACTACACCGGCGGGCTCAAGGGCCGCTGGCAAGAGACGCGCCGCAAGGACGACCACGAGCTCACCGACGCCACTTACCCGGTGCGCATGATCGAGGACGGCGCGATCGTCGAGAAGCAGGTGCCCTACCTGACCGCGCTCAACCTGGACCTGCGCGACGAGTACACGGCCGACTGCGAGAACGGCGTGCGCCGCTGGAACCAGGCGCTCGAGGACGCCGGCCTCGACGAGCGGCTGACCCTGCCGCACGAGGGTTTCAACCGTCAGGTCGGCAACTACGCGGGCCACTTCGTCAGCCCCGACGGCAAGGTCATCTCCGAGGAGGAGTGGAACGCCGGCGTCGGCACGTGGCTGCCGTCGGACGAGACCCGCGCCAAGGTGGCCGCGCTCATGGTCCCCCAGTACGAGCCCGGAAAGTTCGCCGGCTGGATCGCGCCGCCGCAGACCGGCATTAACGACCAGCCGGTGGAGTTCGACTACGTGCACCTGGCCGAGGAGGGGCTGGCCTGACGGCCGGCGCCATGGACGTCTACGTCACCCTGGGCCCCGACCAGGAGTCCGCGTCCTCCGTCGCAGCAGCGGCGGAGGACGCGGGCTTCGACGGGGTATCCTTGGGCGAGCACCTGTTCTTCCACGGCGCCACGCCCAACGCGTTCGTCGCGCTCGCTGCGGCCGCCGGCGCCACCTCCCGGATCCGGCTGCTCACCTCCGTGGTGATCCTGCCGCTGTATCCGCCGGCGCTCGCCGCCAAGCTGGCCGCGACCCTCGACCGGGTGTCCAACGGCCGGCTCGACCTGGGTGTTGGCGTCGGCGGCGAGTACCCCGCCGAGTTCGAGGCCGCGGGGGTGGACGTGCGCACCCGGGGCCGCCGCACCGACGAGTCGCTCGAGGTGCTGCAGCTGCTGTTCACCGGCGCACCGGTGGACTTCGACGGCGCGTTCACCCGCATCCGCGGCGAGGCGCTGCAGCCTCGGCCCGTCCAGCGCCCCGGGCCGCCCGACTGGCTGGGCGGGCGGAAGCCGATCGCGATGCGCAGGGCCGGCCGCTTCGCCGACGTGTGGTTCCCCTACATGTACAGCCCCGAGCAGTTGGCCGTATCGCTGGCGCAGGTGCGCGCGGAGGCCGAGCGCGCGGGCCGCGACCCGTCGTCGGTGCGCGGGGCGGTGTTCTGCTGGGGAGGGGTCGACGACGCCGACCGCGCGCGCTCCCGCCGCGAGGTGGTCGACACCGTCAGCGGGATCTACCAACAGGATTTCGAACACCTCGCGGACCGCTATCTGCTGCACGGCACGCCCGACGACGTCGCCGCGCGGGTCCGCGAGTACCGGGACGCCGGCGCGGAGACCCTCGTGTTCTCCCCCGTCGGCGACGGGACGCGCCGCGACGAGATCGTCGCGACGTTCGGCGACGGGGTGCTGCCGCACCTGCGGTGAGCGCGCCCCGCCGCGGGTACGCGCCTATCCCGCGCCGGCCTCCCAGGCCTCCCACGCCGACTGCGCCGGCTCGTGCCAGACGGCGTGGCAATCGCGGAACGCGCGCGCGGCGGCGGGGCCCGGCCAGTCGTCGGGGAGCAGCCGCGCCGGCAGGTCCGGGTCGAGGAACGGGAAGCGCCGCCACGCCTGCACCAGCCGCACCTGCGCGGCGAACGCGTCCGCCGGGGCCAGCCCGTCCTCCGGCACGAAGACGTCGACGAACTCGCGGTACTTCCCACCGACCTCGTCGAGCTTCCAGGCGGCCTCGATGAGCGCCTGGCGCTCGCCGACCTCCGCCCACCGCCCGGTCCACACGAACGCGGTCCGGCGCAATCCCAGTCCGTCCAGCACGCCCTCGATCTCGTCGAGCTTGGCAGCGTCCGGCACCACCCACAGCCCGGGTGCCGGCGAGCCCATGCCCAGCCAGGTCAACTGGGTGCGCAGCCGGTGCCGCAGCTTGCGCTGCGCCTCCGGCACCGCCACCGACAGCAGAAGCCAGAACCCGTCCCAATCGTGCTCGTCGGCCAGGAACGTGTAGATGCGCGCAGTGCCCTCCCGCAGCAGCGCGGCGCCCGCCGAGGTGAGACTCCAACGGGTGCGGCGGCCGTTCCGGGTGGATTCCAGGAGCCCTTCCGCCGAGGCGCGTGCGATGGCCTGGCGCGCCGACTTCTCCTCCACGCCGAGGGCGCCGAGGGATTCGAGCAGCGTGGATGTCCACACGTCGGTGCCGCGCGGGTAGACGAACTCGCCCAGCACGGTGAGCAGCAGCGAGCGCGCGCTGGCCCCGCCGAGATCCGCACGGGCCGCGGCGAGGGACGCACCCGCGGTATCGGTGAGGGACACCTCGGCTCCTTTCGCCGGACTTCGGTGGCCGGAACCGCGGCGGTCCAGGCACTTCCGGGCACCCCGACCGCCCTGTCACCCGGCAGAGCAGGACGCGTGTCCTACGATAACGCATCGGTTCTTATTCTACATTTTCTTGACGTTCCCTATGTCCGGTGTAGAGTGATGTGCATCGCATCCCTGCGCCCGCCACGCCACCAACGAGAGGTCCCCCGATGACCGTCATCGACAACGACGCCCCCGCCACCGCCGGCGGCCACGCCCCGGTGGTCGACTTCGACACCGAACCGTCCGCCTACCGCCACTGGAGACTCGAGTTCGACGGCCCCGTCGCCACGCTCACCCTCGCGGTGGACCCCGACGGCGGCATCGTCCCCGGCTACGAGCTCAAGATGAACTCCTACGACCTGGGCGTGGACATCGAGCTGTACGACGCGGTGCAGCGCCTGCGCTTCGAACACCCCGAGGTCACATCGGTGATCGTCACCGGCGGCCTGGACCGCATGTTCTGCGCCGGCGCCAACATCCGGATGCTCGCCGCCTCGCCGCACGCATGGAAGGTGAACTTCTGCAAGTTCACCAACGAGACCCGCAACGGCATCGAGGACGCCACCGCGAACTCCGGTCAGACCTACATCGCGGCCGTCAACGGCACGTCCGCCGGCGGCGGCTACGAGCTCGCCGCCGCGTGCGAGCAGATCCTCCTCGTCGACGACGGCACCTCCGCCGTCTCGCTGCCCGAGGTGCCGCTGCTCGGCGTGCTCCCCGGCACCGGCGGCCTCACCCGCGTCGTCGACAAGCGCAAGGTGCGCAAGGACCGGGCCGACATCTTCGCCACCCGGCAGGAGGGTGTGCGCGGGCAGACGGCGGTGGACTGGGGGCTCGTCGACGGGCTCGCCAAAGCCTCGGCGCTCATGGACGACGCCCGCGAACGCGCCCTCGCCGCCGGCGCCGGCTCGCAGCGCCCCGGCGGCGCCCAGGGCGTGCGCCTCACCCCGCTGCAGCGGACCGTCGGCGCGGACTCCCTCGAGTACTCCAGCGTGTCCGTCGCCCTCGACCGCGACGGGCGCCGCGCCGACATCGTCATCACCGTCCCCGACGAGGCGCCGCCCGCCGACGCCGCCGGCGCGCTCGCACAGGGCGCCGGGTACTGGCCGCTGCGCGTGACCCGCGAGCTGGACGACGCGATCCTGCGCCTGCGCACCAACGAGCAGGAGATCGGCACCTGGGTGTTCCGCGTGCGAGGCGACCACCAGCGGGCCCTCGCCTTCGACGCGCAGCTGCGCGCACTGTCCGCGGACTGGTTCATCAACGAGGTCAACCAGTACCTCAAACGCACGCTCAAGCGCCTCGACGTGACGAGCCGCAGCCTGTTCTCGGTGATCGAGCCGGGCAGCGCCTTCGACGGGTTCCTCGCGGAGATCGCCCTGGCTTCGGACCGCCAGTACATGCTCGACGGCGTCTACGAGGACATCGACCCGGACGCGACGCCGGCGAGCGTGACGCTGACCGACTCGAACTTCGGCCCGTACCCGATGGGCAACGGGCTGACCCGCCTGCAGTCGCGGTTCTACGGCCACGGCGAGCAGGTGGACGCCGTCGCCGCGGAGAAGGACACCGCGCTGGACGCCGCGGCCGCCGACGGCCTCGGCCTGGTCACGATGGCCCTCGACGACATCGACTTCGAGGACGAGCTCCGCATCGTCCTCGAAGAGCGGGCGTCGCTCTCGCCCGACGCCCTCACCGGGATGGAGGCCAACCACCGGTTCGTCGGCCCCGAGACCCTGGAGACCAAGATCTTCGGCCGTCTCACCGCCTGGCAGAACTGGATCTTCATCCGCCCCAACGCTTCCGGACCCGAGGGCGCACTGCGCCGCTTCGGCACCGGGCAGCGCGCCGACTACGACATGAAGCGGGTGTAGCCGATGGCCCCTTTCAACGCAGCAGATTTTCTGGTGCACCGTCAGGTCCGCGACGGGTTCGCGGCCAAGACCGCCGTGGAGGGTACGCGCACGCGCACCTACGGCGAGCTGTCCGACGACGTGGCCCGCGCCGCCGCCAACCTGCGCGGGCTGGGTCTGCACACCGACGACCGCGTGCTGCTCGTCATGGTCGACGACGTGGAGTTCGTCGTCACCCTCCTGGCCGCCTTCCACGCCGGCCTGGTGGCGGTGCCGATCTCCACGATGTACGAGGGCCACGAGCTGGCGGAGATCGTCGCCGACTCCGGCGCCCGTGCCGTCGTGGGCAGCGCCGAGTTCGCCGGCGCGGTGAACGCGGCGGTCGCGGCATCGCCCGAGGTGGAGCACCTGATCACCTCCGGCGACTTCGCCGCCGAGGTACCGGACCGGGTGCACGTACTCCGGTGGGACCGACTCACCTCCGCGCCCTCCGCCCCCATGCCGGACCCGGCCCCCACCGACGACGACGCGTGGGCGCTGTGGCTCTACACCTCCGGCACCACCGGCAAGCCGAAGGCCGCGATGCACCGGCACGCCAACATCCGCCACGTCTACGAGACCTACGGGCGCCGGACGCTGGGGATCACCGCGGAGGACCGGTGCCTGTCGGTGGCGAAGATCTTCTTCGCCTACGGCATCGGCAACTCGGTGTTCTTCCCGCTGGCCGCCGGCGCCACCACGATCCTCGAGCCGCGGAGGCCCAACCCCGAGGTCTTCGCCGAGCGGGCCCTGTCCGCGCGGCCCACGCTGTACTTCGGCGTTCCCACCTTCTACAACGCGATGGTCCACTCCGGGGTGCCGGACGACGCGTTCGCGTCGGTGCGCCTGGGCGTCTCGGCGGGCGAACCGCTGCCCAAGGCCCTGCAGGAGAAGGTGCTGGCGCGGTTCGGCTTCGAAATCCTCGACGGCATCGGATCCACCGAGGCGCTGCACATCTTCCTTTCCAACGTGCCTGACGACATCCGGCACGGCACCACGGGCCGGCCCGTCCCCGGCTGGGACGTGGAGGTGCGCGACGCCGACGGGCACGTCTGCCCGCCGGGCGAACCGGGCGAGCTGTTCATCCGCGGCGCCAGCCTGGCCGTCGGCTACTGGCGGCGCACCGACGCGCAACGCTCGGTGTTCCTGGGCGATTGGATGCGCACCGGCGACACCTACATGCGCGACGAGGAGGGCGTCTTCACCTGCCTCGGCCGGTCCAACGACCTGCTCAAGGCCGGCGGCATCTGGGTCACGCCCGGCGAGGTGGAGGCCCGGATCCTCGCGCACCCGGCCGTCCTGGAGGCGGCCGTCGTGGGCAGCGAGGACGAGGCGGGACTGGTCAAACCCGTCGCCGCAGTGGTGCTGAAGACCCCGCACGACGACATCACCGAACACGAGATCATCGACTGGTGCCGCGACGGACTCGCCCACTTCAAGGCGCCCCGCGCCGTGCGCTTCGTCGACGAACTCCCCAAGACCGCCACCGGCAAACTCCAGCGGTTCCGCGTCAAGCAGCAGCTCGCCGGCGCGCTCACCGCCCCCCAGCCGGAACCCGCCGGAATGACAGGAGAGGCCCGATGACCGCACACGATCTCGACATCCTCATCGTCGGCGCAGGCCCCGTGGGCCTGTACGGCGTGTACTACGCGGGCGTGCGCGGCCTCAAAGTCGGCGTCATCGACTCGCTCTCCGAGGTGGGCGGGCAGGTCAGCGCGCTGTACCCGGAGAAGCAGATCTTCGACATCGCCGGATACCCGCAGGTCAAGGGGCGCGACCTGGTCACCGCCCTCGCCACCCAGGCGGCGCAGGCCGACCCTGTCTACCTGCTGGGCCAGGAGGCGCAGGAGCTGGTCGAACACGACGTCGCGGACGGGGACAGCGCGCGCCGGTTCACCGTCACCACCTCCACCGGGGACCTGGTGCACTGCGGCGCGATCGTGCTCACCGCGGGCATCGGCACCTTCACGCCCCGCAAGCTCCCCGCCGGCGAGGAGTATCTGGGCCGCGGCCTCGAATACTTCGTGCCCGACCCGCTGCCCTATGCGGGCTCGGACGTGGTGGTCGTCGGCGGCGGCGACTCGGCGCTGGACTGGGCGCTCATGCTCGAGGAGCACGCCAGGTCCGTCACGGTGGTGCACCGCCGCAAGGTGTTCCGCGCCCACGCCGCCACCGTCGCCCAGGTGGAGGCGTCGACGGTGCGGATGATCACCGACGCCGAGGTGGTGTCCCTCGAGGGCGGCGACCGGCTGGCCAAGGCCCACGTCAAGTCCAAGGGCACCGACGACGAAGAGGTCGTCCCCTGCGGGAACGTGGTGGCCGCGCTGGGGTTCCTCGCCAACATCGGCCCACTGCGCGAGTGGGGCATCGAACTGCGCGACAACCGGCACATCGTCGTCGACTCGGCCATGCGCACGACGCGCGCCGGCATCTTCGCCGGCGGCGACATCACCGAGTACGAGGGCAAGGTGCGGCTCATCGCCGTCGGGTTCGGCGAGGTCGCCACGGCCGTCAACAACGCCGCGGTGCACCTGGACCCCGACGCGCAGCTTTTCCCCGGGCACTCGACCGACGAACAGCCCGCGCCGCAGCCGGCGACGGCTTAACCTTCCACTCATCAGCAGCATCCGCGGCCCCGTGGCCCGCCGCTGCCGCGCCAGGCATGTGCGCATCGCGAAAGGAGCGAACCATGCCCTACGTCATCGCCAGCCCGTGTGTGGACGTGATGGACAAGTCCTGCACGGAGGAGTGCCCGGTCGACTGCATCTACGAGGGCGACCGCAAGCTCTACATCAACCCCAAGGAATGCATCGACTGCGGCGCCTGCGAGCCCGTCTGCCCCGTCGAGGCCATCAGCCAGGACCGCCGCGTCCCCGACGAGGAGGAGGCGTTCATCGCGAACAACCGCGAGTTCTTCGAGTCGGTGCTGCCCGGCCGCGACGAGCCGCTGGGCGCCCCCGGCGGAGCCCACAAACTCGGCCCGGTCGGGGTCGACACGCCGATGGTGGCGGAGCTGTGACCGCCCCGCTGGGCCGTCCGGCCCGGGTGTTGACGGACGAGGAGCTCGAGCACCAGGGCACGCAGGCGCACGCCACCCGCAACTGGGTGTTCCTGCACGGCACGGCGGCGCAGTTCGCCACGCACACCGCCCGCATGCTCGAGCTGGAGCAGGAGTACATCCGCCGCTTCCCCAAGCGCACGTGGCAGGGCTCCGGCGGCGCGCCGGCCGCCGCGGGCGACGAGGTGGAGCAGATGAAGGCGGCCATCGCCGGGATCGTCGTGCAGCTGCAGGCGCTGCTCGAGATCACGCCGGCCGAGCCCGCCGGCGGCGACGTACCCGGGGACCCGGTGGACGCGCTGCTGCGGCGCGTCGCCGAAGCCCCTGGCGGCCGGATGCACAAGCTTGTCGTGCACCAGGCCGCACGCGAGCTCGGCATCAGCCGCGAGAAGTTGGCCGAGCTCTACAAGGGCGACCCGCGCCTGCTCGACACCGAGAAGGGCGACCGCGTCATCACCGAGGCCGGCAAGGCACGGATCGCCGCCGCGGCGCAGTGAGGCGCCGGCAGAGCCGTCCGACGGTCCGGCGCCCGGTGCCGCAGCGGCACCGGGCGCCGGACCGTCACAACGCGGTGGACCCTTCCGAACGGGCCGGGGCCGGCGCGGCGTCGTCCGCGGTGAGGTCGCGGCCCCGCGTCTCGGTGATCATCGCGAGCGCGGTGATCGTGACGGCGGCCGTGACGATGATGATCAGGCTCAGCGGCCAGCTCGACTCGCCGGCGACCGCGAGCAGGCTGGCGGCGATCAGCGGAGTGAACCCGGCGCCGATCAGGCTCGCGCCCTGGTAGCCCAGAGAGGCTCCGGTGTACCGGACGGTGGTGCCGAACATCTCCGAGAGCAACGGCACCAGCGGCGCGAACATCAAGTTCTGCAACACCTGCCCGATCACCAGACCCACGATCATCAGCGACACGTCGCCGGTGTTGATGAGCATGTACATCGGGAAGGCGAATCCGACCGCCCCGACGGCGCCGATGAGCACCGTGGACCGCCGGCCGATGCGGTCCGACAGCGTGGCCGCCGCCGGAATGGCGGCCAGCGACACCACCGACAGCAGCACCAGCACCTGCATCACGGTCGACTCGTCGTAGCCGATGCCCGTCGCATACGCGATGATGTGCGACGTCATGAGCGCGGTGAGGGCGAACGGCGCGATGCCCGCGGCGCACGCGAGCACCACCGGCTTCGGCTTCGCGAGGAGCTCCCGCAGCGGGGTGCGGTCGGCGCTCTGCTCCTGCGCGCGCTCCGCCGCCTGCTGGAACACCGGGCTCTCGACCACCTTGCTGCGCATGTAGAGGCCGACGGCCACGAGCAGGGCGCTCACCAGGAACGGGATCCGCCAGCCCCACGAGTGCAGGCTCTCCTCCGGCAGCAGGCTGACGATCGCCACCGCCACCGTCGACAGCAGGAACCCGATGGGCGAGCCCAGGTTCATCACGCCCGACCACTTTCCGCGGTTCTCGGCGTCCGCGTGCTCGACGACCATCAGTGCGGCGCCTCCCCACTCGCCGCCGACGGCCAGGCCCTGCGCGACACGGAGTACGACCAGCAATACGGGGGCGGCCACGCCGATCGACGCGTAGCCGGGCAGCAGCCCGATGAGGAAGCTCGCGCCGCCCATGAGCGCCATCGTGACGATGAGGATGTGCTTGCGGCCGAACCGGTCGCCGAAGTGGCCGAAGATGATCCCGCCGAGCGGGCGGGCGACGTACCCCACCGCGAGGGTGCCGAACGCCGCGATCGTCGAGACCACCCGGCTGTCCCCCGGGAAGAAGACCTCGCCGAACACCAGCGCCGCCATCGTGCTGTAGAGCAGGAAGTCGTAGTACTCGAGCACGGTGCCGAACAGACTCGACAGCGCGACTCTGCGCAGCTGCGCGCGCGACGACTCCGGGCTGCCGGAGGCCCGGCCGGGTTCTTCCATCTTGCTCCACCTATCAGTCGGGCTCGCGTGACCGTTCCGGCCGGCGTCGAGGTTCGGGTCCAGCAACGACCTCGGTCGTAACCAAGCATTTGCTTGTTAGCAAGCTAGAGCGGTGACGCCTGACACGTCAAGTCCGCATCCGGCCGCGATGACCGACGCACTTCTGGCGAAATACGACGGACAATGTGGTGTTATGACGCCTCGGGCATGCGAACCCCCGCTGCAACTTCTCCCATCCTGCGGGAACCGAGCGTTCGCTCGCTACGCGGTGCCCCTGCGTTCGCGGTGGCGACGGAACGCGGAAGCCCCGCCGGCGGAACCGGTGTATCGTGCAGCCTGCACGGAAGACGATGGAGGGGTCGTGCCGACGGAGACAGCGACGAACGCCGCGCGGAAACGGCAGCGGATGCTGCAGGCCGCGACGGAACTGTTCGCGATGCACGGCCTGGCGGCGACGTCGATGCGGACGATCGCGACGAGCATCGACATCCAGCCGGGCAGCCTCTACAAATACGTCGAGTCGAAGGACGCGCTGCTCCAGGAGATCATCGTCCACCACCTTCGCGCGGTGAACACGGAGTTCCAGCACGTCGTGACGCTCTCTCTACCTCCCGCACAGGAACTGGGCGAGCTCATCCGCAGATCGCTCGACCTGGTCCAGCGCGATCCGTATTCGCCCCAGATCTGCCGCAACGAGGAAGGTGCCATCCGCCTCCTGGCCGGCTACGACGAGATCCGCGCACTGGCGGCGGCCAACCACGCACTGTGGGTGGCCTCCATCGAGCGCGGCGTGGCCGAGGGCGCCTATCGGCCGTCGATCAACCCTGCCGCGGCATACGAGCTGATCAAGGACGGCATCTGGCTGACCGGCCGATGGTTCACGCCGTCCGAGGACTACTCCGCTGCCGACCTCTCTGTGGAGTGCGTCGAGTTCTATCTGAACGCTCTCGTCCGATAGCACCTCGCCGGGATCGTGACGCCCTGCGAACCGGCCGCGCGCCCCTGCGGAGCACGCGGCCGGCGACCGTTCAGGAGCGGTGGGCCCAGGGGATGGACTCGAGCAGACGCTCCAATGCCAGTTCGCCGTCGCGTGTCTGCCCGCCGCGATCCATCAGCACGCGAAGTCGGTGGACGATGTCGTCCGGCGAGGGATAGACCTTCGCGTGGGCGGCGGCCTCTTCCGCAAGACGCGGAACGGGTCCGCTCGCCTCGGCGGCGTCCAGCGCCTCCTTCGCGGCGGCGGCCACGCCCCGGGGAAGGCCGGCGATACGGCGGGCGAGGGCATCGACGAACGCGTCGAGGTGCTCGTCCGGCACCGCGCGGTTGATCCACCCGTAGCGCTCGGCGACGGAGGTGCCGAGCAATTCTGCGCCCAGGACGATCTCCAGTGCACGGGCCCGGCCCACCAGCCGGTTGAGGTACTGCGTGCCGCCCCCGCCGGGGAAGATGCCCATCAGGGACTCCGGCTGGGACATCCAGGTCCGGTCCGCGGCGGCGAATCGCATGTCTGCGGACATCGCCAGCTCGGCGCCTCCCGCGCGGGCGTAGCCGCGCAGCTTCGCGATCGTCACCTGAGGCAACGTGCGCAGGCGTTCGTTGAGCTGCTGAAGCGGGTTGAGGTCCGCGTCGGCGTCAGGGTCGGCCAGGGCCTCCAGGGTGCCCGGATCGAAGGACCACTCGAAATCCGCGTGGGCGGAGAAGAACTCCGGGTTGGCCGACTGGAAGACGATCACGGCGATGTCCTCGTCGTCCGCCATCCGGGCTGCGAACGCCTGGAGATCGCCGGCCAGCGTGGCGTCGACGGTGTTCACCGGCGGGTTGTCGATGGTCACCCAGGCGATCCGACCCTCCGTGCGGACCACCAGGGACTTGTAGCCGTCGTAGCTCATTGCTGCACTCCTCCGCGCGGATGCCTCAGCACTGCCGCCGCATTGTTTAGTCGTTGTTACATAATCACGATAGCACGTTCTTTAGTGTGCGATACACTATGAGACATGGCAGGCAGACCCAGATCGTTCGACAAGGACGCCGTACTCCGGATGGCGATGCGCGCCTTCTGGGAACGCGGATTCGACGGAGTGAGCGTCGCGCAGCTGTGCGCAGAGGCGGAGATCGCCGCACCCAGCCTCTACGCGGCCTTCGGCGACAAGGTCGCGCTGTTCGACAAGGCCTGCGGACTCTACACAGAGCAACTGGACGCGAGCCTGGAAAGTGACTTGTCGGCCCCCACGGCACGCGAGGCGGTCGAGCGCCTGCTGCGGACCTCGGCCGAGCATTTCTCCGCCCCCGGCCAGCCCCCCGGCTGCCTCGTCATGAGCGAACCGCGCCTCGCCGAACGACGCGGCAAGACACGGGAGATGATCCGCGAACGTCTGCGCCGGGCCGCCGCCGAGGGGGAACTCGCGTCGGTCACCGAAGCCGACGGCGTGGCCGCATTCGTCGACACCGTACTGGCCGGGATGGCCGCCCTGGCCCGCGACGGCGCCGGCCGCGCCCGCCTGTTGGACGCAGCCCGCTACGCGTCTGCCGCCTGGCCCGCGTAGCGCTCGTTCCCGACTGCCTCACCGGAACACGCATCGGTCGTCAACGCGCACGCACGGCCCAGCGGCCGATCGCCGACACGCCCCTCCGCGGCGGGCCGACCGTTCGTGACATCGCCCCGCGGCGCTACTTCCACAGCCGGCCAGAAGCATGGGCACAGGCGTGACGGCCCTCGGCCTCTACGCAGAGCCTGCGCCGCCCCGCCGCAGTCCCCCGACCTTCGCGGCGAGCAGATCCCGTTCCCCGTCGGCCAGGCGCAACCCCAGTTCGCGCACTCCGTCCACCACCTCGGCGACGGAGATCTCCGAGTGCTCGGTGGGCCGGCCCGCACAGCGCACGGTGCGTGCACCCTCGGTGATCGTCACGTGCCCGTACGGCATGTGCCGCATGACCATCAGGTGGTTGACGAACGGAGAGTCCGGCTCGCATGAGGTGATGAAGTGCCCGGTGCGCACATCCGCCGGCTTCACCGGCAGCCCGTCGGTGCAGTGCTCCACGGCGCCGTCACGACTCAGCACCCACACGGCGGCGCCGTCGTCGTCGGCGCGGTCGAGCCGCGCGGTCCGCCCGCCCAGATCCTGCGTCGCGCCGTCCTCCAGCGGCAGCGGGCGGATGAGGCTGTACCCGAACCCCGGGTCGCAGAGCCACCACCGGCCGTCGGCCCGCACCTGCACGCTCATGTGCGTGCGCGTGTTCGTGAGGGAATGCACGCGACCGAGCGCCCTGCGCACGGTGAAGCCCAGGTGCTCGGCGGCGGCCGCGAAGATCTGCGCGTGCTCGAAGCAGTAGCCGCCACGCCCGCGCCGCACCAGCTGGTCCTGCACGGCGTCCGGCGCCACCCCCGGGTGCGTGTCCAGCAGAACGTCGGTGTTCGCGAACGGCAATGTGCGCACGTGCGATTCATGCAACGCGGCGAGCAGCTCGATCGACGGCTCTGCGCCGGCCGGGGCGTCCAACCCGATCGTTCGCAGGCATCCGGGGATGTCGAACAGGTCGGTGCGCCACGACGCCCCTGTCAGCGGGGTCGTCCCGGGGTGCTCGGCGGGCGTCCTCTCGACTGGCATCGGTCATCGACCCCCTGTGATCTGTTGCACTTGCATTGTTTCGTCGATACATTCTGACACGACCATTGTCGTTACGAACTGCACCGACTACCGCCGGAGGGGCGGCCGTGCCCGATCCATGCGTGCGCGGCCGCCGGGACCCGGATGCAGGAGCCACAGATGACACGACGCGCCGGAGCCGTCACCCGCGGGGCGATCGCGAGCGCGGGCGCGCTGGCTGCGGCGATCGCCGTCGCCGCGCCCGCCGGGGCAGTGCCGGGAACACCCGGCCTCGGCCCCCTCGGAACCGCCACCGTGCACGGCGATATCTACTCCACCGACACGATCCCCGGCGTCGGCCCCGGCACGCAGACCGGTGTGCGTGCGTCGATCCCCGGCGGCACATGTTCGTCGGTGTTCGTCGGGAGCGACGGCATGCCCGTGGCACTGTGCACCGCCTACGTCGGCACCGACCCGCTCGAGACCACACCGCCCATGGTCGTGCTGCTCGACCCCGCCACCGCCGCGGCCCTCGCCCGCATGCAGTTGGCGAAGGGCGCATTGCTCGGCGGCGTGTACGGCTACCTCGACGATCAGGACCGCGTCGTCGTCGCGGACGGCGCGGGCGTCCTTCACGCCGTCGGGCACGCCCGCGACTCCTCCGGTGCGTGGACCCTCACCGACGAGGTGATCGCCGATCTGGGCCCGCTCATCCGCGACGGTGACTACGTCACGGGCCTCGCCCCGGGGGTCGACGGCCGCATCTGGTTCGTCACCGTGAACGCGGTGGTCGGCACGGTGGTCCCCGGCGATCCCGCGTCGGCGCGGATCCTCGACCTGCCCGCCGACGCGGGGCAGCCCCCGGGCGAGCGCGTGTCCAACGGCATCACGGTGCGGCCCGGTGGCGCCTCGGTGATGACGAGTCGCGCCCTCTACGAGGTGGACCAGGGTGAGGACGGTCAGCCGCACATCCGGTGGCGGCGGGCCTACGATCCCGGCGCGGCCCGGCACCCCGGGATGCTCAGCCACGGCTCGGGCTCCACGCCCACGTACTTCGGGCCGAACCAGGACGACTACGTCGCCTACCTCGACGCCGCAGACCAGTCGACGCTGTTCGTCCTCGACCGTGCCAGCGGCGACGTGCGCTGCGCGATGCCCGCGTTCGCGACCACCCTGCACCCGGAGACCGCCGCGCCAGACGGCAGGCTCATCGAGGGCCCGGCCCAGTCCGAGAACTCCCCCATCGCGCTCGCATCCCCGGGCGGCGGCGAGTGGTCGCTCATCATCGCGAACACCTACGGCTTCCAGTACTTCCCGATGGCCGTCGACGGACCGGCGATGCCCGCGCAGGCACCGTACCGGGGCGGCATGACGTCGATCGCCACCGACGGCAGCGGCTGTACGCGGCAGTGGACGTCGAACACCCGCACCGCAACGCTGCCGAAGGCCACCACCGGCGACAGGCTCATCCACGGCCTGTCCTACGGCGACGCGCCGGACTCCGGCGTGCTGGGAGACGTCCTCACCAGCGGTATCGCGCAGAAGACCGGTCCGGTGTTCTACACCGCCATCGACGCGGACACCGGCGACGAGGTGGTGCGCTCGTTCGTCGGCACCGCGCCGGTGGACGAGCCGATGGAGCTCACCGGGACTGTCGCACCGAACATCGGCGACGGCGACGGGCCCGGCGTGTACTGGCAGGGAACGGTGGGGCGCATGCTCCGCATCGGACCACCGGCGGGATGATGCGCTGCGGGCCCGCCACGCCGGGCCGGGCCTACGGGCAGGTGAACTCGACCTCCATGCGGCCCGGTTCCTTGGTGTCGTCCTGAGTCACCGCGGAGGACACGCGGTAGTGCGACCCGTCGACGGTGATCTGCGCGCCCGCCCTGTCGGCGTCGGTGGCCTGCCACTCGTCGCGCCCCTGCTCAAGCTCGAAGTCGTCGAGCTTGGGCGGATCGGAGAGGACGATCTCCACCTGCAATTCCCTGTCGGCCGCCCGGTCCTGCGCCTCGAGATCGATCTGCGGAAAGCCCTCGTCGTGCTCGTGGTCGCACCGCACGTCGGGGAAGCCGACATCCTGCGGGGCGCCGTTCAGCACCACCGACGTCACGGTGGCGCTCGCTCCGGCCCCCGGCGCCGGCTGCCCCGTCGCACCACCGGTCTGGGCGGTACCCGTCTGCGCGGTACCGGTCTGCGCGGCGCCGGTCTGGGCGGTACCCGTCTGCGCGGTGCGCGCAGCATCGCCCTGGCCGTCGTCGGACGAGGAGCACGCCGAGGCGCCCAGCGCGGCTGCGACCGCGATCACCGCGGCGGCCGCCCGGACGCCCTTCCTGTTCGCTGTCCCACTCATGGCGCCGACGCTAACAGACCCGGCGGCCGCCCGGGCGCCTCTCGCGGGCCGGCCGGTGGTAGACCGGACGCACCCCCTCGGCGAAACGGAATCCGATGACCAGCCTGTCCTCCGGCGCGGAAAGCACCCTGTCCGGCATCCTCATCCTCACCGCATGCCTGTGGATCGGGGGCATGGTGACGGTGGTGTTCGTCGCGCGCACCAGTTCCGCCACACTGGAGCCGATGGCGCGGGTGTCGTTCTTCCGGGCGTTCGGCCGCGCCTACGGGATCTTCGCGACGATCGACCTGCTCGTGGGCCTCATCGCCGGCGCGGTGCTGCTGGGCACGGCGCCGTGGACGGGCATGAGCACCGCGCTCACCGTGCTCGCCGCCGCTCTCGTGGTGGCCTTGGCGTGGGGGATCGTGCAGGCCCGGAACATGACTCGGCTGCGCCGCCGGGCCGAGGAGAGCGGCGGGGCGCTCGACGGCCACGTCGCGCGCGGCGGCCGGTCGGCGGCCGCGCTCCGCGGCGCCATCGGACTGCTCACCTTCGCACTGTTCGCGGTGGGGCTGGCGCACTGGCTGTGAGCCGGCGCCGGTCCCCACGTGCGCTTTGGTGGACATTTGGTCGAAATTCCGCCGATTTCCAACCAAATGTCCACCAAAGCCGGGTGTCCGGTGACGGGCCACCCGCGGGGAACGCTCAGTCGAACACCAGCACGCCGCGCAGGTTCACCCCGGCCTCCATGTCTTCGAACCCCTTCGCCACCTCGTCGAGCGTGTAGGTGCTGGTGACCAGCGAGTCCAGCTCCAGCTTTCCGGCCGTGTACATGTCGATCATCCAGGGGATGTCCGCGGTGGGGTTGGAGGCGCCGAACAGCGAGCCCACCAGCGTCTTCTGGTAGAGCGTGAGCTCGAGCGGGCTGATCGGCAGGCCCACGTCGGTCATCTTCCCCAGGCCCGTCACGACGCACACCCCGGCCTTGCGGATCGACGAGAACGCCTGGGCGATGTGCTCGCCGGTGGTGTTGCCGACGGTGATGATCGCGGCGTCGGCGCCCTGACCGTTGGTGAACGTGCGGGCGAGTTCGGCCGCCTCGTCGATACCGGCCACCGCGTGGGTGGCGCCCAGGCGCAGCGCGCTCTCGCGTTTGAATGCGACCGGGTCGACGGCGATGATCCGCGACGCGCCGGCGTGCGCCGCGCCCTGGACGGCGTTGATGCCCACGCCGCCGGTGCCCATGACGATCACCGTCTGCCCCGGATACACCTGCGCAGAGTTCACCGCCGCACCCCACCCGGTGCCGACGCCGCAGCTGAGCAGGCACAGCCGGTCCAGTGGCAAGGACTTGTCGAGCACCTTGATCGCGTTGTCCACGTGCACCGTGGTGTATTCGCTGAAGGTCGCCAGCCCGCACGTCTGCCCCACGGGCGCGCCGTCGAGGAGCATGCGGTGGCTGTCCGGGGCGTCGGGCCGGCCGCCCGTCATGATCGCGGCGCCCCGGTCGCACAGGTTCTGCATGCCCGACGCGCACCACCGGCACTTGCCGCAGGCGGCGAGGAACGAGAACACCACGTGGTCACCCACCGCGAAGCCCTCGGTTTCCGGACCCACGCGCTCCACGACGCCCGCACCCTCGTGTCCGCCGCATATCGGGTAGTTGTTCACCGCGTGGTCGCCCGCCGCGATGTGTGCGTCCGAGTGGCACAGGCCCGACGCGACCATGCGCACCATGATCTCGTCGCGGCGCGGCTCGTCCAGTTCCAGGTCCACCACCTCGAACGTCCCCGGCGCCTGCTTGATGACTGCTCCCCGCGTGCGCATGTGTCCTCCTGGCTAGTCGGTACTCCAGGTCTACCGGCCCGATCTGCCTGCACCGCAGCACAGTTCCACTGTGCAGGAATTCCCTGTCGCGTCGGTCACAGCCGTTCTAGCGTCGAACCGGTCCGACCCCGAGGTTGAGGAGCACGTATGACCACCGTCGCAGAGTCCGGTTCCGCCGCAGCCGCCATCGCGGCGCTCGACGACGTCCTCGCCCGCCAGCGCGCGGCGCGCCGCGCCGAGGGGATGCCGTCCGCTGCTGTGCGCCGCGCCCGCATCCAGGCCGTGATCGACCTTCTGGTGGACGAGTACGACGCGATCGTCACAGCCGTCGACGAGGACTTCGGCGGCCGCCACCGCGGCTACTCGATCATGAACGACGTGCTCGGCTCCCTCGGCTCGCTGAAGTCCTCGCGGGACCGTCTCGAGGAGTGGATGGCACCGGAACACCGCAAGGCGTACGCGCCTTACGACCAGTACGGCGCCACCGCAGAGATCCGATACACCCCCAAGGGAACCGTCGGCATCCTGGGCACCTGGAACGCCCCGGTGTTCACCCTGCTCAGCCCGCTCGCGTCGGCGCTGGCCGCGGGCAATCGGGCGGTGCTCAAACCCTCGGAGGTGGTGCCGCGCACCGCGGAGACCCTCGCCCGGCTCTTCACCGAGCGCATCGACCCGCTCGACGTCGCCGTGGTCACCGGCGGGCCCGCGGTGGCCGAGCAGTTCACCACGCGCCCCTTCGGGCACCTCGTGTTCACCGGCAGCACGTCGGTGGGCCGGGCGGTGATGCGCAGCGCCGCCGAGAACCTGGTGCCGGTGACGCTGGAGCTGGGCGGGAAGTCGCCGACACTCGTGTCGCGCAGCGCGGACCTGGCCGCAGCCGCCGGAAAGGTGGCGGGCGCCAAATCGAGCAACGGCGGGCAGCTGTGCGTGAGCCCGGACCTGGTGTACGTGCCGCGCGAATCGGTCGACGCGTTCGTCACGGCGCTCACCGGCGCGTACTCGCAGCTCGTACCCACCGTGCAGGGCAACCCCGGGGCGATCAGCATCGTCGACGACCGCCATGCCCGGCGCGTGGCCGGCCTCGTCGACGACGCCCGCACCCGCGGCGCCCGCATCGAAACCGTTCCCGACGAGCAGCCCGACGGACGCCGCACGCCGCTGCACGTCGTGGTCGACCCGCCGGAGGACACGGCGGTCATGCGCGAGGAGCTGTTCGGCCCGGCCGTCGTGGTCCTCGGCTACGACACGGTGGACGACGTGCTCGGCGCCCTGGGCGAGCGGCCCGCGCCGCTGGCGCTGTACTGGCTGGGCACGGACGACGACGAGCTCCAGACGGTGCTCGACGGCACCACGTCCGGTGGCGTCACCGTCAACGACCTCATGCTGCATCCCGGGCTCGAGGACGCGCCGTTCGGCGGCGTGGGCGATTCCGGCATGGGCCACTACCACGGGCGCGAAGGATTCGTGGAGTTCAGCCACGCGCGCACGGTGTTCCACGCGCCCGCCGGTGCCGGGCAGCCGCCGGCCGCGCTCTACCCCGAGGGCTTCGAGCAGATGATGGCGTCGATGATCACGCGGTGAGGGCGGGCCGGGAACGTCCTCGCGGGTGACGGCGGCGTCGGCATCAAGTTCGGCGCCGCCGGCGTCAGGTTCGGCGCTGCCGGCGTCCGCCCCAAGAGGCTTCCAGGCACGAGTCTCTCCCCGATCTTCACCGCCGCATCGTGTCCGGCAGTACGTGGTCGTGGTGGGTGCTGACGCCCGGGGTGCAAGACCGCCCGGAGTTCTCCGTCGCGCAAGTGCCGCCCGCCCACAACGCAGGGTCGAGCGCCACCGCGCCGGCGGGGCTCCGCGACCATCCGGGGCGTGACGGGTCGATCATGGGTGTGCGCTCCTCGAGTGGGGCCGTCCGGGGTGCTGATCCGCGGAGGAGCACCCGGTTCTGCACCACTCGGCGGGGGCGTACGGCCGACTACGCGCCGAGCAAAGTCACCTGCGGCTCAACTCGAGCGCCACGTCGTGCAGCAGCGCACCGATGCCGTCGTAGCGGTCCGGGGTGAGCCGCTGCGCCGGCCCGCTGGTCACGACGGCTCCGACCGGCGCCCCGCCCGCAGTACGGACTGGGCTGGCGATGCTCGTCCACCCCGGTTTCACGTCCCCTTCGCACACCGCCCAACCGCGGGCAGCGATACGCACGTATTCAGCGTCGGGCAGCAGCCCGGACGGATCGGCGAACAGCGCCCGCCGCGCCGCCGCATCGAGGGCCGCGCACACCGCCCGCCCCCCTGCGCTGGCATCAGCGGCGATGCGCTGGCCCGGGTACAGCGCGGTGCGCACCACCTGGCGGGCCTCGGCGATGTCGACCACCACGAGATCGGCGCCGTCGAGTAGGGCAAGGTGTGCCGTCTCCCCGGTCTCATCACGCAGGGCGCCCAGTAGCGGCCGGGCCCGCGCGACCACCGGCGACGATGCGGCGGCGTGTCCCGCGATCGACAGCGCGCGGGTGGTCAGTTCCCAGACGCCCGGCCCGCTCGGGGCGATCCAGCCGGTGTCGTGCAGCGTGGCGAGGGCGCGCTGCAGGGCGCTCTTGTCCTCACCCAGCGCCTCGGTGAGTTCGGCCAGGCCCGCCGGCTGTCGCGCCGCGATGGCCTCCAGCACGCGCAGGCCGCGCGCGAGCGTCGCCGATGTCTTGACTGCGATCTGGATCACTCCTAATCTTGAACTAAGTGATAGATCTTATCACATAGTGATACTCACACATTTCTCGATACATGTCCCTCGATGCACGTTTCCCTGACGCCCGAACTCCCGCGACACGATCCGGAGGCATCCGATGACGCTCACCCCCGAAGACCTCGACCCCGCGCTGTTCGCCCCCGAGCCGCAGCCGCAGGACACCCGCTACACGATCATCTCGGTGGACGACCACGTCGTGGAGCCGCCGCACCTCTTCGAGACCTGGATGCCCGCCAGCCTGCGCGACCGCGGGCCGCAGATGGTGCAGAACGAGCACGGCGCCCAGGTCTGGGAGTTCGACGGCGACATCTATTCGCAGGTGGGAATGAACGCTGTCGCCGGCCGGCGCAAAGAGACGGTGAAGTACGAGCCGTTCCGCTTCGACCAGATGCGCCCCGGCTGCTACGACATCCACGCCCGGGTCAAGGACATGGACTTGGGCGGTATCTGGGCCATGCTCAACTTCCCGTCGCAGATCACCGGTTTCTGCGGCCGCGTATTCGCCTTCGCGAAGGACCGCCAGGTAGGTATCGCCGCCACCAGGGCGTGGAACGACTGGCTCTACAACGAGTGGTACCTCGAATACCCCGAGAGGGTGATCCCCGGCGGCATCACCTACCTCACCGACCCGGTCGAGGCCGTCAAGGAAATACGCCGTAATGCCGAGCGCGGCTTCACCTCCGTCACCTTCCCCGAGCGCCCGCACGCCATCGGACTGCCCTCGCTATGGGACCGCGAGCACTGGGACCCGATCATCGCGGCCTGCGTCGAGACCGACACCGTCATCTCGCTGCACGTGGGCAGCTCGGGGATGTACGCCTACCCGAAGGGGGCGCCCGGCCTGCAGCTGGGCGCGACCATGTTCGGCCAGCTGTCACTGGGCGCGTGCTCGGAGTGGCTGTGGTCGGGCTACCCCAAGGACAACCCCGCGCTGAAGATCGCCATGAGCGAGGGCGGCATCGGCTGGGTGCCCATGCTCATCGACCGGCTCGACAACATCATCGACCGCTCGGGCTACGGCCTCGGCTGGGACGAGCGACCGTCCGACGTCCTGCGCCGCAACTTCTGGTTCTGCACCCTCGACGACCCGTCCACCATCGCCCTGCGGCACGTCATCGGGGTGGAGAACATCATGCTCGAGACGGACTACCCGCACGGCGACGGGACTTGGCCCGGCACCCAGGACGTGCTCGACAAGTACTGGGCGGGCATCCCGGCGAACGAGCTGCGCATGATGTGCAGCGAGAACGCCGCGAAGCTCTACCGGCATCCGCTTCCCGCGACGGTGCTGCCACGCGA
Organism: Tomitella gaofuii; assembly: GCF_014126825.1. Taxonomy (NCBI): domain Bacteria; kingdom Bacillati; phylum Actinomycetota; class Actinomycetes; order Mycobacteriales; genus Tomitella; species Tomitella gaofuii. Next base: position 247,682 of record NZ_CP059900.1, on the reverse strand, counting down.
CGGGCAGGAGCGCTGACGTGGTCGCCGTGTCGAATGGTTTCACCCCTGCCCGGGATCGGCTGATGCCGGAGCTCGATGTGCGCGAGGAGATCGTGCTGCTGGGCCGCACGCTGTGGGCGGAAGGGTACTGCGATCACCTGGCCGGGCACATCACGGTGAACATGGGCGACGGGACGCTGCTGTGCAACCCGTGGCTGCTCACCTGGGAGGAGATGATGCCCGGGGACGTGCTGCGCATCGACCTCGACGGCAACGTCATCGAGGGTGATTGGCCGGTGCCGCTGGGGATCCCCCTGCACTTGGCGCTGCACGTGGCCCGCCCCGAGGTGCAGTACGCGGTGCACAATCATTCCGAGTACGGCACGGTGTGGAGCGACCTCACGGCGGTTCCGCCTGCGTACGACCAGAGCTCGAGCCTCGGCGGCGGCGAGGTGGTGCTCGTGGACGAGTACGAGGGGGCCGTGAACAGTCGTGAGGCCGCGGATGCGGCGGTGCGCGCGATCGGCGATGCCGATCGGGCGATCCTGGGCGGGCACGGGGTGTTCGTCATCGGGGACACCGCGCGGGCGGCATTCCTGCGCGCGGTGGCGCTGGAGCAGCGGGCGAAGAACGCGTGGATGGTGCGGGTGGCGGGCGGCCCGGAGAAGTCGTCGCTGCCGGACTGGTGGATGGATCGGCAGGCCAACAGCGACGGCAACGGCTACCACGGGTTCTGGGAGGCGGCCGTGCGCAAGGCCCTCCGGGACGAACCCGCACTCGCGGCGGAGGTGCTCGGGCGGCAGCGATGATGACGCCGATGACCACGCCAGGCCGGCCGATCCGCGTGCTCGTGCCGCAGCCGCGTGGCGTCGACGCGGTGCTTGCGGCCTGCAACGCCGACGTGATGCTGTACGCCCCGGAGGCGCCCGAGGCCTTGCCGGCAGGCGCGGAAGACGCGCAGGTCCTGGTGGTCGACCGGCACCCCGACGCGTCCACCGCCGCGCTGCTGCCCGCCTTGCCGCGGTTGCGGATGATCCAGTTGTTCAGCTCGGGCACCGACAGCTGGGAGGCCGTCGCGCCCGCGACCGTGCGCGTCGCCGGCGTCACCGGCGTGCACGGCCGGACCGTCGCCGAATGGGTGATGGCGCAGCTGCTCTCGCACCACCGCCGCCTGCCGGGCTTCGCCGAGGCCCAGCGCCGTCGCGACTGGCGGGCGGAGCGCACCGGCACACTCGCCGGCGCACGCGTGCTGGTGTTCGGGGCGGGCGACATCGGCACCCACCTGCGCGCGATGCTCTCGACCTTCGGCGCTGCAGCCGACCTGGCCGGCAGAGCGGCCCGCAAAGGTGTGCTGGATACGCGCGGGGCCCGCGAGAACCTGGGCCGCTACGACATCGTCGTGCTCGCCGTCCCGCTGACGCCCGCGACCGGGCACCTGGCCGATGCCGGCTTCTTCGCACGGATGCGCCCGGGCGCCGTCTTCGTCAACGCGGGGCGGGGACCGCTGGTCGATACGGATGCGCTGGTCGAGGCCGCGCGCACGCGGCTGGGGCACGTCGCCCTGGACGTCACCGATCCCGAACCGCTGCCCGCTGCACATCCGCTGTGGGCCATGGACAACGTCGTGGTCACGCCCCATATCGCGGGCATCACCGACGACGTGATGGACCGCTGCTGGGCGGGGGTGGCCCGCGGCGTCGCCCGATTCGCCGCCTCCGCGCCCGGAGAAAGGGAACCATGACAGGATTCGTTGCACGCAGACCCCTGCGACTCGGCGCCGTGCTCACCGCCGTCGCGATCGGACTCGCCGCATGCTCGAGCGGCGGCGGCGACGGAAGCACCGACGCGGCCGGCCTCGGCACGCTGAGAGACGGCATGATCAACGTGGCCGCGGATGAGGGTGCGCCCCACGACGGCGGCACGCTCACCTACGGCGCCTTCTCGGAGCCGACCTCGCTCGATCCCGCCAAGACGATCGCCGCGGTGACCACCGGGGGCGTGGAGATGCTCAACATCTACGGCTCGCTCATGCGCTACGACGCGGCGGCCGACGCCGTCGTGCCGCAGATGGCGACCGCCCTGGACCACGACGACGCCTTCTCGACGTGGACGCTCACCCTGCGCGACGGGGTGGTCTTCTCGGACGGATCTCCACTGGACGCTGCGGCGGTCAAGGCCAGCCAGGAGCGGTTCGGCGCGGCGGGCGGGCCCGACGCCGCCCTGTGGAACGACAACGTCGCCGCCATCGATGCGCCCGACCCGCACACCGTCGTCTACACGCTCGCGCGCCCCTGGCCGGGATTCGCGCACACGCTCACGTCCGGAGCGGGGATGATCGTGGCTCCGGCGGCCGGCACGCCGGGCGACGGCTTCACGCCCATCGGCGCCGGCCCGTTCACGCTGCAGGAGTGGCATCAGGGCGATGCGATGACGCTCACTGCCCGGGACGACTACTGGGACGGCCGGCCGCCGCTCGATGCGGTGAAGATCGTGTATCTCCCGACCACGCAGACCGCCATGGAGACCATGTTCAACGGCGGCATCGACATGACCTATGTCCGCTATCCGCAGGACGTGCAGAAGATGCTCGATCGGGACACGCCGGGGTATGTGAGCATGACGGCGGCGGCCAATGTCACCCTCATCAATGCGGCCCCGGGCCGGCCCGGGGCTGATCCGCGCCTGCGCAAGGCGATGCAGCTGGCGCTCGACAACGACGCCATCGCCCAGCGCGCCTATGGCACTGCGGAATTCGCCGAGGGCGAGCTTTTCGGCGCCTACTCCCGGTGGCACACCGACGTCGCGTCGCCGGTGCAGGATCAAGAAGAGGCGCGCACGTTGGTCGCCGAGGCGAAGGCCGACGGCTTCGACGGACAGCTCGTCATGGTCAACGGTCCCGAGCAGGCCAAAGGGCAACAGGCGCTGGCCATCCAGGCGCAGCTCGACGCAGTGGGCTTCGACGTCGACTCGCAGATCATGCCGACGACCGGCGACCAGATCCGGCGCATCGCGGCGGAACGCGACTACGACCTGGGGTCGTGGGGACTGAGCCTGCGCGATCCCGACCCGTTCCCCAAGATGTCGTCGGCCATGCACAGCGGCGGAAAGCAGCTCTACGGAATGCATACGAGCCCGGAAATGGATGCGCTCATCGACGCGTTCCAGGCCGATCCCGACGCCGCCTCCCAGCGCGCGACGATGGCCGACATCCAGCGGCAGATCAACGAGGATGTGCCGTTCCTGGTGCACGGCTATTACCCCGAGTACCTCGCCTGGCTGCAGGACGTGCACGGCGTCGTCGGATCAGCCAACACGATGGTGCTGCTCGGCAATGCTTGGAAGGCGTGAGCGCGTCAGGGGTGGGTACGGCAAGGCCGCCGCGGCGTGCGTCCACCACCAAGGTTCCCCCGCGCCTGCCCCTCATCCCACGCGCACGGCGAGGCCCACGGTGCCGGCGCGACCGCGCCGCAGCAGGCTGCCCTTGATGAGGATCCACCCGAGGACGCCGTACTTGCGCGCGATGACGGCGCGGGCCCGGTCGGTGCCGGCGCCGTCGAGCACCTCGGCCACCGCCTCGACCTGGGGGCCTCGGGCATTGCCGCGCACATCGCAGGCCGCAACGGTGACCCGCGGTGTGCGCTGGATGCGGCGCACCTTCCACGAGTCCGTGACGGTCCACATCAGCAGTTCCCCGTCGTCCATCGCCGCCCACAGTGGAGTCGGCACCGCGCTGCCATCCTTGCGAAATGTGGTGAGCAGGGCGTACTTCGCCGAGCCGATCTCACCGAGCGTCGTGGTCATGGAGTCAGGGTACGCAGCGGCGCGGGGGTGAGATGATCGGCCGGCATCCTGCTCAGCGGCATGGCCGTCGGGCAGGCCCCGCGACGAAAGGATCCCGCGTGAGGGACGCCCCTATCCCGTTCGAGGCGCACGAGTCGGACTCGCTGCCGTACGGGACCAAGGCCGACCTCGCCGTAGGTGACCTGCTCGTCCCCGACCGCCGGCCGGGTCATGCACTTCCCGTGCGGTAGGCATCTCGACGGTGCGCCACGTCGAGCACCGTCACCGTGCGGGCGGCGTCGTCGATGCGATACAGCACCCGATACGTGCCGCGACGAGCGCTGTACCTGTCGTCGAGGGGAGCCTTGAGACGCTTGCCGACCCGGACCGGATTCGACAACAAGGCTCCGGTGATGAATTCGTACGCGGCGAAGGCGGGCGCCTCGGGAAGGTGCTCGGCGAGTTGTCGCCGGGCCCCTCACCCCCGCGCGGTGCGGAGCGCGGCGAGCAGCCGGTTGCGCAGCTCGCGCGGGTCGATGACATCGTCGTAGGTGGCGGTGCGGGCGAGTTGCCACGGCCCCGACGCCTCGTGCTCCACCAACGCGCGCCGCGTGTCGTCGTCGGCGCCCGAGGTCGCCCCGCCCACGGCGGCCGGGATGCCGCCCAGCATCGCGCCCGGGAAGGCGAGCGAGACCGTCTGCCCGCCGAAGGCGTTCTGCCCCATCACCGAGCTGCCGAAGCCGAACGCCTTGCGCACCGTCACGTGCAGCTTGGGCACCTGTGCGCGGTGCTGGGCGACGAACATCCGCGCCGCCTCGCGCAGGATCCCCGCCCGCTCCGAGGCGCCGCCCGAGAGCACGCCCGGGTTGTCGGCAAGCTGCACCAGCGGCAGGCCGAAGCCGGCCGTCGTCTCGACGAAGCGGGCCGCTTTGCCGGCAGCGGCCGCATCGATGGCTCCCGCGAGCGCGGCCGGCTGGTTGGCCAGCACCGCCACCGGCCGCCCGCCCAGGCGCGCCAGCGCGGTGATGAGCGATGGCCCGTGCGCGGGTTGCACCTCCAGCAGCGAGCCGTCGTCGACGAGCTCGCGCAGCACCGCCGTCATGTCGTACGGGCGCCGCGGGTCCGGCGGAATGAGGTCGAGCAATGCGTCGACGGCGCGCTCGCCGTCACCAGTGTCGGCGCACGGCGGCGGGTCGCCCGCGCACGACGGCAGGTACGACAGGTATCGACGCGCCAGCTGCAGCGCCCCGTCGACGTCCGCGGCCACATTGTGGGCGACCCCGCTGACGACCGCGTGCACCTGCGGACCGCCCAGCTGCTCCTTGGTCACCTGCTCACCGGTGGCGGCCCGCACCAGCGGCGGTCCCGCGGTGAACAGCGACGCGAGGCCGTCGACCATGACGACGAAGTCGGCCAGCGGCGCGGCGAGGGCCCCGTGCCCGGCGGACGGGCCGGTGACGATCGCGACGATCGGCACGGTGCCGGCCAGGTCGGCGAGCAGCTGCAGGTCGTTGGGGGCGGGCCGCTGCGGCTCGAGCATGTTGGTGGCGCGATGCCCGGCGCCCTCGAGCATGAGCACCAGCGGCGCACGCTCCTGACCGGCCAGCGCGGCGACCCTTGCCCGCTTGGTCGCGGCCGCGGTGCCGATGGATCCGCCCGACACCGAGAAGTCCTCGGCGCCGACGAACACCGGCCGCCCGTCGATGAGGCCCGACCCGGTCACGAAAGCATCGGCGGGCGTGTCCGGCGCCCCGGCGAGCAGCCCGATCTCGGTGAAGGTGCCGGGATCGAGCAGCCGTGCGATGCGCTCGCGCGCGTCCACCCGTCCCGCCGCCCGGTGCCGGCGCAGCTTGTCTTCGCCGCCCATCGCGCGGGCGGTGGAGCGCCGGCGTGTCAGTTCGCCGAGTAGCGGCGCCCAGTCGTCACGATTCGTCATGGCGCCATCCTTCCGAAGGTCACGCGAAGCCGGTGCGGATCACCTTGCCGGTCGCATTGCGCGGCAGCGGATCGGTGGTCACCGTCCACTGCGAGGGGATCTTGTAGCCGGCGATCAGGCCGTCGAGGTGCCGCCTCAGCGCTTCCTCGTCGGCCGCGCCGTCCTCGCGCAGCACGACGACCGCCGACACCTCCTGCCCGTACTCCGCACTGGGGCGGCCGAAGACGATCGACTCGGCCACCGTGGGATGGGTGTCCAGGGCGTCCTCCACCTCGGCCGGGTAGACGTTCTCGCCGCCGCGGATGATCAGGTCGCTGCGGCGCGAGTTGATCTCGAGTTCGCCGTCCCGCAGCACGCCGAGGTCGCCGGTGTGCAGCCACCCGTCGACGTCGACGGCCTTGGCCGTGGCCTCGTCGTCGTCCCAGAAGCCGAGCATCACCATCGCCCCGCGCACGCACACCTCGCCCTCGACGCCGTCCGGCACGGTCGCGCCGGCCGCGTCGCACACCCGCACCTGCGTGTTCACCGCCGCGCTGCCCACCGAGCGCGGGTTGGCCGCAAGCTGCGCCGGAGTCGCGATCGTGGCGGCGGTGGAACACTCCGTCTGCCCATACGTGGCCACCATCGAGGCCGTCGCCTGCGGCAGCAGCTCGCGCAGCGCCGAACGCATGGCGGGGGCCGTGGGTGCGGTGCCCAGCGAGAGCGAACGCAGCGACGTCAGGTCCCGTTCCGCGACGCTGCCCTCATCCAGCAGCCGGTGCGCCATGGTGGGGACGGCGGTCCAGTGGGTGACGCGTTCACGCTCGATGAGCTCCAGCACTCGGCCGACGTCGAACCGACCGGTCGCGATCACCGCGGTCTCGCCGCTGTCGAGGCGCGGGACCGCGATGTTGTGCAGGGCGGCGATGTGGAACAGCGGCCCGGTCATCAGGTAGCGGCGAGGGTACTGCGGCGCCCCCGCGGCGGCCGCCACCGCGTCGTTGTACCGGTGGAAGTCGCGGGCTGCGATGAGGTTGCGGTGCGAATGCACGGCCCCCTTGGGCCTCCCGGTGGTGCCCGAGGTGTAGACGATCGCGACCGGATCGTCCTCCGCCGGACGCACGCCGGGGAGCTCTGCGGAGCCCCCGCCCGCGCCGAGGTCGACGGCCGCCGACTCGACCGGCAGTACCGGAACCTGGGCCGCGGGCGCGACCGCTGCCGCCTCTGCCAAACGCTCGCGCCGCCGCCCGTCGGCGACGATCACCGACGGGCGGGCGTGCCCGCACGCATAGGCGATCTCGCCCACCGCCCAGTGCGAGTTCATCGCGACGACGATGCCGCCCGCAGCGACCGTCGCCCAGAAGGTCACGACCCACTCGATACTGTTCGCCGCCAGGATGCCGACCCTGTCGCCGGGCCGCACCCCGAACCGCTCGCGGAGCTCTGCCGCGAGCGCGGCGACCATACGGTGGTGCTCCGCGAAGGTGACGTGCCGGCCTTCGCACGCGAGGTACACGCCGTCCCCGTGCGCGCGAGACCGTTCGAGCATGTCCACCAGCGAGCGGTCCCTATCGGCGAACACGGGCATCCGCACTCCGCGCACGTCCTCGTCGCGAACCGGCGGAGGCGTCGGTGTGCGTGTCGTCGGCCCCATCCTCGAACCCCTTCCACCGCGCTGCCTTCGCCAGACAACCGCCATCCCCCGTGTGATGTGGGACTGGCATTGCGCTCCGACGTGATCTTCCTCATTCTAGAACAAGCGCTTGCTCCAATCTCGGTTCCGTCCGGGACCCGAGCGCCCGGAGGTTCCTTTGCCGCACAGTCACGTTCACCGCACCGGCCCGTCGTCCGGGCCGGCGACGTCGATGATCGAGCGGGTGACGCTGATCTTCGACGCCTTCCACAGTGCCGGCGAGATCTTGCCCCTCGGCAGCGTCGCCCGCCGCGCGGGCCTCCCGTACTCGACCACCCACCGCATTCTGGAATCGCTCATCCGGCTGGAGTGGGTCAACCAGACGCCCCTCGGCTACGCCCTGGGGAGACGCGGGCTGCGGTTCCGCAGCGGGGCGGTCGACCACACCGCATTGCGCGCCACCGCCGCACCGCACCTGCACGCGCTGCACCTGCAGACCGGCACGCCCGTGTTCCTCACGGCCCTGGACGGCGTCGACACAGTGGTGCTGGACAGGGTGGGCGGCGGCCGCGCGGCGTTGCCGGGCCTCGAGGTGGGCGCGCGCGGCGCCCTGCACCGCTCCGCCGGCGGCCGGGCGATGCTGTCCGCCCTCACGCCCGAGGAGGTCGAGGAACTGGTCTCCGCGCCGCCGCGCGGCGGGCGCTGCGGGCCGCCGCCGTCTCTGCCTGCGCTGCACCGCGAACTCGACAGGGTGCGGCGGCGTGGCGGGCTTGCCGTCGAGCGCGCGGCGACGGTCCCCGGCTTCGGCGCCGGCGCGGGCCGCATGAGCGCCGCGTCCGACATCGTCGGCCTCGCGGCACCCGTCCTCGGAGCGACGGGCCCCTCCGCCGCTGTGTCCCTTCACGCGCGGCCCACGGTGCCGATCCGCGAATGGTGCATCCCGCTGCTCGTGCAGGCGGCGCGCCGGATCAGCGGCGAAACCGAGGGCGACGATCCCGACTCGTCGGCCCCGGTCCCGGCATCCGCCTGAGGGCCCAGCACCGATCCGGCGGCTGTGAACGATCGGGGCTATCCGACGATGCCGTCGCCGCGCAGCGCGGACACGACCGCGGCCGCGGCGTCCTCCGGTGCGCCGTCCCCGGTGTGCAGGTGCACCTCCGGCGCCATCGGCTCCTCGTACGGCGAGTCGATGCCGGTGAAGTTCACGAGCTCGCCCCGGCGGGCTTTGCTATAGAGCCCCTTGGGATCCCGGGCCTCGGCCACCTCCAGCGGAGTGTCGACGAACACCTCGTAGAACCGGTCCGCACCGATGGTCTCGCGCGCCGCCTCCCTGTCCGCCCGGAACGGCGAGATGAGCGAGACCAGCACGATGAGACCCGCGTCCGCCATGAGCGTGGCCACCTCGGCGACGCGCCGGATGTTCTCCACCCGGTCGGCCTCGGTGAATCCCAGGTCGCGGCCCAGGCCGTGGCGCACGTTGTCGCCGTCGAGCAGATAGGTGTGTCCACCCCGCGCGTGCAGGTCGCGTTCGACGAGGTTGGCGATGGTCGACTTGCCCGCGCCGGACAAGCCGGTGAGCCACACGACCGCCGGCTTGTGCCCCTTGAGACGCGCCCGCGCCTGCGCGTCCACGTCCACCTGCTGCCAGTGGATGTTGTCGGCCCGCCGGAGCGCATAGTCGATCATCCCGGCGCCCATCGTGTTCCCCGACATGCGGTCGATGAGGAGGAACGCGCCGGTCTCGCCGCCGTCGGCGTAGGCGTCGAACGGCACCGGGCGGTCGAAGCTCACGTTGCACACCCCGATCTCGTTGACGTCGAGGGTCGTCGTCGCCGTGTGCTCGAGGGTGTTGACGTTGATCGTGTACTTGGGGCGCGTGATCCGCGCCTGCACCTCGCTGGTGCCGATCCGGCACAGATAGGGGCGTTCGGGGATCATCTCCTGCTCGGCCAGCCACACCACGTGGGCGGCGAACTGGTCGGATAACGCCGGCGCATCGTCCGCGGCAGCGATCACGTCGCCGCGGCTCACGTCGATCTCGTCCGCCAGGGTGAGCGTGACCGACTGCCCGGCGACGGCCTGGTCCAGGTCGCCGTCCATGGTGACGATCCGGCCGATCGTGCTCGTCTGCCCCGACGGCATTACCCGCACCGCGTCGCCGGGGGCCGCCGTGCCGGAGACGAGCTGCCCGGAGAACCCGCGGAACGTGTGGTCCGGGCGGTTGACCCACTGCACCGGCATCCGCATCGGTCGCGCCTGGTGGTCGTCTTCGATCTGTACCGCCTCGAGGTGCTCGATCAGCGACGGGCCGGTGTACCAGGGCGTGCGGGGGCTCGGACCCGTGAGGTTGTCCCCCATGAGCGCCGACATCGGGATCGTGACGACATTCGCCGCGCCGATGCGCCCGGCGAACTCGCGGAAGTCGCCGTCGATCGCGTCGAACACGTCCTGCGAGTAGTCCACCAGGTCGAGCTTGTTCACGGCGAGGACCACGTGGCGGATGCCCAGCAGCGACACCAGGTACGCGTGCCGGCGGGTCTGCTGCAGCACCCCCTTGCGCGCGTCGACGAGCAGCACCGCGAGGTCCGCGGTGGACGCCCCGGTGACCATGTTGCGCGTGTACTGCTCGTGACCGGGCGTGTCGGCGACGATGAACTTGCGTTTGGTGGTGGTGAAGAAGCGGTAGGCGACGTCGATGGTGATGCCCTGCTCGCGCTCGGCGGCGAGGCCGTCGACGAGCAGCGCGAAATCGAGGTTGCCGCCCTGCGTCCCGGACTTGCGCGAATCCGTTTCGAGGGCGCTGAGCTGGTCTTCGAACACCAGCTGGGACTCGTAGAGCAGCCGGCCGATCATCGTCGACTTGCCGTCGTCCACACTGCCGCAGGTGATGAAGCGCAGCATCGACTTGTTCGCGTGCATCGCCAGGTATGCGTCGATGTCGGCGGCGATGAGGTCGGAGTCCACGGCGCGGGCCGGGGCGACCGGTTCGGATACCTGTGCCATCAGAAGTAGCCCTCCTGCTTCTTGCGTTCCATCGACGCGGCGCCGTCCTTGTCGATCACGCGCCCCTGCCGCTCGGAGGTGGTGGTGAGCAGCATTTCCTGGATGATGCCGGTCAGCGTGTCCGCCTCGGACTCGACCGCGCCGGTGAGCGGGTAGCAGCCGAGAGTGCGGAAGCGGACGCTGCGCATCTGCGGGGTCTCGTCCGGGCGCAGCGGCATGCGGTCGTCGTCGACCATGATCAGGGTGCCGTCGCGCTCGACCACCGGCCGCCGCGCCGCGTAGTACAGCGGCACGATGGGGATACTCTCGCGCAGGATGTACTGCCAGATGTCGAGCTCGGTCCAGTTCGACAGCGGGAACACGCGCAGCGATTCGCCGCGGGCCTTGTTCAAGTTGTAGAGCCGCCACAGCTCGGGACGCTGACGCTTGGGGTCCCAGCGGTGCTCGGGCGACCGGACGGAGAAGATGCGCTCCTTGGCACGCGACTTCTCCTCGTCACGGCGCGCCCCGCCGAACGCGGCGTCGAACCCGTACTTGTCCAGCGCCTGTTTGAGCCCCTCCGTCTTCCACATCGTGGTGTGCACCGCGGATCCGTGATCGAACGGGTTGATCCCGCGCGAGACGCACTCGGGGTTCCGGTGGACGAGCAGATCCAGGTCCTCCGATGCGGCGATCCGGTCGCGGAACTCGTACATCTGACGGAACTTCCAGGTGGTGTCCACGTGCAGCAGCGGAAAGGGCAGGCGCGACGGGTGGAAGGCCTTGCGCGCCAAGTGGAGCATGACCGACGAGTCCTTGCCGATCGAGTAGAGCATCACCGGGTTCTCGCTGCCGGCGACGGTCTCGCGCATGATGTGGATGCTCTCGGCCTCGAGGCGCTCCAGGTGCGTGAGGGTTTTCGCGGGCCCCCGCGCGGCGGTTGTCGGGTTGTTCATCGGGCGAGCACCTCCAGGGTCCGTGCCGCGAGTTCCGGCCGGCAGATCAGCAGGTCCGGAAGCTGCGGGTCGGGGCGGTTGTAGTGCAGGGGCGAGCCGTCGATGCGCGAGACGTGCAGCCCGGCCGCCTGCGCGACGGCCACCGGGGCGGCGGAGTCCCACTCGTACTGACCACCGACGTGCGCATACACCTCCGCATCACCGCGGACCACCGCCATCGCCTTCGCCCCGGCGGACCCCATCTCCACGAGGGTTCCGCCGAGCGGCTCGGCGAGACGCAGGATCGGCGCGGGACGCCGCGTGCGGCTCACCAGGATCCGCGGCGACGACGGCGGCGGGACCGCGAGCGGGTCCGGGTGCTCGGCGCTCGAACAGGTCACGCCCAGCCCGGGCAGCGCCACCGCGCCGGCCACCAACTCGCCGTGCTCGACGAGCGCGACGTGCACCGCCCAGTCGGTCCGCGGCGGCTCGCCGTACTCGCGGGTGCCGTCGAGCGGGTCGACGATCCACACGCGCTCGGCGTGCAGGCGGGCGCGGTCGTCGGCACCTTCCTCCGACAACACCGCGTCGCCCGGGAAGCGTGCACCGATGAGGCGGATGAGCTCGTCGTGGCTGCGCGCGTCGCCGCGGTCCCGCAGGGCCGCGCGCTCCGCGTCGTCCAACGCGGTGCCCGCGTCGGCGCGCAGCCGCAGCAGCAGGCCGCCCGCCGCCTCGGCGAACTCTGCTGCCGCGGCGGCGTCCGCGACGCGCGGCGGGCGGTGGTCCAGGTCGGTCATGAGGGGGTCTCCGGTCATTCGAGGATGGAGCGGGCGAGCGCGGCGGTGGAGTAGGCGACCAGTTCCTCGCGCGCTCCGCCCCGCAGCCACTTGTTGGTGAGGGTGTCCGCGATGCCCGTGAGACCCGCCCACACGTACAGCACCATCGCGGGATCGTCGCGCAGCGCGCGGCCTTCGGCGTCCGCGGACTCGGCGAGCGCACGGTGCAGCGCGGCGAACTGGCGGTCGGAGCACGCGCGCAGCTCGCGCACCGACTCGCGTTCCATCCCGCTCCCGTCGACCGTCTGCCACGTGGACGCGAGGTACCCGACGCGCTTCCACTGCCGCGTCGCCTCCGGCACGATCGCCGCGAGCAGACCGGCGACTCCCCTGTCACGGGGCAGCGCCTCGATGAACTCCGCCAGCTCGGTCTCCGCCTCCTGCAGCAGCGTGATGAAGATGTCCTGCTTGTCGACGAAGTACTGGTAGATCAGCCCGGGGCTCATGCCGGCGCGCTTGGCGACGTCCCTGTTGGTGAGCGCCGGATATCCGCCCTCGTCGAGGATCTCCACGGCCGCATCCAGCACGGCACGACGCCGCGCGACCGCATCGCCGTATACGGACCCGCCTCGCGGCGGCCCGCCCTGTGTCGAGGTCATGCCGCCACGGTAGACGCAAATTGACCATTGATCAATCTGTGGTGCCAGTCACTGGGGCATGACGACGTGCCAAGGTTGACCCATGGCGGGTGTGCGGAACGACAGGCGGACGCCGGTGCTGCTGGCCCTCGTCCTGTCGATGGCCCTCGTCGCGATGGACACGACGATCGTCGCCACCGCGGTGCCGCAGGTGGTCGCCGATCTCGGCGGGTTCTCGCTGATCGGCTGGGTGTTCTCCGTCTACATGCTCGCCCAGACCGTGACGATCCCGGTCTACGGCAAGCTCGCCGACCTCTACGGCCGCAAGCCGGTGCTGCTGTTCGGGATCAGCCTGTTCCTGCTCGGCTCGCTGCTCTCGGCGCTGTCGTGGAACATGCTCGCGCTCATCATCTTCCGGGCGTTGCAGGGCTTCGGGGCCGGATCCATCGGGGCCACCGTGAACACCGTGGCCGGCGACCTCTACAGCGTCGAGGAGCGCGGCCGCATCCAGGGCTACCTCTCGAGCGTGTGGGGCGTCTCCGCGGTGACGGCCCCGGCGATCGGCGGCGCGTTCGCCGAGTTCGTCTCGTGGCGCTGGATCTTCCTGGTCAACCTGCCCATCGGCCTGCTTGCGCTGGGGCTGCTCGCGCGACTGCTGCACGAAGACGTCGAGCGCCGCCGGCACCGCATCGACTTCGCCGGGGCCGGGCTGGTGCTCGTCTCCGCGTCGCTGCTCATCCTCGGCCTGCTGCAGGGCGGCACGGCGTGGGCGTGGGGCTCGGCAGCGAGCATCGCCGTCTTCGCACTTGCGCTGGTCACCGCGGTCGCCGTGGTGTTCGTGGAGCGCCGGGCCGCCGAGCCGATCCTGCCGCTGCACCTGTGGGCGCGCCGCCTGCCCGCCGGCTCCTACGCGGCCACGTTCACCGCCGGGATGATGGTGATCGGCCTGTCGATCTACCTGCCCAACTGGGCCCAGCAGGTGCTCGGACTCGGCGCGGTGGCCGCCGGGTTCGTGCTGGCGACGATGAGCATCACCTGGCCCACCGCCTCGGGGCTGTCCGCCCGCCTCTACATGCGCATCGGATTCCGCAACACCGCGCTCATCGGCACCGGGTTCGCCGTCGCCTCCGGGATCGTGTTCAGCACGCTGTCGGTGTCGTCGCCGGTGTGGCAGGCGGTGCTCGGCAGCGCGCTCATGGGCGCCGGAATGGGGCTGATCGTCTCGCCGCTACTGGTGGGCCTGCAGAGCACCGTCGGCTGGTCGGAACGCGGCACCATCACCGGCGGGGCGATGTTCGCGCGGTACCTGGGCCAGAGCCTGGGTGCCGCGGTGTTCGGCGCCGTCACCAACGCGGTGCTCCGCGACCACGCGGGCGCCCCGCCGGCCATCGCGATGAACGCCGCCACCCACGCCACCTTCGTCGGGCTCCTCGCCGCCGCCGTCGCGACGGCCCTCATCCTCACCTTCGTGGTCCCGCGCAGTTTCCGTGCGCACGTGGCCGATGATGCTATGAAGTAGTGGGTGGACATGTGAGGTAGACGGACAGGAGCCGCCGTGAAGCTGGACGTGCAACTCGATGCGCCGCTGGAGGATTCCGCCCGGCGCGCATGTGAGCTGGTGGCGTGCGGGGTGGACGGGCTGTTCAGCTTCGAGGGCGCGCACGACGTGTTCCTGCCCCTCGCGCTCGCCACGCAGTCCGTCCGTGCGGATCTGATGACGAACGTGGCCATAGCGCTGCCCCGCAGCCCGCTGCACCTGGCGCACATGGCCTACGACCTGCACACGCTCAGCGGGGGACGGTTCCGGCTGGGGCTGGGCGCCCAGACCCGCCCGCACATCGAGAAGCGGTACGGGGCGCAGTGGTCCCGGCCTGCCGCCCGCATGCGCGAGACCGTCGCCGCCGTGCGCGCGATCCTCGACGCGTGGGAGCACGGCAGCCGGCCGGACTTCCACGGAGAGTTCACCCGACACACCTTCATGCCCCGGATGTTCGATCCGGGCCCCAACCCGTACGGGCGCCCGGAGGTCTGCATGGGGGCGCTCGGCCCACTCATGACCCGTACCGCCGCCGAGGTGGCCGACGGCCTGCTGGTCATGCCGTTTAACACCGCACGCCACTTCCGGGAGCACACCCTGCCCGCGGTCGAGGAAGGGCTGCGACGCGGCGGACGTTCCCCCGGGCAGTTCGCCATCTACCCGCAGGTGGTGGTTGCGATGGGACGCACTGCGGACGAGCTGGAGCGTGCCCGCCGCGGAGTGCGGTCGCTGCTCGCCTTCTACGGCTCAACGCCGGCGTACCGCCGCGTCCTGGACGTGCACGGCTGGGGCGAGACGCAACCCCGGTTGAACGCGTTGATCAAAGCGGGCGAGACCGCCGCGATGAGCGCGCTCATCACCGACGAAATGGCGGCCGCGCTGTCGGTGCAGGGGACGCCCGAGGAGTGCGCAGACCAGATCATCGCCAGGTTCGGCGACCACGCGGGCAGGGTGTGCTGCTACTTCCCCGGCTACGACGTCGCGGACGCGCACATCGCCGACCTCGCAGCGGCGGTGGCCGCATGAGCACCGTGCTGTGCGAGACCGCCGACGGCGTCGCCGTCATCACGCTGCACCGCCCGGAGCGCCGCAACGCCTTCACGAAAGAGATGGGGGTGGACCTGAGCGAGGCGTACCGTGCCGCAGACGCGGACGACGACGTGCGGGCAATCGTCGTCACCGGGACCCCGCCGGCGTTCTGCGCGGGCGCCGACATGTCGGCAGCGGGGTCGACGTTCGATGCTCCGCGTGACGGATTCACCGCGTCGCCGATCGCCCCGCCCGCGTTCGAATTGAACACCCCCGTGATCGCCGCCGTCAACGGCCACGCGATCGGTATCGGGCTGACGATCGCGATGCAGGCGGACATCCGCATCGTCGCCGACGACGCCCGGTACGCGATCCCCCAGGTACGCCGGGGCATGATGCCGGACGCCATGGCGCACTGGACTGTCCCGCAGATCGCCGGGTCCGCGGTGGCCGCCGAGGTGCTGATGACGGGCCGCACCTTCGACGGGCCCGAAGCGCAGCGCATGGGCCTGGCCGGCCGGTCGCTGCCCGCCGCGGACGTCGTGCCCGCCGCCATGGAGATCGCCGCCGACATCACTGCGAACGTCTCTCCGCTGTCCGCCGCGCTGACCAAGCGGCTGCTGTGGGACACGCTGCGCCGCGGCTACTCCCCGGAGCGCGTGGCGGAACTGGAGACCGAGGGGCACATGCAGGTGATGGGCACGGCGGACGCACGCGAGGGCGGCGCCTCCTTCGCCGAGCGCCGCCCGCCGCGGTTCACATCGCGGGTGCCGCGTGACTGGCGGGGCCTGGGCTGACGCGCTGCCGGTGCCGTTTCACTCGTCCTTGCCGCCGGTGAGCCTGTCGGCGATCTCGTTAGCCTTGTCCTTGGCTTTCTCCACGCCCTGCTTCACCGACGAGGATGCCTGGTCGGCCTGCCCCTCGTCCCTGAGGTCGTCGTCACCGGACGCCGCGCCGGCCGCCTCCTTGGCGCGCCCCCTGAGCTCCTCGGCCTTGTTCTCAAACTTGTCCCGGACTCCCATCAGAACCTCCTCGTCGTGCAGGTCGGTCGTCCCGCGCCGCGGACGCGCGTCCCGGGCGCTCACGGTCATGCCGCTGAACGCCAACGTACGCGCGTCGGGGTCGATCCGCCCGCCCCGAGGACGGGCCCGGCGGGGTCGCGGACGGTCAAGCACTGCCCCCGCGCCGCCCGGAGCCCTCGGCCCTCCGCGGCCGGGCCCGCACGTGCATCCGCTCGCCCTGCGGCCCGAAGAGCACCAGCAGCTCCACCGGCCGCCCATCGGCGCTGCCGAACCAGTGCGGGGTGTGCGTGTCGAACTCGGCCGCCTCGCCCGCACCCAGCACCAGGTCCAGCTCCCCCAGCAGCAGCCGCAGCCTGCCGCTCAGTACGTACATCCACTCGTAGCCCTCGTGGCTGCGCTGCTCGCCGGACGTCTCCTCCGGGCCGATGATCATCTTGAACGCTTGCACGCCGCCGGGCCGCCGGGTCAGCGGCAGGTAAGTGCGCCCGTCCGCGCTCACCGGCTGCGCCCGCACCCGTGGGTCCTCGGTGGCCGCCCCGTGCACGAGCTCCTCGAGGGGCACGTCGTGCGCCCGCGCCAGCCGGAACAGCAACTCCAAGGTGGGCTTGCGACTGCCCGATTCCAGTCGGGACAGCGTGCTCACCGAGACCCCGCTCGCCGCCGACACGTCGGCCAGCGTGGCCCCGCGCCGCTCCCGCACCTCCCGCAGCCGCGGCCCCACACGCTCCAGGGCATCGTCGATCTCGCTGTCGTCCATGCCCCCATTTTGCCGTTTCAGCAACGTTGTTTGTCAACCCCGCGCGCGGCGCGCATCCTTGCGACATGACGGATTCACTTCAGGAAACCCCTGCACGTCGCGACGCGACGTACGACGTGGTGGTGCTCGGCGGCGGCGCCGCGGGACTCAGCGGCGCGCTCGCCCTGGCACGTTCCCGCCGCAGCGTCCTCGTGCTCGACGCCGGCGAGCCGCGCAATACCGCCGCCGGGCACGTGCACAACTACCTCACCCGCGAAGGCACTCCCCCCGCCGCGCTGTACGCGGCGGGGCGCGCGGACGTCGAGGGCTACGGCGGCACGATCCTCACCGCGCAGGTCACCGACCTGGCACGCAACGACGACGGGAACTTCCTCGTCACCTACGACGACGGCGACGCCCACGCCACCGTCCGCGCCCGCAGGCTGCTCGCCGCCACCGGATCACGCGACGCGCTGCCGGACATCCCCGGGCTGGCGGAGCACTGGGGCTCCGGCGTTCTGCACTGCCCGTACTGCCACGGCTGGGAGGTACGCGACCAGCGGATCGCCGTCCTGGCGACGGGGCCGATGGCAGCCCACCAGGCCCTGCTGTTCCGGCAGCTCAGCGAGCACGTCACCGTCGTCCTGCACGGCGCGCCGCCGTTCGACGACGCTCAGTCCGAGCAGTTCGCCGCCCTCGGCATCCCCGTCGTCGACGGGCCCGTCTCCGCCGTCGAATCGGGGCCGTCGGGGCTCACCGGCATCCGCCTGGCCGACGGCTCCGTCGTCGCGCTCGACGCGCTGGTCGTCGCCCCGGTGACGCACGCCCGCGCGGGGATCCTCCGCCCACTTGGGCTGCAGCCGCAGGATTTCCTGGCCGGAGACACCCTCATGGGGACGGTCGTCGCCGCCGATCCGACCGGTAAGACCGACGCGCCCGGCGTGTGGGCGGCGGGCAACATCACCGACCCCTCCGCCCAGGTGATCGCCTCCGCCGCAGCGGGCCTGAAGGCGGGCGCCATGATCAACGCGGACCTCGCCGCCGCCGACGCCGACGACGCTCTCTACGAACACCGCTACGGCCGACGTGCCTGGGACGACCGCTACCGAGGAGGGGACGGCGCACATCACCATCACACCCGGGACGACGGCGCCGACGGTCATGCGCACGGCCGGATGTGGAGCGGCAGGCCCAACGCCGTGGTGGTCGACGAGCTCGCGGACCTGAAGCCCGGCAGCGCATTCGACGCGGGCGCCGGCGAGGGCGGCGACGCGTTGTGGCTCGCCGGGCGGGGCTGGAAGGTGACCGCCGCGGACCTGTCCGCCGTCGCGCTCGAGCGCGCCGCGGACGCCGCCGCACAACGGGAAGTGTCGGTCGACTGGCGTCGTGTGGACCTGACCCGCGACCCGGTGCCCGGCAGCTACGACCTCGTGACCGCCTCCTACCTGCACTTGCCTACCGAGAGGCGATCGCGCCTGTTCGCCCGCCTCGCCGCGGCCGTCGCCCCTGGCGGCACCCTGCTCATCGTGGGCCACCACCCGAGCGACGCGGACTCCGGGGTGCACCGGCCCGACCTCGCCGACATCGGCTGGACTGCCGAGGATCTCGCGCAGTCGTTGCCGTCGGGATGGGTCGTGGACACCTGCGCCACGAGGGCACGGACCGAGCACGGGGCCGACGGCGACGAGTGCACCGTCCACGACGCCGTGCTCCGCGCGCACCGGGAGTCGTGACGCGGCGGCCCCATCATCCGGGCAGCGCGACCAGGCCGTAGTTGGCGGCGCCCGCCACGAACACGGTCCCCGCGACCGTGACGACGGTGAACGCCGCGCGGCCGGGCACCGTCCACCAGCCGCGGATCCAGGCCACCGGGGCCGTGACGATCGTCCCGGCCACCGGTAGGACCAGGGCGGCCCCCAGCCACGGCAGCGACGTCAACAGCGGCGAGCCCAGCAGCACGCGCTCGGAAAGCAGGTTGCCGTCGGCGACGAGCACGGCGAACTGGCAGGCGAAGGCCGTGCCCAGCACACCGGTGAGCCACGCGGACAGGCGTGCGCAGATGGCACCGCGCGCGATCCGGGCGGGTACCGGAGACCTCGCGCGGCGCCATCGTTCCCACCCTGCGACCGCCGGGTATCCGGCGGCCGCGAGCAGAAGCACGATGGCCGCGGTGCCGATCGCGATCAGATGCCACCCGGGATCCTCGTACCAGGACAGCCGCTCGTACGCAGTGGCCTCGGGTCCGCCGCCCGCGAGGACCCCGTCGTCGAAGGCGATCCGACCGGGGCCGCCCTCCTCGGTGAACACGCCCGGGGTCTGCTGCACCCAATGCTGTTCCTGCACTGACGGGTCCATCGACAGCCCGGTGGTGGTGATCCGCCCGGCGCCGTCAGCGCGCACCTGCACCGAGGAGGTGAGGCCGGCGAACCGCATCACCGAATCGCTGCTCACCGTGGACGGGCGGTAGGTCCCGGCGTAGCGGGACGTGTCGTCGACCTGCGCGCCGGACGCGGCACCGGCGCCGCCCGCGCCTGCATGGTCCGGCGCGGGCGGCACCAGGCCACGGACGACTGCGCGCGTGAGCTCCTTGGCGTCCCAGAACGCGGCCCCGTCCTCGCCGTCGCCGTTGTAAGTGATGAAGACCCCGACGCCGGCGTCGGGCACCAGCGCGAGATTGCTGTGGAAGCCCGGCAGATCCCCGTCCTTCACCAGCACGCGGTGCCCGGACCATGCACGTTCCGCGAACCCGTAGGCCATCCCGGGCACGCGGTCGTCCTGCGCATAGTGCTGCCGTTGAACGCGTTCCGTGACACCTCGTCCCAGCGCCGGATCCGGGCCGAGCTGGGCGAGCATGAACCGCCCCACGTCGGCCGCCGTGGTGACAACGCCGGCGCCCGTCGGGGTCCAGGCTCCGAACTGCCCGCGTGCCTCCTCGTAGCCGTCCCCGGCGGGGCGGTAGCCGGTGGCCAGCGACTCGTCCACGGCCGGCGGATGAGGTTGGGCCAGCGTCGTGGAATGCATGCCGGCGGGCGCCAGCACCGTCTCGCGCACGTACTCAGCGAACGGGCGCCCGGTGACCTCCTCCACCAAGTGGCCTCCCAGCGCGAAGCCGTAGTTGTCGTACGCGACGACGCTGCCGGGGGCGCGCACCCTGGCCGGCGGAGCGTCGGCCACGCTCCGGCCCAGCGACGGCAGCCCCGCGCCGCTGGCGGAGGCGCGACCGACCACGTCGTTGTCGAAACCCCCCGTGTGCGTGAGCAGGTCCGCCGCGGTCACAGGCTGCCCGGGGAACGTGTCCGGCACCTGCAAATCGTCCAGATACCGGTTGACGTCCGCGTGCGGGTCCAGCGCGCCCTGCCCGATCAGCCGGCTCAGCGCCATGGCCGTGAAAGTCTTCGCCACCGAAGCCGGGAAGAACCCGGTGTGCTGGGCGTCGACCGGACGCGATTCTTCGACGTCGGCGAGGCCGTACCCCTGTGAGAACACGATCCGCCCGTCGGCGACCACCGCCACGGCGGCCCCGGGAATGCGGTCGTCGGCAAGCTGACCGGGCACGATCGCGTCGACGATCGCTTCCGCCGCCGCACCGGGGTCCGTGTCGCGCGGCTGCTCGGCCTGCGCGACACCCGCCGTCGCCGCCGATAGTGCGACGGCCGCGGACGCCGCCCCCGCTGCCAGGATCGCTTCGCGCCCCACCCTGTGCATCGCCTACTCCAGACCGTCCCAGAACGCGCACCGGTGCGCCGCCCCCGCGTCGACGGGGCCCACGGCCCCCGGCGCGAGCTGCTGCACAGTGGTCGTTTCCGGTGCGGCCGGCGCCCAGCGTGGTGCGCCCGCATGATTGGGGTCGCCGGTGTGCGCGAACGCCGTCCAGTACCCCACCATCAAGTCCGCCAACGCCTGCTGGCCGCCCGGCAGCAGCATGTTCTGCCCGCCCAGGTCGAAGATGTACGGCAGGTCGCTGGCGTGCGCGGCGCCCATCGGGAACTGCGGGACCCACGTGAAGTTGACGTTGGGCGCGTGCGGATCCGCGAACTCGTAGGAGTAGGTGGGGCCGCGCCGCGCCAGCGCACGGTCGCCCCGCAGCGTGGGGCAGGACCAGGTCGCGTCGGTGACCAGCGTGGCCCAGGCCAGCGCCGCGTTGCCATAGCGGCTGATCGGATACTCGGCGGCCACCGCGCCGGCATCCTCACCGAAGGCGCGCGCCAGCAGATCCGGGTAGGTCAGCGCCGTGATGGTGGTGGGGTCGAACATGATCGCACCGGCCACGAAGGGCCGGGCCTCGTCGCGATTGCCGCCGCTGATCACGGGGATGTCCGGAACCGCGCCGGTCTCCAGAGCCTCCGCCGGGTCGGCGGGCAGCAATTCCGTCCCATAGGCCAGGTGGTTGGCGAACTCCTGCGTGTGCGGCGTCAGTGCGTCCACGCCCAGCGCGCGCATGCACGCGAGCACGTCCTCGGTGCAGCCCAACCGCCCCGCCAGGTCCAGTCCGTCGGCGCGCGCCTGGGCGACCGGGACGTACGGCCGCTGCGCCGGCGACCGGGGAAACTGCGTGCCCGCAGGCCAGTCCAGCATGCACGAGCCGGAGGAGATGATCGCTTTGTCGATCAGCCCCTCCGCGCGCGGGCTGGCCAGCGCCGCGCAGGCCGACATTCCGCCGGCCGATTCGCCGAACACCGTGACGTTGCCCGCATCGCCCCCGAAGGCCGCAGCATTGCGCCGGACCCATTCGAGCGACGCGAATTGGTCCGCCAGACCGAAGTTCCCCGAGCCCGCGAGGCCGGGAAGTCCGAAGTATCCGAAGACGCCGAGCCGGTAGTCGACGGTGACGACGATGACGTCCCCCTGCTCGGCCAGGCGTGTCGCGTCGTACTCGCCGCCCGAACCGCTGGTGAAGCCGCCGCCGTGCCACCACACCATCACGGGCAGCCGCGCGCCGGGCGGCATGTCGGCCGGCGTGGTGACGTTGAGGTGGAGGCAATCCTCCGCGGTCGGCCGCCCGGGCCGAAGGGACGAGGCCGCACCCGACGCGGCCTGTGCACAGCGGGGACCGGCCACCGTGGCGTCGCGGACGCCCTCCCACCGTGTGACGGGCTGCGGCGGAGCCCATCGCAGCGCACCGACGGGCGGCGCGGCGTAGGGGATGCCGAGGAACTCGCGGGTGGATCCGTCGGCGCTTCCGCGGACGGCGCCGGAATCCAGCTCGACCGTGAGCGGCGCGGCCGGCGGCGCCTGCGCGTGCACGGTGACGGCGGTCGCCGCCGCGACGGACGCGGCCACCACCACGCTCACGACCGTGCGGACAAGGCATGTAAGGAACTCGATCGGGGATGTCGTCGAACTCATGGGGGTTCTCCGCTCCGGGGTGCGGCGCTCCGCGTCGCCGCGTCGAACAAGGCCTGCAGCTCGGAGGCATACGGCTGCACCGGCCCACCGGCGGCCACATGCGCGAGCGCGCCGTCGAGCGCCTGCCGGACGGTACGGGCCATCACGTCCACATTGAAGTCGCGGAACTCGCCGCGCGTCTGGCCCTCCCAGAGCAGTTCACACAACTGATCGAGCTCGCGGGTGTGCCGCCGATCCTCCCCGCGGGCGGGGGCGCCCTCCTCGTACCCGGCGAACACGGCGTGCAGTGCGGCGACGTGGCGAGGATAGGCGGCGTAGAACTCGACGCTGCCGCCGATGAACGCCAGCAGGAACTCTCGCGGCGTCGCGGTATCGCGCAGGCCGGGATCGAGCGCCCGCGCGCCGAGTTCATAGACCCGCGCGATCACCTGGTCGATCAGCTCGGCGCGGTCGCGGAAATGGTAGGTGAGGACGCCGCGGCTGACCCCGGCGCGCTCGGCGATCCGCACCGTCGAGGCACGGGCCAGGCCCACCTCGGCGATCACCTCGATGGCGCACTCGACCAATTGGCGACGGCGGGCACCCCGGATGAACGTTTCCGGACCATCCTCGCCGCGGCCGCGACCGCGCTCGCGTTGCGCCACCATCACGGTGAATTTAACACCCCTGTTCAATGCTGTACAGGGGTGTTCGGATTCCTACGTCCCGCGGATCATGCCCACAGCGACGCGACCCCGCAGATCACCGCACCGAGCACGGCACCCGCGATCACCTGCAGTTTCGTGTGATCGCCCAGTGCGACGCGCGACCAGCCGATCACGGCGACCGACGGTGCGGCGAGCAGCGCCCACGGCGTCACCAAGGCCGCGGCCAGCACGACCCAGCCGCCGGCCACGGCCGTATGCACGCTCACCTTCCAGCGGCCCGCGACGGTGACCGCACCGACGGCCAGGATCGTGGCCAGGCCCGCGGTGCCGACCACCAGCGCCCACGCCGGCGCCGAGGCGAGCGCCTCGATGACCACCCCGGCCAGCACGAGCGCGATGATCCCCCCGAGGACCGCGGTGCGCTCGGAACGGTCGGTGACGTGCACGTCGGCCACGCGCCGGCGCACCATCATCGCGACGATCATGCAGATCGGGAGGACGCCGGCCGTCACCGCGACGAACACCCCCCACCACGGCGCCCCCAGCACGACGCCGAACCACACGGGAAGGACGGCGTTGAGCACCCACGGCGCTCCCACGTCGGTGACTGCTTTCGCCCAGCGCGCGGGCCGTGCCCGCCCCGGGGCGCGTCCCTCCGCGGAATCCTCCCGCTCCGCCGCGATCGCCCCCGCGCCGTCTCCGATATCCGCCATGCCTCTCCGATCTCCCTCCCCGACGGCCCGCTCCGCCGGATCGACGGCGACCATTGTGCCGACCGGCCGGGCGTGCGCCGCACAGCCGGGTCCCCTCCGCCGTCACTCCGCCCTGCCGAGGAATCCCAGCAGCACGGCCGACGGCGCCGGCGTCGCGGGCGGGACCGGCGGGCCGAAGCGCACACCGCGGTCGCCCGGCGTGACGAGCATCCGCGCGACCGGCAGCAGGTCCCGCGCCAACGGGCCCGGAAGTACAGGCCCCCGCGGTCCGGTCGCCGCCACGTCGTGCCCGTGGACCGCGATCTCCAGCGCACCCGCCTGCAGAAGGAGCCCCGGGCGCATCCGCGTGTCGGCGAGCCGGACACTCCCGGCCCTCGCAGCCGACCAGGCGCTCAGCAGATCACACGCCTTGCGTTGCAGCACCTCGACGTGCGCCCCGACCGAGACCGTCCGATCGCCCCCGCACCCGATCGCCGGGTGGACTTCGACCACACCCGCGCTCGCCTCGATGAACGCGTCGAGCGCATCGGACATGTGCTCCAGCAACTCGCCCAGATTCCACCGGCTGCACGGAGTCGGCGCCGACAGGTCGTCCCCGGCCGACTGCAAGGCGCCACGCGTGTACGACACGGCGCGCTCCAGCAGCTCGACAGGGTCCGGCACACCCGCCTCCTCGCGCCACTCGGATGCCAATGGTGACCGGAGCCTGCAGCACGAATCATCGCCCGGACCGATGAGTTCCCGGGCGGCCGGTGGTCGATTCACAGGGAATCACCCGCAGCGCCCCAGCGCATCAGACGAAGGAAGCGACGAAATGGCCCGCATGATTTTCCCCAACCTCCCTGTCGCAGACGTGACGAAGGCCCGTGATTTCTGGACGGCACTGGGATTCGCGTTCAACGAGAACTTCAGCGACGACAAGGCCGCATGCCTGGTCATCAACGACCTCGCCTCGGTGATGCTGCTGCGCCAGGACTTCTTCCACGGCTTCCACGACACCGCTCCGCACTCGGGTACCGAGTCGATCCTCGCCTTTCAAGCCCTCGACCGCGCCGAGGTGGACGCGCTGTGCGCCAAGGCCGCGGACGCCGGTGCCACCCACACCGACTGGCGCATGGAGGACGGGCCGATGTACGCCGGCGCATTCCGCGATCCCGACGGGCACCTCTGGGAGGTGCTGCACATGGAGATGCAGCAATAGCGACACTGCGTCAAGACCTCACGGGCACCGGCAGCTCCGTGCCCGTTCGCGCCCGGTCACGCAGGTCCTTCACGCCCACGCCCAGCGCGAGCACCACGACGACCGCGATCAGTCCGAATCCCACGGGCACGGCCACCGCCCACGATGCGGCGTCGAGCGTCGCGAACACGGCCGCGGTGATCACCGCGATCCCGATGGACGTGCCGATACGCTGCCCGGTCTGCATGATCGCCCCGGAGCTGCCGGCATACGACAGCGGCACGTCCGCCAACGTGAGCGTCTGGTTGGGGCTGATCACCGACCCTTGCGCGATGCCGATGAAGATCAGCGACCCCAGAAGCCACCACTCGCTGATGTGTCCGGCCTCGTGCAGGACGACGACGGCGATGCTGAGCGCCAGCCCGGTGAGCGCGCTGAGCAGGCCGCCGATCACGACCTTGCGCCCGTAGGTCATCACCCGCGTGCCCGCCCAGTGCGCGGCGACCGCGGAGATGAGCGCGGCCGGGATGCCGACCGCGCCGGCCGCCAGCGCGGAGTGCCCGGCGCCGTCCTGCATGTAGAGGGCGACGAGCACCCAGATGCTCGTCATCCCCAGGAAGTACAGGGCCACGATGACGCTGCCGTTGGTGAAGCTGCGGGTGGAGAAGATCTTCAGGTCCACCATCGGGCTGCGGCCCAGGCGTGCGTAGCGGCGTTCCCACCGCACCCACGCGTACGCCAGCAGCAGGCCCGCCGGAAGGGAAAGCCAGATGAACGCCGTGACGCCGGATTCGACGAACGGCAGCAGCACCGCGAGCACTGCGAGCCCCAGCAGCATCGAGCCGACGGGATCGAGCGCACGCACCGCGTCGCCGACCCGGACCGCCCGGCCTGTCGCCGCATCCCGGATGCGGCGGAACAGCGGCCGCGGGAACCACCAGAGCGCCAGCGACAGGCAAGCGAGACCGATCGGGACGTTCACCAGGAAGGTCAGCCGCCAGCCGATGTCCGGGCCGCCCAGTTTGATCAGGAGCCCGCCGATGATCGGGCCGATACCCACCGCCACCCCGACGGTGCTGCCGAAGAAGCCGAACGCGCGTCCCCTCTCGGCACCACGGAAGTACTGCTGGATCATGCCCACGCCCTGCGGGTTCAGGAGCCCCGACCCGAGGCCCTGCATGAAGCGTGCGGCGTTGAGCGCGTCCGCGTTGGGCGCGAGCCCGGCCGCCACGGACGACGCGGTGAAGAGGACCACGCCCAGGATGAAGATGCCGCCGCGGCCCATCAAGTCGCCGGCCCGGCCCGCGGCGACGAGCACGATGCCGAAGGTGAGCGCATACCCGGACAGCACCCATTGCACGTCGGACTGCGCGGCGTCGAGTCCGTGCTGGATCGACGGCAAGGCCACATTGACGATGCTCACGCCGACGAGCGACATGAAGATCGCCACCAACAGCACGGCGAGGATGCGCCAGCGGACCGGGTCCGGAGTGTCGCCGTCCGCGGCGCCGCCGGGACCGGTCCGTGACTCCACCGACATCCTCCTCTTCGAGAGCTTCGCCCCAATCCGGCCGAACGCCGCGGGCGCCGGGAACATTCCGAGGTGTGACGGGCTCGTCCGCTATTCGAACTGCAACGTCGGTTTCAGCCAGAGCGCGGCCCCCGCCGTCGCCGCGGCGGCCACGGTGAGCCAGAGTGCCGCAGTGCCGATGGTGGCATAGGTGACCGCGCCGATCACCGTCCCCGCGCTGAGGCCGCCCCACAGGGTCAGATACCGGCGCCACGGCGACGCCGGTTCGCGGGCCATGAGCGCTGCGATGCTCTGACCCAGTTTCACGAGCGTGCCCGTCATGTAGGTGAGTCCGATGGTGACCTTGCCGTCGTGCTCGAACACCGCGTTCTCCACGCCCATGGCCATGGCCAGCAGCGGGGCCACGACGACAGCGGTGGTGGCCGACTGTTCCGCCAGCGCGGCCACCAGCAGAAGTACGGCGACCGCCGTCATCACCACGGACATCCGCCGGCACTGCGGTAGGCCGCTGCCGCGCACGCCGCGGCCGAGCAACGAGCCCGCGATCACCCCCAGCACGAACGTGATCACCAGCCCGGCCGCCAACCCGAAATCGTGGAACCGCCCCTGGGCCAGCCCTACCCCTGCGAGCGTGGTGTTGCCGCTCATGAAGGCCACGAAATAGCCGCCGGCCTTCATGAAGCCGACCGCGTCGACGAAACCGGCGAGACCGGCCAGCGCAGTCGCAACCGCGATCTCGTTCCGGCGGTGGCTTTTCATCCGGGACTGCCCAGGCGGGGGCGGCGGCGCGACGCGGATCCGGCGTCCGGTGCATCGAAGACGCCCGGCACGGGGGTGTTCATGGCCCCATCCTCGTCCACCCGCGTCGGCCCCGGTCAGTTTGCCGTCGGATTGATTCCGGGGATCTTGCCGTTGCGGAAGGCGTCGACGAACAGTTCGCGGTCGTTGCGGGCCTGCCGCGCGTAGTGCGCCCCGAACTCCACCATGTCTTCGACGAATGCGTCGTCGTCGCCGATCGCTGCGGTGATGGCCTCCTCGCTCTGGAAGGCGACGAGGGTCTGGTCGGAGTCGGCGTCGGAGACGCAGTGCATGCACGCGGTGGACTGGCCCAGGTAGTCGAGCACCGGCCGGATCTCCTCCGGTTCCGTCAGGTCGGACCAGTCCAGGTCGTCGACGTACGGCGACAATTCGGACACGATGTACCCCACGCCATCGAGGTCGGTATGGCCGAGCCACGGGTCGGCGTGCGCCTGCAGCGCGCGCTGCGAGACGGCGGTGCGGTGTCCGTGGTCGGTGAAGTACTCCGCGACGTCCGCATCGTGCACGATCCGGCTGGGCGCAGCGATGTTCCCCTGCTTCATCGACAGGATGACGTCGTTCTCGAGCGCCTCCGTCTGCCCCTCGACGAGGATGTTGTAGGCGGGCAGTCCGGCCGAGCCGATGCCGAACCCCTTGCGGCCCACGATGTCCTTCACCGCGTAGGTGATGCTGTGGAACCGCTTGTGGGCGGGGATCGTCTCCAGGTACCGCTCGAAGGCCGCGGCCACCCGCGCATGCTCGTCGGCCTCCAGCCTGCGTACTCCCTTGCCCGGGCTGAACCGCCGCTCGTGGTCTTCGATCACGGTGTTCCGGTCCAGCAGCGCCACGCGCGTGCGCGTCCGCGCATTCAACAGTGCCTCGTGCACGATCCCTTCGGTGTTGCGCAGGTGCAGCTTGAAGTCCTCCGCTTGCAGAGGGCCCCGGGCGAAATCGCGGACGGTGCGCAGGTAGGCGCGGACGTACGTCCTGATGAGCGCGGCGATATCGTCGTCGGAGATGGCCTTGCGCCGGGCCAGCAGCGCGATGCTCGCGCAGAACCGCCTGATGTCCCAGGTGAACGCGCCCAGATAGGCCTCGTCGAAGTCATTGACGTCGAACACGATCTGGCCGGCGGAATCCATGTATGTGCCGAAGTTCTCCGCATGCAGGTCGCCCTGGATCCAGATGCGACCTGTCCGCTCGTTCGCCCACGGGTCGTCCAACTCGGCCATGTCGGCGTAGAAGAGGCATGCCGAGCCCCGGTAGAACGCGAACGGGTTGTCGGCCATCTTGCGGAACTTCTTGCGGAACGCGTCCGGGTCCGCCGCGATCATCTCCCCGAAGGCGTCCACGAACACGTCGATGATCTGTGCCTGACGCTCCGTGTCGTCGAGATCGCTCTGTCCGCGTGTCATGCCCATCGCGATTCCTTTCTGCCGGTCAGATGTCGCCGAAGGCGGCGGCGTAGCGGATGACGCCGGCGGGCACGGCAGTGCCGTCGAGACTCAGCACCATCAGCGCGTCGTCGGGCACTGCGGCGCGCATCCGCACGCCGTGCGCGGACGCGCGCTCGAAGCCGAACCGCGGATAGTATTCCGGGTGGCCGAGCACGGTCACGAACCTCTCCCCGCGCCGGCGCGCCGCCTCGAGCACCGCCCGGGTCACCGCCGTACCCGCGCCGGCCCCTTGGTGCTCCGGCAGCACGGAGCACGGCGCCAGGCACACCGCGGGCCGATCCCCGATCGCGCACCGGGTGAGCAGCGCGTGGGCGACGACGGCTCCCTCGCCGTCCACCGCCACCGCCGACAGCCCGTCGATCCACGCCGGGTCCTGCCGCAACGCGTCCACCAGGTCCGCCTCTTCCGCCGTATCGAATGCGGACAGCACAACGCGCCGGACCGCCGCCGCATCGGCGGCGGTCTCGGCGCGGGTCGCCCACCCCGGTGTCGCAGGCATGACGTCCGGGGTCCTCAGGCGATCACTTCGGTGGCATCCGGATGCCGCCGTCCACCCGGACCACCTCGGCGTTCATGTACGAGTTGGTGAGCAGCTCCTCGACCATCGACGCCAGCTCGTCCGGCACGCCGAGGCGCTTGGGGAACAGCACGCTCTCGCCCAGCTTGGCCTTGAACGCCTCCGACTCCGGTCCGCTGCCGTAGATGGGGGTGTCGATGAGGCCGGGCGCGATGGTGTTGAGGCGGATCCCCGCCGCCGACAGGTCGCGCGCCACCGGCAGGGTCATGCCGACGACGCCGCCCTTGGACGACGAGTAGGCCGCCTGCCCGATCTGGCCGTCGAACGCGGCCACCGACGCCAGGTTGACGATGGCGCCGCGGTCCGTGTCCTCGCCCGGGTCGTTGCGGCTCATCGCGGTGGCGGCCAGGCGCACGGCGTCGAAGGTGCCGATCAGGTTGATGGCGATGACCTTCTTGTACACGTCGATGTTGTGTGCGGAGGCGAACTCGCCGTCGCGACCGATGGTGCGCTGAGCGGAACCGATGCCGGCCGAGTTGACCAGCGCCTTCAGCGGCGCCAGCTCGACGGCGGTGTGGACGGCGGCCTCGATCTGCGCGGTGTCGGTGACATCGACGGAGACGAACACGCCGTCGATCTCCTGCGCGAGCTTCTGCCCGGCCTCCGCGTTGAGGTCCGCGACGACCACCTTCGCGCCGCGCCCCGCCAGCCGGCGGGCGGTGGCGGCGCCGATTCCCGAAGCGCCGCCGGTGACGATTGCACTAGCTCCCCTGATCTCCATATTCCGCAGCGTAAAGCACTGCCCGCACCGTCGACCATGAGGCCCCGGTCACACCATGGTGACGGTGGTTTGGCGGGGCGGTGACCCGGCAAACCACATGGACGCGCCGGAGACGGCCGGCGCGGCGCAGGAAGCGGGTGAAGGATATGACCGACGCGGAGAGCACCGCGCAACGCACAGTGGTCGTCGACGTGTGGTTCGACGCCGTGTGCCCCTACACCTGGGTGACCTCGCGGTGGCTGACGGCGGCTGCCGCGCAACGCCGGGTCGAGTTGCGTTGGCATCTGATGAGCCTGGCAGTGCTCAATGCCGGCAAAGACATGGGCGCCGAAGAAGCTGCGGAGATGGCGGATTCGCTGGCCGCCGGCCGACTGCTGGCCGCGGTCGCGCAGGAGCAGGGCGGGGACCTGCTCGGCGCGGTGTACACGGCGATGGGCGAGCGATACCACCGCCGGGCGCAGCGGATGGACCACGATCTGGCCTCCGCCGCATTGGCTGAATGCGGTGCGGATCCCACTCTGGCCGACGCGATGGAGGATTCCTCCTACGACGACCACGTGGAGCGCTCGCACGCGGCGGGGCAACGCGCGCTCGGCGACACAGGCGGCAGCCCGATCGTGTCGGTCGACGGCACCGCGTTCTTCGGCCCGGTGCTCATGTCCATACCCGGATCGGACGAGGCGGCATCACTGTTCGACGCGGTAACCGCACTGGGCCGTGCCGACTCGTTCTTCCAGATCCAGCGGCCGCGAAGCGGCGCACCAGACGTGGGGTGAGCTGCGGCGGACACGCCGATGATTCTTCCCGCCCGGGCCGGTCCACCCATCAACCACCAGTCGGACAGCGCGAAGCGGGAGGACAGGCATGAGCGGTTTGCTGCGAGTCCAGAACTTCACCGTCTCCAGTGACGGATTCGGCGCCGGCGAGGGGCAGAGCTTCGAGCATCCGTTCGGGCACGCGGAACCCGGGAAGTTGCTCGCTTGGGCCTTCGCCACCGACCACCCGCCCGTCCACCGCTCCGAGCCCGGCAGTCGAGGACTGGACGACTACTTCACGCGTGATTTCGCCCGCAATATCGGCGCTGAGATCATGGGCCGCAACAAGTTCGGTCCGCAGCGCGGGCCCTGGCAAGACCACGAATGGCGGGGATGGTGGGGCGACGAGCCCCCGTTCCACACTCCGGTGTTCGTCATGACGCACCCCGTCCGCCCGTCGTTCACGCTCGCCGACACCACGTTCCACTTCGTCGACGGCGATCCGGCCGCGGTGCTCGCTCAAGCGAGGGAGGCGGCGCAGGGGCAGGACGTCCGCCTCGGCGGTGGGGCCACCATCATCCGGCAGTTCCTCGACGCAGACCTCGTCGACACCCTGCATGTGGCTGTCGCGCCGATGACGCTCGGCTCCGGGCCCCGGCTGTGGGAATCCCCCGACGAACTGCTCGACCGGTTCCACCGGGACGTCGTACCCAGCCCTAGCGGAGTGACGCACCATCTGTTCTGGCGCAAGTGAGGTCGGCCGAACCCGCTGTTCCTCCCACGGCGGGCCCCTCGGAATGCGACGACGGCGGGATCGATCAGCATATTTCCGGCGCTTCCGCCTGTACCGAGGGTTGACGCGACGGTGGAGTTGCCCGGAGCGGATCAGCGGACGCACGACGCAGTGTCCGAGGCCGGGAGACCCAGCACCACATCGATATATGCCGATAATCGTGGGTGTGGATTCGATGATCAACCCGGACACGACGCTCACCGACTCCGACGTGCGTCTCATTCTGGAGATGGATGCCGACCCGACGGCGACGTTCGCGGCACTTGCCGAGAAGACGGGGCTCGGCGAACGGACAGTCGCTCGCCGCTACCGACGCCTCGTTCGGCTCGGCGTCATCCGCGTCGTGGCCCGCACGCTGCCGGGATTCGAGGGCGGCGTGGCCTGGATGGTGCGTTCGTGGAGCGACACCGCCCGCGCCGACCGACTCAGCGAGGCACTCGCACGGCAACCGCGCACGCGCTGGGTGCGCGTGTCGCAGTCGGGGCACCAGGTCGTGTGGGGGTTGCTGTCTTCCCCGGGACGGGGCGATCCGATTATCAGCGAGGTCAGCGACGACGCGAAGATCCGTCGTCTGGAAATCATGCAGCTGATCAAGGTGTGGACCCCGCGCGGGCAGATCGCCGTCGAAGTTCCTGGATACCGGCTCGACGAGGTGGACCGCGCGGTGATGTCCGAGCTGCGCCGCGACGCCCGTCTGCCGGCCGCGGAAATCGCGAAGCGCGTCGGCGTCGACCCTGCGACGGTGTCGCGGCGCACGCATCGGCTCGTCGAGTTCGGGATCGTCTATTACGAGGTCGAGATCGATCCGGCAGTCCAGGGCTTCGGCGTTGATTCGATGATCTGGATAGCGATGGCGCCCGGAAAGATCGGTGAGCTCGCGAAGAAACTGAGCCGCCACCCCTATTGTCGATTCGTCGCCGCCACGTCCGGACGCTTCGACCTGGTGGTCAGCGTCGTAGTTCCGCACCACGAGGATCTTGTCGCCTTCGTGGACGACGAGCTGGCGGGCTACGCCGTGGTCTCCCAGGAGGTCGATCCGATGGCGCGCATTCTCAAGCACGGAGCACGCTGAGCGGCTATGCCCGCCGAAGCGTGAGGGCTGATCCGGATCCGCCGCCCACATGCACTTCGACGTGCGCGACGGCGGCATCGTGGATGGGGTCGTCGATCCGTCCGGTATTGGGGTTGCGTTCGAAGGTGGGGAACAGGCTTCCGGCGAGGTTGAGCCGCAGCCGGTGCCCCGGCAGTATCGTGTGCGCCGTGGGCAGCAGACGGAGCACGAAGGCCGTGCGCTTGCCCGGGACGAGCGGCTCGGGGGCGACGCTGCCCCGCCGATGGCTTGCGCGCAGGACCCCCTCGGTGAGATTTATCGACGTCCCGTCCGGGTGCACGTCGGTGAGCACGGCCGTGAGGTCGGTGTCAGGAACGTCGGTGGTCATCTCCAGCGCGACCTCGACGGGCCCGACGATCGTCCATGCCTGCTCCGCGGCGGCAGTGGAAAACGACACCACGGCGGGGAGTGCCTCGATGAGGCGCTGGTCCATCGGGCCCATCGGCGATTGCGGTTGGTAGCAGCAGCTGTGCCCGCCCAGCGCGGGGACCGGATCGGCAGGATCGGAGTCGAATTCGACCACGCCCTCTTCCCCCGGTTCGCCACCCAGGGTGCAGCCGACACCGAGCTCCAACGTGATCGGCGCGGAGGACGTCGGAGGCCAACCGTCCGCAGTGTGCCAGAGACAGTCGCCGGTGGTGAAATACCGTACGGGCGAATCGAAGTGGCCCCAGTTCGCCCCCGCTCTGATTCGCGGCCGCTCGATCCCGAGGCAGCGGTCGACCCACGCGATCGCCTCGGCGACAAAGTCGAATTCCGCGGACGGGCCGAAGTCGATCCCATTCATCGTCCGGCCCCACATGTTGTGACTCCACGGCCCGACCAGCAGACGGGTATCGCGTCCGGCCGCGGCCAGGCGCTGGAATATCTCGATCGTTCCGCCGACGAAAACGTCATACCAGCCGCCGATGACGAGGACGGGCACATCGATGTCGGTGAGCACCGGCCGTAGCGAGATATCATCCCAGTATGTGGTGCGCGTGCGGTGCGGGCCGAGCCAGGAGGCGAAGTAGGGCGCGATCTCGCTGCGGTCCGGATGGAGCGCGGGCAGGCCGATGGGTGGCGTGAATTGAAACGCCTCGTCCATCCGGTTCTCGTAGACGTCGGTCATCGCGCGTTGGATGTCCGGCCCGTCGGACAGGCGGCCGGCCGCGGAATTGGCGATGTTGCGCAGCAACCACGTCTCGATGAATGCGAGCGCCAACACCCCACCGGGAAAAACGGTGTCGTCGTAATAGTCGGCAGGCGTCTCGGCGGCGACAACCGCCACCAACGACTCCGGGCGGCGGGTCGCCGCCTTCAGCGCTGTCGCCCCTGCGTATGAGGTACCGATCAGCGCGACCCGACCGTCGCAACCGTCGACACCGGCCGCCCACTCGACCGCCGCAGCCCCGTCGTCGGCCTCGTTGACGAACGGGTCCCATGCGCCTGTCGACGCGTTCTGCCCCCGCACGTCCTGGATGATCCCGATATAGCCGGCGCGGGCAATCCTCTCACCGAGCTCCACGTGCCAGTCTTTCGTGTACGGGGTCCGCTGGAGGATGACCGGAGCCGGGAGCATGTCCGGGCGGTAGATGTCGGCCTTCACGTGTTCGCCGTCGCCGGTGGTGAAGGCGGCGTCGCGCTCGATTCGCATGAATGGGACCGTCCTTCCCGGCCTAGTCGTGAGATGCGGTGGTGACGAGCGCACGCGGGTTGAGGATGCCAAGCGGATCGAACACTGCCTTTGTCCGCCGCTGCAGCGTCTTCGCCGCGTCGTCGAGAGTCTTTTCGACAGCCGCCCTCTTGTCCGCGCCGATCCCGTATTCCGCAGCCAGGCCGCCGCCCATTTCCTCCACTGCGGCCAGCAGACGGGAACGCGTGCCGAAGGCTCGGCCGGCCGACTCCCCATCGGCGGGGTCGAAAAGGATGATCGGGTGCACAACGCCGTCAACAGGATAGGCGTAGGTGAGAATCTGCTGGCCCATCTCGTCGCCAATGCGATACGCAGCGGTGATCAGGTCGCTGATCTGCCCCGGAGGCACGGCAAAGTCTTCGACGATCAGCGCGCGCCTGCCCTCGAGTGCGTCGAATACGCCCTCGCGCGGGCGGCTGATCATCGCGCCCTCAGACGGGTCATCGGTGACGAAAACGTCGTCCGCCCCGTGCCGGCGACAGATCTTCTCCATGAGAGCGGCTTCGCCCGCGGCGCCGGTATCGGCGTCGGAATAGCCGAAGAGCACCGCAGCGGTGTCATCGTCGAGACCCATGTGCAGGTGCTGTTCGGCGACGTCGAGCGCGGGTCGGTCCATTACGGCGATTTCACTCGGGCGCATGGCCTTCGCGATGTCGGCACACGCGTCGAATGCCGCCTCCCGGGTGGCAAAGAAGGCGGCCACGGTGCGGTGCTCCGCCGGTTGGGGCAGCAGCCGCAGCGTGATGCGGGTGATCACTCCAAGTGTGCCCTCCGCGCCGATGAACAGCTTCATCAGCGGAAGACCGGTCGTCGCCTTCGGCATAGGCCCGCCGAACTCGGCGACGGAACCGTCGGCGAGCACGACCCTCAGGTTGACCACATAGTCGGCCGTCGAGCCGTACTTGCAGCCGTTGGGCCCGCCGGAATCCGTCGCCACGTTGCCACCGATCGAGCAGAAGTCGGAGGACGTCGGATTCGGCGGATAGAACATCCCGCGCTCGGCGGCGGCCGTGCTCAACTCGGCGTTGATCACGCCCGGCCCGACGACAGCGGTCATGGTCTCCGGATCGATAACGAGATCGTCGAGGTGTTCCACGCTCAGCGTGATCGCACCGTCGACGGCGGTCGAGCCTCCGATGACACTGCTGCCCGCACCCCGGGGGACCACGGGGATACGGTGGGCGGAGGCGAACCGCATCACCGCGCGGACATCGTCCTCTGTACGGGCCCGCACCACGGCAAGCGGACGTCCCGCGTCGGGATCCATGCTCCAGTCCCGGCGGTAGGACTCGACGACGTCACTGTCGGTGAGAATCGCATTCGCGGACAATGCCGCACCGAGTTCCTGCACCAGTTCCGTTTCATTGCTCAAGTGTTGTTCCCTCACTGCGTAGTGGTGTGCGATCCGATCGGTCATCGTGGGTCAGATGGCGTCGAAATCTCCACGTGCATAGGCGGACTGGATACGGTCGAACTCGCCGCTGGCCGACATTTCCTGCAGCTCGTCCGGGGCTCTCCGCGCGATGGCACGTTCAGTGGCGTTGAGCCGGCGATTCGCCTGCACGACATCGGTGGTCGACGGCCGCCGCTCCCCTTCGTAACAGTGCAGAGCATCGGCAACGTCCGTGACCAGACCCATGTCCACGTCGGAGGCCGCATTGCGCGCGAACTCCATCGCGTCGAGGATCGCTTGCGACCCTCCGTTCGCGCCGATCGGATACATCGGATGCGCGGCGTCGCCAAGGAGTGTCACGCGCCCGCGGCCCCAGGAGTGCAGGGGTGCGCGATCGACCATCGGGTACCGGAGCACATCGTGCGAGCCGGCTACCAGGCCTTCGATGTCCAGCCACTCGAATCCCCAACCGCGTACCACCGGAACGACGTCCGCCGCGGTGGCGGGGATGTTGCGGGTCCCGTCGTCCCCGAGCTCGGCAGGACCGTGTTCGGGAAGCATCGCGACCCAGTTGATCAACGACCGTCCCCTTTTCTCCGCTTCGCGCGAGATCGGATAGGCGAGAAACCGTGTGCCGTTCTCCCCGTAGACGAGCACCATCGACCGCCCGTCGAGGAACTGCGTGTCGGAGTCGCAGGTTCCGCGGTACATCGTCGTCCCCTCCCACAGGTAGGGGTCCGCACCGGGGTGCAGCTGCGAACGCACTGCAGAGTGGACGCCGTCGGCGCCGAGCAGCGCAGCACCGCGGAAGTCATCCCGGCCGGCGGTGTGCACGACCACCTCATCGCCCACTTCTTCGAAACCGGTCACGCGCGCCCCGGTGATGATCGAGCCTTCCGGCAACCGCTTGTACGCAGCCTCGTAGAGCATCATCTGCAACTGGCCGCGGTGGACGGAGAACTGCTGGACCCTTCCCCCGAACGTGCGCCGCGCCAGCTCGATGCCGTCCTGCGTGAGATACAGCGACTGCGATGTCGGGATCGCGAACGAGGCCAACACGTCGCGCAACCTGAGTTCAGCGATCGCGTCCACCGCCTCCGGCTGCAAATTGATGCCGACCCCGAGAGGCGCGAGCTCGGAGGCGGACTCGAGCACCGTGACGGCGGCACCCCTGGCATGGAGGGCCAGCGCTGCCGCGAGTCCGCCGATGCCGGCGCCGGCGACGATGATTTCGCTGCCGGTTGGTGATTTGTTTTTCATCTCCATTTCTTTCCCGTCTCGACTTCACTTCTCGGCGCGGGGCGCCTGGGCCGGGAGCGCGTCGCCGTACAGCTTTTTCGCATTCCCGGAAAGGATCGCCCGTTCGATGCCGCCGGGCAGCCCGGCCTCGCTGATATAGGCGATCGCCCTGTTGTACTTCTCGCGCTGAAAGTAGGGGTAGTCGGATCCGGCGAGCAATTTATCCGGATCGTAGACGTCGGCCGAAAGCCGCAGCGAACCGCCCGAGAAGTTCGCCGCGTCGAACCACATGCGCTGCAGAGTTTCGGCCGGCGATACGGGAAATGCGTCCCAATCCTCGTAGTTGTCCTGGATTCGCTGTGCCAGGAACGGCACGTCCCCTCCCAAATGCGCCATATGGAACCGCAGGCCCGGATAGGCGTTGGGGTAGTCGGCCTTGAGGAGTTGCAGCGTTGCGATCGCATCCTCGACCGGCGCTCCGTTCACCCATGCCAGACCATGCCGGGACATGGGAGGGCAATGCGCGGACTTTCCCGTCGGATGAATGTAAACGATACTGCCCCGGCGGTCCAACTCCTCGAAAACGGGTGCGAACCGTTCATCGGTGATGGCGGAATCCGGGTTGTCGAGAATCGTGTTGATCGCGATTCCGACGAATCCCAACTCGTCGAGGCAATAGGCGATCTGTTCGAGCGCGGCATCCGGGTGCGTGAAGGGGATCGCACCATAGGCGATGAACCGCCCGGGATGGTCGTCGATGAGCTGACGATAGATATCGTTGACCATCCGTGAAGCTTCGACGGCGTGGGCAGGGTCGGCCACCAGCGGCAGCTGCGGCGTGGCCGAGAGCACCTGCACATCGACGCCGGCGATGTCCATCATCTCGATCCGCGCACGCATCTCGTCGCGGTCGTCACTAGCGTTCATGTTGCGCGCGATGGCCGTCGAACTCGCCGGCACCCCGAAGTCCTCGAGTTTGTCGAGGTACGCCGCCGGGTAGACGTGCGCGTGTGCGTCAACGACGAGTCCCGTCTCAGCGCCTTCGTGTGTCATCTCGGTTCCTCCTCCAGCTTCGGCCGGTACCGTGCGACGACCAGTCAACGCGCACCCTGCACGCGGAATGACAATTTTTCCGCGATCCGTAGTTTTCGGCGTGATCGTCGTGTTTTCCGCTGCAGTCTCCGCGATAGTGCACGAATCCGTCACCGCATCGGACGTTGGCGCGGCCGGGGGTACCCCATACGCACCAACGCTCGGCGCCCTGACCCTCCCTGTCGAGTCCCCCATGGCGCACGTGGTCGTCTCCGACGAGGGTGCGGCCACGATGCGACCCTTCGCGTGAACCTCTCACCGCGCTCTCGAACGGAGTCTTCGGTAAGAAGCGCGGCAATAACGGCAGGGAGTCCGGACCACCGGTGCACGAAGACCTGGTCGAGCGCACCTACCACCGCCGCCGCGGAAAGGAGACCCTCGGACCCACCCCGTCACCTGACCGTGCAACAGTCCCCGGCCGGCCACCGCGGGTCGGGGGGCGAACCTGACCGCACCATCTTCGGCAGGCGCAACGTCGCTGTTCGCCCACCTGGTGCGCCTGCGCAATGCCAGTCCACAGCGGGACTTCGCCCTCACGCCCCGAGATGATGCAACCTGGGGTCCAAGGCAACAAAAAAACGAGGTCAGACTGGAAAAAATCCAGTCTGACCTCGTGTCGGTTCCTAGCTTGAACCGCTCACTGTGGGCGAAGGGGGACTTGAACCCCCACGTCCCGAAGGACACTGGCACCTGAAGCCAGCGCGTCTGCCATTCCGCCACTCGCCCGAGCAACGCGATCGAGACTAGCACGGCGTCTCACAGCCCCTCAAATCCCCTGTTCACACACGTGTGATCTGCATCGATGCGCGCGGCCCGAGATGCGGCGACAATGGTTGACAGGCCATACGGACCGGTGTAGCAGTACCCGCCCAGTATCCTCTAAGGGTCAGGAGTCCCCGCTCCTGCTCACTGTGGTTACGCCGCGCGGCGGGAGAGGAGGCAGTCGGTGGGGTTTGTGCAACGCTTCGAGCGCAGGTTGGAGGGCGCCGTGGACGACGCCTTCGCGCGGGTGTTCGGCGGCAAGATCATGCCGGCGGAGGTCGAGGCCGCGCTGCGCCGGGAGGCGTCCGACGGCCTCCGCATGCAGGGCGATCAGCCGGTGGTCCCCAATCACTATGTGCTCACGGTGAGCGATTCGGACGAGCAGAACCTGACGGCGGACGCCGAGCTCACGCTCCGATCGTTCGCCACCCATCTCGCCGGTTTCATCGACGAGCAGGGGTGGCAGACCTACGGCGACGTGTCGGTGGAGCTGCAGTCGTCTCCCAACCTGCACACCGGACAGTTCCGGGCGCAGAGTTCGATCAACCCGGACGCCGGCTTCTCCGTCTCCTCGGATCCCGTGCCCGGCCAAGCGCCCCAGCGCCGTGCCGACTCCGCGCAGCGGCCCCAGCCCCCCCGAGAGGAGGCCGGCGCAGCGGACAGCGGCTTGCCCTCCGAGCGCTACCGTGCGCGCAGCGAGGGCCGGCTCACCGCCTCCCCGGCTCCGCCGCCCGACGCCGCTTCCGCGCGGCGCGGTGACGCGCCCGGGGCCTGGCAGCAACCACCGCACGACCCCACGGGACGGGGCGACCGCCCGCCCGCGTACGGCGGCGAGTCCTACAGCGCGTGGGGCGGGCAGGGCTACGGTCGCGACCGCCATCCCGGGCCGGACGCTCCTCCGGCGCCGTACTACGGACAGGATCTCGCGGCCGAGCGGCCGGACACCGGGCAGGACCAACCGGGACGGGAGTTCGGCGGCCGGCAGTACGGAGACCGGCCCGCCTCTCCGCCCCCGGACCAAAGCTCGCAGGGGTACGCGGCACCCGCCTATGGCGCCGGGTCGCCGCAGCCGCCGCAGGGCCACGGTGCGCAGGAGTATGGATCTGACCACTGGGGCCATGCATCGCAGGACTATGCGTCACAACGCTATGCCTTCCAGGGCTTCGACCCCCGCGCCTATGGCCGACCGGAGCCCGACCCCCGCACGGGGTACCCGCCGCAGGACCACACGCAGGGCTACCCGCAGCAGGACCACCCGCAGACGGGCGGTTACGGCGCCTGGTCCCAACCGCGCACCCACGGCGTGCGGCTCGTGCTCGACGACGGCAGCGGCCGCACCTTCGACCTGCGACAAGGCTCCAATGTGATCGGCCGCGGCCAGGCCTCCCATTTCCGGGTGCCGGACACCGGGGTGTCCCGGCAGCACGCCGACGTCCAATGGGACGGGGCGGTGGCGCTGCTCGTGGACCTGGGTTCCACCAACGGCACCGTCGTCAACGGCAATCCCGTCACCGAGTGGCAACTGGCGCACGGCGACATCATCCGCGTGGGCCACACGGACATCGCAGTGCAGTTCCGCTGATCACGTACCGCACCATCGACGCAGGTCGCGGGCGGATATGTCGACGAGACGGGCGGGATGTCCGGCCGCACAAGTACGATGATCTCTCGGTGGCGCACGCGACCGGCGCGGGCTCATGCTCCGCGCCCGGACGGCGGTTCCGGCCAGTAGGCTGCGATCTGCGCCGCCCGCCCTGGCCGTGCCCTACCGACGAAGCAGACCCCGACAACGCGGCCCCCGGCCGCACCGACCCCGAGAACGCCGGGTGCCCGCACCCGCCGACCCCAGGAGGTGGACCACCGTGCAAGCCCTGGTGCTGCAACTGACGCGTGGCGGCTTCCTGCTGCTCCTGTGGCTGTTCGTGTGGGCGGTCCTCCGCGTGCTCCGCACCGACGTCTACGCCGCCTCCGGCTCCCGCTTCTCCAGCGCCCGGTACCCGGTCAAGCCCGCGCGCATCAGCGGCCGCCGCGCCAAGGTCGCCAAGCATCTCGTGGTCACGCAGGGTGCGCTGGCCGGCACGCGGATCACACTGGGGACGCAACCGGTGCTCATCGGCCGGGCCGATGATTCCACTCTCGTGCTCACCGACGACTACTCCTCGGCCCGGCACGCACGCCTGTCTCCACGCGGCGCCGAGTGGTACGTGGAGGACCTGGGCTCCACCAACGGCACTTATCTGGACCGGGTCAAGGTCACCACCGCCACGCCCGTCCCGTTGGGCACCCCGGTGCGCATCGGCAAAACCGTCATCGAGTTGCGCTCGTGACGCTGGTACTCAAGTACGCCGCGCGCAGCGACCGCGGCCTGGTGCGCGGCAACAACGAGGACTCCGTCTACGCGGGCGCACGGCTGCTGGCCCTCGCGGACGGCATGGGCGGGCACGCCGCCGGCGAGGTGGCCTCCCAGCTCATCATCGCGGCGCTCGCGCCGTTGGACGACGACGACCCGGGCGGGGACATCCTCGGCAAGTTGGAGGAGGCCACCCGGGCCGGCAACGAGGCCATCGCCGACCACGTGGACGAGGAGCCCGAGCTCGAGGGGATGGGCACCACCCTCACCGCGATCCTGTTCGCCGGCAGCCGCCTGGGCCTGGTGCACATCGGCGACTCCCGCGGCTATCTGCTGCGCGACGACCAGCTCACACAGATCACCCGCGACGACACCTTCGTCCAATCGCTCGTCGACCAGGGACGCATCACCGCCGAACAGGCCAAGACGCACCCGCAGCGTTCGATGATCATGCGCGCCCTCACCGGCAACGACATCGAACCCACGCTGACCATGCGCGAGTCCCGCGCGGGCGACCGCTACCTGTTGTGCTCGGACGGACTGTCCGACGTCGTCAGCACCGAGACCATCGCGGACACCATGCGCCAGGGCGATCACCGCGAATGCGCGGACCGCCTCATCGAGCTGGCCCTGCGCAGCGGCGGGCCGGACAACATCACCGTCGTCGTCGCCGACGTGATCGACCTCGACTACGGACAGAGCCGTCCGATCGTCGCCGGCGCGGCCTCGGACGAGGAGGACGACGCTCCTCCCCCGGACACCTCGGCCGGTCGTGCTGCGGCGATGCGCCCGCCGGCCGCCAAACCGCGCCGGGTCCTCGCCACCCAGCCGGCCCCGGCGGCGAAGCGGCGCTGGGGGCGTATCGGCTTCGTCGCGGCGCTGCTCGTCGTCCTCGCGGGCATCGGCGTCACCGTGGCGGTCATGTGGATCCGCAGCAGCTACTACGTCGGCGAATCCGACGGCCT
Source organism: Tomitella gaofuii (assembly GCF_014126825.1). NCBI lineage: Bacteria > Bacillati > Actinomycetota > Actinomycetes > Mycobacteriales > Tomitella > Tomitella gaofuii. The sequence goes on along the minus strand of NZ_CP059900.1, from coordinate 205,615 downwards.
GGTCGCGGTGCACCGCGGCGTGCCCGGAAGCGTCCTCGGCATCTCGATGCAGAGCGTGCAGCAGGTGGGGTGCGTCAACGACGAGGGCACCCTGCAGCTCGTGGCGCCCGACGCCGACCCCGCCGACTGCGACGTGCTCACCATCGACGACCTGCAGCCCGCCGCGCGGGAGCAGGTGCGTTCCGGCCTGCCCGGCGGCAGCCTGGAGAACGCGCAGCAGCAGATCGGCCAGCTGGTGCGCACCGAGCTGCTGCCCGTGTGCCGCACCGCCGAGCCGGCGGCGCCCGCACCCGGGCCGGACGTGGCTCCGGGCGCCCCGCCGCCGGCCGAGCCCACCGCGCCCGCAGAACCCTCCTCCCCTGCGGAGACCACCACTACGCCCGCGCCGGCCGATGCCGCACCGACCGGGAGCACTGAACTCGCGCCCGGCCAGGTCCCGGGGCAGAACTGCCGGGTGGGCGCCTGATGAGCACGCCCGAGCCCTCCGCCGAGGACACCGCCTTCCACAGCCCGCCCGGCGGTTTCGCACCTCCGCCGCAGACCAAGAGCGGCCGCACGGCGGAGCTGTGGCTGACGCTGTTCGCGATCGCCGTCGTATTCGCGGCGCTCGTCATCGTCGAGGTGGCGATGGAACAGCACCTCACGTGGGATCTGGCCAAGTACGCGGCCGCGTACACGGTGCTGATGGTGCTGGCGCACCTGGTCATCCGCCGGTTCGCGCCGTACGCGGACCCGATAATGCTGCCGATCGTGGCGCTGCTCAACGGGCTCGGACTGGTCCTCATACACCGCCTGGACCTGGCCGACGAGGAGACGCAGGCATTCCTCGGTCACCCCGCGCCCAGCTCCGACGCCAACCAGCAGATCATCTGGACGCTCATCGGGCTGGTCTGCTTCGCGGTGGTGCTGTACTTCCTGCGCGACCATCGCGTGCTGTCCAGCTACAGCTACACCCTGGGCCTGGCGGGCCTGGTGCTGCTCATCATCCCCGCGTTGCTGCCCGCCCGGTTCAGCCAGGTCAACGGCGGGCGAAACTGGATCCGCTTCGCCGGGTTCTCGATCCAGCCGGGCGAGTTCGCCAAGATCCTCATCATCGTGTTCGCCGCAGCGTTCCTGGTGTCCAAGAAGGACCTGTTCACCACCGCCGGCAAGCACGTGTTCGGCCTCGACGTGCCCCGCGCGCGCGACCTGGCCCCGCTGCTGGTGGCCGTCGTCCTGGCGATCGGCATCGCGGTGCTCAACAAGGACCTGGGCTTCGCACTGCTGATCTTCGGGACGATCCTGGTGATGATCTACATCGCCACCGACCGGGCCAGCTGGCTGTTCATCGGCATCGGATTGTTCCTGCTGGCCGCCACCGCCGCGTACTTCATGTTCGACCACTTCCAGCAGCGCGTGGAGGTGTGGCTCGACCCCTTCGCCACTTACAACACCAGCGGTTACCAGATCTCGCAGGCGCTGTTCGGTTTCGCCACGGGCGGGCTCGCAGGGACGGGCCTGGGCAGCGGCCAGCCGAACACCGTGCCGTTCGCCAAGACCGACTTCATCATGGCCACGGTGGGCGAGGAGCTCGGGCTGATCGGCATGGCCGCCGTGCTCATGCTTTTCGCGATCCTGGTGATCCGCGGCCTGCGCACCGCGCTCGCGGTCCGCGACAGCTTCGGCAAGCTGCTCGCGGCGGGCCTGGCGTTCACGCTGGCCTTCCAGCTGTTCGTCGTGGTCGGGGGCGTCACCAAGCTCATTCCGCTCACCGGACTGACCACACCGTTCATGTCCTACGGCGGCTCGTCGCTGCTCGCCAATTACATCCTGCTGGCGGTCCTGGTCCGCGTCTCGGACGAGGCCCGCCGGCCGCCGGCGCCGCCCGCGCGCCGCAATCCCACGCCCATCGGGGACGCCCCCACGGAGATGGTGAGGAGGGTCGAGTGAACACACCCATGCGGCGCGTCGCCATGCTGGTGATGGCCATGGTCGTCGTGCTGCTCGCCGGCGTCACCTATCTTCAGGTGTTCAAGGCCGACGAGTTGCGCGCCGACCCGCGCAACCAGCGCGTGCTCGTCGACGAGTACTCGCGGCAGCGCGGCCAGATCTCCGCGGACGGCCAGGTGCTGGCCGCGTCGGTCGAATCCGGCGACCGCTTCAAGTTCCTGCGGGTGTACCCGGCCAATCCCCACGCGCCCACCAGCCCCGAGGCCAACGCGCCGGTCACCGGCTTCTACTCGCTCAACTACGCCAGCAGTGGGTTGGAGAAGGCCGAGGATCAGATTCTCAGCGGCTCCGACGACCGGCTGTTCGGCAACCGCCTGTTCGACCTCGTCTCCGGGCGCAATCCGCGCGGCGGCAACGTGGAGACGACGATCAACCCCGTCCTCCAGCAGCTTGCCTACGACCAACTCACCTCGCAGAACCTCACCGGGTCCGTGGTGGCGTTGGATCCGCGCACGGGCGCGATCCTCGCCATGGTCAGCGCGCCCAGCTACGACCCGAACCTGCTGGCCGGCCACGACGGCGCCGAGGTTGCGGCCAACTGGAAACGTCTGCACACCGACCCGCGTTCACCGATGCTCAACCGTGCCATCTCGCAGACCTACCCGCCCGGTTCGACGTTCAAGGTGGTCACCTCGGCCGCCGCGCTGGAGAACGGCGCCACCATCAACGACCCCCTCACGGCCGCCGCAGGGCTCACGCTGCCGGGCACGAACACCGTGCTGCACAACTATGCCGACGAGCGCTGCGGCCCCGGCGACACGGTGCCGATGATCGAGGCGTTCGCCCGTTCCTGCAACGCGGCGTTCGCGCAGCTCGGCATCAAGTACGGTGCCGACGCCCTGCGCGACACCGCCGAAGATTTCGGGATCGGGCCGGACACGCCGTCCATCCCGCTGCCGGTCGCCGACTCCACCGTCGGCACCATTCCCGACGCCGCCGCTCTGGGCCAGTCGAGCATCGGGCAGCGCGATGTCGCCCTCACGCCCCTGCAGAACGCCGTCATCGCGGCTACAGTCGCCAACGGCGGGGTGCGGATGCAGCCTTACCTGGTGGAAGAGTTGGAGGGCCCGGATCTGAAGACCTTGTCCACCACTGCGCCGACCTCCCCCGGGCAGGCCATCCCGCCGGATGTGGCCGACGAGCTCACGCAGATGATGATCGCCTCCGAGCAGGGCACCACCGGCGCGGGCAGCGTGCCCGGGGTGCAGATCGCTTCCAAGACGGGCACCGCCGAACACGGTTCCACCCCCAAGCAGACGCCTCCACACGGCTGGTACATCGCTTTCGCGCCCGCGCAGAACCCGGTCATCGCCGTCGCCGTCATCGTCGAGGACGGCGGAAACGCGGGCCTGTCCGCCACCGGCGGCAAGATCGCCTCGCCGATCGGGCGTGCGGTCATCGAGGCCGCCGTGCAAGGGGGGCAGTGACATGGCGTTGCAGGGCGGCGCGATCATCTCCGAGCGCTATCGGCTTCAGCGGCACATCGCGACCGGCGGCATGGGCGCCGTGTGGGAGGCGGTGGACCTGCGGCTGGACCGCGACGTGGCGGTCAAGATCCTCAAACCGGAGTACTCGGACGACCCGGAGTTCCTCGAGCGCTTCCGCACGGAGGCGCGCACCACGGCGCGGCTGAACCATCCCGGCATCGCCGGGGTGTTCGACTACGGCGAGACCACCGATTCGCAGGGGTCCTCGATCCCCTACCTGGTCATGGAGCTGGTACGTGGCGAGCCGCTCAACGCGGTGATCCGCCGCATGGGCACGGTGCCGGTGGACCTGGTGCTGGACATGCTCGAGCAGTGCGGCAACGCCCTGCAGGCGGCCCACCGGATGGGCCTGGTGCACCGCGACGTCAAGCCCGGCAACATCCTCATCACGCCTGCGGGCCAGGTCAAGGTCACCGACTTCGGCATCGCCAAGGCCATCGACGCCGCGCCGGTCACCCGCACCGGCATGGTGATGGGCACCGTCCAGTACATCGCGCCCGAGCAGGCGCTGGGGCAGGAGGCGACGGCCGCGTCCGACGTCTATTCGCTGGGCGTGATCGCGTACGAGACGCTCACCGGCGCCCGGCCGTTCCGCGCGGAGAGCACGGTCGCGATCGCGCAGCAGCACATCGGCGAGGCGCCCGCGCCGCTGCCGGAGTCCATTCCCGCGCCGGTGCGTGAGCTCGTCCAGATCACTCTCACCAAGGACCCCGCGCAGCGTTACCGGGACGGCGGCGAGTTCGCGGCCGCCGTCGCCGCCGTGCGCGCCGGTGGCCGCCCGCCGCGTCCGCTCGGCGTCGCCGGCGCGGCTGCGGCGCCCGCCACGTCCGCCATGCCGCCGACCCGCATGGGCGGCCCTGCCGGTACGGGGATGACGCACGCCGCGCCCGCCGCGGTCCCCGCCGCGGGCGCCACAGACCGCGGCAAGTGGACCACCGGGCAGAAGGCCGTGGCCTGGGCCGCGGCCTTGGTACTGCTCGCCGCGGCGATGATCACCGGCGGCATCCTGTTCGCCGACGCCGTCGACGGCGGCGGGGGCACGGACGCCACACCGCCGCTGATCCCCACCACCACGGTGGCACCGCCCACCACCACGCAGGCCCCCACCACCACGCGACCGCCCACCACGACCCAGGCCCCGACCACCACCACGACGCCCGCGACGACGACGGAACGGACCACCACGACCACCGCTCCGCCGACCACCACCAGCCGGCGGACCACCACCCGCACCACCGCCCCGACGACCACCGGCGGGACGAACGAGGGCGCCTCGAACCAGAGCACCTCCGAACGTTCCACCCCGCGGCGCACCACCGCCCAGCGCACCACCGCCGCTGACTCCCGAGAATTGACGCCATGACGACGCCGCGCGAACTGTCCAACCGATACCGGCTGATCGAGACGATCGGCTTCGGCGGCATGTCCGAGGTGTTCCTCTCCCGCGACGACCGCCTGGGCCGCGACGTCGCCATCAAGGTGCTGCGCGCCGACCTCGCCCGCGACCCCTCGTTCTACCTGCGGTTCCGCCGCGAAGCGCAGAATGCCGCCGCGCTGAACCACCCGTCGATCGTCGCCGTCTACGACACGGGCGAGGCGGAGACCGACGACGGGCCGCTGCCCTACATCGTCATGGAGTACGTCGACGGCGACACGCTGCGCGACCTGGTCCGCCGCGACGGGCCCATGGATCCGCGCCGCGCCACCGCCGTCATCGCCGACGTCTGTTCCGCCCTGGACTTCAGCCACCAGAACGACATCGTCCACCGCGACATCAAGCCCGCGAACATCATGATCAACCGGGCCGGCGAGGTGAAGGTGATGGACTTCGGCATCGCGCGCGCGATGTCCGACAGCACCAGCACGATGACGCAGACGGCCGCGGTGGTGGGCACGGCCCAGTACCTCTCGCCCGAGCAGGCCCGCGGCGAGCGCGTGGACTCGCGCTCGGACATCTACTCGCTGGGCTGCGTGCTCTACGAGGTCCTGGCCGGGGAGCCCCCCTTCACCGGCGACTCCCCCGTCGCCGTCGCCTACCAGCACGTGCGCGAGGAGCCGTCCGCTCCGTCGCTGGTGAACCCGGACGTGTCCGACGATCTGGACTCGATCGTGCTCAAGGCGCTGAGCAAGAATCCCGCCAACCGCTACCAGACCGCCGCCGAGATGCGCGCCGACCTGGTCAAGGTGCTTTCCGGCCAACGGCCGAGCGCCCCACTGGTGATGTCCGACGAAGAGCGCACCACCATCTTCGGCACCGCGCCGGCGGCGCCGCACAGGATCGGCGGGGTCACCGCGGCCGCTGTCGCCGACCAGCCGCAGCAGGCGCCGCCCGCACACCGTTCGCGCATGCGATGGGTGTTCGCGCTGGTGGCGCTACTCATCGTCGTCGGCGGAGCCACGTTCTTCCTCGTCAATCGGGTGGGATCCGGCGGGGGCGGCCAGGTGACGGTGCCGAACGTCACCGACCAGTCCGCGTCCGACGCTCAGCTGTCGCTGCAGAATCTCGGCCTGCACGTGCTGCTTCAGCGCAAACCCGACCCGACCGTGCCCAAGGACACCGTCATCGACACCGCACCCGCCGCGGGGACCGTGGTGGACAAGGGGCGCACGGTGACCCTCGTCGTCTCGGACGGGCCCAAACAGGTGTCGGTGCCCAGACTCGACGGCCTGACCCAGGAGGACGCCGCCAAGACGCTCGCCGACGCGGGGCTGATCGTCGCCGACGAGGTCGAGCACAAGCCGTCCACCGACGGGCGCACCGGCAAGGTGGTCGCCCAGGATCCGTCGGCCGGGGTCACCGTCAACGCCGGCACCGCCATCACCCTCACCCTGGGCAGCGGACCGCAGATGGTGCGCGTGCCCGACGTCGTCGGCCAGGACATCAGCCGCGCGCAGGGCAACATCGAAGGTGCCGGATTCCAGTTCACCGTCCGCGAGGCGGACAGCACCCAGCCCAGCGGCACGGTCCTGAGCACCGATCCGGGCGGTGGCAGCAAGCTGGAACAGGGCAAGACCATCACCATCACGGTCTCGCGCGGCAATCAGGTCACCATGCCTGACCTCTCCGGGATGACGCCGTCGCAGGCCACCAGCGCGCTCCGCGAGGTGGGCTGGACCGGTACCGCGGTCACCCAGCACCCGGTGTCGACGCTGGTGCCGGCCGACGTCGGCAAGATCATCAAGCAGTCGCCTGCCGCGGGGCAGCCCGTCGCCAAGAACGGCATCGTCAACGTGGATGTGGGCAAACTCGGCATCCCCGACTGAGCCGCGCCCGCCGGGCCGCATCCCGGCGGGGCGGTGTCGCTAGCGCGCGCCCGCGGCGGTCTCCGCCACCTCGGCCTCGAGGCGGTCCACGAGCCGCGGGTCGACGGAGAGCCCGCACGAGCGCAGCCACGTCGCGAGCATGCGATGCCCGCCCTCGGACAGCACCGACTCGGGGTGGAACTGCACGCCGTCGATCGGCAGGTCGCGGTGGCGCACCGCCATCACCACGCCAGAGTCCGTGCGCGCCGTCACCACCAGCTCCGACGGGACCGTCGCCGGGTCCAGCGTGAGCGAATGGTAGCGGGTCGCGGTGAACGGGCTCGGGACGCCGCTGAGCACGCCCGAGCCGTCGTGCGTGACCACGCTGGTCTTGCCGTGCAACAGCTCGGGGGCGCGGGTCACCGTGGCCCCGAACACCGCGCCGATCGCCTGATGCCCCAGGCACACGCCCAGCAGCGGGATCCGCTTGGCACCGCAGCGGCGGACGATGTCCATCGACGCGCCGGCCCGCTGCGGGGTGCCCGGGCCGGGGCTGATGAGCACGCCGTCCACCCCGTCGAGCACCGCGTCCAGGCCGGCGAGCCGTTCGTCGTCATTGCGCCACACGTCCGCGTCCACTCCCAGCTGGCCCAAGTACTGCACCAGGTTGAACACGAAGCTGTCGTAGTTGTCGATGACGAGGATCCGCATGGCGCGGATGTTACCCGCGTGCGCTGTCATCGCTGCAGGTCGGTGCGCCGCAGTCAGCCGCCGAGCGGTCTGGCGTACCGCAGCGGCGGGGTGGCGCCGGCCGCCGCGACGTGCTGCGCATCGGAGCTCGTCACGTCGTATCCCAGCCCGTAGCGCTCGGCGTACTGCTTGTAGATCTGCACGCCGCGTTCCCGGTCCAGCGCGCGCCGCAGCGATTCGACCGGCCCGATCGCCGTGATGATGTAGGGCGGGCTGTAGGTGCGGCCGCCCAACAGGAGAGTGTTGCCGATGCAGAGCGGGGCGGACAGAGTGGTCACGCGTTGATCCTGCACCTGGATGGCGTCGGCGCCGCCCGCCCACAGCGCGTTGAGCACCGACTGCACGTCCTGCTGGTGCACGACCAGGTCGTCCGGTCGTGCGCCGGCCGGGTAGTTGCCCGCGGCATCACGCTGCGCGTCCGTGAGCGTCACTGTGACCCCGGGGCCGGTCAGGGCCTCCCTGCCGGCCTGCTCGCCGAGCGCTTCCGCCTGGTCGAGCAGCCCCGCGACCCCCGCATCACTGCGCGCGGCGCGCGCTTGCGCCGCGTCGAGCCGCGACTGCAGGCCGTCGCGGTCGGCTCGGGCGGCGTCGGTGTCGTCGCGCGCCTGGCGGACCAGGTCGGACAGGCGAGCGGAGTCGGCCGTGCGCAGCTCCCTGCCCTGCGAGCTGACGTAGGTGAGGGCGATGAGCAGCCCCATCACCGCGCACACGACCGGAACACCCCAGCGCCACGCCGACGTCCGGCCGCGCCGGGGCCCGTCATCGCGCACAGGGCCGTCGGGCATGGGGCCGTCCCGCGGATCCTGCGCGTCATTGTCCGTCACGGACGATCACACCTTCCAACCGTGCAGCCGGTTCCGTCCATGCGTCATACCCTGCGGTTAGGTTAGCGTGTAGGCGAGGGTGCCGGAGGCGGCGCGTCGCACGAGCGGACGCGCCCCCCGGGGAGGACACGGCGCCCACCCACCCGTAGCAGGACGCGAGCAAGTGAGGACCCATGCCCAAGTCGAAGGTTCGCAAGAAGAAGGCCGGCGCCGCCGCGGCGGCCCCGTCCAACCGCACGCCGGTCAAGGTCTCCGGCGGCCCGTCCAGCACCCTCTACGTGTCGGTGATGCTCGGCCTGATGATCATCGGCCTGGCATGGCTGATCCTGATGTACCTGTCCGGCTCGGCGTCGTGGCTCACGTGGATGGCGGACCTGGGCGGCTGGAACTACCTCATCGGATTCGGCTTCATGATCGCCGGACTGCTGATGACGATGGGGTGGCGCTAACCCCGGCTGTGTCCGCCCGGCGGGCGAATGACACTGATGTAACTTCTCCACACCTGTGGAGAAGCCCTGTGGATAATGTTGGGGACAGGATGTGGCGATGACCGGGCCGGAAGCGACGCCCCAGCTGGCGTGGGCACCGAAATGGGCGACGGTGCTCGCCGCGCTCGTCGGCGCCGCGGTTCTGGGCGCAGGCTCCGCATCCTATTCGGACGACGTCGTCGGCCGCGGTCTCCTCGGACTCGCCGCCGTGCTGCTCCTGATCATCGCGGCGATCGGCGGCCTGGTGCGCCCGCGCCTGCGCGTGGTCCCCGGTACCGGCGGCACGCCGCCCCGGCTGGCCGTGCGCACGCCTTTCACCAGCCGCGAGTACCGCATCGACCAGATCTACCGCCTGCGCGTGGTCCGCTACCCGCGCCTGGCGCGCAAGGTGCCGATCCTCGAGATCGACGTGCGCGAGCCCGATGAACGGTTGCTGCTGCTCTCACGGTGGGATCTGGGCACCAACCCCGACCGGGTCTTTTCCGCACTCGTCGAGGCCCGCGCGGTGCCGCCGGAGCCCCACGGACTCTGACCACGCCCCGCCGCGCACGCATTGTCCGCGGGCCTGTGAATAACATCGGTGTAACTTGCTCACAGCTGGGGATAGGCCTGTGGATAACGTGGGGAAAGTTGCGCGGGCACCCGCGGATCGCCAGGGCGTCGCCGCGGGGTGCCGCCGTCCTGATCAGAACCGCAGATGAGGAAGGATGAGCGCGTACCGGTCCTGGATGGACGCCACCTGCACGGCGATCAGGACGATTTCGACGACGAACAGCGCCCCGAGCACTCCGAAGCCCGCGCCGACGACCGCCTTGCGCGTCGGCGCCCGCATTCCGACGGCGCGCAGCGCCTCCGGCGCGTACACGATCGCCGCCGTCGCCGCGGTCCCGGCCAGGAAGCCGCCGAGGTGGCCGAGCCAGGAGATGCCGGGCACCGACACCGAGATGATCACGTTGATGACGATCACGGCGATCATCATGTTGGGATTGCGGCGCAGACGCAGCAGGATGATCAGGACGGCGCCGAACAGACCGAAGATCGCGCCCGAGGCGCCGGCGGTCTGGCCGTTCCAGGCGCCGAACATCACTGCCGCGGACCCGCCCAGCAGGCCCACCAGATACACCAGCGAGTATCGGAGTTTGCCCAGCGCATTCTCGCACGCGATGCCCACCACGTAGAGCGCATACATGTTGACGGCCAGGTGGAGGATGCCGAAGTGCAGGAAGCCGCTGCCGATCAGCCGCCACCACTCGCCGTTGGCGACGAGCCCCGGCACCAGCGCGAACCGCTCATACAGCGCCGATCCGCGGTTGTTGTCGAGGATGCTGCCGGCTTGCACGGCGGTGATCAGGTAGGCGAGGACGTTGAGCCCGATGAGCGCGTAGGTCACCGTGGGGTGCGCGGACAGCGTGGTGCGCAGGCCTGCGGTCGCCGTGCCGGGCCGCGCCGCACGTGGCATCCGCGCCGCGGCGCCCTTACGTTCCTGCTCGATGCAGTCGACGCAGTGAAACCCCACGGGCGCCTGCCGCAGGCACTCGTGGCAGGCCGGCCGGCCGCAGCGCGAGCAGCGTAGACCCGTGGGCCGGTCCTGATGACGGAAGCACCCCGGCAGGGGCTGATGCATCTCTCCCCCGCCGGGAGTGCTCATCGTCAGCCCTGCTCGATGGTGATGGAGTTGATGACGACGTCGTCCTTGGGCCGGTCGGCCCGGTCGGTGGCGACGGTCGCGACCGCGTCCACCACGGCCTGCGAATCCTTGTCCACCACCTCGCCGAAGATGGTGTGGCGGTTGTTCAGGTGCGGCGTCTTGCCGACGGTGATGAAGAACTGCGAACCGTTGGTGCCGGGACCGGCGTTGGCCATGGCCAGCAGGTACGGCTTGCTGAACTGCAGCTCCGGGTGGAACTCGTCGGCGAACTGGTAGCCGGGGCCGCCCCGGCCGGTGCCGGTCGGGTCGCCGCCCTGGATCATGAACCCGTCGATGATCCGGTGGAAGACGGCGCCGTCGTAGAACGGGCCGCTGGTGCCGCCGGAGGCGTTCTGGGTGCTGTACTCGGCGGTGCCGTCGGCCAAGCCGACGAAGTTGGCCACCGTCTTCGGGGCGTGGTTCCCGAAGAGGGCGATCTTGATGTCGCCCTTGTTGGTGTGGAGGGTCGCTGTTGCGGTCTGAATCGGTGAAGTCACGACCACCATCGTGCCATCATCGACGCGCTCGGGAGGATTACCCCGCCGCCTCGACGGGACTATCCTCACAGGCATGGACACCCCCGACCCCACGAGGTGAGTTCCCATGCCGAAGACCTCATCGCACTCCGCACCGGGCCACGCCACCGCAGCCGGACCCGCTCCGGCGCGACGCGGGCGCAAGGCGGCGGCGGCAGTCGGCATCGCCTCGGCGCTGGGCGCAGCCGTGTATGCGCAGTTGCACCGCGACGAGTTCGAGGCGATGGCCCGCCACCCCGATCTGCCGTCCGCCCCGCAGACCTGAGCGTGGTGCCGCCCGCGGGTCCCGGTCCTGCTACGGCGCGTGTGCCATGCTGGACGGCATGACTTCTGCACGTGCCCTGTCGAACCGTCCGACCAGCCCGCCGTGGGCCGTGCGGATCGCGGTTCTCGCCGCGGCGGTCGCGGTGATCACCGTCTTCACGGGAGGAATCGCCGCTGCGGTGCGAGGCGGCAGGAAGACATTGCCGCCGCCGGCCGCGCACCCGCCGCGCGTCGACGACCCGGATCGCTGACCCCGGCCCCGGTCACCGGAGGCCGCGCCGTCGTGCGACGGCACGGCTCAGGCCGCGGACACCGGGCTCGCGCAGTACTTGCACTTGGTCGCCTTCATCGGCAGATCGCTCGAGAGGCACTCCGGGCAGCTCTTGGTGGGTGCCGGCTCGCCGAACACCTCGTTGCCGCGGTGCGCCTGATAGGCGCGGTAGGGCACCACGATGACGAAGTACACCACGGCCATGAAGATGATGAAGTAGATGACGCCGGAGATGAATGCTCCGATGTCGACGAAGGTCTCCGGCTGGTTCTCATTGATGAGCCAGCCGAGCCCCATGCTGTCGCCGCTGCCGCCGGCTGCCGCGACGAGCGGGTTGATGACGTTGTCGGTGAACGCCTTGACCAGATTGCTGAAGGCAGTGGCGACGACGAGGCCGACCGCCACGACGACGACTTCGCCCTGCATCATGAAGTTCTTGAAACCCTTCAGCATGCTTGAACCTTTCCGTCCCTCGCCCTCAATGGGAAACAGCAATACTCCCGAATGTTAAAGCGGTGACTGCCGGTGCGCAACGGTCCGACGAGACTCACCTAATGTGCCCGCGAAACATCTTCGGTGCCTCACGTACCGATGCCCGCGAAAGCGACGACGCTCAGGGGCATGGGAAGTGGGTTGTCCATGGCCGCGCGAGCGGAGATCACCGCGAAGTACGCCCGGCAGTACGCCCGGGCGTCGAAGAAGGACAAGGGCCGGTTGCTCGACGGGGTCGTGGCGGTCACCGGCTGGTCGCGCGACAACGCCCGCCGGCAGTTGCGGACCGCCGCGAAGCCACGGCCGGCGCGCCCGCGTCGGCGGCGCCGGCCCCGTAAGTATTCCTACGACGCGCTCAAAGTGCTCCAACGCGTGTGGGCGTTCTCGGGCTACGAGTGCGGCAAGTACCTGGCCGTGGCCATGCCGACGCTGCTCGACTCGCTCGAACGCCACGGTGAGCTCGTGGCCGGAAAGCGCCGCTACAGCCGCGCCGTGCGCGCCGAACTCGAACAGATGAGCGCGGCGACGATCGACCGGTACCTGGCCCCGGCCCGGGCACGCGACCCGCTGTACGGCAAGTCCACGACGAAACCGTCTCCGCTGCTGCGTAACTCGATCCGAGTGCGCAAGGCCGGCGACGAGGCCGAGGGCGAGCCCGGGTTCTTCGAGGGCGATACGGTCGCGCACTGCGGCCCGACGCTCAAGGGGGAGTTCGCGCGCACGTTGAACCTGACCGACATGTGCACCGGCTGGGTGTTCACCCGCTCGATCCGGAACAACGCACACGTGCACATCCTGTCCGGGCTCGATGCGGCTGTCGCATCTGTGCCGTTCATGATCACCGGCCTAGACTTCGACAACGGCAGCGAGTTCATCAACCACGACGTGATCGGCTGGGCCGCCGGACGGGACATCTTCTTCACCCGCTCGCGGCCGTATAAGAAGAACGACCAGGCCACGATCGAGTCGAAGAACAACCACCTGGTGCGCCGCTACGGGTTCTACTGGCGCTACGACACTCCCGAGGCGTTGAAGCTGCTCAATGCGCTGTGGCCGCTGGTGGGTGACCGGATGAATTATTTCACGCCGACGAAGAAGCCCATCGGCTGGACCACCGACGCGGCGGGCCGCCGCAAACGCGTCTACGACACCCCGGCGACGCCGCTCGAGCGCCTGCTCGACGCCGGCGTGCTCTCACCGGCGCAGGAAGCGGAACTGATCGCCTACCGCGACAGCCTCAACCCGGCCGACCTCGCACGGCGCATCCAGACCATCCAGGATCGACTCACAGGCTTGGCCCGCGATGCCACGCTTGCCCTGCAGGCCCAGGCCACCACAGCGTCGCCGGACACCGGACGCGGCGTGAAGATCCGGCCGGCAAGCTAGCGCGGTTACGCGGGCATTCTCATATGAGGCACGGGAAGAGATTCGCGGGCATCTTGACATGAGGCACCACGCGGTCAGGGACGTTCTCGCACGACAGGATCCCGCGCAGCCGGTCACCCCGCCTCCTTCTTGAACCGCCGTGATCCGAACCAGGCGGCGAGCAACAGCATCGCGATCGTCAGGCCCACCCCCCACCACGCCGTGGCCGTGCCGTATTCGCCGTCGAAGAAGTCGCGCACGCCGTCGACGACGTGTTTGAGCGGGTTAATGTTGCTGATCCAGTTCAGCCAGCCCGGGGCCAGCGTCATCGGCAGCAGGATGCCCGACAGCAGCAGCGCGGGCAGCGCGAAGATGTTGAGCAGCGGAGCGAAAGCGTCCTCGCTCTTGAGCGTGAGCGCGAGGCCGTAGGAGACCGACGCGAACGTGAACCCCAGCAACGCCACGATGATCAGGGTGAGCACCACCCCGAGGATCGGCGCGCGCAGCCCCAGCGGAATCGCCACGAGTGTGAGGATCACGCTCTGGAAGAGCAGGACGATCATGTCGCGCATCACCCTGCCCAGCAACAGCGACAGCCGGGAGGCGGGCGTGACGCGTTGCGCCTCGATCACGCCGGCACGGTACTCGGCGATCAGGCCGAACCCGACGAACAACGATCCGAAGATCGCCAACTGCACCAGGATCCCCGGCACGAACAGCTGGTAGGCATTGCCGGTGCCCAGCTGCCCGGCCAGAGGTTTGAGCAAGGGGCCGAACAGCACCACATAGAGGATCGGCTGGGACAGTCCGATGGCCACCCATGCCGGATTGCGCAGCGAGATCCGCATGGACCGGCGGAAGATCAGCAGCGAGTCCCGCCACAGCGAGTTCCTCGGCGCCGCGGCCGGCGCAGTCTGGTCGTCGGCGCTCATCGTCGTCCCTCCGCTCCGTGCTCCGCGTCGCCCCGGGCCCGGTCTGCTCCCGGGGGCCCGTCCTCGCCCGTGATCGCCGCGTCGCCGCCCTCGACCGCCCCGGAATCGCCCTCCCTCAGCGATCGTCCCGTGAGCGTGAGGAACACGTCATCGAGGCTCGGCCTCCGGGTCTCCAGCGAGAGCGGGGTGATCCCGGCCGCGTCGAGTTCGCGGACCAGGGCGATCAGCGCCGCTCCGCCGTGCGGGACCCGCACGCCCACCCGGGTCCCGCTCGCGCTCGGGGCGTCCGCCCCGGGCAGCCTTCCCAGCAGGTCGCCGACGCGGGCGGCCTCCTCGGGCCGTTCGAGCTCCACATCGATCACATCGCCCCCGACCCGCGCCTTGAGCGCATCCGGGGTCCCTTCCGCGACGATGCGCCCGTAGTCGATCACGAGGATGCGGTCGCAGAGCGAATCAGCCTCGTCCATGTAGTGCGTGGTGAGGAAGACGGTGGTCCCGCGGCGGTCTCGCAGCCCGGAGATGTGCTCCCACAGGTTGGCCCGCGCCTGCGGATCGAGACCGGTGGTGGGCTCGTCCAGAAACACCAAGCCAGGTTTGTGCGCCAGGCCCATGGCGATGTCGAGGCGGCGCTTCTGGCCGCCGGACATCGCCTTGGGCTGACGCTCCCACAGTCCGTGCAGGTCGAGAGATTCGAACAGTTCCTTGCCGTGCGCCGTGGCCTGCGCCTTGCCGATCCCGTAGAGCATGGCGTGATCGACGAGTTCCTCCCCCGCACGCGCCTCCGGATTCGCCGCGCCGGATTGGGGGACATAGCCGATGCGTCGTCGCACCCCCACCGGGTCCTTGCGCAGGTCGCAGCCCGCGACGGTGGCCGTGCCCTCCGTCGGCCGGAGCAGTGTGGTGAGCATGCGCAAGGTGGTGGTCTTGCCTGCGCCGTTGGGGCCGAGGAAGCCGACGATCTCGCCCGCCTCGACGTCCAGGTCCACCCCGTCCACCGCGCGGACCTGCCGGCGGCGCTTGCGGAACGTGCGTGCCAGGCCCTGCGCGTGGATCATGCGCGGGCCTCGCCGTCGCCCGCCGCCTCGCCGACGGGCCCGTCCGGGCCCGCGCTTGCGGCCGGGCCGCTTCCACGGGCCACCACCTCAGCCTCGTCGAATCGCATGCGCGCGTGGGCGATGCCGCTGGTCAGAAGGGCCCGCCGCGGCATTCCCAGCCCGCGCAGCTCCTCGCCCCACGGGTGCGGCCCCAGGATGACGTCGGCGCCGCCCGGGCGCATCCGGGCGCCGGTGGCCGACAGTGTCCACGGGATCCTGCGCGTCACACCGTCCATGTGCGAGTAGACGTCGATGTCCGACGATGCCGCGCCCGCCCCCGGCACCGGCACCGGCACTCCGCGGGAGAACCGCACGTCGGCCACCAGCCGGTCGTCGATGCGGACGACGCCGCGGGCGCCGGCCGGTGAGCGGGTGAGGTCGATCCGCGACAGCACTTTGGGAAACCCCCAGATCGTCCGGCCCGCCGCACAGGTGAACTCCTCGGTGACGGGAAGCCGGTGGACGAAGGCGCCGGCGCCTCCCGTCAGCAGCGCACGCAGGTCGCCCAACGCGCCGGCCGGGCCGCCGCCCGCCTCCGCGTGCACGAGAAAGCCGACACCGAATTCCTTGTACCGGTGCAGATCCCCGTCGTGGTATTCGATGAACATCAACGCGCACACCGTGCGGCCGGGGCGATACGGGAGCACCGAGAGCCCCGAATATTCGATCACGTTCTGGGCGCGCGCGGCGGGCACTGGGAACATCGCCGCGTACACCTCGGCGTCGCGGATGTGGACGGGCATCGCGATCTGCTCGCCGAGAATGCGGAAGGTTGTCGACACGTCCTCGCCTCCTGTGGGCCTCGTGCGGGTTCGGGCTGCGGACGCGCCTCGGGGTGAGCAGCACCCCGTGGGACCACCCGACCTGGACGGATGACCGCATCGAGGCGCATGACAGTTCCGAGCGCGCAACGGCCCGGCCGCCGGACAACCCGGGCGCACCTCCGCGCCGCGCCGAACCATCGTACGTGTGACGCCCGACATATTCCGACCGCAACACCCTTCGACCTCGGGGTCTCAGCACAGGTGACGATCGCAACCTCATTGAATATCACTGCCGGGATGCGAAACAGTAACGAATCGGTTACGTTATCGGTACTGACGCCGAGGAACTGGACGATCATGGCACAGAAGACTGCACGCCGGATGCTGCTCACGGGAGCGGCGACTGTAGTGTCGGCGGCTTTTGCGGCGCTCGCATTCAGCGGCACAGCGGCTGCTGCCACGCAGTGCCCCACCGGGCTTGACACGCTGACGCCCGATGCGCTTCACCGGGCCACCGACGTGGCGCAGCAGTCGCTGGGTAACAGCTTCCCGGACAGGAATGTCGCCGGCGCATACGTCGCCGGCGCCACCCGCTCCGATGCGGGACCGGTGGGTCAGGAGATCATCTCCGCCTGCGGCCCCGACGTGCAGAGCAAGTCCGTCATCGTCGATTTCGTCTTCCCTGCGATGCTCCCCGACGCCTCCCGGTCCTACGGTGCCGCGGTCGTGGCGCTCGACAACGGCCGCTACAGCGTCTGGCGCACCGCCTGATCCCCAGCGTGCCGGCCGCGTCCTGAGCCGAGGCGCCGCCGCGGAGCGGGCGTAACGTCGGTGCCTGTGCGCACCCACACCGTGATCGATTCGCCCATCGGCCCTCTCACGCTGATCGGCGACGACGGAGTGCTGTGCGGGCTGTACATGCAGACGCGCCGCCACCCGCCGGCCGCGGACGCCCTCGGCGAGCACGTGCACGGCACGCTCGCCCAGGCCACGGAACAGCTCGGCGAGTACTTCGCCGGCGAGCGGGAGCGGTTCACGCTGCCCCTCGCGCCGCACGGGACCCCGTTCCAGCTAGCGGTGTGGGACCGGCTGCGCGCCATACCGTACGGCCGGACATGCTCCTATGCCGACGTGGCCGCGCAGTTGGGCAGGCCGTCGGCGGTGCGCGCGGTCGCGGCGGCCAACGGACGCAACCCCATCAGCATCATCGTGCCCTGCCACCGGGTGATCGGGAGCGATGGGAGCCTCGTCGGCTACGGCGGCGGCCTGGCGCGCAAGGAGTTCCTGCTGCGCCTCGAGGCCGGCGGCGGTCAAGACGCGCTGTTTTGACCGCCGCCCCTGCGGAGAGCCCAGTTGAACCCTGCCGAACCCCGACGCGCCCCGTTGACCTCGGCTTTCCGGGCTCGTCTCACATTCCGGCGCTCCCCGACGTATACATACTGTGAACATGAGCCGCTCCCGCACCCCGCCCCGCAGCGCCGCTGCAGGGGCCGGCACCACCGCGGCTCCGGGCATGCCGTTCCAACGGGTCGTCGAGGCCCACGGCGTCTCCGTGCTCCGGGTGTGCCGCGCCCTGGTCGGGCCGGTGGACGCGGATGACGCCTGGTCGGAGACGTTCCTCGCCGCGCTGCGCGCTTACCCGAAGCTGCCACCCGGCCGCAACATCGAGGCCTGGCTGGTCACCATCGCGCAACGCAAGTGCATCGACATGCTCCGCGCCCGGGGCCGCAATCCCGTGCCGGTGGCCGAGCCGCCGCCCGCGCACAGCAGCGTCGGTATCCCCGGCGCCGCGGACGATTTCGCCCCGCTGTGGCAGGCCTTGGGAGATCTGCCGCTCGTACAGCGCCAGGCGGTGGTCTACCACCACCTCGTCGGTATGCCATACGCCGAGGCCGCCACGATCATCGGAAACTCCGCGACAGCCGCACGCCGCGCCGGATCCGACGGCGTCGCGGCTTTGCGCAGGACGTTCGCCGATCGGGCCCCGAACGCCCAGTCCACCCCCGACGTGCAGCCCACCCCCGACACTCGGCAGACCACCGACATCCCACGCGCCCCCTCGCCGCGGCGGCCCACCGCAGCGGCCGGCGGCCGCACAGATCCCACGACCGGAGGAAACAGGCCATGAACTCCACGACGATCCCGGTGCACCCGGGATCCGCCCCCCACGACTCCGCGTCCGTGCGCGCGGCCGGCGCCGCCCGCACCGATCCGCTCGATACGCTCGCACTCCTGCAGGCGGCCGGCCCCGACGCCGGCGAGCGCTCTCTGGTCGAGGAACTGTTCGCCGGCATCCTGTCCGGCGCCGATCACGAGGGCCTGATCGACGTCGCATACCGCACGATGGATTCGCCGCTCGGACCGCTGCTGATCGCCGCGACGCCGTCGGGGGTCGTCCGGGTGGCGTTCAGCGTGCAGGGACACGATGCCGTCCTCGAGGATCTGGCCGCACGGGTCTCGCCGCGGGTGCTCCGCATGCCGTGGCGTCTCGACGCCGTCGCGACGGAGATCGACGAGTACTTCCGCGGCGTCCGCGCAGCGTTCACCGTCCCGGTGGACCTGCGGCTGGCGCACGGCTTCCAGCGCAGCGTCCTCGAACATCTCCCCGAGATCCCGCGCGGCGGCACCGCCGGCTACGCACAGGTGGCCCAGGCCGCGGGCAGCGCGGGTGCGGCCCGCGCCGTCGGAACCGCGTGCGCCCGCAACCCGATCCCGATCCTGGTGCCCTGCCATCGGGTCACGCGCAGCGACGGTTCCCTCGGCGGGTATATCGCCGGTCCCGCGGCCAAGAAGTATCTGCTGGACCTCGAGACCGCCGGGCAGCCCTCGGAAACCGGAGCCCCCGGCGACGGACACGCCGCGTGCGGCGGGACGGGGGGCGCGTGATGCCGGAGACGACGGCGATCGTCGGCGCGGACGGCGTGGCCCGCTGCCCCTGGGCGGTCACCGACCCGCTCAACACGGAGTACCACGACATGGAGTGGGGCGTGCCCGTCCACGGCGAGCGGGCGCTGTTCGAGCGGATCTGCCTCGAGTCGTTCCAGGCCGGCCTGTCGTGGCTGACCATCCTGCGCAAGCGGCCCGCGTTCCGCGACGCCTTCGCGGGCTTCGACGTCGACAAGGTCGCCGCCTTCACCGATGACGACGTTCAGCGGCTGCTCGCCGATGCCGCGATCGTCCGCAACCGCGCCAAGATCGCGGCTGCAGTGGGCAACGCCAGTGCCGTGCAACGTCTCCGCGACGGGGAGGGCCTCGATGCGGTGCTGTGGGGCTACCGTGACGCGGACCCGGCCGCCCCACGCACGGCGGAGGAGGTGCCCACCCGCAGCGCCGCCTCCGAGGCGATGGCGAAGGACCTGCGCGCGCGCGGCTTCCGCTTCGTCGGCCCCACATCGTGTCACGCGCTGATGGAGGCGACGGGGATCATCGACACCCACTTGGCCGGCTGCCACCGCCGCGGGGTCAGTGCCGATTGCGCCAGTAGCCGCAGAACATGATGTCGTTCTTCGGGACGCCGCCGCGCACCCAGTGGCGGCGCCGCCCCGACGCCAGGCTCTGCTCGCCGACCACCCACCCGTAGAACGGCTCCGCCGGAGGTACCGCCGCACACGCCGCGGCCAGCACCGACTTTCCGGGGGCCACGCGGGAATCGCGCACGATCCACTGCACGTCGACGCCCTCGGGGTGCTGCAGGGCGCGGCGATCGTCCGCATCGGGTACCTCGATGAACGCCGTGCCGGTCACGTCGGAGTCCAGCGACGAGAGCACCCCGCCCATCGCGGGCAGCCCCGACTCGTCGGCGGCGAGGACCACGCTGCGCAGCGACGGATCCGGGTTGAAGCCGACGCCCTCGTCATAAATGGCCACCGCATCCCCCGGGCTGCAGGTGAGCGACCACGCCGCGGCCGGTCCCGCCGAGCCCGGCTCGTCCTGGCCGTGGAGCACGAAGTCCACGTCCAGCTCGGGCCCGTGCGGGCCGTCTGCGCGATAGCCGCTCACGGTGTAGTTGCGCAGCACCGGCCGCGTCGTCTTCGAGATCGTCAGGTACCGCATGTAGGCGAGGGTGTCGAGCTTCGCCGGCAGGCGCGACAACGAATCCTCCGCCACCGGAATGAACAGGCGGAACCATTGGTCGAAGCCCATGTACCGGAACCGGTCGGCCTCCCCGCCGCCGAGGGTCACCCTGGTGAACGTCTTCGACAGCCGCTGCGACCCTACGACCTTCAGCGTCAGCAGCTCGGCGTCCTCGGGCTTGATGCCCCGGGATCTCATGTTCTCGCGCGCCATCCGGCCTCCCCTGCGTCCGGGCGGCTGCACCGCCACCCCGTCGTTACTTAGCTCAGCCTAACCTCATTGCGTCAGATCTGACGGGCCGGGCGCCGCAGTTCCATCCGGCGGGAAACAGGCACGACAGGACCACTGCACCGGGTGGTAACGTCGGAGCCGGAAGTTCTCGGGGCGGGGTGCAATTCCCCACCGGCGGTAATGACGCCGCGCGCAGTGGCCTCCTCACAGGGCCGCACTGCGCGTCGGCATCGAGCCCGCGAGCGCCCTCGGGTGGTGTGATCCGCCCGGGGGGACGAGCAGATTCCGGTGCGATCCCGGAGCCGACGGTCATAGTCCGGATGAGAGAGAACGCCACCGACGGGGTTTCCGTATACCGTCGGCCACCGCCCTGGGATCACCGTAGTGATCGAGAAAGTGGGCGAGGACATGTTGACCGGAGACGCGCAGATCGTCGGGCACGGTGCACAGGGACGCCGGTCGCACCCCACCGGAGCAGAGCATCATCGCGTCGCCGGGAGCCGGTTCGATGGCATCGACCGTGCCATCGCCGACATCGCCGCGGGCAAGGCCGTCGTGGTCGTCGACGACGAGGACCGGGAGAACGAAGGCGACATCATCTTCGCCGCGGAGGCTGCCACCACCGAGCTCGTCGCGTTCACCGTCCGCTACAGCTCCGGATACCTCTGCGTGCCGATGACCGGCGACGACTGCGACAGGCTCGACCTGCCGCCGATGCACCGGTCCAACGAGGACCCGCACCACACCGCCTACACCGTCACGGTCGACGCGCGCGCCGGCGTCACGACGGGCATCAGCGCCCATGACCGCGCACTGACGATCCGCGCCCTCGCCGACAGGGGCTCCGCGGCCGCCGACTTCTCACGCCCCGGCCACGTGGTCCCCCTGCGCGCCCGCGAAGGCGGGGTGCTCGTGCGTCCCGGCCACACCGAGGCCGCCGTGGACCTCACCCGCCTCGCCGGGCTCAACCCGGTGGGCGTGGTGTGCGAGATCGTCAGCGAGAAGGACCCGACCACGATGGCGCGCACCGCCGAACTGCGCGCGTTCGCCGACACGCACGGCCTGGCCCTGATCACCATCGCCGACCTCGCCGAATGGCGGCGCACCCACGAACAGCTCGTCACGCGCGGGCCGGTGGCGAACGTCCCCACCACGCACGGCACCTTCCGCGCCGTCGGATACACCGGCGTCGTCGACGGCCGCGAGCACGTGGCGCTGCTCTCCGGCAAGCCCACCGCACCGGCGGCCGCCGAGGCCGCCCCCACGCCAGGCCCCGCCACGGTGCGCATCCACGCCGAGTGCCTCACCGGCGACGTGTTCGGGTCCACTCGCTGCGGCTGCGGCCACGACCTGGGCTCGGCGATGGACGCGGTGTCGGCCGCCGACTCCGGCGTCGTCCTCTACCTCCGGGAGGAGTCCGCGCGCGGAGAGGGGCTGGTGCACACGCTGCGTTCCTTCGCCGCCGACGAGTCCGCCGCGGTCGCGATGCCCCCGGCCCCCACTGCGGGCGATCTGCACGTCGCCGCACAGATGCTGGCCGATCTCGGCTTCGACTCCGTCCGGCTCCTGTCCTGCGACGCGGACGAGTCGGCCCTGTCGGGTGCCGGCAGGCAGATCCTCGCCCGGCACGGCATCGACGTCGTGGAGGTCGCCCCCGTCGTCGGCGGAAACCCCGATACGGCCGCCGCCACCGCGTAACCTGGGGCTCCGTGGATCAACGCATCGACTTCATCACCTTCGCCACGGAGGACCTCGACGCCGCGCGCCGCTTCTACGTCGACGGTCTCGGCTGGACGCCGCTGCTGGACGTGGCCGGGGAGATCATCTTCTTCCAGAGCGCCCCCGGACAGGTGCTCGGTCTGTTCGACGCACGCAAGTTCGACGAGGACCTGCCCCGCGGCGTCGGCGACGCGTCCACCCGTACGCGGGTCTCCGGCGTGACCCTCGCCCACAACGTGGGCACCCGCGACGAGGTCTCCCGCGTGGTCGACGCGATGCGCCGCGTCGGCGGCACTGTGCGCACCGAACCCGCGGACGGCGCCTTCGGCGGGGTCTTCCACGCGCATGTCGAGGACCCGGGCGGCATCGTCTGGGAGATCGCGCACAATCCCGGCTGGCACGTCGACGCCGACGGGAACGTCGAGCTCGGTTGACACGACGGCGCCGACGCCCCGGGGACGTCGGCGCCGTCGTCAGGGCACCACAGTGTGTGAGGTCAGGCCGCGCCTTCCTCCTCACGCTCGGCGACGAGGGTGAGGGCGATGTCGACGATCATGTCCTCCTGGCCGCCGACGAGCTTGCGCTTGCCGCACTCCATGAGGATGTCGCGCACGTCCAAGTCGTAGCGCTTGGCCGCCGTCTCCGCGTGGCGCAGGAACGACGAGTACACGCCCGCGTACCCGAGGGTGAGGGTCTCGCGGTCGACGCGCACCGGGCGGTCCTGCAGGGGACGCACGATGTCGTCGGCCGCGTCCTCGAGCGCGTTGAGGTCGCAGCGGTGCTCGAAGCCCTCGAGGTTGGCCACCGCCACGAACGCCTCGAGCGGGCAGTTGCCGGCGCCCGCGCCGTGGCCGGCGAGCGACGCGTCGACGCGGTAGACGCCCTCCTCCACCGCGGTCACCGAGTTGGCGACGGACAGCGACAGGTTCTCGTGGGCGTGGATGCCGATCTCGGTCTCCGGCTTGAGCGCGTCGCGGTAGGCGTGGACGCGGTCGCGGATGCCCTTCATCGTCAGGCGCCCGCCCGAGTCGGTGATGTACACGCAGTGCGCGCCGTAGGACTCCATGAGCTTGGCCTGCTGGGCGAGCACGGCCGGCTCGGCCATGTGGTTGAGCATGAGGAAGCCGGCGACGTCCATGCCGATCTCGCGGGCGGCCTCGATGTGCTGTGCCGAGACGTCGGCCTCGGTGCAGTGGGTGGCGATGCGCACCGAGCGCACGCCCAGGTCCCAGGCCTTCTTGAGCTCCTCGACGGTGCCGACGCCGGGCAGCAGCAGCGTGGTCAGGCGCGCGTTCTCGAGCACTTCGCCGGCCGCGGCGATCCACTCCCAGTCGGTGTTGGAGCCGGGCCCGTAGTTGACCGATCCGCCGGCCAGCCCGTCGCCGTGGGCGACCTCGATGGCGTCGACGCCGGCCTTGTCGAGCGCGGTGACGATGCGCTTGACGTCGTCGGTGCTGATCTGGTGGCGCACGGCGTGCATGCCGTCGCGCAGCGTGACGTCCTGGACGAAGATGGGGGTGCTCATGTGTTATGCCTCCTGCGCCTGGCTGCCGGCCGGGACGGTCTTGCCGGCCGCGATCCGCTCGGCCACCTGCAGGCCCGCGGACGTCATGATGTCGAGGTTTCCGGCGTAGGCCGGAAGGTAGTGCGCGGCGCCCTCGACCTCGAGGAACACCGACACCTGGTGGGTGGGCTTGTCGTCGTCGGCGATGTCGTCGTCGAGCAGCGTGTCCACCGGGCGGTTCTCGTCGATCTCGGTGACCTGCACCTTCTGCTTGAGCCGGTAGCCGGGCACGTAGGAGGCGACCTCGTCGATCATCTTGTCGACCGAGAGCTTGATCTCCTCGTGGATCGTCGGATCGTCGGCCTTGACCAGGCAGTAGACCGTGTCGCGCATGATCAGCGGCGGCTCGGCCGGGTTGAGGATGATGATGGCCTTGCCGCGCTCGGCGCCGCCGACCTTCTCGATGGCCTCGGACGTGGTCTCGGTGAACTCGTCGATGTTGGCACGCGTGCCGGGGCCCGCGGACTTCGAGGCGATCGACGCGACGATCTCCGCGTAGGCGACGGGGGCCACCCGGGAGACGGCGGCGACGACGGGGATCGTGGCCTGGCCGCCGCAGGTGACCATGTTGACGTTCTGCGCGTCCTGGTTCTCGCCCAGGTTCACCGCCGGCACCACGTAGGGGCCGATGGCGGCGGGGGTCAGGTCGATCATGCGCTTGCCCAGCGGCTGGAGGATCTCCGCGTTGTGCACGTGCGCCTTGGCCGAGGTGGCGTCGAAGACGATCTCGATCTCGTCGAAGTTCGGCAGCTTGAGCAGCCCCTCGACACCCTCGTGGGTGGTGGGGACGCCCATGCGCTTCGCGCGCGCCAGGCCGTCCGAATCGGGGTCGATGCCCACCATGGCGCCCATTTCGAGGTGCTTGGCGGTGCGGATCACCTTGATCATCAGGTCCGTGCCGATGTTGCCGGAGCCGATGATCGCGACTTTGGTCTTAGTACTCACTTGTCATTCCCTTCATAAGTGTCCGCGCCTTCGCTGAACCGGGCGGTGACGCTGCCGAGCCCGCTGATCTCCACGGTGACCTCGTCGCCGGCGCTGATGGGGCGCATCGGGCCGAGCGCCCCGGAGAGGATGATCTGGCCTGCGCGCAGCGGTTCGCCGAAATCGCGGGCCGCGCGGGCCAGCCAGGCGACCGCGTTGAGCGGGTCGCCCAGGCAGTCGGCACCCGTGCCCGAGGAGACCTCCTCACCGTTGATCAGCATTGTCATGCCGACCTCCACCGGGGTGAACTCGCTCAGCGTCTTGCGCTCGGCGCCGAGCACGTAGACGCCGGCGGACGCGTTGTCGGCCACCGTGTCGCCGAAGTGGATGTCCCATCCGGCGATCCGGCTGTCGCACACCTCGATGGCGGGCATGCCGTAGTCGATGGCGTCGCGGATCTGCGCGGCGTCCAGGTCGCCGTCGGCGAGGTCCTTGGCCAGCACGAACGCGACCTCTGCCTCGGCCTTGGGCTGGAGCAGGTGGCCCATCGGCACGATGTGACCGGGGGCGTAGTCCATGTCGTCGAACAGGACGCCGAAGTCGGGCTGGTCGACGCCCATCTGCGCCTGCACGGCCTTCGAGGTGAGCCCGATCTTGCGGCCGACGATCTTCGCGCCGCCGGCCAGCCGGCCCTGGGTGAGGCGCTCCTGCACCCGGTAGGCGGCGGGCAGGTCGGTGGAGCCGATGAACTCGCGCACCGGGTCGCAGGCCACGCGGGAATTGAGCGCGTCGAGCAGCCGCTGGGCGGCCTTCTCCTCGGCCGCGAGCTGCTCCGCGGTGGGCGCACCGGCGCCGTCGATGGATTGCGTCATGAGACCAGCATGGCCCGCGCGGGGCGCGCCCACCAGGCTTGCGTATCGCTGAGCGATACACGCGCGGGTACCGTGACAGGCGTGGACGACGGCGCGGACCGGGGCGGCGTGGACAGGGACACCGTCATCGGCAAGGTGGTGCTGATCCTGCGCGCGTTCTCCGCGGAGGATCACACCGTGGGCCTGGCCGAGCTCGTCCGGCGCACGGGCCTGCACAAGGCCACCGTGCGGCGTCTCGCCGAGGAGCTCACCGCGGTCCGGCTGCTGGACCGCGTCGCCGGCGGCTACCGGCTCTCCGGTGGGCTGTTCGAGCTGGGCATGCGCGCGTCGGTGGAACGCAGCCTGCTCGAACTGGCCATGCCCTTCCTCCAGGACCTCTACGAGCGCACCCACGAGACGGTGCACCTGGGCGTGCTCGACGGCCGCGAGGTGGTGTACGTGGCGAAGATCGGCGGCCACCGGCAGGCCAGCGCCCCCTCGCGCACCGGGGGCCGGATGCCGCTGCACTGCACCGGGATCGGCAAGGCGTTGCTGGCGCACGCCGGCCCGGAGCTGCGCCGCCAGGTGCTCGGCGGCCCGCTCGAACGGCGCACGCCCCGCACCATCGTCGCGCCCGGGCTGCTGGCCCGGCAGCTGGACGCCGTCGTCGAGCAGGGCGTGTCGTTCGAGTACGAGGAATCGACGATGGGCATCGCCTGCGTGGGCGCGCCGATCCTCGACGTCGCCACCAACGCGCCCGTCGCCGCGATCAGCGTCACCGGGCCGGTGGCACGGTTCCGGCCCGACGCGCACGTCGCCGCCGTGCGGGCGGCCGCCGGCGGCATCGCCTCCACGCTGCAACGCCGCGCGGGCCTGCGCGAGGGGTGAGCGGCGGCAGCGGGGCCCGCCGGCTACCGCCCGGGCACGTCGATGGTGCAGCCGGTCAGCTCCGCCAACGCATCGTCGCCCGCGACGTGGGCGGGCGCCTCGATGGCGAGCAGGACGTTGATGAGCATCCCGTGCGCGAGGAAGTCGCGTGCCTGGTCGGGGCTGCATCCGGTGCGGGCGACGAGCAGCCGGTAGATGCTCGCCATCCCCCCGCGTGCGAGCTCGCCGATCTCCGGCTCCGCCCCCGCCGCGAACCCGTGCATGAGCACGAGCAGTTGTGAGCGGTCCGCGACGAGCTCCTTGTATGCGCCGCCCAGCGACTCCCAGTACTCGGCCGTGTCCGCGGTGATCGCGGGGGTGCGGTCCAGTTCGTCCAGCTTCTGTTCGAACACCGCCACGGTGCGCTCGAACGCCGCCGTGACCACCGCGCGGAACAACTTGCTCTTGCCGCCGAACATGCGCACCACGTAGGGCTGCGAGACGCCGGCCGCCTGCGCCACTTCGTCCGTGGTGGTGCCCGCGTAACCGCCCCGCGCGAACTGCTCGGTGGCGGCGGCGATGATCGAGAGCCGCCGGTCCTCGCGGCTCATGCGCGCGGCCGGGGCCTCGTCGACGACCCGCTCCGGCTTGCGTTCGGTGCTTTTCTGGGCGGACATATTGACAGGTTATCAGTCGATGCTTAATACTCGGATCCCTAAGTAATCAGTCGATGCTTACCACTGACTCCGCGGCCTTTCCGCAGCACCGTCCCACGACCCCACCGAATCGAGGTGCACATCATGACCACCGCATCCACGCCGGAGCTCCCGTCCCCGTCGACCCACGGCGAAGCGGCCGTACCCCGGCTCCGCGCCAGGCCGCTGTGGCTCACCCTGCTCGCGGTGTCGCTGCCCATGTTCATGGCGACGCTCGACAACCTCGTCATGACCAGCGCGCTGCCCGTCGTCCAGGCGCACCTGCACGCATCGGTGACGCAGCTCGAGTGGTTCATGAACTCCTACACACTCGCCTTCGCCACGCTGATGCTCGCGGCGGCCGGCCTCGGCGACAGGTGGGGTCGCCGGCGCGTGTTCGTCTGGGGCATCGCGCTGTTCACCGCGGGTTCGATCGCGTCGGCGCTGTCGACGAGCCCCGAGACGCTCATCATCGGCCGCACCGTGCAGGGCATCGGCGCGGCCGCGATCTTGCCGTTGTCGCTCGCCCTCCTCGCGGGAGCGGTGCCGGAATCGCGGCGGGCGCTCGCGATCGGCGTGTGGGGCGGCGTGTCCGGTCTCGGCGTGGCGCTGGGCCCGGTGATCGGCGGTGCGATCGTCGACGGCATCTCGTGGCAGGCCATCTTCTGGCTCAACGTGCCCGTCGCCGTCATCGCGATCCCGCTGGTCCTCGCCACGGTCGACGAGACCCGGTCGATGCGCGTGCACCTGGACCCGGGCGGCGTGCTGCTCGCCGGCGCAGCCGTGTTCCTCACGGTGTGGGCCATCGTGCACGGCAACGACGACGGGTGGGGGTCGCCCGGCGTCGTGGTGCCGCTGATCGTCGCCGCCGCCCTGGCCGGGGCCTTCGTTGCCTGGGAGCTGCGCGCCCGCCAGCCGGTGATGCCGATGCGCCTGTTCCGTTCCCGCAACTTCACGCTCGCCAACATCATCGCGGTCGCGTTCTCGCTGGGCATGTTCGGCGCCGTGTTCCTGCTGGTGCAGTATCTGCAGGTGGTGATGGGGTACAGCCCCCTCGAGGCCGGGTTGCGCACGCTCCCGTGGACGGCGGCACCCATGGTCGTCGCCCCGCTTGCCGGAGCACTCGCCCCGCGGGTGGGGCTGCGGCCGCTGCTCACCGCCGGGCTCGCCCTGCAGGCCGGCTCCCTCGCCTGGATGGCCGCGCTGCTGGGCCCGCCGATGGAGTACGCCGCGCTCATCCCCGCGATGGTGATGGCCGGCGTCGGCATGGGCCTCACCTTCGCACCGGTGGCCACCGCCGTGCTCGCAGATCTCGCGGACGCGGACCATGCGGCGGCGAGCTCGACCAACTCGACGCTGCGCGAGGTGGGCGTGGCGCTGGGCATCGCGGTGCTCACGTCGGTGTTCCTCGGTGCCGGCGGGCAGATCTCGCCTGTCGGCTTCGACGGGGCGCTGCAGCCGGCGCTGCTCGTCGGCGCCGCCGTGGTGGCCGCCGGCGCCGTGGCCGCGCTGTTTCTGCCGGGGCGGAGCGCGGAGGCGGGTCCGCAGGCGCCATCGGACGGCGCGGCGCCGGCTGATCCCGCACCTGGTGACCGCGCACCAGCACCGACACTTGTCGCGCCCGAAGTTCGAGCGTGACGATCACGTCGCCTTCGAAGTTCGAACCCGACTGCGGCAGACCCGCCCCGCCCTACGGCACGAGCACGATCCGCTCCTTCACCCCGTCCTCCATGAGCCGGTGCGCCTCGGCGGCCTGTTCCAGCAGCAGCACCCGGGGCGGGCGGACCCGCAGTGCCCCGGCGGCGAGCATCCGGTTCATGACCACTGCCGCGGCGGCCAGGTCATCGAGGGAGGCGTTGGAGATCGCGAAGCCCGTGATCGACGCGTCGCGGGTGTAGATCCCACCGGCGGGCAGCGGCGGCCGGGCGCCGAGCCCCGACATGAGCACCACCCGCCCGCCATGCCCCAACAGCGGGATCGACAGCTCAAGGTCGTTGCGCCCCGAGTTGTCCCACCACACGTCGGCGCCGTCGGGCAGCGCCGCGCCGAGGCGGTCCGGGAGGTCGCCGGCGCGGTAGTCCACCACATGCTCGGCGCCCAGGTCGCGGCACCACTGCGCGTCGGCGGCCGAGGCGGTGGCGACCACACGGGCGCCCGCCGCCGCGGCCAGCTGGATTGCGGCGCTGCCGACCCCGCCGGCGGCACCCTCGATCACCACCGTCTCTCCGAAGGCCAGCCGCGCATGCCGGAACAACCCGAGATAGGCGGTGGCCGCGGTGTGCAGCAGCGCCACCGTGGCGACCGCGTCCGCCCCGTCCGGCAGCGGGTACAGCCGGTCGGCCGGCACCAGCACATACTCGGAGAACGCGCCCTGGCGTCCGTGGTGGCCCATACTGTTCGTCCACACGCGGTCGCCGGGCGCGAACGCGTGCGCGCACGCCGCGCCGCTACGCACCACGGTGCCCACCGCGTCGCGACCGATGACGAACGGGAACGGCGTCGGTGTCGCGTAGGCGCCGGAGCGCACGAACCGGTCGACGTGGTCGACGGCGACGGCCTCGGCGCGCACCAGGACGTCGCCCGGTCCACCGGCCGGCACCGGCAGCTCCCCGGTCTCGATGACGTCCGGCCCGCCGAGGCTGTTGATGAACACTGCGCGCATGGCCTCCATCGTGCGCCTCCGCCGGGCGCACCGCCGCGCTAGGTCCGATGGGCTTGCAGGTACCTGTCGCGCCAGGCCGCCGTCAACTCCGCCTCCTGCGCTCCACCGAAGGTGTAGGCGGGCGAGTCGATCGCCGCCGCGCGCTCCACCGCGACGAGAACCGCTGCGTTGGCCGGATAGCCGGGGCCGTTGGCGGCCAGCAGCCTCTCGTTGAGCCACTCGTACGGTCCGCTCCCCGGCGGCAGGATCTCGGCCGTGCCCTTGAACCGGTACCCGCGGCGGCGGAACACGTCGATGGAGTTGATCTCGATGCGCGGGTCCCGTCGCAGGTTCGCCATGGTGTGCGGCGAGGCGATGTCCATGAACACCAGGTGCGCGTCGTCGTAGACGAACACCGATCCCTTGGGCGACAGGTTCGGCGCACCGTCCTCGCACACCGTCGCCGCGAACGAGAGCATCGCATCCGCCACAATGCGCCGCATGTCTTCGGTGATCATCGCCATCGGAGTCCTCCTCGCCGGTGGCCGGCCCCGCGCCGGCCCCGCCATCCTTACTACTCTTGCCGGTGGCCGCCTACAGCTGCAGATGCAGTCGGAGCGCATCGTCGATTGCGCCCATCACCGGCCCCGGCAGTCGTGCGATAGCCGGTCCGACCCGTTCGACCGCCACGGAACGCACCTGTTCCGCTTGCGCCTTCGCATCGATGCGCAGCCCGGTGGTCTCGGTATCGAGGAGCACCTGGAACGGAAACACCCGAGCGGTGTTGCTGGTCACCGGCACCACCGTCACCACTCCCCGGCCCAGGCGCGCCGCCGTCGCGTTGGCTCCGTCATTGCTGACGATGACCGCCGGCCGTCGCTTGTCCGCCTCGCCTCCCCGAGCAGGCTCCAGATCGACCAGCCGCACCTCACCGCGCAGCATCGGCGAGACCGTCCCCCGAGGCCGACTCCCACACGCCGGCGTCCCCGGACGACTCCCATTCACTCCACGCCGCCGCGTAGTCGTCCTCCAGGTCGACATTCCGCAACATCCTGACCGCCCGCTGGATTGCCGAGGAACGTGACGGCAGCCCGGATTCGCGCATGTACGTATCGAGGATCTCGAGGTCCTCCTCCGGCAGACTCACGCTGATCTTCATACTTGGATGCTACTACGGTGGCCACGATGCGTCGGCGGTATCACCGCACCGCGTCAGTTGTTGTGCTGCGCCTGCGCGATGCGCTTGAACACCTCGCCGCGCAGCCGGCCGTACTCCGGCTCCGCCTTGGTGTCCACCTGATTGCGGGGCGCGGGCAGTTTCACCTCGACGATCTCGTCCACGGTGGCCGGGGCGCCGGAGAGCACCACCACCTTGTCGCCCAGGTAGACGGCCTCGTCGATGTCGTGGGTGACGAACACGATCGTCACCCCGAACTCGTCGCGCAGCTTGAGCACCGTGTCCTCCAGGTCGGCGCGGGTCTGCGCGTCGAGCGCGGCGAACGGCTCGTCCATGAGCAGGATCGTCGGCCGGTAGGCCAGCGCGCGGGCGATGGCGACGCGCTGCTGCATGCCGCCGGACAGCTCGCGCGGATACTTCTTCGCGTGCGCGGACAGACCCACCGCCGCGAGCATCTGGTCGACCAGCGCGGTGCGCTCGGCCTTCGGCATCTTCTTCTCCAACAGCGGGAACTCCACGTTCGCCGCCACACGCAGCCACGGGAACAGCGAGCGGCTGTAGTCCTGGAAGACGACGGCGAGGTTGTCGGGCACCCCGGCGATCTCCTGGCCGTCGACGCTGACGGTCCCGGCCGTGGGCGGCTGCAGGCCGGCGAGGCACCGCAGCAGCGTGGTCTTGCCCGCGCCGGACGGGCCGACGATGCACGCCAGCTCGCCCTTGGCGACGGAGACGTTGATCTCCTTGAGGATCTGTTTGGTCGAGGAGCCCTTGCCGTAGCTCTTGGCGAGGCGGTCCACCTCGAGTGCGTTGACCGTCACGGGATTCTCCTCAGCGTAGGTGCGGTGCGGGGCGGGCGTACGGGTTGCGGTCGCGCCGGTCATGACTGGTCACCCTTCCAGGCGAGGACGCGGCGTTCGACCGCGAAGAAGATCTCGCTGAGCAGGTAGCCGAGCACGCCCATGGCGATGGTGCCGGCCCACAGGCCGGGCATGTCGAAGTACTGCTGCGACGAGAAGATGTAGTGGCCGATGCCCTGCGTGGAGGCCATCATCTCGCTGACCACCACGAGGATGATCGAGAAGGCCAGCGACGTCTTCATGCCGGCGAGGATGAGCGGGCTCGCCGCGGGCAGCAGCACCTTGAAGATCCGGCGCATGCGGGACGTCTTGTAGATCCGGGTGACGTCCTCGACGAGGGGGTCGAGGCCGCGGACGCCGTCGATGGTGGCCAGCAGCGTCGGCCACACCGAGCCCACCGCGATGACGGTGATGCGCATCCAGTCGGTGGCGCCCATGGCCAGGATGAAGAACGGCAGGATGGCGGCCGGCGGGATGGAGCGGGCGAAGGTGATGATGGGGTTGAAGGCGGTCTCCAGCACGCGGATCCGCCCGATGAGCATGCCGAACACGATGCCGCCGAGCACGGCCAGCGCGTAGCCGACGAGCAGATTGACGACGCTGGGGATCACGTCGTCGACGAACCCGCCGGAGGTGAGCCAGTCGCCGAGGTTGGCGAGGATCGTGCCGAGCGGCGGAAAGTACAGCGACGACGCGACGGTGGAGATGATCCACCACGCCACGATCAAGAGGACCGGCAGCGCGAACATCTGCAGAACAGTGACCATGCGGCGTGACATGTCATGCCTCCTTCGCGTAGGTCGGGTGCCAGGCGAGCAGCCTGCGCTCCCCGTACCGGAACACCAGGTTGATGAGGACGCCGAGCACGCCGGTGACGAGGATCAGCGCGACCATCAGCGGCGAGTCGCCGCCGTGCTGCGCCTGGGCCAGCGCCTGCCCCAGTCCGGGGCTGCCGGCCACGAGTTCGCAGACGATGGCGATGAACAGCGAGATGACCGCGGACACGCGCACACCGCTGGTGATGAACGGGGCGACGGACGGCAACAGGACCTTGAAGAACGTGCGCCGCCTGCTGATCTTGAACACCGTCGCGGTGTCGAGCGTCATCTGCTCGATCTGCCGGACGCCGTCGATGGTCTGCGTGAGCATCGGCCACACGGCGGCGTAGATCGCCAGCAGCACCACCATCTGCAGGCCGGTGCCCCACACCAGGACGAACAGCGGCAGCAGCATCACCGGCGGGATGGTCCGCAGGAAGTCGATGGTGGTGCGCGTGGACCTGTGCCGCAGCCGGCCGCGGCCCAGGAACAGGCCGACGGGGATGGCGATGAGCGCGGCGCCGATGAGGCCGATCGCCCACTGGACCATGGTGTGGCGCACGTTCTGCCAGAACTGACCGGTGGTGACGACCTCGCCGAGGGCGCGCATCGTGTCGGTGAACGTGGGCAGCACGTTGTGGCCGAAGGCGTCGATGACGCCGAGCCACTGCCAGATCAGAGCGAAGGCGACGAGCGTGCCCCCACTGATCAGGCCGTTGCGGATCTTCTGCGCGGCGGGGCCCAGCGCGTCTGCGCCGATGCTCCGCACGCTGCGGGTACTGACTGCGACGGTCATCGGAGGATCTCCTCACCCGTGACGGGCTTCGTGATGTAGTCGTACTCGATGAGCAGGTCGGACAGCCGCGCGATCTGCTCGTCGGTGATCGTCGACGAGTATTCGAAGGTGTTGATCTCGTTGATGAGGTTCTCCGGGATCCTCGTGTACTCGCCCAGTTCCTTGCGCACCTCTTCGGGGTGCTGCTGCGCGAACTCATTGGATTTCGTCAGCGCGGCGACGAATGCGTCCATCAGCCCCACGTTGTTCTCCGCCGTCGCCTCGCTGGTGAAGTACGCGCCCACGGGGGCACCCGGGGTGGGGCTGGTGACGTAGGAGAACAGCGGCTTGAGCCCTTGCTTGCCCGCGGCGGTGCTGAACGGTTCGCTCAGTGCCCCGGCGTCGACGCGGCCGCCTGCGATGGCCGCCGCCATGTCGTTGGACGCCAGGGTGAGGAACTTGATCTTGCCCGGGTCGCCGCCGTCGCGTTCGACCATGATCTTGATGCCCAGGTCCTGGATGGATCCGAGCGCGTTGACCGCGACGGTCTTGCCCTCGAGGTCCTTCGGCGAGTCGATGTCGCTGCCGGCGGCCACGAAGACGCGGTCCGGGTCGGTGGCGGGGTCGTACTCGGCGGGCGCCTTGTCCGCCCCGGCGATGATCGTGATCGGCGCGCCCTTGGACTTGGCGACGATCAGCGGCACCACCGCTGCGAAGCCCACCTGGCTTTCGCCGTTGATGACGGAGGCCAGGTTGGGCGCGAATCCGGTGGCGATCTTGGGTTCCACCGTCAGCCCGGCGTCGGCGTAGAAGCCCTGCGTGTTGCCGAGGTAGATGGCGACGTCGCTGGGGTTGGGGATCGTGCCCACGTGGAATGTGTTGCCCTCGACCTCGCCCGAGGCGGTTCCGCACGCAGCGAGAACGGCGCACGCGGTCACCGCCGCGAGGAGCGCGCTCAGCTTCTTCATCGTGATTCCTTTGCTGGTGGGGCGGCGGATCAGACCGTGACGCGCAGCAGGTCGCGACTCACGAGGACCTCGCCGTCGAAATGCTTGCGGGCCTGAGCGATCCATTCGTCGTCGGTGACGCCCTCGGTGGGGATCAGGTGCCACAGCACAAGGGTCTTGACTCCGGCCTCCGCCGCCACCCGGCCCGCGTCCTCCGCGGTGGTGTGGGCCTGCCGGAAGTGCTGCTGCAGCCGCTCGACCTTCGTGTTGGTCCCGCGCGTGAGCAGGTGCAGGTGCTCGGGCGAGAACGCCTCGTGCACCATCACGTCGGCCCCGCGCGCGAGCTCCACCATCGCCTGGCAGTACGTGGTGTCGCCGGAGACCGCGATGGCGCCCCGCTCGGTCTCGAAGCGGTAGCCGTACGCCTCCAGGGGCGGGTGCTCGACGGCCGCCGCGGTGACGGTGAGCCCGTCGACGCTGAAGACCGTGCCGTCGCCGGCGACGTCCTGGGGGTCGAACAGCGAGCGCAGCTTCGGTCGGCCGAGAGCCTCGCGATGGTCGACGTCGATCGTGTTCATTGCGACGTACTGGTCGGTGATCTGCGCCATCGGCGTCGGGCCGTAGGCGGGGACCGGATCGACGAGGCCGGCCGTCCACGCCAGCGCGACCAGGTTGCCGTAGTCGGCGTTGTGGTCGATGTGATGGTGGGTGAGCAGCACTCCGCCGAGGTCGCGCAGCCGGTAGCCGGCGGAGACGAGCTGACGGGCCACGCCGTTGCCGCAGTCCACCACGTAGACGGCGCCGTCGTGCTCGATGGCCATCGCCGGCGCGCTGCGGCTGGGATTCGGCTGCGGGCCGCCGCCGCTTCCCAGGATCACGAGTTCCATCACCACTCCTCGGCTGCACTGCGCCTCGTCGGCTACGCGCACTGTGTTGCTGGTCTACAAGGTCGCAGTAATGAGACTAGGGTCACACGTGATGCGCGTCTAATGCCGATTCCCCACCGAGTCATGCCCTTTTGCGCATAGTGACTCCGGCGCACGCAAACGGGGCGCCCGGCACCGTGCGGTGCCGGGCGCCCCGCCCAGGAAGAAGCGTGGGGTTGCTACTCGACGACCTCCGCCAGTCGGACCTCCGCGACGATCGCCTCGTCGTCCCGTTCGCCCTCCGGCACCCGGCGGAACAGGGCCACGGCGCCGGTGAGGCTGATCGCGCAGATGACGACGAGGTACACCGTCACGCCGGCCGAACCGCCGGAGCCGCCGACCAGCGCCGTGGAGATGATCGGGGCCAGGCCGCCGCCGAGGATGGCGCCGAGCTGCAGGATCAGCGACGTGCCCGAGTACCGCACGGACGCCGGGAAGGTGTCGGCGATGATCGCGCCCTGCACGCTGTGCGTCACCGGGACGATGAGACCCATCCCCAGGAACGCGAGCGCCGCGACCACCACGTTGCCGGTGTTGAGCATGGGCAGGAACGCGATGCACCACACCAGGATGGCGAGCGATCCCCAGACGAACATCCGCCGGCGGCCGAAGCGGTCGGCCACGCCCGTCCAGTACGGGATGCTCACGAACCACACCACGGCGGCGACGGAGACGCAGGCGATGAGGAAGTCCTTGTTGTAGTCGAGCTGCTTGGTGCCGTAGGAGAGCGTGAACACCATGAACACGTAGGCCACCGCGGAATTCGCGAGCACCGCGCACAGCGTGAGCCCCAGGCGGGGGAAGCCGGCGTCGAGCGCCTCGCGCAGCGGGAACCGCGCCACGCCCTTGTCCTCGACGACCTGTGAGAACGACGGGGACTCCTCGACGCGCAGCCGGATGGCGAGGCCCACCGCCACCAGCACGATGCTGAGCAGGAACGGGATGCGCCAGCCCCAGGACTCGAACGCCCCCGTCGGCAGGAGTGCGCTGGTGCTCAGGAAGACGATGTTGGCGACGACAAGCCCGGCCGGCGTGCCCATCTGCGGGAAGCCCGCATACAGGTTGCGCTTGCCCGCCGGAGCGTGCTCCATCGACATCAGTGTGGCGCCGGCGCCCTCGCCGCCGAGGCCGATGCCCTGGATGACCCGCGCCATCACCAGCAGTGCCGGCGCCCAGAACCCGATGGCGTCGAAGTTCGGGATGAGGCCGATGGCCGTCGACGCCAGGCCCATCATCAGCAGCGACACGATCAGTGTGTTGCGCCGGCCGATGCGGTCGCCGAAGTGGCCGAACACCAGGCCGCCGATGGGGCGCGCCACGAAGCCGACGGCGAAGGTGCTGAATGCCGCCAGGGTGCCCGCCGTGGGGCTGAGTTCGGGGAAGAACTGCGTGTTGAAGATCAGCGCCGCGGCGGTGCCGTAGAGGAAGAAGTCGTACCACTCGAGCGTGGTGCCGACGAGCATCGCGGCGGCGGTGCGGCGGCGCGCCGCCCCGACCGTGAGTCGCCGTGCCGGTTGGTTGTCCATCGTGCGGCCTCCCAGGGCTCTACTAGACGAAGGTCTCATCCAGTAGAGCCCGGTGGCGTGCCGCACACTAATGCTCTTTTCCCTCGGGCTATGCCCTCACGGCAATAGCTCGAAGGCACCGCCCCGCACCGGCTCCGGGCGCGTCCTCGTTTCCGTTCCCCGCGGCCCTACAGCCCCAGGAACCGCTCCGCGTTGCCGTGCGTGATCAGCGCGCGCGTGGCGTCATCGAGGAACTCGCTCTTACGCACCACCTCGCCCACGGGGCGCTCGCCCAGCGGGTACGGGTAGTCGCTGCCCACCATCACGCGATCGCGCCCCACGGTGTCGACGAGCAGCCGCAGCGCACGCTCGTCGAACACCACCGAGTCGACGTGGAACCGCCCCAGGTAGTGCGACGGCGGGTACTCGGAGGTGCCGATGATGTCGTTGCGACCGTGCCAGGCGTTCTCCATGCGCCCCAGCCAGAAGGCGAACGACCCGCCGCCGTGGGCGAAGCAGATCTTGAGCCGCTCGTCCACCCGGTCGAACACGCCGCCGAGGATCATCGACAGGATCGACAGGTGCGACTCGGAGGGCATGCCCACCAGCCAGCGCGCCATCCACCGGTCGAGCCGCGGCGAGTTGGCCATGTCCCACGGGTGCACGAACACGGGCACGTCCCGCTCCGCGCAGTGCTGCAGGAAGGTCACCACGCCCTCGTCGTCGAGGTCGCGGTCGCCCACGTGATTGCCGATCTCGACGCCCTTGTGCCCGTTGTCCAGGCAGCGGTCCAGCTCGGCGCACGCCAGGTCCGGATCCTGCAGCGGGACCTGGCAGAACGGGATCATCCGCTCACCGGCCGGCGCCGTGATCTCCAGTGCCAGATCGTTGAAGATCTTCGCGATCTTCGCGGACTGCTCGCCGCTGCGGCCGTAGTTGAAAAACACCGGGGTGGGCGAGACCACCTGGGTGTGCACGCCGTCGGCGTCCATGTCGGCCAGCCGCACGGCGGCATCCCAGCAGTCGGACTGGATGCGCCGGAACTCCGTGGTCCCGGTCATCATCATGGCCTCGTGCTCGGACTCGAGCCGCAGCCACGGCGCATCGGCGCCGCCCTCCGCGGTGACGTCCGGCCAGCCCTTGGGCACGTAGTGCGTGTGGACGTCGATCATCTTGTGCTTCACCGGTTCCCCCGTGAACGACGGGTCCTGTGCGGCCATTCTCAGCCCTTTCCGGGGTGCAGGGCGCCGCACTGCGGGCAGGTGCGAGCGTCGATGTCATTGTGGAAGTTCTCGAACACGGGCGGCATGTCGTCGACGAGGCTGCGCACCTGCAGCTCCACCTCGTGCACCTTGGCGTGGCACTCCTCGCAGTACCACTGGAACCTCTCGAGCGTGCCCTCCTTGCGGACCCGTTCGATGACGAGCCCGATGGAGTCCGGGTCGGGGCGCTGCGGCGAGTGCGGGATCCACGACGGCATCAGCCACGTCTCGCCCTCGCGGATGTCCACGCGGTGCGGGCCGTCCTCGGTCATGACGTTGACGTGGATGTCGCCGCGGATCTGGTAGAACCACTCCTCGTACGGCTCGAAGTGGTAGTCGTAGCGCTCATTGGGGCCGCCGACGACCTGGACGATGAAGTCGTCGCCCAGCGCCATCATCTGGTTGTTCACCGGCGGCTTGAGCAGGTGCTCGTGGTCCTTGATCCAGCCTTGGAAGTCGATGACCGGGGGGATGTTCGTCATTGTGATCAGCTCCGATGCGGATGGTCAGCGGCCCTGCGGCTTGTGCGCGATGGCCTGGATCTCGATGAGCAGGTGCGGATGCGGAAGCTGGTGCACCGCGACGGTGGTGCGCGTGGGGCCCGCCTCGTCGAAGTACTGCCCGTACACCTCGTTGTATCCGCGGAAGTCGTTCATGTTCACCAGGAAGGTGGTGATCTGGGCGACGTCCGACAGTTCCGCACCGACCTCGGCGAGGATGTCGCGGATGTTCTCGATCACCGCGCGGGTCTGCGCCTTGATGTCCAGGGCGGTGCTGCCCATCTCGTCCACCTCGACGCCCTCGAAGGTGTTGTCGGGGCGGCGAGAGCTGGTGCCGGAGACGAAGACCAGGTCGCCGACGACCTTCACGTGCGGGAAGCGCCCGCGGGGCGTGGCCTTGCCCTCGACGACGGTGCCGCCGGATTCGGTTTTCGCCGTGCTCACTTGCGCTCTCCTTTCAGGCTGACCTCGCCGAGTCCCGCGACGGCGCACCGCGCCTCGGACTCCCCCAGCGGCAGGGCCGCGGTGGCCGCGCCGGCGAGCACCACGTACCCGGCCTTGAGCGGGATGCGGCGGCGCCGGCACATGTCCAGCAGCGCGTGCAGCGCCTGCTCGGGGTCGCCGAGGATCGCGGCGGTGGTGCCGGCGTTCTCCTCGTCGCCCACCGACAGGCGCACGTCCAGGTCGGCGGCGCTGCGCATCGGCGACCACGTGCCCACGGCGAACCCGGCGGCGGAGGTGTTGTCGGCCACCACGTCCGCGTAGGTGAATTTGAAATCGAGGTAACGCGAGTCGATGATCTCGATCGCCGGGGCGACGGCGTCGACCGCGCCCAGGATGTCCTCGTCGGGGTCGTCCAGGTCCACGTCGCGGGCCAGGCGGTAGGCCACCTCGGGCTCGGCCTTGGGGTGGATGTAGGCGGTCAGGTCGGTGCCGCCGCCGTCGCGGACCTGCATCGCGTCGGTGAGGCGGCCGACGATCACGTCGGACACGCCCATCTGGGCCATCTTGGCCTTGCTGGTGAAGCCGAGCTTGACGCCGACGACCCGCTCGCCGCGGCCGGTGCGCAGGCCCACGAGCGCCTCTTGCACCCGGTAGGCGGTGTCGACGTCGAGCGGCTGCCCGGCCTCGATGCTCGGGGTCTCGGTGCGCGAGGTCTGCGCGTCGTCGAGCCGGCGCGCCAGCGCGTCGACGCCGGCGTCGGTGGTGGTGTCGCTCATCGGGTCTCCTCGGGGATCCGTGCGGGTGCGGGACTCGCAGGCGGTGCTGTGTCTGATCGTGCGGTGTCGGCCGCGAATGCGGCCGTCACAGCGCCACGCACACGTTGGTGGGTTCGGTGTAGAAGTGCAGCGCCGCCTCGCCGCCCTCGCGGCCGATGCCGGACAGGCCCACGCCGCCGAATGGCGAACGCAGGTCGCGCAGATACCAGGTGTTGACCCAGGACATGCCGACGTTCATCTTCTGCGCGACGCGGTGGCCGCGCCGCAGGTCGTTGGTCCACACGGCCGCGGCCAGGCCGTATTCGGTGTCGTTGGCCAGGCGGATCGCCTCGTCCTCGGAGTCGAAGGGGACCAGGCCGGCGACGGGGCCGAACACCTCCTCGCGCATCACGCGGGCGTCGTTGGTCAGGCCGGTCCACAGGGTCGGCTCGATCCACGAGCCCCCGGCCAGTCCGCCCTCCATGCGGGGCACGCCGCCGCCGGTGATGACCTGCGCCCCCTCCTGCACGGCGAGGTCCATGTAGTGCTGGACCTTCTCGCGGTGCTTCTGCGAGATGAGCGGGCCGGTGGTGGTGTCGAAGTCGGTGGGCGGGCCCAGACGCAGTTTCTCCGCACGCTCGACCAGCCCGGCGGCGACGTCGTCGAAGATGCCGCGCTGGATGTAGACGCGCTCGGTGCACAGGCACACCTGCCCGGTGTTGGTGAAGATCGAACGGGACAGCCCGTCGATCGCCTCGCCCAGGTCCACGTCGTCGAACACGACGGCGGCGTTCTTGCCGCCCAGCTCCAGCGACACCGGGCGCACGCGTGGCGCGACGGTCTTCATCACGTGGGTGCCCGTGGCCGACGAGCCGGTGAACGTCACGCCGTCGATGCCCGGGTGGCCGGTGAGGAACGCGCCCGCGGAGTCCGCACCGAAGCCCTGCACCACGTTGTAGACGCCGCGCGGAACGCCCACCTCGTCCATGACCTCGGCGAGCAGCGACGCGGTGGCCGGCGTGTCCTCGCTGGGCTTGACCACCACGGCGTTGCCGCTCATCAACGCCGGCGCCACCTTCCAGGTGAGCAGCAGCAGCGGCAGGTTCCACGGCACGATGATCGCGACGACACCGAGGGGCTTGCGCACCGCGTAGTTGAGCGCCCGCCCGCCGTCGGCCGTCTCGGTGATGAACGAGTCCTGCCCGGCGGCCGAGACCACGTCGGCGTAGGCGCGGAAGTTCATCGGCGCGCGGGCAACGTCCAGCTTGCGCGCCTGGGTGATGGGCTTGCCCGTGTCGGCGATCTCGGCGGCGACGAACTCGTCGAACCGCTCCTCGATGCGGTCGGCCACCTTGCGCATGAGGGCGGCGCGCGCGCTCACCGCGGAATCGGCCCAGCCGGCGTCCAGCGCGGCGCGCGCAGAGCGCACGGCGCGGTCGACCAGGTCCTCGTCCGCCTCATGGACCCGCGCGTACGCGGTGCCGGCGGCCGGGTCGATCGCCGGGAACGCGCGGGTCGGGTCCGGATCGACGAAACCGCCGTCCACGTAGTTCCGAATCCACTGCTCAGGCTGTGCGGTCATGACTCCACTGTGATCCCCATCGCCATGCGATTCCAATACTCATTCCGAAAGGGGGTATGCCAAAATGGCTATGCCGATGCAGTCCTCGCGCTCGCGCGCCGCACACCATGCCGAAATGGGCATATCTCGCCACCGTTGCAACATTGGACAGGCATGTGTCCGGCGGCACAAGATGAACCATCCCCTGAGACCCCCACCCCCTGACGCTCCACCCCTGACACCCATGACTGCCCGCACACCGCCGGACCGGGAGGCGCACGTGATCGACCCGCGCATCGAGGCGCTCTACAACGTCCGCCGCACCGTCACCCCCGACGTGTTCGACGCCAACATGGCCGCCTACCGGGCGCGTTCCGACGACGCGGTGCGCGGCCTCGCCGGCCACCGCGACCTCGTCTACGACGCCGCGAGCGGGCAGCAGCTCGACGTCTGGGCCCCCGGCACCGCGGCGTCCCCTCGCCCGGTGTTCGTCGTGATCCACGGCGGCTACTGGCGGGCGCTGTCCCGCCACGACACCGCGTTCATGGCCCGGGCGCTGGCCGACCACGGCATCGCCACCGTCACCGTCGACTACGGGCTCGCCCCCGACACGCGGCTGCACGAGATCGTCCGCCAGGTGCGCGCCGCCGTCGCCTGGGTGCACCGTCACGGCGGCGCATACGGGCTGGACACCGGGCGGATCGTCGTCGGCGGCAGCTCGGCGGGCGGGCACCTGACCGGCGCGGTGATGACGCCCGGTTGGCAGGAGGAGACGGGCGTG
Organism: Tomitella gaofuii; assembly: GCF_014126825.1. Classification (NCBI taxonomy): domain Bacteria; kingdom Bacillati; phylum Actinomycetota; class Actinomycetes; order Mycobacteriales; genus Tomitella; species Tomitella gaofuii. Next base: position 163,555 of record NZ_CP059900.1, on the reverse strand, counting down.
CCGCGCGACGCCGTCCGCGCCGCAATGCCCATCAGCGGGCTGTTCGACCTGCGCCCGCTGGTGCACGCGTCGCCCAACGAGTGGCTGTCGCTCAGCCCGGACGACGCTGCCGCGCTCAGCCCCGCTTTGCAGCCCACCGTCGGCTCCTACCTGCCGCCCGCCGTGATCGCGGTGGCCGAGCACGACGGCGAGGGCTTCCTGGAACAGAGCCGGCGCTTCCATGAGACCTGGTCACGCCGCGCCGACGCCAAGCTGCTGACGATCCCGGGACGCAACCACTACGACGTGTTCCTCGACCTGGCCGATCCCTCCACCGACCTGTTCCAGGCGCTCACAGGCCTGTTCGCGACGACCGCCGGTGCCGCAGCGGCCCCGGCGGTGCGGGCCGGCAGCGCATCCTGACCACCGGAGAACCCCCCGTCACCGGCGGGTCTCCCATCCCCAGTGAGGTCCGAATGTTCAGCAAGATCCTTGTGGCCAATCGAGGTGAGATCGCGATCCGCGCGTTTCGTGCGGCGGTCGAGGCCGGTGCGCGCACGGTCGCCGTCTACGCGTTCGAGGACCGCAACTCGCCGCATCGGCTCAAGGCCGACGAGGCCTACCAGATCGGGGCGCCGGGTCATCCGGTGCGCGCGTATCTGGACGTCGACGAGATTCTGCGGGTGGCCCGTGAGTGCGGGGCGGACGCGGTGTATCCGGGCTACGGGTTCTTGTCGGAGAATCCGGAGTTGGCCGATGCGTGTGCGGCGGCGGGGATCGTCTTCATCGGCCCGGACGCGGACATCCTGCGGCTGGCGGGCAACAAGACGCGTGCCATCGAGGCGGCCCGGGCCGCCGGGTTGCCGGTGCTCGCGTCGACGGCGCCGGGCACCGATTTCGACGTCCTGGCCGCCGAGGGTGCGGCGATGGGGTTTCCGGTGTTCGTCAAGGCCGTCGCCGGCGGCGGCGGGCGGGGCATGCGCCGGGTCGACGATCCGGCGGAGCTGCCCGGAGCGTTGGAAGCGGCCTCGCACGAGGCGGCGACCGCGTTCGGTGACGGGGCGGTGTATGTGGAGCAGGCCGTGCTCGGCCCGCGGCATATCGAGGTGCAGGTCCTCGCCGACTCCGCCGGCGAGGTGGTGCACCTGTTCGAGCGGGACTGCTCGGTGCAGCGCCGCCATCAGAAGGTCATCGAGCAGGCCCCGGCCCCGGGCCTCGATGCCGGTTTGCGGGCGCGGATGTGCGCGGACGCGGTCGCGTTCGCCCGGCACATCGGCTACCGGTGTGCCGGGACGGTGGAGTTCCTCCTCGACGCGGCGGGCCGGTATGTGTTCATCGAGATGAATCCGCGGATCCAGGTCGAGCACACCGTCACCGAGGAGATCACCGACGTGGACCTGGTGGGCGCGCAGATGCGCATCGCCGCCGGGGCCACGCTCGCGCAGCTGGGCCTGTCCCAGGAGGCGATCGGGGTCCGCGGCGCGGCGATCCAGTGCCGGATCACCACCGAGGACCCGGCCAACGATTTCCGCCCGGACACCGGCCGGATCACCGCGTACCGCACCCCGGGAGGGGCGGGCATCCGCCTCGACGGGGGCACCTCAGTGGGCGCGGAGGTGGGCGCCTATTTCGATTCGATGCTCGTCAAGCTCACCTGCCGCGGCGCAGACCGGGGCAGTGCTCTATCGCGGGCGCGGCGGGCGCTCGCGGAGTTCCGCATCCGTGGGGTGGCGACGAACATCCCGTTCTTGCAGGCCGTGCTCGATGACGATGATTTCACCGCCGGCCCGGTCGATACGGGGTTCATCGCCGCCCATCCGGGGCTGCTCACCGCCCGGCGCCCGGCCGATCGGGGCACGAAGATCCTCGACTATCTCGCCGATGTGACGGTCAACGCCCCGCACGGTGAGCGGCCGGCCGGGGTGCGGCCGGCGGTGAAACTGCCCGCGGCCGGTGTGTCGGGGCTGGACCTGTCGGCGCCGCCGCCCGGCGGGTCACGCCAGCGGCTCGCCGCGCTGGGCCCCGAGGGGTTCGCCGCGGCGCTGCGCGACCAGTCGGCGCTCGGGGTGACGGACACGACGTTCCGGGATGCGCACCAGTCGCTTCTGGCCACGCGGGTGCGGACGCGGGATCTGGTGGCGGTGGCCCCGTATGTGGCGCGGATGACCCCGGAGTTGCTCTCGATCGAGGCGTGGGGCGGGGCCACCTATGATGTGGCGCTGCGGTTTTTGCGTGAGGATCCGTGGGAGCGGCTGGCGGCGTTGCGGGAGGCGGTGCCGAACGTCTGTCTGCAGATGCTGCTGCGCGGGCGCAACACCGTCGGCTACACCCCGTATCCGGCGGCGGTCTCCGACGCGTTCGTCGCTGAGGCCGCGGCCACCGGCATCGACATCTTCCGCATCTTCGACGCGCTCAACAATGTCGATCAGATGCGCCCGGCGATCGACGCGGTGCGCGCCACCGGCACCGCGGTCGCCGAGGCGGCGCTCGCCTATACGGGGGATCTGGCCGACCCGGCCGAGGACCTGTACACCCTGGACTATTACCTGCGGATCGCCGAGCGGCTCGTCGCCGCCGGGGCGCACATCCTCGCGGTGAAGGACATGGCCGGGCTGCTGCGCCCCGCGGCGGCCACGCGCCTCGTGGGAGCGCTCGTACAGGAGTTCGAGGTGCCGGTGCATGTGCATTCTCATGACACCGCGGGCGGCCAGTTGGCCACCTATCTGGCGGCGGCGGCCGCCGGCGCTTCCGCCGTGGACGGGGCGGCGGCGCCGCTGGCCGGGACGACGAGTCAGCCGTCGTTGTCGGCGATCGTCGCCGCGACCGCGCACACCGAATCGGATACGGGCCTCGATCTGGGCGCGGTGTGCGGGCTCGAGCCGTATTGGGAGGCGTTGCGGCGGGTGTATAAGCCGTTCGAGGCCGGGCTGCCCGCCCCGACGGGCCGGGTGTACACCCACGAGATTCCGGGCGGGCAACTGTCGAATCTGCGTACCCAGGCGGTGGCGCTGGGGCTCGGCGACCGGTTCGAGGACATCGAGACCGCCTACGCCGAGGTCGATCGGATGCTGGGCCGGCTGATCAAGGTCACCCCGTCGTCGAAGGTCGTCGGCGACCTGGCGCTCGCGTTGGTGGGTGCGGGCGGGTCGGCGGCGGATTTCGCCGCCGACCCCGGCGCGTTCGACATTCCCGATTCGGTGACCGGATTCTTCCGCGGCGAGTTGGGCGTGCCCGCCGGCGGTTGGCCCGAGCCGCTGCGCACCGCGGTGCTCGGCGGGCGGCGGGCGGCCCCCGAGCCGGTGGTCGAGATCACCGCCGGGCAGCGGGAGGCGCTCGAAGGCGGGTCGGCCGGGCGGCGGGCGATGCTCGACGAGCTGTTGTTCCCGGGGCCGGCGCGGGAGATGGCGGAGCACCGCGGGCGGTATGGCGACACCGCGTCCATCGGCACGCGTGAGTTCTTCTACGGGCTCACCCCGGGCGAGGAGCACCGGATCGAACTCGAGCCGGGCAAGACGCTGATCGTGGGGCTCGAGTCGATCTCGCCGCCGGATGAACGGGGCATGCGCACGGTGATGTGCACGCTCAACGGGCAGCTGCGCCCGGTGGTGGTGCGCGACCGGGCCGTCGAGGACGCCCGGCCGCGCGCCGAGAAGGCCGACCCGCGCAACCACGGTCACGTGCCGGCGCCGTTCGCCGGGGTGGTCACCCTGGCCGTCCAGGCCGGGGCCCGCCTGTCGGCGGGCGATGTCGTCGGGAGCATCGAGGCGATGAAGATGGAGGCCGCGATCACCGCGCCGGTGGCGGGCACCGTCACCCGCGCCGCCGTCGCGGACATCGCCCGGGTCGAGGGCGGCGACCTGCTGGTGGTGATCGAACCCTGACGGCCGTCGACGGGCCCCATGACGGACTACGCTCGGGGGCGACACGGCCCGGCGATCCCCAGGAGGGCGGAGTGGACCTGCCCAAGCTGCTGGACGGGCGGCTCAAGATCCGGCACCTGGTGCTCATCGACGCTCTCACCCGGCAGGGAAGCGTGATCGGCGCGGCCTCGGAGCTGCACATCACCCAGCCGGTGGCCACCCGCAGCCTGCGGGACATCGAGACCATCCTGGGGGTGGAGCTCTACGAGCGCGGCCCGCGCGGGGTCACGCCGACCATTTTCGGGTCGGCGTTCACCGACCACGCCCGCGCGGTGCTCGCGCAGCTGCGGCAGGCGGGCCGGCACGTGGTGGAGCTCGCGGACGCCGACCGGGGCACGGTGGTGGTCGGCACCCATCTGGCCGGGTCGAACGTCCTGCTGCCCCAGGCGATCGCGCGGCTGAAGTCCCGCCGGCCGTTGCTCACGGTCGTCCTGCGCGAGGGCGCCCCCGACGCGCTCATGGTGGACCTGGAGGCCGGGCGGATCGACCTCATCGTCGGCCGGCTCACCGCGCCGTCGACGAGCTCCATCGTGCGGGCCCCGCTGTACGAGGAACAGGTGGAGGTGTTCGCCGGGGCGCACCATCCTCTCGTCGGCGCCGACGCGCTGACCCTCCACGACCTGCACGGTTACCCGTGGATCCTGCCGGGCATCGAGACGGCGCTGCGCGCCGAGCTGGAGCAGGCGTTCGCGCGGTCCGGCGTGCCGCTGCCGGAGAACCGCGTGGAGGCCACGTCGTTCCTCGCCGTGCGGCAGCTGCTGCACGACACCGACACCGTGGCCGTGCTGCCCAGCCTCATCGGGCACAGCGACGCGCGGCTCAGCGTGCTGCCGGTGGCGCTGAGCACCATCGGGCACAGCGTGGGACTCACCTTGGTGGCCGGCCGGCCGCTGGGCCCGTCCGCCCTGGTGCTCGTGGACGATCTGCGCGCCGTGGCGGCCGGGCTGCGGTAGGGGCTCGATCAGGCCGTCGCACGCTCCGAGGCGGTAGGAGCCGTGCGATCGCCCGATGCGCTCATCCGCAGGTTCTCGTCGTCCTCCACGGGCGACTTGCGCAGCAGTTTCACATCCTGCCAGTAGCTCATGGACGTGAGCCACGGCGCGCGATCGCCCTGCTGCGGCAGGCGATCCACCGCGCGCTGGATGTAGCCGGCGCCGAAGTCGAGGAACGGCCGCGTCGGCATGCCCTCCGGCGCCTCGGGCACCACGGTGTCGGCGCCGCGGGCGTCCATCAGACCCAGCAGGCGGCAGAAGTGCTCGCACAGCATGCCGATCTTCAGCGTCCACGAAGAGTTGGTGTAGCCGATGGCGAACGCCAGATTGGGCACCCCGGAGAGCATGAACCCCTTGTAGGCGCGGGTCTGGTGCAGGTCGATCTCGCGGCCGTCGACGATCAACGGCACCCCGCCGAACGGCTGCACGTTGAGCCCGGTGGCGGTGATGATGATGTCCGCTTCCAGGTGCCCGCCGGATTCGAGGCGGATACCGGTCTCGTCGAACTCCGCGATCCGGTCGGTGACCACGGAGGCCGTCCCGCCGCGGATGGCGCGGAACAGGTCGCCGTTGGGCACCACGCACAGCCGCTGGTCCCACGGGTCGTACGGCGGGTTGAAGTGCGTCTCCACCGGATAGCCCTTGGGCAGCAGCCGCTTGTTGATGCCCAGGATCACCCGGCGCATCAGGCGCGGGAACCGCTGGCACAGCTGGAACATGATCTGCTGGCGGATGATGTTCTTCGTGCGCGCCACCGGGTGGGAGATGCGCTCGCCGAACACCTTGCGCAGCGTGTTGGCCACGAAGTCCTCGGAGCGCAGCGGGATGATGTAGGTGGGCGTGCGCTGGAGCATGGTGACGTGCTCCGCGTCGTCGCACATCGACGGCACCAGCGTGACGGCCGTGGCGCCGCTGCCGATGACCACCACCTTCTTGCCCGCGTAATCGAGGTCCTCCGGCCAGTGCTGCGGGTGCACCACGGTTCCGCGGAACCGTGCACGGCCCTCGAAGTGCGGCGTGAAGCCTTCGTCGTAGCGGTAGTAGCCGCCGGCGGAGAACACCCAGTTCGCGGTGATCGCGGACCGCGCACCGGTGTCGGTGTGCTCGACGTCGATGGTCCAGCGCGCGTCGGCCGACGACCACGACGCGCCGACCACCTTGTGGTGCAGACGCACGTGCTCGTCGATCCCGAATTCTGCCGCCGTCTCCCGCAGGTACGACAGGATCTTTCCCGCCGGGGCGATGGCGTCGTCGTCGTTCCACGGCTTGAAGTCGTAGCCGAAGGTGTGCAGGTCGGAGTCGGAGCGGATGCCCGGGTAGCGGAACAGGTCCCACGTGCCGCCGGTGCCGCCGCGCGCCTCGAGCACCGCGTAGCTGCGCCCCGGATGCTCGCGCTGCAGGTAGTACGCGGCGCCGATGCCGGAGATCCCCGCGCCGATGATGATCACGTCGAGGTGCTCGCGGGGGCCGCCCGCGCCCGCGCCGGTGCTGCTGTCGATGAGATCCGTCGCCGTCATGCCCGCTCCTGCCCTGTCGTCTGGTTGCGCTGCCGTCTTCGTTGATTCCATCTTCCCCGCCGTCGTCACCGCGCGGAATGTCAATGTGCACCTACATACACAGCAACTTGTGCAGTGTGCACCATCCGGGCCGGTTATGGTGGGCACCATGCCGTGGCCGACCCCCTCCCCGCGCGTCCAGGAGCTGATCCGGCAGGGCGCCGGCATCGCCTTGCACGTGCCCGAGGAGTGGATGGCGGACCTGGACACCGTCACGCTCTCGGGCGCGGCGCGCAGCCGGATCGCCGATGATCCGGTGCTCGCCGAGGCCACCCGTCGCACCAACCGCGCCAACCTGCTCACCTGGGCAGCCGCGAACGTGCGGGCCCCCGGGGAGCCGGTGACCGCACAGGTGGACGACGCGCAGATCGCCGTCGCCCGGGACATGGTGCGGCGCGGCCTGGACGAGGCGGCGCTGGACGCCTACCGAGCCGGGCAGAGCGTGGCCTGGCGGTACTGGATGAAGATCGCCTTCGCGCTCACCCGCGATCCGGCCGAGCTGGAGGAGCTGCTCGACGTCACGTCGCAGTCGATCTCGGCGTTCGTCGACGACGTCGTCACCGCGCTCGCCACCCGGATGCGGTCGGAGCGCGCCGAGCTGACCCGCGGCTCGCAGGCCGAGCGCCGCGAGGTGATCGCGCTGCTGCTCGAGGGCGCCCCCATCACCCGCGAGCGCGCCGAATCCCGGCTGGGCTACGCACTGGAGCGCACCCACCATGCGGCGGTGGTGTGGAGCGAGGGGCCGGACCCGGACGTCACCACCGTGGACCACGTGGCGGAGATCCTGGCCCGGCCGGCGGGCGGGGAGCCGTCGCTGATGGTGTCGGCGGGATCGGGGACGCGGTGGGTGTGGAGCCAGTCCGCGCCGGACCTCGCCGCAGTGGAGGCCGCGGCCGACGCGGCGCCGGACGTGCGCGTGGCCCTGGCCGGGCCCGCGCACGGGGTCACGGGATTCCGGCGCACGCACCTCGACGCGCTGACGGCGCAGCGGATGCTCGCCCGGCTGGGGTCGACCAGGCAGGTCGCCTACTACGACGCTATCGCGCTGGTGGCGCTGGCCACCGAGGATTCCGAGCGCGCGGCCCGCTTCGTCTCCCGCACGCTGGGCGGGCTCGAGCACGCCGACATCGCACTGCGCGAGTCGGTGTCGACCTACGTGCGCAGTCAGTCCAACGCCACCCGCGCCGCCGAGCTGCTCTACACGCACCGCAACACGCTGCTGCGGCGGCTCGAACGCGCCGAGGAGGCGCTGCCCCGGCCGCTGGCCGACAACCCGGTCGACGTGGCAGTGGCGCTGGACATCGTGCACTGGCGGGGCGCCGGCGGCCACGCCGGGGCACGGTGACCGCGGTCCGGATGCTCGTGTCCCGGGCCATGGTCGCGCCGACCGTCGGTCGACCGGAATGATCGTGGTCCCCCGGGCGAGCAGGTCCGTGGCGGTGAGACCGAACATCGCGCGGAAGGTGTCGCTGAAATGGCTCGGCGAGGCGAAGCTCGCGTCGGCAGCGGCATCGGTCATGCCGCCTCCCTCTTCGATCGCCGCCGCCACTGCCAGCAGCCGGGACCACAGCCGGTAGCGCCGAAGGCTCGTGCCGGCACCCGCGGAGAACACGTGCAGGAATCGCGAGGTCGACAGGCCCGCGTCCGCCGCCGGGTCGTCGAGGATCCTGTCCATCGCCTGCCGGACACGGTGGTCGACGGTATCGCGCTGATCGCCGCCCAGCAGAGTCCGGCACAGGTGCCCGGGATCGACATCGCCGCGCAACGCAGCGAGCAACCGGCCCTCGGCGCGATGAGTCGACGTGATGGTGCCCGCCCGGTCCCGCATTGCAGAGCGGAGGCGGTCGGCGTGCACCGAGCGGGGGTCCGTGTAGGAGAACAGCATGCGCCCGTCACCGGAGTCGATCCGGTGGGTCGTGCGTGCCGGGATCAGCGCGCTGCGGCATGTGCGTGCTCCATCGGCAGCGGTCGTGACGCTGAACGGGCCGTCGACACCGAGGGCGAAGCAGTGCACGGGCGTCGAATGCGCCCCCAGCTGGAACGACGGCCCCAGGTATGCGGCATGACCGGCCCACAGCCACACCACGCGGGTGGCTCCGACGGGCGCAGAGGCGGTCACAGGGTCCATGCCGTGGTCGTCCATGCCAGGGTCGCAGGCGTGCCGGTCTAGCGACAGTCACGCCTGCCGCGAACGCCTCCGGCGTCGTTGCTCCGATTCGTGTCCGGGCGATCGCAGCAGCGCGACACCGCACGCCAGCACCGCCAGCGCGGCGGCGTCCACCGCCGCCACTCTCGTGATCTGCGTGTTCACCGGGCCCTCCATCAGTGGCGTATCTCGGTGGCCGAGTTGCACCACTGTATGGGGCACTACTGCGGCCGCGCCCGGTTGCGGGAACGGGCCAGGCGTCGCCGAACAAGGTCGTGTGGCCTCGGTTGACCGCTCTGGCACGTACGGGTGCTGTTAAGGTCCGTGCCGGTGATCCGCTTCAGGAGGGGAGCGGATCGGTCTTTTCAGGGGAGTATTGATGACTCGGTTCTCAATAGTTGTGCGCACCGCCGCAGTGGCAACCGCGCTCGGGGCGGCGGCCGCGTTCCTGTCTGCCGGCACGGCGTCGGCCGAAGAACTGGCGCCACGCACGGCTACGGTCACGACGGTCGACGGCTGGGATGTATCGGTGACGGCATCGGATCTGTCGGTCCACCCGGTACCGAATCTGGCCGGTTCCCCCTTCACCCGTGAGGGGTTCGTCTCCGCGACGGTCACCGGCGAGGTGCAGGGTCAGGGCACTGCACCAGTGCGTTCAGGCAAGGTGGAGCAGGGCATTCAGATCGGCTGCGGAGTCGATGTGTCCAGTGGTGCGACGCTGGGGTTGAACGCGACCTTCGGCCCGAACGTGGGCATCACGATGGCGGGCCCGTCAGCCGGACTTAGTGCGACGGCAGGCCCGTCGGTATCGATCCAGGTCAAGCCGGGGCAGATCACCTCACTGTCGCTGGGGGAAAAGCAGATGCAGGGCCCGGCGGCCACGATCTCCGCGCACGGCGTCCATCTCAAGGTGGACGGATGCTGGGGGCCCGTCTCGGTCCGCACGTTCGCGATGGTGGCGATCTCGACCGACACCTCCGACGACAGTGCCTACGTCTACTCCGATCCGACGTGGCTGTAACCGGCACGCAGCCATAACGAGACATTGCATGGGACGGGGAGGACAGCGATGACGGCAGTGACTTCGGCTGATCGAGAGGTCGACGATCAACGCGATAGATCCACAGGTAGCGAGCCGGCGGGCGAGGGTGCCGCCGGAGCGTCGATGACGCTGCGAGCGACGGCAGCGGTGCTGATCGGCGTGATAGGGCTCTTGGTGGGTTTCGCGCACCTGGACCGTGTCCAGATGTGGGCGCTCGAGTACGGGCGTGCGTGGGTGTACTTGGGGTTCTTCCTCTACGCCTCGGTGTTCGGCAGGGTGTTCTGGTGGGGTGTCGACACCCTCATCGCCGAGTTTCGGACCGCGCGGCCGCACACCGCCGGCGGCCCGTCGGACGAGTGACGGGCGCCGCGCGGAGGACCGTCCGCAGCCTGGCCGGTGCTGCGGCAGCCCGGGCCGCGTGTGCCGCGCTCGCCGTGGGATTCGTGGGCACGATGACGGCGGCGGTGGCCGCCGCTGCCCCGGGGACGTCGGATATCCCTGGCTACGACGGTATGACCCCCGAGCAGCAGTGTGAGGCGGTGCGGGCACGGGACCATCAGCTGTGGCTCGACATGGTCGCCCAGCTGCCGCCCGGAACACCGCCGCCTCCGGAATACGTGAACCCGTGCGTACCGGAGGACCCGTCCTTCGCGCCGGGGGCCCAAGAGGACAACCCGACGACCGACGGTACGGAAACGACCGGCATCGGCGGGAATCAGCCGGGCCCTTCGGTGGGGACCAACGCGCCCACCGACATCCCGGTCGCACCGCCCGGCGCTGTGATCGTGCCTGTGCCGGAACACCCACCCGAGTCCACGGCACCCCTGCCGGGAGATACGACTGCGCCGCAGGACGCCCCCGCACCGGAAGCGCACGTGCAGCCGGGCAGCGAATCCGATCCCGCGGCCCCCGTGGGCCCCAATAACCGATCCGCGCCGAGAACCGCCGACGAGCCTGCCGGCGGGACCGGAGCCGAACCGGGCACGCAGGGCACGCCGAGTACAGCGAACGACGGCGGTGCTGTTCCGCCGCCGCAGGTGGAACCTTCCGGCGGCGACGAGGAGCCCGCACCGGCCGAGAAATTACTGCTGCTACTGATCGGCCTAGCCGGAGCAATAAAGGGAGCACCTCGATTTCGTACTCGCCACTTGGCTCGATTTAGCCGTAAAGATGCAGCATTGAGTCTCCCGTCTATCGGCCCCGCTGATGGAAAGTGGGTTCGCGACCCGAATCCACTGCCAAGCAAGGACCTCCCCTATGGGCCGTTTGCGGACGAGTACATCAAGTTGGATGAACCGATTTACGGGGGCTGGTCGAGCCAGATCCGCGCAGGTGACACAATGGACCAGACTATGGGTGACGTGTATGTACAATATCGGTTCAGGATTGTCAGCATGACTGCTCAAGAAGTGCATGTCGTAGAAGATGGAGGACAGTATTATAAAGAAACATACTATTCGTACAACTACGAGATGATGAAGTCAACAGTGGTGCAGCAGAATGTAGCCGGAAAATCCGCCCTTTACCCATTGCCATCCGAATGGGAATATATAGATGCAGCAACCATGCACGAAATTATTCGGAGCAACCCTGATGCTCAGTTCTATGTTCCTTCTGCACGGTAGGGTTCGCATGCACACGGGCAGAGGCGCAATCGCGCTTGCGGCGGTCCTATGCACAGCCTGTTCGGGAGGTGGATCCACACACCAAGCGAACCGTATGGATTGCGATATTGTTTCAGAGGTAAACAGCTCGCGTAACGCGATACTCGCGAACACAAGGGAGTTTCCCCAAGGTGAAATGAGTTACGAACAATACAGAAATGAGAAACTTGATAATTACAGGCACTTGGAGGAAGTGTACGATGACGCCTCACGTAGGGTGAATACGCAACAGTTGTCTGAGTCATTGGCGCATGTTGCGAGCGCTTTCGGCGCCGTGGTGGACTTCTCCGGCTGTGATCAAGCGGTGAATCAAGAATGCCTGTCTGAACTGAACAACAAGTTCAGGGAAATAAACCAGCGCATAGATGAGCTTGGCGAATTCTGCCAGAAATAACTGCGTCCCGTTCTCCTGACGATGTATTTTCCTACAATCGACATAGAACAGGAGTCGGTGGCCAGGTGTACACGCTGATCGACGACGAGGACGGCAGGCGCGTCGTCGGGCCGGACGGCGAATCGATCGCGGGCGATCAGGACAATGCTCCCGTGTCGGCCGATAACCGGTTCGGCACGCAAGACCTCCAGTACGACGCCGATGCGGGCGTGTGGCACCGATTCGTCGTCGAGCCCGTCGGAGAGCCACCGACGCCGCTGTCGTATTGGGACCCGTATCGCGGCCAATGGCTCGGCGGTGTCAACTCGTGGAAGCAACAGGCTCGGTCAGTAGTTTCGTGAACACCTCCCGCGGGGTCAGGAAGCCGAGCGTCGCTCGCGGCCTGTCGTTGAGCTCGTCGGCGATCGCGTTCAGGTAGGGCTGGTGGTCGGTGATCTCGGTGCCCTTGGGCAGGTACTCGCGGATCAGGCCGTTGGTGGGGGTACCTCCCTGCACGGAGTGCTTGGGGGAGTCTCGTTGGTGCCCCGCTCCCACGGCGAGTGCGGGTGGGCGAAGTAGACCGGCAGATCCGTTGCCGTGGTGAGCGCGGCGTGCCGGACCATCTCGGTGCCCTGGTCCCAGGTGAGCGCGCCGAGGATGTGTTTCGGCATGTCGCTGACGGTATCGATGAGCACATCCGCGAGCCCATCGGCGCTTTTACCTGCAGGAAGGCCGCAGATCATGAGTAGTGCCCCATACAGTGGTGTAACTCGGTGGCCGAGTTCGTCTGTGACGCCGCGTCGTTGACGGACGCAGTGCGGCCACCGTGTGATCCTTCGAGTGAACCTCTCACAGAACCCTCGAACTTCAGTCATCACGATGACCGCACCCCACATTGTCGACCCTGCCGGCCTGCTTGGCCAAGCCCTGTCCGAAGCATCACCGGACCTGATGCGTGACCTGCTGCAGACCATGATCAACGCGCTGATCTCAGCCGATGCGGACGCCGTATGCGGCGCCGAATGGAACACGAGCACCACCGAGCGCACCAACCGCCGCAACGGCTACCGGCACCGCCCGCTGGACACCCGGCTCGGCACCGTCGACATCGCCGTCCCCAAACTGCGTTCAGCCAGCGACTTCGCCGAGTGGCTGCTCGAGCGCCGCAAACGGGCCGAGTCGGCGCTGATCACCGTCGTCGCCGACTGCTACCTCGCCGGAGTCTCCACCCGCCGGATGGCTCCCCCGCTGCGCGCTTCGCGATTATCGCAGCGGGCGGTACCCCCAAGCTCGTCAAGACCCTGGGCATCGACTCGCTGTCGAAGTCGCAGGTCTCACGCATGGCCGAAGACCTCGACGAGCACGTCGCCGCCTTCCGACACCGGCGCCTCGATGAGGCCGGCCCGTTCACCTTCGTCACCGCCGATACTCTCACGATCAAGGTCCGCGAGAACAAGCAGGTCGTCAAGGCTCCGGTGCTTCTGGCCACCGGTGTGGGCGGCGACGGGCACCGCGAAGTCCTCGGCATGCAGGTCGCCACCAGCGAGACGAAGGCCTCGTGGAACACCTTCTTCGCCGACCTGATCGCCCGCGGCCTCGGCGGAGTGCGGCTGGTGACCACCGACGCCCACGCCGGGCTCGTGGAGGCGATCGCGGCGAACCTGCCCGGCGCCGCATGGCAACGCTGCCGCACCCACTACGCCGCGAACTTGATGGGAGCGTGCCCCAAGTCGATGTGGCCGGCCGTGAAAGCGATGCTGCACAGCGTCTATGACCAACCCACCGCCGAAGCCGTCAATGCCCAGTTCGACCGGCTACTGGAGTACACCGAAGACCGCCTGCCCGAGGTCGCCGACCACCTCGGCGACGCCCGCGAGGACCTGCTCGCTTTCACCGCATTCCCCGACGACGTGTGGCGCCAGATCTGGTCCAAAAATCCCACCGAGCGCCTCAACCGGGAGATCCGACGCCGCTACCTCGGCCTCGAAGTCCTCACCCGCTGCCGACTGACCATCGCCACCGACACCAGCTCACAGACGGAGGTGACCACCGATCCACTGATGCAACTACCAGCCTGACCACCAACGAAGGATCACAATTCAGTTGCACCACTCCCAGGGGCTTGATCAAGCCGATGACCTGGCAGGCCCACGAATGCTCGAACAGATGCCGGTGCAAGGCGAGCATGAGGTCGTGGATGTTCGACTCGCGCAACGCTTCCTGCACGCTCTCGTCATCGCACATTGCCTGGTCGAGAGCGAGGTCGAACAGATCCTCGACGCACTGCACCCGCGAGTACAGGCTCGCAGGCGCTACCCCCAGGCGGGCCGCCACCGCCCGGACGGTCAGCGCGCGGACCGTCAGCGCGCGGACCGTCAGCGCGCGGAGTCCGCCGGCGTCCAGCAAACCGACCGACTCGCGGGCGATGACCTCGACGGCGACATTCGCGTCGGCTTCGATCCCGGCGACCTGGCGGTTCTTGCGATCGCCCGACCCGACACGGACGAGTTCGCAGGCAGTCTCGTGCTCTTCGACATCTCCGGGGCGAGGTGCCTCACGTAAAAGTGAGCGCGAAGCGGGTGGCCGGTGCCTCACGCAGTGTGAGCGCGTGGGAGGCTTGCGCTACTTCGCCTGGGCCAATCGGTTGATTGACGGTTGTAATGCTTCCAGGTCCATGTGGCGGGCGGCGGCGAGGGCTTCGGTCTTGTCTCGCGCCAGGTCGAGTAGCTGCATCTGGATGGCGTTGATCTGCCGGGTCAAGTCGGCCGGGTTGATCCCGTCGATCCGAGCCGAGACCCGCGAAAGTTGTTGTGCATCAAGGGTTCCCGAGTCTTGCAGGCGCTGCCATGGGGTGGCCGGCTTGTCGTAGATCCGCTTTCTGCGGCCGTCCGCGCCGGCGGTGTAGCCGACGGCTTTTTTCGTGGGGGTGAAGAAGTTCAACCGCAGCGACACCAGCCGCCACAGCCGGTCGAGCAGCTCGAGTTCGTCGGCGGTGTCGTAGCGCCAATAGAAGGCGTGTTTGCGCACGACGTGGTTGTTCTTCGACTCCACGTGCGCCTGGTCGTTCTTCTGGTACGGCCGAGAGCGGGTCTGTGCGATGTCGCGGTCCTGCAGCCACCCGGCGACCTCATGGTTGATGAACTCCGAACCGCAGTCGCTGTCGAAGGTGGTCATGGCGAAGGGAAACCAGCCCTGCAGCTGTTCGATCCCGTGGAGGATCCACTTCGAGGCGTTGTTGCGGATCGAGCAGTTCTCCGTCCACCCGGTCACAATGTCGGTCATCGTCAGCGTGCGGGCGAACTCGCCGATCAGCGTGGGGCCGCAGTGCGCCACGGTGTCGGCCTCGATCACCCCTGGCGTGTCGGGTGCCTCGTCCGTGCAGGTACGGATGGCAATCGAGTTCCGCAGCAGCGGTGACGGCGTCGTCGTCGATATGCCCTTGATCCGCATTCTGTCGCGTGCCGGTTTCAAGTACCGGTCAACGGTCGCGGCGCTCATCGCTTTCAGTTCCGCGGTCGTCTCGTCGGTGGCGAACGGCGTGTCCAGATCACCCGCCTCGGCCAGCAGCGGTAGCCACAGATCGACCATGACGACCAGATACTTGCCGCACGGCATGCCCATCAACGCCCACACATGCTCAAGCAGGGTCCTGGCGTCGTCGCTGAAGCGCCGAGTGCGCAGTGTGCGTCCGTCGACCTGCTCGGCCGGGTCCGGCAGCGCAGGGCCGCGAAGCATCCGCCGTGCGGTCGAGCGGCCCATACCCGTGGTCTCCACCACGCGGTCGAGGATCTTGCCTTTGTCCGCCTTCGACGCCTTGCGGTACTGATTCCGCAGCTTGTTCGTCACCTGCCGTCTCGCGGCCATGTCGATCTTGCCTTCCACATCGGGCAAGCTTTCCTGGCTACGCGCTCAAAGTAGGTGAGGCACCACCCGGCGCCACGCGCTCAAAGTAGGTGAGGCACGCCGCGGGGACCGCGGGGAGGTCGGCTTCCGGGTACACTCGGACCACCGCGGAGGCGGCACCGGTTCCGCCGCACTGGACCTGAGCACGCAGTTCGCGCGCCGCAGCGGCCTGGCGCGGCTCACGGCCCGCACCGCCACCGATAACGCCGCGTCTCGGCGCGTCCTCCCCCGGGCCGGCTTCGCCGAGACCGGACGCGTCATGGGGACCGCTCCGTCGGGCCACGCCCTCGCGCTCATCCACTACGAGCGCACGGCCTGAGCCGTCCACCGCACTGCGAACCCCGAGGTCGAGCCAATCGCCGACCGACTATTCCGGCGTGCTTGCGCCGTTCCGGACCGGTGCCGGCGCACTGTGGCTTCCGCCGGCGAGCACCGCGCACGCCACCGTCACCAGGGCGACGGCGCCGCCGATCGCCGCGATCACTGAGAACGCCGTCGCGGACGGGACCGAGCGCCCGCCGGCCTCGACCGCCATGGCGACGCCGAGGGCACCCACGCCCGCGCTGGCGATGGACGTGCCGATCGCACGCACGAGCGCGTTGACCCCGTTGGCCGCGCCCATCTGGTGGCCGGGCGCGTGCCGCACGATGATCATCGGCAGCGCCGCGTACCCGATGCCGACACCGATGCCGATCACCGTCGCCCACACGATGACCGCTGCCGGATTCGGCGATGCGACGATCCGGAGCAGATAGCCGAGCGCGGTGACGACACCCCCGATGCCCAGCACCACGCGCGGACTCCACCGCTGCGCCAACCACGCGGTGAGCGGTGCGACGCCGAACATCGCGGCGGCGTTCGGCAGCATCGCCAGGCCGGCCGATGCCGAGGACCAGCCGAAACCTCCCTCGCCCACGGCGCCCTGCAACTGCTCGGTGGTGAGGAGCAAGTTCGCAAACATGACGATCCCGAGCAGCAACGAGGCGATGTTGTTGAACAACAACGGCGCCGTCGAGGTGGCGCGCAGGTCGACGATCGGGTCGGCGCTGCGCAACTGCTGCCGGCCCCACGCCACGAGCACGACGACCGCGGCGAGGAAGGCGAGGACCGTCGGGGCGCTCCCCCATCCCCACGTCTCACCCTGCGAAATGCCCAGCAACAACGCGACAAGGCCGACGGTCAGCAGCACGGCACCGGTCATATCGAACCCGCCCGAGCCTTCCACGCGAGCGCGCGGAGGCACGACGACCGCGATCGCCACGATGGCGACGACCGAGAGCAGCGCCGAGAACCAGAACATCCACTCCCAGCTCACAGCGTCGAGGATGACGCCGCCGAGCGGGATGCCGATCCCTCCGCCGACCCCGAGCGTCGCGCTGAGCACTGCGAGCGACGGCGCCACCCGGTGCCGCGGGAGCCCGTCCCGCATCTGCGCCATCGCGACGGGGACGAGCGCGGTCCCCATCCCCTGCAGAGCCCGCCCCGCGATCAGTGTGGCGATCCCGCCCAGCGGGGCGAGGACGGATCCGGCGAGCACGAACAGCATCGCGGCGATCATCATGCGCCGGCGGCCGACCATGTCGGACAGCCGGGAGAGGATCGGCGTCGCCACCGCTCCGGTGAGCAGCGTCGCTGTGACGAGCCACGACACGGTCTCCGGCGTCGTGCCCAGTATCCCGGGGAACTCCGGCACCGCGGGCACCACGAGCGTCTGCTGCAGGGCCACGACGAGGCAGGAGAAGCCTGCCACGACGATGAGCGCGGTGCCGGGGCGTGAGTTCTTACCTGTCGGAGCATCGGCGCGTGCGTGCGGCGGAGGCGGCGTCACGGGCCCGTCGCCTGCGGGTGGGGTTTTGGTGGACACGGTGGGGGCACCTTCCTGTGCGACTGCGCGCCGCACACCGCGGTCGCGTCGCCGACAGGCAATCATGTCGTGCATCGAAACCGGTCAGAAATGCAACGCACTGCGGAACATCCCCTCTGTCTCCGCTGGATTCACAACAGGATCATTCCTGTTGCATCACATCGCACCGGGCGTGACACTGGTGTCGCATGGGATCCCGGTTCGGCGACACGGAGGCGGGTGGCGACACGGAGGCGGGGCGACGGCGATGGCGGAACCACCGATCAGCGTCGACCCGCTCGACCGCCGGCTGCTGCTGGCACTGATGCACCGGCCCACGGCCCCGTTCGCCGAGTTGGCGGAGGGATTGCCGGTGGGACCGGCGGCGCTGTCCGCGCGCTACCGGCGGCTGCGCCGGCACTCGGTGGTCCGCGTCGTGGGTCGCACGCTTCCGGGGTTCGACGGCGGGCATGCGTACCTGGCGCGCGCGCAGGCGGCGCCGGCCGCCGTCGCGCGTCTGGCCGCCGCCGTGGCGGCCGAGGACAACTCGCGCTGGGTGCGCATCTCGCGCGACGGCTCCGAGCTGATGTGCGGTGTGGTGACACACGATCCGGCCCGCGATCCGGTCCTCGTCGGCCTCCCCTCGGAGCCGGCGCTGCGTTCTCTCGACACCATGGAGCTGCTGCACGTGTGGGGGGCGGTCCGTGACGCGGTGCTGCGCCCCTCCCGTGAGATCGACGCGCTCGATTCCGCACTGATGGCGGAGCTCGCCGTGGACGGTCGCGGCGATCTGCGGGGCATCGCTGCGCGCCTGGGCGTCGACGCGAGCACGGTGTCCCGACGTCGCCGGCGCCTCGTCGAGGACGGGATCCTCTACTTCGAAGCCGACGTGCATCCCGCCGCGCTCGGCGGCACCGGCGACGCGATGCTGTGGATGTCCGTGCCGCCGGGCCGCATCCGCACCGTCGGCGCCGCCCTGCGCGGCCGCGACGATGTACGCTTCACCGCCGCCACCAGCGGACGGTGCGACCTCGTGGCGCACGTGCAGGTGCTCGACGGGCCCGCACTGGTGGACTTCGTCGACGGCGTCCTCGCCGACCTCGGCGTCGCCGGAGTGGAGATCGTCCCCATGGGCCGGTCGTTGAAACGCAACGCGGTGTGATCCCGAGTCGCGCGCCCTGCCCCGGCGTCGCCGCGCGGCCGGGCATCAGGCCCGGGACGCCGCCAGGCCCTCGGCGTCGTCCGCCTCGCCGGCGATCCCCGCGGCACCCTCGACCGCCTCGACCTCGACCGTCTGCTCGTCGCCCTGGGAAGGACGGTACTTCGGCAGCAGCGCCGCGATGACGAGAGCCACCAGCGACGCCCCCGCCGCCGCGCCCATGACGATCTGGAACGCGGAGTTGCTCGGCAACACGGCTCCGCCGATCTCCATGGTCACCGAGGCGACGATGACGCCCGCCACGGCGCTGGCGAACGAGGTCCCCAGCGAGCGCATGAGCGTGTTGAAGCTGTTGGCCGCGCCGGTCTCCTCCGGCGGGACGGCACCCATGATGAGGGCGGGCATGGCCGCGTAGGCCAGTCCGATGCCGGCGCTGATGATGCCGGAGAGCACCACGAGCTGCCACACCGAGTTCATCCAGAACACGCCCATGAGGTAGCCGAGGCCCACCACGACGGCGCCCGTCATCAACGTGTACTTGGGGCCCACGGTCATCGTGATGCGGGACGAGACCGGGGCCATCGCCATCATCAGCAGACCGCCGGGCGCCATCGCCAGGCCGGCCACCAGGATCGACTGGCCCAGTCCGTACCCGGTGAACTCGGGGATCTCGATGATCTGCGGCACCACGAGCGACTGCGCGAACATCGCGAAGCCGAACACCACGGAGGCGACGTTGGTCATGAGCACCTGCTTGCCCGCCGCCACCCGGACGTCGACCAGCGGGCGCGGCGCGCGCAGCTCCCACAACACCCACGCCACCGCCAGCACGGCCGCAGCGACGAACAGGCCCACCGTCAGACCCGAGCCCCAGCCCCAATCGGCGCCCTTGGAAATCGCAAGCAGCAGCGACACGAGCGTGGCGGACAGGGCCACGGCCCCGAGGTAGTCGAACGAGCCGGAGGCGCGCAGGTGCGATTCCGGCACTACGATCACGGTGAGCACGAACGAGAGAACGCCGAGACCGGCGGACACCCAGAAGAGCATGTGCCAGTCCGCGTACTGCGCGATGAATGCGGCGAGCGGCATCCCGAGCGCACCCCCGACGCCGAGCGACGCACTGATCACGGCGACCCCGCCGGCGAGCTTCTCCGGCGCCATGATGTCGCGCATCAGGCTCATGCCCAGGGGGATCACGCCGGACGCGAATCCCTGCAGGGCGCGGCCGATCACCAGTGGCGCCAGGCTGGTCGCGAACGCGGCGATGAGCGATCCGGCCACGAGGATCACCAGGCTCACCAGCAGCAGGCGGCGCTTGCCGTACATGTCGCCGAGCCGGCCCATAACCGGGGTGGCGACGGCGGCGGCGAGCAACGTCGCGGTGATCGCCCAGGCCGTGTCGCCCGCCGATGCCCCGACGAGATCCGGAAGGTCGGGGATGATCGGGATGATCAGTGTCTGCATGAGCGCGACGACGATGCCGCCGAGCGCGAGTACCGCGACGATGGCGGAGTTCTTCTTGTCGTCCACCCCTGCGGCTTCTGCCGAGCCGGCGGGTCCTGTCCTCACTGGCATACGCGTCCGATCTGATCTACGCCGCCGGCGGGCGATCGACCGCGACGGCATTTTAAGTCAAGTGACTTGCGCGACGATATATCAGTCACCTGACTTAGAACAACCGTCTTCGCGGTAGGGTGACGGAACTCTCGGACCGGAAACGCTCTCCGGCGCACTGGAAGGATTCGGCCTCATGACCCCCGCGACCGCCCCGACAACCCCGGGCACGCGCAATGCGCGCACCGCCGCGACCCGCGCCGCCATCACGTCGGCGGCCGAGCGGCTCTTCGCCGAGCGCGGCGTCGCCGCGGTGTCCAACCGGCAGGTGGGCGAGGCCGCCGGGCAGGCCAACAACACCGCCGTCGCCTACCACTTCGGCACCAAGACCGACCTGATCCGGGCGATCATCCGCAATCACGCGCAGGACATCGAGGCCCGGCGCACGCCGATGCTGGAGAGCGTCCGCGGCTCCGCGGACATCCGCGACTGGATCCGGTGCCTGGTCCTGCCGTCCACCGAGCACTTCGCCGTCCTCGGCGCGCCGTCCTGGTACGCGCGGTTCAACGCCCAGGTGATGACCGATCCCGCCCTGCGCGCGCTCATCTACGAGGACGCTCTCGCCTCGACGTCGCTGCAGGAGACGCTCCAGGGCCTGCGCGCCACGGCCGGCGCGATCCCGCCCCGTATCCGGCGCACCCGCGCCGACATGGCGCGCCAACTTCTCGTCCACATGTGTTCCGAGCGGGAGCGGGACCTCGCCCTCGCCGCCGCCGGCACCGCCGACCCGGGGCAGCCGCACTGGGCGGGCGCCCCCGCCGACGATCACGCCGGCACCTGGGAGGAACTCAGCGCCGACCTCGTCGACGCGCTCACCGGGCTGTGGACGGCGCCCGTCACCCGCTGATCGGGTCACGCGGCCTGATCTCGGCGCCGGCACCGTATACTGACCCGCAGGCGGCATTCCGGCCGCCCCGCCCCCGTTCCGCCCGCTCTCCTGTCATGAGGTCCCCATGCGCCGCATCACCGTCCCGCTCCGCGGACACGGCTGCGGCGTGCGGCTGACCATGCGGCGGCACGTGGACCTGCTGCGCGTGAGCAGCTCCGGCTGTACCGCTTCTCGCTGAGCCCCCCGCCGCCCGGCCCCCGCCCGCGGCGCGTTCCCCGAGATCCCGAGGTACCCCCGTGACCACCGCTGCCGTCTCCGATTCCGACGCCGCCTCGCCTACCGACGCTCCTGCGGCCACCGTCGCCACCACGCCCGCGCGCCTGCGTGCGTTCTTCGACTACCGGCGCACCATGATGACGATCGCCGTGCTGCTGGTGCTGATCCCGGCGATCGTGCTGTTCCCTGGCACCAGCCGCGAGGCGCTCACCGAGGGCCTCAACGACGGCTTTACGATGGCGCACCTGCTGGCATTCGTCGCCATCGCACTGGTCGCCGCCGCGGTCAAGGGACTCTCCGGCTTCGGGTACGCCTTGATCGCCACGCCGCTGGCCGCGGTGCTCATCGACCCGTCGGTGGCCGTGATCGTGCTCGCCGTCCCTGCCCTGGTGATGAATCTGTTCCAGGTGGGCGAGACGGGCACCGGCTGGCAGTACCTGCGGCAGCACTGGTCGCTGGTCGCGGCGGCGCTCGTGGGCTCGGTGATCGGGGTCTTCATCCTCAAGAACTTCCCCGCCAAGCAGCTGCTGGGCGTGATCATCGGCGTCGTGCTGGTCAGCTACGTGATCTGGTCGGTGGCGCGCAAGGGCAAGCCGGCCACCGGCACCGCGCACCCCGTCTCGCTGGGCACAGTCGGCGTGGCCGAAGGCGTGCTGTTGGGCGCGGTGAACATGGGCCCGCTGCTGCCCGCCTACCTGCACACTTTCGAGCGCGACGCCCGCCGCTACATCGGTGGCATGTCCCTGGTGTTCACGCTGGTGTTCGCCGAGCGCATCGGCCAGATGTCGGTGAACGGCCTCATGACCGCGCAGCTGCTGTGGCTGGGCTCGGTGATCGCGCTGGTGACGCTGGTCGGCCTCGCGGCGGGGACGGCGCTGCGCCGCTGGGGCCGCATCAACCCGTCCGTGTTCAGCGCGCTCGTGCTCACCCTGCTCGGGGTGACGGGCGTGACGATGCTGGTCAAGGCGGTGCCGCACTTCCTGTAGGTCCGCACACCGCGGTCCGGCGCACTCCGGGCCGGCACGCACGGCTGCTCACGGCCGCAGGTAGGACCACCCCTCGCGCTGCCGGCGCACCAGGTGCGCCACTCCCGAGTCGACGACGGCGACACCGGGCAGCAGGTCGTCCTCGGACAGCTTCCGGGCCGTCAGTGTGTTGGCGCAGGCGCACACGGTCGCGCCCTGCCCCCGTAACCGTGCCACCGTCTCCGCCAGACCCGTCTCGCCCGTGCACAGCTCCACGCCGGGGCCGTGCGTGACCACCTCCACCTCGGTGTCCGGCCCCAGCGCGCGAATGAGGTTGGCCGTATTGCGGAGCACCGCCGCCTGGCGCTGCGGATCGGCCTCCGGCAGGTGGACCACCACGCCGCCGGTCGCTGCGGTCTGCGGACTCATCGGTACCGTGCTCCCCTCGTCGACGCGGCGCGGTGCCGCGGTGCGGATTCCATTGTCGCGTCGTTCCCGCGCACCGTTTCCACCGGGCCAACCGATGCACGGCCGGATGACCGGCTTGTTTTTCTGGTCACCCTGCTAACCGCGCCGGACCGCGGGACGATACGGAGGATACGGACGAACACGGCCCGGGGCGGCGGGGTCGGCGTCGAGCGGGCCCGGGAAGGACGACATCATGCGACGCACCCTCCTGCGCACCGCGGCGGCGGCCGGCGCCGCAGTCCTCGCCACCGGGATCCTCGGCCTGGGCGCAGCGTCTGCGAACCCCGTGCACACCCTGTGGCAGACCCCCGTGATCAGCGGACCGGACATCGGGCCCGCGTCGACGCCCGAGGGGATGTTCCCGCTGATCCACGTCGCCGCCTCCGACGGCCGCGCCCCGGGCGAGACGACGTTCTCGGTCCCCCAGCCGTTCCCGTACTACTACATGCACGCCTCGCGTTTCGTCGTAGTCCACTGGCAGAACCTGCAGACGGGGGCATCGGGCGACGTGCCGCTGCGGTACTGGCAGAGCCTCGAGGAGTCCGGCGGCACGCCCAACCTTCCGCCCGGGTTCCCCGCGACCCTGCCCACCGCCGCCACCGTGCAGACCGGCAGCGGCCCCGTCGTGGCGACCGTGACGCACTTCCGCACCGAGTACATGTCGCCGCCGGTGGCCGATGGTGTGCTCCCCGGACTCTCGATTCTCATCTCCTGACACCCGCCGGCATGCGCGGAAACCGGCTTCCGCGCCCCGGGACCGCCTACGCATTGATTGAGCCGCCGTGCGCCGTCCGTACCAGTGCGCACTGTGCACGCAGGGCCCCGCGGGGCGCGCTTTCCGATCTCCCGCAATGGATTCAGAGCACAAACCCAATCGACTTCACGCGCGACGGTGAACAGTCGATACAGTCTCGGGATGGGACTTACCGCACGCGGCCTGACGCGCACCTTCGGCCGGAATGTCGCCGTCGAGCACGCTGCCGTCACATTGAGTTCCGGCAGGATCACCGGACTCGTCGGGCCCAACGGCGCGGGCAAGACGACATTGCTCCTGATGCTCGCGGGACTCCTCGCCCCCGATTCCGGTTGCATCGAGCTCGACGGCGTCGAAGCGGAGTCGACGCAGTTGCGCACGGAGATCGGATGGATGCCGGACGCGTTCGGCACCTGGGACAGCCTGACGGCCACGGAGATTCTGATTCTGTTCGGACGCCTGCACGGACGATCGACCAGGAATGCACGCCTGAGGGCAGCCGAGCTCCTCGAGCTGGTTCATCTCGACGAGTTCGCTGATCGCCCGGCTCACGAACTCTCGCGGGGCCAGAAGCAACGGCTCGGATTCGCGCGAGCACTCGTCCACCGACCACGGGTGCTCCTGCTCGATGAGCCCGCATCCGGAATGGATCCACGCTCGCGCAGGGAGCTGCGGGATCATCTTCGTGCGATGGCCGACGAGGGCTGCGCTGTGCTGATTTCATCGCACATTCTCACCGAACTGTCGGAGTTGGTCGACGACGTGGTGATCATGACGGACGGCCGCACCCGGGATTCGACGCGGCCAGACGCTCGTCTCTGGCGGATCCGCGAAGCCGGTCGCTCGGGGGCCTCCGCCACGACAATGAGCTTCGCCGATGAGGAGGCCGCCGCACGCCACCTCCACGGCCTGATCGCCGACGGAGCGCAGATCGCCGAGTTCTCCCCGATCGACTCCGCCCTCGAGAATGCCTACCTCGCGTCGGACGCCGAGAGGACCTGACTTGTGACCAGCACAATGCACGATCCCGGCGTCGATGTTTCGGATTCGCGCTTGGACCGGATTGCCCGATGGTGGTCTGTCGTCGGCGTCCTCGCACAACTCGAGCTCCGGCAACGGTTGCGGACCACCCGGTGGAAGACGACGCTCGGCATCGCGTTGTTCGTGCTCGCCGTCGCCGTCTTCGGTTCGATGTATTTTGCGATGGTCTCCGGCGGTGCAAGCTACCGCGACTGGGCGCGGAATCTGTACGTGATCGTGATGGCGGTCGAACTGTTCTTCGGCATCATCCTGGCACCGACGCTGACCGCCACCGCCATCAACGGCGATCGTAAAGACGCCACTCTCGCGGTGGTCCAGGCGACACCGATCAGCAACTGGCAGTTGACCTTGGGCAAGCTGGCTGGAAACTGGGTGTCCTGCCTGGCTATGGTCGTGATCGCTGCCCCCTTCCTCGTCTGGGGGATCATCGAGGCACCGTATGGCATCGGGACCGGATTGCTCGGCGTGGTCGTCCTGTGCCTGTTGTTCGCCTGCTACGGCGGCATCGGGCTGGGCTTCTCCGCCCTCACCGCCCGGCCGGCGGGTTCCGCGGTACTCACACAGGCCACGGTGTTCTTCCTGATCCTCGGCCTGCCGGCGCTGTTCGGGCTCCTGTACCCCACCACGTCGCAGGATCACCCAGTCGTCCGCGGGAAATTCAGCTACCCAGCGCTTTCCGTCGCGCCAGGCGCGTCGTCTGCAGAGGAACCTGTCTGCCGAGACGTCGAGCAGAACGAAACCTTTCACCACACCGAGCGGATCTGGTGGCTTCTCGCGCCGAACCCGTTCCTCCTTCTTCCGGACGTTGTCGCCGGGCATGACGACCCGGGCCCCGACAACGGCTGGGTCACAGGCCACCGGCCTCCTGACCGGACCATCGTCGCCCCGATCGCAGGATTGCTGTCCAGCGCGCGGTCGGGCCCCTACCTCGGCGCTCCGCGCTGTAATGAGCTGGTGACCGGATATCGCACCTATGAAACTTCCGGCCGGTCGTTCTATCAAGCTCAGAATGCCCACGCGGAATCGCATGTGGGCGATAGCTGGCCACTCGGCCTGCTGGCGAACTTCGTTTTCGGCGGCATCGGGGTGGTCCTCGCCGCGCGCCGACTGCGCGTGCCCGCACGCAAGCTCCCGAAGGCTGTCCGGATCGCCTGATCACCCATTGTCCGACCGAGTGCTCGCTCGCTACGCTCGTGTCGTGACGGACTGGCGGGACTTCTCCGACGACGGGCTGACGGACACGCTCCGTGCGGCGCGCGGGCTGTTCGCCCGCAATGGCTACCACGCGACATCGATCCGCGCGGTCGCGGACGCGGCCGGGCTGTCGGTGCCGGGGCTGTACCACCATCACAGGTCCAAGCAGGCGATCTTGGGCGCCCTCGTCGACGCGACCATGGACCGCATGCTGACGCACACGCGCGCCGCGGACGCCGATGCGGACGGCAGCGCGCTCGGCCGCTTCGACAACGTCCTGGAGTGCCTGCTGCGGTTCCACATGCTCCGGCGCGACGACGCGTTCGTCGCGTCCACGGAGATGCGGAGCATGGACGACACGCTGCTGCGCCGGCACATCGCGCAGCGCGACGAGCAGCAGCGCATGATCGCGGACATCATCGCGCAGGGGGTGTCCGACGGGACGTTCCGCTGCAGTCACGTCGGTGATGCGGCTCGCGCAGCGGCATCGCTGTGCGTGGCGGTCGCTGGCTGGTACGACCCTGCAGGCGCGCTGTCCGCCGACGAGGTCGTCGCGCGCCAGCTCGAGATCGCACGCCGCATCGCAGGTCTCCCTCCCCCCGTCGTGTCCGCCGACGACTCTTGACAGGCGTGCGCGGCCGGTGCCAACCTTGGCACGGACCGATCGATCGCTCGGTCGGTTTCGTGGGATCGCCTTCCCGACCACGCATCAACACCGGAGGGCTCCTGCGCCGACACCCCGCACAGAAGAGGTGCCCATGGCCATCGACCTCACGCACACGGCGCAGGCCCGCCAGGTCGCAGAGGCGACGCGGCGGCTGGTCCGCGAACGCATCCTGCCGCTCGAGAACGCACACGCCGGCGACATCACCGCCGCCGGCGGGGACGCGTTCCGCGCAACAATCCAGCAGCTCGCCCGCGATGCCGGGGTGTTCGCACCGCACGCCCCCACCGAGTACGGCGGCCTGGGCATGGACATGCGCGACCGCGCGTCGGTGTTCGAAGAGGCCGGATACTCGGTGTTCGGGCCCGCCGCCCTGAACATCGCCGCCCCGGACGAGGGCAACATCCACATGCTCGCCCACATCGCGTCCGCCGAACAGAAGGAACGCTTCCTGGCGCCGCTGTGCCGCGGCGAGGTGCGCTCGGCGTTCGCGATGACCGAACCGCAACCGGGTGCGGGCGCCGATCCCGCCGCACTCGCCACGACGGCCGCGCGGGTGCCCGGCGGCTGGCGGATCGACGGCGCCAAGCAGTTCATCACCGGGGCCGACGGCGCCGGATTCTTCATCATCATGGCGCGCACGGCAGGTGCACCTGGCGACCGCGGCGGGGCGACGATGTTCCTCGCCCCGGCCGACGCCGCCGGCATCCGCGTGGGCCGGCACATCCCCACCATCGACCGCTCGATGGTGGGCGGGCACTGCGAAGTGGCGTTCGACGGGCTGCAGCTGTCCGACGACGCCGTGCTGGGCGAGGTGGACGAGGGGTACCGCTACGCCCAGGTGCGCCTGGGCCCCGCGAGGATGACGCACGTGATGCGGTGGCTGGGGTCGGCGCGCCGCGCCCACGACATCGCGCTGGACTACAGCGCGGGCCGGCGGCTGTTCGGCCACAGGCTCGGCGACCTGGGCATGGCGCAGAAGATGATCGCGGACAACGAGATCGACCTCGCCGCGACGCGCGCGCTGTTGCTCACCGCGTGCGCCGACCTGGACGCGGGGGACCTGGGCGCCACCTCCGCTTCCATCGCCAAGGTGTACGGGGCGGAGGCCATCAACCGGGTAGTCGACCGCAGCATCCAACTGTGCGGAGGAATGGGCGTGTCCGAGGACTTGCCGTTGAGCCGTCTGCAGCGCGAGGTGCGCCCGTTCCGCATCTACGACGGGCCTTCCGAAGTCCACCGGTGGTCGATCGCAAAGAGGGCCGTGCGGCGCGCCGTGCACTCCCGGGAAGAAGGGTCACGATGAGCAGCAACGCGGCCGACACCGAGCGCGCCCTGGCGCTGGACCCCCTCGGTGCATATCTCGCCGAGCAGACCGACGTCGTCGGTGCCCTCACCGCGACGAGGCTCGCGGGCGGCAAGTCCAACCTGACGTTCCGCGTCGCCGACGAGGCGGGCACGGCGTGGGTGGTGCGGAGGCCGCCGCTCGCGGGGCTCACCCCGTCGGCACACGACATGACCCGCGAATACCGGGTGACCAGCGCACTGGCGGGCAGCGGGGTCCCGGTGGCGCCCGCGGTGGCGCTGTGCGAGGACGAGTCCGTGATCGGCGCGCCGTTCACCGTCATGGGCTTCGTCGACGGGTCGGTCGTCCGCACCGCCGACGAGCTCGCGGCACTCTCCGACGCGGACATCACGGCGTGCACCGGCGAGATGATGCGGGTGCTCGCCGCGCTGCACGCGGTGGACTACGCGGCGGCGGGGCTGGGCGACTTCGGCCGCCCGCAGGGGTACCTGGAGCGGCAGGCCACGCGGTGGCTGCGCCAGTGGGAATACGTGGCGACGGGCGACCTGCCGGACGTCGAGACGCTGGGACGACTTCTGCTGGAGCGGATCCCCGCATCGTCGGCCGCGTCGATCGTGCACGGCGACTACCGGATCGACAACGTCATGCTCGCTCCTGACGACCCCGGACGGATCGTCGCCGTAGTCGACTGGGAGCTGTCCACGCTGGGCGATCCGCTCGCGGACGTCGCCATGATGTGCGCCTACCGGCACCCGGCGCTGGACAGCGTGCTGGGGTTCCCGGCGGCGTGGACGCAGCCGCGCATCCCGGCACCGCACGACCTCGCGGAGGGCTATGCCTCGGCCACCGGCGCGGACTTGCCGCACTGGGACTTCCACATGGGCCTGGCCTACCTCAAGATCGGGGTGATCGCCGCCGGAATCGCCCATCGCACGAAGGCCGGGGCCGACGCCGGCGAGGACCACGCCGCCGCCGCGGTACCCGAGTACATCAGCCTGGGCCTCGCGGCACTGGCGGGCCGGGGGTGATCGCGGGCCGTGCGGCCCGCGATCCGATCACAACGACTGGAACAGCGCGAAGATCGGTACCAGCACCACGGCGGACAAGCGGGCGAACGGGCTGGTGTTCAGATTGTCCGTGATCCAGTCGCTGAGGCTGCCGAAGACGACTTCCGATCCCATGATTCCTCCTTGGCCTGGAGAGTTACGGCGTCGCCTGTGCGGGCGGCTCAGCCGATGCGGGCTCGTGGGCCACGCGGGCAGGCGGCGCGCGATTGCGCCCCAGACACTACTCTTCTCATTGAATTAAAACCATGCCCTCCGGTGGCGCACTCGCAATCAGCACGAATGTATTACGAACGTGATACACTTGACGAGTGCACGCGGGGGAAGATGAATACGACGGGGTGGCGTACGAGCAACTAAGCTTCAGGGAGGTTGATTGGACTGAATCAGCGCTCCATATCCGAACCCGGTCACGACGAACCGGCCGCACCAACGAGTTCGACGTGGAACCCGAGTGGGCTTCCGAGGCGCTATCCGATCCACGTCGTCTCGTCGGCTCCGCCCGGAGCCGTTCCGGCATCGCCGTGCTGGTCCTCGGTTGGTCGCCAAGCGCACCCGCAAGGCACGGAAACGGCTTCGGACGGCTGCTGAAGGTCATCGTCATACCCAAGGATCATCCGCCCAGGAGTCGTTGGTGGGGAGCCACAGCCATGGACGCCAACCGGGCGGATCGTCGCTACTACGAGGAGTTGCCATGAACACCGTGCGGAACACCCTGGCCGCCGAGGCCGCCTCCGCGGAAGAACGCGCAACTACAGCACCAGGCCGAATGCACCGCAGCACATCGGGATCACGCGGAGCAAGCCAGGTGTACACGATCC
Organism: Tomitella gaofuii; assembly: GCF_014126825.1. NCBI lineage: Bacteria > Bacillati > Actinomycetota > Actinomycetes > Mycobacteriales > Tomitella > Tomitella gaofuii. The sequence goes on along the minus strand of NZ_CP059900.1, from coordinate 133,982 downwards.
GCATGCCCGTCGATCGGCTGGAGGAGATTCGCCGCGCTGCACACGAACTGGGCGAGCAACCTTCCGCACTGATGCGTCGATGGGTGCTCGAACGGCTGGACGCAGAGAAATCACTCTCCCCCGACGCGGGACTTCAGGACCTGCGGCGCAGTCTCACCGAAGCTCTCCGCATTGTCGACGGCATCGACGATCAGCGGCCGGCCTGATCCAACACACCGCCCCGGTCACACCCCCGCCGCCTCGATGAGGGCCCGCACCGATGACCACAGCACCACGGACCGCTGCCGCGCCGTGAGCGCGCCCGGGTTGGTCACGGCCGTGGTGCCGATCCCGTCGACCACCACCCAGATCGCCCGCGCCGTCCTGCGCACCTCGTTGTCGGCATTGTCCGGCAGTTCCGCGGCCAAAAGCTCGGCCAGCCGTCACTCGCCGTCCGCGGCGTAGGTCTGCAGGACCCGGGACAGCTTGTCGCTCACCAGGCTTGCCGCCTCGAATGCCACGAGGACCCGCCAGAACCGTTCGGACGCCTCGTCGTGCGGGAACGCCTGCTCGACCAGCCCCAGCCACTCCTCGAGCCCCGAGGATCCGCCGACCGCGGTCACTCTGGTGGTGACGTCGTCGAGCGCGGCGCTGAGCGCCGCCTGCAACAGCGCGAGATCGCGGATGCGGCCTGCGCTCTGGTGGCAGAGGGCGGCCTGGAGCGCGCGACGATGCGGCGGGTCGCCGCGCGCCTCGGCACCACCACCGGGTACATCTCCCACTACTTCGCGAACAAGGATGCGGCGCGGATCGTCGGTCGTCGCCTGCGTCATCTCTCCCCGCTCCATGTCTTCGCGGCCGGCATCCTGATCCGGCGATCCGGCATCAACCGCGAGGGGCACCCCGGTGCGGACCCGAACATCCGCAAGGCCATCGCCCTGGCCGTGGACCCGGGTGTGATCTATCAGCGCGCGTTCAGCGGCGACGGACACCCGACAACGAAGATCTTCGCCGAGCGGTCCGAGTGGCACAACGACGTGCCCGCGTTCACGCAGGACACCGCGCAGGCCAAGCAGCTCGTCGACGCCGCCAAGGCGAACGGGTTCGACGGAAAGATCACCTATGTGCGCGTGAACAGCCCAGCGGCCCAGGCGATCGCGACCGCGACGCAGGCGATGCTCAATGCGGTGGGCTTCAACGTGGACGTCCAGTACACCGCGACGATCACCGACATGGTCAAGCGCCTCTACGTCGACCACGACTTCGACCTGACCTACGGTTCGGGATCGATATCCGACGCGGTGCCGGTGCTGCGCATCGACGCGGCGCTGCGCAGCACCTCGCCCAACAACCTCGTCGGCTACAGCGATCCTGAGATGGACACGCTCCTCGACGCCGCGCGCACCGCCGTGGGCCACGATGCCAAGAAGGCGGCGCTGCAGGCGGTGGAGCAGAAGATCCATGACGACGTGCCCTACCTGGGGCTGGGCTGGGGAGCGGACTTCGTCGCCTGGACCCCGGACGTGCACGGCGCCACCCCGAGCAACGACGGCATCATGCTGCTCGGCAACACCTGGATCGCGCAGTAGGGGACTCCCTCCACACGAGCCGACAAGGTGAACCCCGGGGCCCGCGCGCCCAGTGCGGGCCCCGGCGTTCTCCGCGCTGCCGCCTACCGCCAAACAATGCCGATCGGTTCGGCGCCTTGCTGATTCAGCGCCGGGACGTTGCGGAAGTTCCTCAACTGATTTCTCAGAGATGCCCCGGGAACGCCCGGCACGAGTCCGGCCGGCCCTCGGCGGCCACCTGCGCGTCCACCCGGAGAAGCCCGCCCGTGGCCGGCACCGGGACCTGTTTCGCGGTGCCGCCGATCAGCCCGCCGGCCGCGTCGTAGCACGCCACTCCCAGGTTCATCGTGACGCCGGAACCCACCTGCGTCTCGTCGGGCAGATCGTGCAGCAGGAACTGCGCCGTGAACTCGCTCGGTCCGTCGCCGGTGATTGCGTACGAGTCGGCGGGTTCGATCCGGGTCCACGAGTCGGAGAACTTCTCGTCGCTCACACGCGTCGTCGCGGTCATCGACTCCACCGCCGCGTCGCCCGGCACGGTGGCCTCGACCGGCACGGCGAACTGCTGATCCGCCCACGACACCATTGCCGGACCCTGCGCGCTCGCAACCACCTCGTCGTCGCCGTCGCGGAATTCCACCTCGGTCAGCATGAACCCGCCGACGGCGTCCTCCCCCGCCGTGGCCGTGACGATTCCCTGCACCTGCGCACCGTTCTGCATGAACCAGGTGTCGTCCACCGCGGCTCCGCCGTCGCCGCCGGAGCCGCAGGCCGATAAGCCGCATGCCGCCAGCGCACAGAGTGCGACCACGCCGCCCGATTTCACCGACCCATGCCCCATGGGCGTCATCCTAGGCCACGTCCAGGGAGCAGGGCCCATCCCGCGGCGTGCCTCACCTACTTTGAGCGCGTGGCGCCGGGTGGTGCCTCACCTACTTTGAGCGCGTAGCCAGGAAAGCTTGCCCGATGTGGAAGGCAAGATCGACATGGCCGCGAGACGGCAGGTGACGAACAAGCTGCGGAATCAGTACCGCAAGGCGTCGAAGGCGGACAAAGGCAAGATCCTCGACCGCGTGGTGGAGACCACGGGTGTGGGCCGCTCGACCGCACGGCGGATGCTTCGCGGCCCTGCGCTGCCGGACCCGGCCGAGCAGGTCGACGGACGCACACTGCGCACTCGGCGCTTCAGCGACGACGCCAGGACCCTGCTTGAGCATGTGTGGGCGTTGATGGGCATGCCGTGCGGCAAGTATCTGGTCGTCATGGTCGATCTGTGGCTACCGCTGCTGGCCGAGGCGGGTGATCTGGACACGCCGTTCGCCACCGACGAGACGACCGCGGAACTGAAAGCGATGAGCGCCGCGACCGTTGACCGGTACTTGAAACCGGCACGCGACAGAATGCGGATCAAGGGCATATCGACGACGACGCGCCGTCACCGCTGCTGCGGAACTCGATTGCCATCCGTACCTGCACGGACGAGGCACCCGACACGCCAGGGGTGATCGAGGCCGACACCGTGGCGCACTGCGGCCCCACGCTGATCGGCGAGTTCGCCCGCACGCTGACGATGACCGACATTGTGACCGGGTGGACGGAGAACTGCTCGATCCGCAACAACGCCTCGAAGTGGATCCTCCACGGGATCGAACAGCTGCAGGGCTGGTTTCCCTTCGCCATGACCACCTTCGACAGCGACTGCGGTTCGGAGTTCATCAACCATGAGGTCGCCGGGTGGCTGCAGGACCGCGACATCGCACAGACCCGCTCTCGGCCGTACCAGAAGAACGACCAGGCGCACGTGGAGTCGAAGAACAACCACGTCGTGCGCAAACACGCCTTCTATTGGCGCTACGACACCGCCGACGAACTCGAGCTGCTCGACCGGCTGTGGCGGCTGGTGTCGCTGCGGTTGAACTTCTTCACCCCCACGAAAAAAGCCGTCGGCTACACCGCCGGCGCGGACGGCCGCAGAAAGCGGATCTACGACAAGCCGGCCACCCCATGGCAGCGCCTGCAAGACTCGGGAACCCTTGATGCACAACAACTTTCGCGGGTCTCGGCTCGGATCGACGGGATCAACCCGGCCGACTTGACCCGGCAGATCAACGCCATCCAGATGCAGCTACTCGACCTGGCGCGAGACAAGACCGAAGCCCTCGCCGCCGCCCGCCACATGGACCTGGAAGCATTACAACCGTCAATCAACCGATTGGCCCAGGCGAAGTAGCGCAAGCCTCCCACGCGCTCACACTGCGTGAGGCACCGGCCACCCGCTTCGCGCTCACTTTTACGTGAGGCACCTCGTCCCGGCTGGAAACTCTTCGCCGGCGCGCCCAACCCCTCACTCGTACAGCGGATCCCCGAACCGATCCAGGTAGACGAACTCCTCCACCGGCCGGCGCCGCAGACGCGCGGGGAACGGCCGGGCCGGGTATCCGGCGCACACGTACGCCGCCGTCAGGTACTCGTCCGGGATGCCCAGCAGTTCGCGTACCGCCGGCTCCTCCCGGCACAGCATCGTCGTCACCGTCGTCGCCACGCCCACGCTGCGCAACGCCAGGCACAGGTTCTGCATCGTCGGATAGATCGAGGCGCCGCCGACCACGCTGGTGCGCCCCAGGTTCGAGTCCGTCACCTTCAGCGCCGACTCCCGCGCGCACAGCACCAGGATCACGGGCGCATCGGCGAAATGCTCGGCATGATCCCGCGACGGCGTGAGGGCCTTACTGTGCCGGTCCGCAACCGGCGCCGACGGGCCCGTCGGCGCGAACTCCTCGCGCCACAGCCGCAGGTAGCGTTCCGCCAGCGCAGTTTTCAGCGCCTGGTCACGCACCGCGATCCAGCGCACGGGCTGCCGATTGCCGCCCTGCGGGGCGAAGCGGGCCGCGTCGAACGCCGCGTACAAGACGTCATCCGGCACCGGATCGTCCCGGTAGTACCGGCACGTTCCGGTGGTCCTCATCGCCTCGATCACGTCCATGGTCGCCTCCCGCACACCGCTCGTGTCCTGCTGACGGCCCGCCTACGCCCCGAACACCGCCTCGCGCGTGTGCACCAGCGCCGTCAGCGTGGCGTTCACGGGCGCGTGTGCACCGACTTTATCGGCCTCGCGCGGTATCGCGCCGTTGATGAAGCCGATCTCGCTCACACGTCCCGCCTCGATGTCGAGGAGGGCCGACGGCTTGGCGTCGGGCATCCGTGCGCCGAAGTCGCGCACGAACTCCACCGGATCGTCCACCTGCACGGCGATCCCCCGTGCGCGGGCGATCTCCCACGCCTCGGCCGCGGCGTCACGGCTCACCGTCCCCATCTCCGTGTGCTCGAGCACCTGGCCCACCGTCATGCCGGTGAGCGCGCACGGCGCGCTGTAGGCGACGTTGCAGATGAGCTTCTCCCACTGCATTGCGGCGATGTCGTCCACTGCGGCGCAATCGAACCCGCCACCGCGCCAGGCATCCGCCACCCGTTCGACTTCGCCGGGGGCCAGCGAGTCGTAGGAACCGAACCGCAGCGCCCGCATCGCATTGTGGTGGGCGCGTCCGGGCCCCTCGAGGGAGGCGCCGAATCCCTTGGCGATGCCGACCGCAAGCCGCGCGCCGCCCACCTCTGCCGCCACGGCCTCCGCGGAGCCGAGACCGTTCTGGATCGTCAGCACCACGGTGTCGGGGCCGACGAGTCCGCCCAGTGTGCGCGCGGCGGCCGCGGCATCGGCGGCCTTGACCGCAAGCACGACCAGGTCCACCGGCTCATCGGGCGCCGAAGTGAGGGCCCGCACCGGCGCCGCGAACGCACCGTCGGGCCCCGACACGTGCAGCCCGTTCTCGCCGATGGCGCGCACGTGCTCCGCCCAGGCGTCGACGACGAGCACGTCGTGGCCTGCACGGGCCAGCCGCGCCGCGTACACCGAGCCCATCGCCCCGCAGCCGACCACGGCGATGCGCATCCATTGCGATGTTGCACCGTTGCTCATGACAACAGCCTTTCGATCTCTCCGGCCAGATCGGCCTTGCGCTCGAGCCCGAACCCGGGCGCGTCCGACGGATGGATACGCCCGGCTTCAAGCGCGCAATCGTCGCTGTAGCCGCCGAAGGGCTGGAACACCCCCGGATAGGCCTCGCACCCGCCGAGGCCGAGACCGACGACGATGTGCAGGTTGAGCAGGTGCCCGCCGTGCGGCATGGCTGATGTGCGCGGAAAGCCCCGCTGTTCCATCAGCGCGATCATCTTCGCGTATTCGGTGAGCCCGTAGCTCAGTCCCGCGTCCATCTGCAGGATGTCGCGGTCGGCACGCAGCCCGCCGAAGCGGAGCAGGTTCTCGGTATCACGCGCGGAGAAGAGGTTCTCGCCGGTGGCCAGTACGCCGGGGTAGGCGTCGGCGATCTCGTGATGCAGGTGGAAGTCGAGCGGGTCCACCGGCTCCTCGTACCACCGCAGCCCCAACGGCGCCATCGCCTCCGCGTACGCCAGCGCCGTGTCCAGATCGAAGCGGCCGTTGGCGTCGACGGACACCCGCGCGCCGGACCCGGCCTCGTCGACGGCCGCCGCGACCCGGTCGATGTCCTCCCCCAGCGGCAGGCCGCCGATCTTGATCTTCACCGCCGAGTAGCCGGCGTCAAGATAGCCGGCGATCTCCGCGCGCAGCCGCGCGACACCGTCCTCCGGCTGGTAGTAGCCGCCGGCCGCGTACACGGGCGCGCCGTCGGCCAGCGGCGCGCGGCCGTGTGCGCGCGCGATCGTGCGGTACGCCGGCTCGTCGTGGTACTTGGCCAGCAGGTCCCAGCAGGCCAATTCGACGGCGGAGGCCGCCGCCGCGCGGTCGCCGTGCCCGCCGGGCTTCTCGTCGACGAGCATCCGTGCCAGCACGCGGGCCGGGTCGATCAGACCGCTGCCCGGGTCCTCCAGCGACGCCGGATCCGCCTCGAGCACGCGCGGGATCATCCGGTCGCGCAGAATGCCGCCCTGCGCGTGCCGACCGATCGAGTTGAAGGCGACGCCCACGAGCGGCCGGCCGGCCTTCACCACGTCGGTGTGCACCGAGACCAGGGACACCGTGTGCCGGTCGAAGCTCACGACCGCATTGGACACCGCGCCGCTCAGCGGCACGGCCGCCTCCCGGATCTCCGTGATCTTCATGTGCTCTCCACTCCTGCCGGCGCGGTCGGGTTCAGACCCGCTCGATGATGGTGGCGTTGGCCATGCCGTTGCCCTCGCACATCGTCTGCAGCCCGAAGCGCCCGCCGGTGGCCTCGAGGTGGCAGACCAGGGTGGTGAGCAGCCGGGTTCCGGACGCCCCGAGCGGGTGCCCCAGCGCGATCGCGCCGCCGCGGGGATTCATCCGCTCCGGGTCGGCGCCCAGCTCGCGGCACCAGGCCAGCGGCACGGGCGCGAACGCCTCGTTGACCTCGAAGGCGTCGATATCGTCAATGCCCATTCCCGCACGTTCGAGCACCTTGCGGGTGGCCGGGATGGGGCCGGTGAGCATGAGCAGCGGGTCGTCACCGACCACCGAGAACGAGCGCAGGACGGCGCGCGGCCGCAGCCCCAGCCGAGCCGCCGTGTCCTCACCCATGATCAGCGCACCGGAAGCGCCGTCGGTGAGCGGCGAAGAGTTTCCGGGGGTGATCGACCACTCGAGGTCGGGGAACCGGGCACGCATCTCGTCGGCCGCGAACGCAGGGCGCAGACCCGCGAGCCCCTCGGCGGTGGTCGCCGGCCGGATCGTCTCGTCGGCGTCGACGACGACCCCCTCGGGCGTGGTGACGGGGATGATCTCCGCGTCGAACCCGCCGCCGGCCGCAGTCTCCGCCGCGAGCGCGTGCGAGCGGGCGGCGTACTCGTCGAGCTCGCCGCGGGTGAAGCCCCACTTGCCGGTGATGAGTTCCGCGGACACGCCCTGCCCCACCAGGCCCTCCGGGTAGCGGGCGCGCAGCGAAGGCCCCAGCGTGTCCTGGCCCATCGGCGCGGTCCCCATCGGCACCCGGCTCATCGACTCGACACCGCACGCGACGACGATGTCGGCGCATCCCGACATGATCGCCTGCGCCGCGAAGGACACCGCCTGCTGGCTCGAACCGCACTGCCGGTCGATGGTGGTCGCCGGCACCGACACGGGCCACCCGGCCGCCAGGACCGCCTGGCGGCCGATGTTCAGCGCCTGTTCGCCGGCCTGGCCGACACAGCCGGCGATGACGTCGTCGACCGCCGCCGGGTCGACGCCGGTCCGTTCGATCAGCGCATCGAGCGCGGACGTGAGCAATTCGACCGGGTGCACCGAGGACAACGCGCCCCCGGGCTTGCCCCGGCCGGAGGCGGTGCGGACGACGTCGACGATCACTGCATTGCGCATGGGTTGTTCCTTTGAAATGAGGTCGATGAGGAGGGACGGCGGTGCCGGGTCAGCCGAACCGCTTCTCGATCCACGCCGCGACGAGGTCGGCCTGCTCGTCACGCGCGCCGGGACGCAAGAAGTAGTGGTCGGCGTCGAGCTCGTGGTTCTCCTTGTCGTCCGCGCCGAGCTGGTCCCGGATGGCCGCGGCGTCACTGGGGAACACGCCCGTGTCGCGGTTGCCGTTGATCACCAGGGCGGGGACCGTGATGTTCGGCAGGTGCGCATGCGCCCGCGTCTGCGAGTCCTCCAGGCTCCACAGCGAAAGCCACGAGCGGAGCGTGGTCGCGGCCGCGATGCCGAACACGGAGCGGTTCGCCCGCTGCGGCACGCCCGCGTAGCAGCTGTTGGGCTCACGCTGAGTCGGTTCGATCGTCGGGTCGACCATGCGCGGATCGGCCCACGTGCGCGCCACCGAGAAGGGGCGGTCGTGGTAGCCGGCGGCGGCAAGCCGCTCGAGCTCCGCCTTGGCCCAGCGGGTGATGCGATGATTGCGCTCCACCTGGGCGGCCCGGTAGCGGCCGAGGAACTCCTCGCCGTAGGCGGGGCCGTTGTCGGGGTTGAACAGGTCGAGCGACAGGTCGGTGGCCACGGGATCGTTCTCGTCGGTGACGGAGCCGTCCATCCAGTGGGTGAGCACGTCCGGACGGCCCAGGTGCGCGGCGGAGGAGATGTACGCGTCGCCCGCGGGGAGCTCCTCGACGCCGGGGCACGGCCGCATGCCGGGCAGCGGGGTGACCGACGGCGCCACCGCCTGCGATTGGTACGCCGCCATGAGGGAGCCGCCGCCGGAGTTTCCCAGCAGGACGACGGTCTCCACCCCGGCCTGCTCGCGCAGCCAGCGCACGCCCACACCGATGTCGCTCAGGGCGAAGTCGAGGATGAAGTGCGACTCGTCCCCGCGGAAGCGGGTGTTCCAGCCGAGGAATCCGTACCCGCGCTCGGCCAGGTACTCCGCCATGTAGTGCTCGGAGAAGTCGATCTGGTAGTGGGTGGCGATCACGGCGATCTTCGGGTTCTTGCCGGCCGGGCGGTGGTAAAGGCCCTGGCAGGGGTGTCCGCCCGCGCCGAACCGGGGCAGGTTGACGCTGGGAAGACCGATGAATTCGCGTTCGATGGCCATGGTCGCTCCTATATGAATATGACGCTAGATTTATTTTTGATCGCGTGCGTCGCCGCTCGGCGCGCACGGCATGGTGTCAGCGCCAGTAGACGGCGCGGTACCAGATTTCGGTCAGCGTGGCGATGCACGCCTCGTCGTCCGCGTCGGCGGCGCGGCCGTTGGCCAGGTTCTCGTAGCAGAACTGGTGCAGCATGCTCACGATCGCCCGCGCCACCAGCCGCGGGTCCTGGCCGGGGCAGTACCCCTTCTCCTGCGCGCGCGAGACGCCGTGCACGATGCCGTCGACGGCCTCGCGGCTGAGCTCGTCCCACACCCGGGCGAAGTCGTCGTTGATCATCGCGAGCTGAAACACCCCGACCATCTCCGCGAGGTGCTCACGGTAGGTCTCCCAGTGTCCGCGCGCGGCAGCGTGCACCCGCTCCCGGGTATCACCGCCGCGCTCGCCCTCGCTGACCCGGCGGCGCGCCTCCTCCTGGAACTGACGCGCCCACGACTCGAGGAGCGCCTCCTTGGAGTCGTAATAGTTGTAGAACGACGCCGGCGACTTGCCCGCCTCCTTGACGATGTCGGACACCGTCATCTTGAGGAAGCCCTTCTCGGCGATCACCTTGCGGGCGGCCGCGTCGATGGCCTCCTGCGTGGCGCGCCCGCGCCTCGTCGGCTTGACCGCCTGCTCCGTCACGGTGTCCGTTCCTTCCCGGGTGCGTTCACGAGTAGTTCTACCCGAACCCGGCGCCGCGGTCAGGAGACCGGCGATCCCGGCGGGTGTCGCGCTCACGCCTCCACGAGCGGGGCACCGGTCCGATCGGCCGCAGTCTTGGGCGTGTGGCCCACATCGTCCGGGGTGAACTCGCGCATCCAGCAGGCGAACTCCAGCAGGATGCCGTCGGGATCCTGGAAGTAGAACGAGCGGACGTAGACGTCGTCGTTCATCTCCATCGCCACCTGGGACGGCGAGTTGTCGTGGTTGACGATGGGCCCCACCCGCACGCCGTTGGCCTTGAGCTTGGCCCGGTACTCGATGAACTTGTCGGCCGGCACGTCGAACGCGACGTGATTGAGCGACGAGACCGCGCTGATCCACTCCCCGAACCCGGGCAGCGTCACAGGAGCCGAAACACCCGGAACGGCATCCTGCGAATCCGGGAACCAGAAGAACGCCAGTGAGTTGCCGTTGCCGGCGTCGAAGAAGAAGTGCTGTCCGCTGCCGTCCGGCAGTTCCACCGTCTTGATCAGCGGCATTCCCAGGACCTGGGTGTAGAAGTCGACCGTCCGCTGCATGTCGGCGCAGACGAGTGCGACGTGGCTGAAGCCGCGCATCTCGAACTGCTCGTTCGTCCCTGCCATCGGTTCTCTCCTCTGCATCGCGGGGTGTGTCGTCCAACACAACTGACGCTAACATCAGATTTAGATTTGCGCTAGAGAGCGGAGCATCCCGGGTCACATTCGGTGGTTGACAGCGACCTGCGTCACACTCTATAACTAAATCTGAAGTCAGATTTGTAATCCGGCAGGCCTTCAGTCACAGGCGGGTGGACCCAGACATGACGCGCAAGAAGACCCTCAGAACCCTCGCGGCCTCGGCAGCCGCGATGATCGCGGCGGGCACCCTCGCCGCCTGCGGCGGGGCCGCGAGTTCCGCGACGCCCGGTCAGCTCACCGTCGCGACACTCGTCGACGTGCAGAGCTTCGACCCGGCGGTCAATCCCGGCCAGGGGCAGCGGGTGTTCCTCGACCCCGTGTACGACACGCTGCTGCGTACCGACCCGAAGGGCAACGTCGTGCCCGGCGTGGCCACCGCGTTCGAGCTCACGCCGCAGAGCCTGGACCTCACGCTCGAGCAGGGCCGCGTGTTCAGCGACGGCGAACCGCTCGACGCGGAGGCCGTCAAGGCCAACATCGTCAGCCGCAAGGCCTCGGCCGGCCCCGCATCGGGTGCGTTCGAGAACGTCGCGGACGTCACCGTCGTCTCCCCCACCGAGGTCTCGCTGGAGTTGTCGGCGCCGTCGCCCGCTCTCCCCATCGCGCTCACCGACGTGGCCGGCGTTCTGGTGGCGCCGAACGCGCTCGACGCCCCCGACCTGGGCACCAACCCCGTCGGATCCGGCCCGTACGTGCTCGACGCCACCGCCTCCAAGAAGGGCGTGAAGTACGTCTACACGCCCAACGACAAGTTCACCGACAAGAGTCAGCAGACCCTCGACCGCATCGAGATCCGCGTGCTCACCGACGATGCGGCCCGCGCCTCGGCGCTGCGCTCCGGCCAGGTGGATCTGGCGCAGATCGCCCGCAGCCAGGTGGAAGCGGCGAAGTCGTCGGGCATCGAGATCGGCACCTTCCCCGGCAACTACTGGATGCTGCAGTTCACCGATCTCGACGGCACCGTGGCACCCGCGCTGAAGAACAAGAAGTTCCGGCAGGCCGTGTGCACCGCGATCAACGCCGACCAGGTGGTCCAGACGACCTTCTTCGGCCACGGCACCGCGCAGAGTCAGGTGTTCCCGCAGGGCAACCGGTTCCACGTCGACGCGCTCGACGACATCTACGCGTACAACCAGGATCAGGCCCGCCGGCTGCTCGCCGAGTCGGGCGTGACCGATGCGAGCTTCTCGGTGCCCGCGTTCGGCCCGATCAAGCCGATCGACGAGGCCATCCAGGGCAACCTGCGCGATGTCGGCATCGACATGCAGATCACCCTGGTGCAGCCCGGCACGCTGGACAAGGAGAACCGCCAGACCAACTTCCCCGCCATCATCACACCGATCAAGCAGGTGCACCCCGAGCAGCTCTTCGTCGACCGCCTCGCCGCGGACGGGCCGCAGAACCCGTTCAAGGTGAACCACCCCGAGGTCGACGCGGCCCACGAGGCGGCGCTGCAGGCCACGGACGAAGACGGGCGGGTCGCCGCCTACGCGGACATGCAGACGGCGGTGGCCGACGACGCGCTCTGGTGCGGACTGTTCCAGGACCAGTCGGTCGTCGGCTGGAACTCCAAGGCCGTGCACGGCGTGCAGAACACCGTCGGCTGGCCGATGGGCCCGTCCTTCCGCGGCGTCACCGTCGGCTGACCGTCTCCGCCGTGACCACAACGCAACCGCACACCTCCTGAGGAGCCCGCCATGCTCAAACTCGTCGGGTACCGGATCCTGGCACTCGTACCGGTGCTGCTGGTGATCAGCATCGTCAGCGTCGGCCTCACCGCACTGCTGCCCAGCAACGCGGCCGAGAGGATCGCCGGCGAGGCCGCGACTCCCGAGCAGATCGCCCAGATCCAGTCGAGTCTGGGGCTGGACCAGCCCTGGTACGAGCAGTACTGGAACTGGCTCACCGGGGCGGTGCGCGGCGACTTCGGCCAGTCGCTCATCGACGGCAGCAATGTCCTCACGCTGGTCGTCGACCGGCTCTCCGTGACGCTGTCGCTGGCCGTGGTCGCCGCGATCATCGGCATCGTGCTCGGCGTGACGGCGGGAACCCTCGCGGCACTGCGTTCGGGGTCTCTCATCGACCGCGCCATCACGGTGCTCGCGTCGGTCGCGCTGGCGATGCCGGCATTCTGGATCGGCCTGATCCTGGTCTCGGTGTTCGCGCTCAAGCTGGGCTGGCTCCCGGCGACGGGGTACGTGCCCCTGACACAGAACCCCGCCGCCTGGTTCCGGTCGGTGATCCTGCCCGGGTTCGCCCTGGGCCTGATCGTCACCGCGATGCTCGCCCGGCACGCCCGCGCCTCGATGATCGAGGTCCTGCAGATGCCGCACATCCGCACCGCCCGGGCGATGGGGCTGCCCGCCCGCGCGGTGATCGGCAAGCACGCGCTGAAGAGTTCACTGAGCCCGGTGGTCACGACGATGGGCTTCCAATTCGCCTACCTGCTCGGCGGCGCAGTCGTGATCGAGAAGGTGTTCGGCATCCCGGGCATGGGCGATCTGGCCCTCAACGCGGTGATCAACAGCGACATCCCCATCATCCAGGCCGTCATCGTCACCACCGGCATCTGCGTGGCCCTCGCACAACTCGCGGTGGACGTCGCGTACGGCTACCTCAACCCGAAGGTGCGGGTGTCATGACCGCGACAACGGCCGATCGCAGCAGCCGACGCGAACCCCAGCAATCCGACGAGGTGAGCACGATGGACGACACGACCGGAATCATCCCGGACGGGGCGGGCGGAGGAACCACCGCCGAGAGCGAAGCACCGCAGCGTCGTCGACGTCTTCCCGGGGAACCGCCCCGCACCCGATGGGGCAAGATCCGCCGGCGGGTGCTGCACGATCCGGTCGCCATGGCGGCGCTCGTCGTGCTGGTCATCGTCGTGGTGTGCGCGCTCATCCCGGGCGTCATCGCCACGCACGATCCCATCGCGACCAACCTGCCCGACGCGCTTCAAGGACCCTCCGGGGCGCACTGGCTGGGCACCGACAACCTGGGCCGGGACGTGTTCTCGCGCCTGGTGTTCGCCAGCCGCATCGCGGTGCTCGCCGCCGCCGAGGCCGCGGGGATCGCCATGCTCATCGGCATCCCCGTGGGCTTGATCGTCGGCTTCGTGGGCGGTCGGCTCGACAACATCGTCATGCGCATCGTCGACGGGTTCACCTCGCTGCCGGGCCTGATCGTGGCCATCGCCGTCATCGCCGCGATGGGCCCCGGCATCCACAACGCGATGCTCGCCGTCGGCCTCGTCTTCTCCACCACATTCGTGCGGGTGACACGCGGCGAGGTGCTCTCCGCGCGGCGTCAGCAGTACGTCGAGGCCGCCGAAGTGATCGGCACGCGCTCGCCCGCGATCATGGTGCGCCACATCCTGCCGAACGTGGTCGGCCCCATCGCGGTGCAGGTTTCCCTCACCCTCGCCGCCGCCTTGCTGGTGGAGGCCGCGCTGAGTTTCCTCGGGCTGGGCGCGCAGCCCCCGGACGCCAGCTGGGGCGTGATGATCTCCGAGGCCGGCACGATGCTCGCGCAGGATCCGTTCCTCATCTTCCCGCCCGGCATCGCCATCGGCCTGACCGTACTGAGCCTGAACGTGCTGGCCGACACCGTGCTCGGCGCGCTGCGCGACGAGCCGGTGCGCACCCGCTGGCGCAAGCACCGTGCGGCGTTGACCCCGGTCGCCACGCCCGGGGAGAGTGCCACCGCAGCGACTCCGTCCAGGACTTCCGCCACCCGCGCAGCCACGACCCGCACATCCACGACCCCCGCATCCACCACCGGGGCGCCTCGGACGCAGTCGCCGGACACCGGCGCCCCGGATCCCCACGCCACGCTGAGCGTGCGCGGGATGGACGTGCTCGCCGCCCGCGCATCCTCGGTGATCCCCGTGATCGACGACGTGTCGCTGGATGTGCACCCCGGCGAGACGCTCGGTCTGGTCGGCGAGTCCGGCAGCGGCAAGACCATGACCGCGCTGGCCGTCATGGGCCTGCTGCCGCAGAACGCGCGCCGCACCCGCGGCGGCATCTGGCTCGACGGCGCCGACCTGGCGGCGATGTCCGGCGCGCAGCTGCGGGATGTGCGGGGCAGCCGGATGGCGATGATCTTCCAGGAGCCGGGTTCGGCGCTGGACCCGGCGTTCACCATCGGCAACCAGATCATCGAGGTGCTGCGTCACCACAAGGGCCTGAGCAAGGCCGATGCCCGCGAGAAGGCCGAGCACCTGCTCGAGCGGGTGGGCATCCGCGAGCCACGGCGGCGGATGCGCAGCTACCCCCACGAGCTGTCCGGCGGCATGGCGCAGCGCGTCATGATCGCGCTCGCCATCAGCTGCGACCCCGCGCTGCTCATCGCCGACGAACCGACGACCGCCCTCGACGTCACGCTGAAGATCCAGGTGGCCGACCTGCTCAAGGACATCCAGCAAGAGAGCGGGATGTCGATGGTGTTCGTCACCCACGAGCTGGGCATGGTCGCCGAGGTCGCCGACAGGGTGGCGGTGATGTACGCGGGCGAGGTGGTCGAGGAGCGGGCGATCGACGAGCTCATGGCCGCACCCCGCCACCCCTACACCGCGGCCCTGCTCGAATCGAGCGCCCAGGGCACGCCCCGCGGCACCGAGCTGGGCACGATCCCCGGCAGCGTGCCCTCTCCCGGCAACCGGCCCACCGGCTGCCGCTTCGCCCCGCGCTGCGCCTTCGCCACCGCGGACTGCACCGCCGCCGCGCCGGCGCTCACCGTCGACGGCGACTCCGCCGTTCGTTGCATCCACCCTCGGTCCGGGCACGCGGTTCCGTTGCCCCACCCCGCAGCCGTTCCGGCGGCAGACGGATTGGAGATGGTCTGATGTCCGCACTCCTCGAGATCGAGAACCTGCGGGTGGAGTACCGCAGTCCGGGATTTCTGCGCCGCAAGGACCCGTTCGTCGCGGTCGACGACGTGAGCCTGTCGATCGGCCGCGGGCAGACGCTGGGCCTGGTGGGCGAATCCGGCAGCGGTAAGACCACCGCCGCCCGGGCGGTGCTGCGCCTGGTCCGGGCCGCCTCCGGCAGCATCCGGTTCGACGGCACCGAAGTCACGGAGTTCGGCCGGGTCCCACGTTGGTATCGCCGCCGGGTGCAAGCGATCTTCCAAGACCCCACCGCCAGCCTCAACCCCTCGTGGTCGGTGCGCGACATCGTCGCCGAACCGCTGCGGGTGCACACGGACCTGCGCGGGAGCGCGATCGTCGGGCGCGTGGCGACGCTGCTTGATCAGGTGGGCCTGGATCCGGCGCTGGACCATCAACGGCCCGCCGCGTTCTCCGGCGGCCAGCGTCAGCGCATCGGCATCGCCCGCGCGCTGGCGACGCAGCCGGACCTCATCGTGTGCGACGAGCCGGTGAGCGCCCTCGACGTCTCCACCCAGAGCACCATCGTCAACCTGCTCAACCAGGTGCAGCGCGACACCGGCGTCGCCTACCTGTTCATCGGCCACGACCTGGGCCTGATGCGGCACATGAGCGACCGGCTCGCGGTGATGTACCACGGGAAGCTCGTCGAGGAGGGCCCCGCCGAGGACGTCTACCGCGACCCGCGCGAGGACTACACGCGGATGCTGCTGGATGCGGCGCCGGGGTTCGACCCGACCGAGCAACGCCGCAAGCGGGAGCTTCGCCGCGCCTCCACCACTGCCGCCTGACCCCACGCGCACCGCAAATCCAGAGGAAAAGGACGATCACCGTGATCTCGTGGATCCACATTCTCCAGTGGCGCGCCCAGCGCCACCCCGACCTGCTCGCCCTCGCCGACGACCACGGCCAGTCGCTGACCTACGGCGAGCTCGCCGACGAGGTCGAACGGCTCGCGGGCGGCTGGGCCGGACTCGGCGTGCGCCCCGGCGACCTGGTGCCGATCATCGCGCGCAACCGGGTGGACTGGATCACGCACATGTTCGCGCTCGCCCGCGTCGGCGCGGTGCCCGCCGCCGTCAACTGGCGGCTCGCCGCCCCCGAGCTGCGGACGCTGCTGGACGTGATGCGACCGCGCGCCGCCGTCGTCGACGAGGCGGAGCTGGAATTGCTCACCGAGGCCGCGCCGGACCTCGAGCGCGTCGTCCTGCGCGCGCCCGGCCCGGACGGAACGATCGCCGGGCGCGCATCCGACGACTTCCACGGCCCCGCACCGGCATGGCCCGCCGACCACCTGCGCTCGTCGTCGCCGTGCGTGCTGCTGCACACCAGCGGCACCACCAGTGCGGTGCCCAAGCTCATCACCATCACGCATGGACGGCTCGTCTCATCCGCCGCGTACCTCAAGCTGGTCATCCCCGAGGCCGGCGAGGGGGCCAGGCACCTGCGCGCCATGCCGATGTTCCACATGGCCGGGCTGGCGAACATCACCTTCCCGCTGTTCACCGGCGGCACCTGCCGCATCCAATCGTCGTTCCGCGCCGCCGACTTCGTCGACGCGCTCGCCGGCGAGCGGATCAACTTCACCAACCTGGTGCCCAGCGCGATCACCATGGCCGTCGAGGAGGTCCGCGGTCGCACCACGCCCGTCGACCTGTCCGCGCTCACCGAGATCTGCTATGGCGCGTCCCCCATCGACCCGGAGGCGCTGCGCGCGGCGATCGAGACGTTGGATTGCCGGTTCCGGCAGCACTACGGCTGCACCGAGACGGGGGGTTTCCCCGTGACCACACTGGAGCCTGCGGACCACCATCCCGATTCGCCGCACCTGAACACGGCAGGCCGTGCCGCGCTGAGCTGGGATGTGCGGCTGGTCGACGACGTCGGCGACGACGTGCCCGACGGGGAGCCGGGCGAGATCATCGTGCGCGGCTCCGACCCCATCGACGGCTATTGGAACAACCCGGAGGCCACTGCCGACGCGATGACGCCCGACGGCTACTGGCGCATCGGCGACGTCGCGATCCGCAGCGCGGACGGCTATTTCACCATCGTCGACCGCAAGAAGGACATGATCGTCAGCGGCGGCGAGAACGTCTACCCCGCCGAGGTCGAATCGGTGCTGGCCCGGTACCCGGGACTGCGCGAGGTGTCGGTGATCGGCGTCCCCCATGAGCGGTGGGGCGAGGCGGTGCACGCGGTGCTCGTGCTCGAGCCGGGGCTGTCGCAGGACGAGGACGCGGTGCGGGCCTGGTGCCGCGAGCGTCTCGCCGGGTTCAAGTGCCCCGCGTCGGTCGAGTTCCTCGACACCTTGCCCCGCAACGCCACCGGAAAGATCCTCAAACGCACGCTGCGCGACAAACACTGGGCCGGAAACGAACGGGGCGTGGCATGAGCACCGGCAACACGAACGCAGGAAGCGAGGGCGCGCGCCGCCCCAACGTCGTGCTCATCATGGCCGACCAGCTGCGCGCCGACCACCTCGGCTTCGGCGGCAACGCGGTGGTGCGCACCCCGCACCTCGATGCGATCGCCTCCAGGGGGACCCGCTTCGACCGGGCTCACGTGGCCAATCCCGTGTGCATGCCGAACCGCGCGAGCCTGCTCACGTCCCGGGTGCCCTCGGCGCACGGCACCCGGTTCAACGGCATCTCCCTCGATCCCGACGCCAACACCTTCGTCCGCGCACTGCGCGGCGACGGCTACCGGACGATGCTCGTGGGCAAGGCGCACTTCCAGAACATCGGCAACAACCGGGAGTTCGCCGCGCGGATCACCGCCGACGATCCGGCCTCCCCCGGGGCGGACCGCCGCCGCGAGCCCGGCTGGGACCGGTGGGAGGACATCGACCTGCACCGTGAACAGTGGGTGGACATCCCGCCGGATTTCTACGGGTTCGACCGGGTCGAGCTGGCCATCGACCATGCAGACTATGCCGGCGGCCACTACGAGCACTGGCTGCGTGAGCGCGGCGTCGACCCCGCACGTCGCGGCGTGGAGCACGCGAAGCAGGCGTACGCGGGCTGGGACCAGGTGTATCAGCCGGACATGCCCGAGGACTGCTATCCCACCGCGTGGGTGGGCTCACGCAGCGCGGAGATGATCTCCGAGGCCGCCGCAGACGATGCGCCGTTCTTCATCCAATGCTCGTTCCCCGACCCGCACCACCCGTTCTCCCCTCCTGGGCGCTACTACGACATGTACGACCCCGCGGACATCCCGCTGCCCGCGACCTTCCACGACACGCACGAGCATTCATGGAAGCGGCTGCGCAACCTCGTCGCGCACCGCGGCGAGCAGCGCGGCAGCGTCATGGCCCCGTTCGCGCCCACCGCGGAGCAGTTCCGCGAGGCCGCCGCACGCGAGTACGGGGCGATCAGCTTCATCGACGACGCGGTGGGCGCCATCGTGCGATCGCTGGAGGACGCCGGCGTGCTGGAGAACACCGTCATCGTGGTCACCAGCGACCACGGCGACATGTTCGGCGACCACGGACTCATGCTCAAGCTCGGAATGCACTACGAGGGATGCGTGCGGGTGCCGATGGTGTTCGCGGGGCCCGGTATAGCCGCGGGAGCGAGCGGCTCGCTCGTCTCCTCGCTGGACCTGGGTCCGACGGTGCTCGAGCTCGCCGGGACCCCCCTGTTCCAGGGCATGCAGGGAACACCGCTCACGACGCTGTTCGCCGACCCCCGAGCGACAGTGCGCGACGCGGTGTACATCGAAGAAGACCAGATGTTCGACGTCTTCCGGGTCGGACGCCCCATGCAGATGCGCACGGCGATCTCCGACGACGCCCGGATCACCGTCCTGCACGGCAGCGACGACGGGGAACTCTACGACCACGCCGAGGACCCCGATGAGATGCACAACCGCTGGCATGATCCCGGGTATGCCGGACTGAAGACGCGGATGCTGCAGACGCTGATGCAGGCCCAGCTCGACCACACGGACGCCACACTGCGTCCCACGGCGATGGCCTGACCGATGATGCACCCGCCCGGACCCACCGCGCCGCGCACGCTGCTGGACAAGCTGTGGGACGAGCACGTGGTGGTGCCCGGCGAGGACGGCCGCCCCGACCTGCTCTACGTCGACCTGCATCTGCTGCACGAGATGACCTCTCCCCAGGCCTTCGCGGGTTTGCGCGCCGCGGGCCGGGCGGTGCGGCGGCCCGACCTGACCATGGCCACCGAGGATCACAACGTGCCCACGCTCGGCGGCGAGGCGGCCGTCACCGACCCGCTCAGCCGACTGCAGCTGGATCTGGTGCGGAGCAACTGCGCCGCGTTCGGTGTGCCGCACAACCCGATGGGCGGCGCCGGCAACGGAATCGTGCATGTGATCGGCCCCGAGCAGGGCCTCAGCCAGCCCGGGATGACGCTGGTGTGCGGCGATTCGCACACCGCGACACACGGCGCCTTCGGCGCGCTCGCTTTCGGGATAGGCACGTCCGAGGTGGAGCACGTGCTGGCCACGCAGACACTGTGGATGCCGCGGCCGCACGCCATGGAGGTGCGGGTGGACGGCGGGCTCGCACCCGGCGTGACGGCCAAGGACCTCGCACTGCACGTGATCGCCGCGGTGGGGACGAACGGCGGCGCCGGGCACGTGGTCGAATACCGCGGACCCGCCATCGCCGCACTGACGATGGAGCAGCGGATGACGCTGTGCAACATGACGATCGAGTGCGGGGCGCGGGCGGGGATGATCGCACCCGATGCCGTCACGCTCGACTATCTGCGCGGACGTCCGCACGCGCCGCGGGGTGCGGAGTGGGACGCGGCGCGTGCCTACTGGCGCGGATTGCGCAGCGACGACGGTGCGATGTTCGACCGCTCCATCACGATCGACGCCTCGGCGATCACGCCCATCGTCACCTGGGGCACCACGCCCGCACAGAGCATCGGTCTCGACGGCGCGGTACCGGCACCGGAGGACTTCCCGGACCCGGACATGCGAGAAGCCGCGCGGCATGCGATCGAATACATGGACCTGCGACCCGGAATCCCGATGCGGGAGATCGCCGTGGACACGGTGTTCATCGGCTCGTGCACCAACGGCAGGCTCGACGACCTGCGCGCCGCGGCCGCGGTGCTGCGCGGGCGCACGGCATCGCCCTCGGTGACGGCGCTCGTGGTGCCCGGCTCCCACGCTGTGGCGGCGGCCGCCGAGGCCGAGGGCCTCGACGCGGTGTTCCGGGCAGCCGGCTTCTCCTGGCGCGAATCCGGCTGCTCGATGTGCACCGCGATGAACCCCGACGCGTTGGGGCCCGGCCACCGCTCGGCGTCCACGACCAACCGCAACTTCGAGGGTCGCCAGGGCGACGGGGCGCGCACGCACCTGGTGTCGCCGGCGATCGCCGCGGCCACCGCGGTGCTCGGGACCCTCGCCGCGCCCGGCGACCTGCCCACGACGTGAGGAGACCATGCACACCTGGCTGCACATCATCGACTGGCGCGCCGGATCCGACGGCGACGCCCTGGCCCTCGACGACGGGCGCACCCGACTGGACTACCGCGCACTGCGCGGCCGCATCGACGCGGCGGCCGCCGCGTGGCACACCCGCGGCGTCCGCGACGGTGATGTCGTGGCGATCCTCGCACACAACAGCGCCGATCACCTGGTGCAGACGCTGGGCCTCGCGCGCATCGGCGCGCTCCCGTTACTGCTCAACTGGCGGCTGACCGCCCGCGAGGTGAACGAACTGCTGGACGCGGCGCAGTCGGTCGGCATCTTCACCGACGACCGGTGCCTGCACCTCGTGGCCGACCGCCCGGCGCGCGTGCGCGTTCTGTCCGGGGCCACCGCCCCCGGATGGGCTGCGCACACAGTGCCGACCGCGCCGGCCGCAGCGATGCCGGGCTCGTTCGACACCGACCCCTACGGCACGGGAGCACTGCGCTCCGATCGGACCGCCTTTCTCATGCACACCAGCGGCACGACGGGTCATCCCAAGCTCATCCCACTGGACCACGGCTCGCTGATCCGCAGCCTCGCGGCGTTCGCCCTCGACATCGGCGACCAACAGCGCGGCAGCCGCCATCTGGTGATGATGCCGCTGTTCCACCTGGCCGGATTCGCCCAGGCGATGCAGTGCTTCCTCACCGGCGGCACCCTGTACATCCACGACGGCTTCGACGTCGACGGCGCCATCGACGCGATCGAGCGCGACAGGATCGAGTTCTTCACCGCGGCACCGGCCCTCATCGACGCGCTCACCGGGGCGATGGAGGGCCCGCGCGCCGGCGCCGACCTGTCCAGCCTGCGCGAGGTCCAATACGGCTCGGCGCCCATCGACTCGTCCCTGCTCGAACGGGCTCTGCGGGTGCTGTGCAGCCGATTCCGGCAGATCTACGGCAGCACCGAGCTGCAGGGGTTCCTCACCACGCTGCGCCCGGAGGACCATGTGCCCGCGAGCGGCCGGATCTCCTCGGCCGGGCGGCCGTCGCCGGGGTGGGATGTCCGTGTGGTCGACCCGCTGGGCACGGCCCTGCCGCCGGGGTGCAACGGCGAACTGCAGGCTCGCGGCGAATGCCTCATCGACGGATACTGGCGTTCCCCCGAGGAGACGGCCGCCGCGTTCACCGCCGACGGCTGGTACCGCACCGGCGACCTCGCCTCGATCGACGCCGACGGCTTCGTGCACATCGTCGGCCGGGTCAAAGACATGATCGTCAGCGGCGGAGAGAACATCTACCCCGCCGAGATCGAACGCGTGCTGCTCGCCCACCCCGCTGTCGCCGAGGCCGCCGTCGTGGGCGCGCCGCACCCGCGCTGGGGCGAGACGCCCGTCGCCTTCTTCGTCCCCGCCGGCACGGCTCCGAGCACCGCCGACCTCACGCGGCATTGCCGCGAGCGGCTCGCCGGCTTCAAGTGCCCCCGCACATTCGTGCCGGTCGAAGCGCTGCCCCGCAACACGCTGGGCAAGGTCGTCAAATCTGCTCTTCGCGAGCAGATTTGACGTTCTCCACCCCATCTCGTTCCGCGCGACAGGAGCATTCATGGAACACCCGCCCACGCATCCGTACGGCCCCGCCCACCAGCGTTCGTTGGGAGCGATGCTGCAGCATTGGGCCACCGAGCTACCCGACTCCCCCGGCATTGCCGTCGAGGGCGTCTGCTCGCGCACCTTCGCTCAGTGGCTGCGGCGCAGCAGCGCACTGGCCGCCGGATTCCGCGAGTTGATCGGGCCGGACACCGATGCCCCCGCGCCGCAGCCGGTCTTCGGCTTCGTCGGCAGGAACACCGTCCTCTGGGGCGAGGTGATGACGGCCGCGTCGCTGATCCGCGCCTGCGCCGTGCCATTGAACTGGCGGCTCAGCCGTCGTGAGGCGGCGGGAGATCGTCGACGACTCCGGGGTGCACGCCATCGTGGCGGAGGCCGATTTCCTGCCGCTGCTCGGCCACCCCGCACCGGTCGACGGCCGCCCCCGCCTGGTGGTGCCCGGCGAGGACCCGTATGACTACGAACGCTGGCTGGCCGGTCTCACCCCGCTGCACACCTTCCCCGAGCCGGACCCCGAGGACATCGCCTTGATGATCTACACCTCCGGCACATCGGGGCGGCCGAAAGGCGTGGAACTGTCGAACCGCGCGATCAGCGTCAATCTCGCGGCGCCGCAGCCGTGGGACATCGTGCCGGGCGACGTCGTCATGATCCCCGCACCGAACTTCCACCTGTCCGGGACCGGATGGGTGTTCTACTGCCTCGCCGTGGGCGCGGGGTCCCACCACGTGCTCGACATCGATCCCGGCCGCGTGTTGGAGACGTTCGCCAGCGGGGCCGTCGACCACGCACTCACCGTCCCCGCCGTGGTCCAGGCCTTGGTCCAGCATCCGTCCGCGCGCGAGCGCGCGTATCCCGGGCTGCGCACGCTCATCTACGGCGGATCGCCCATGTCGCCCACGATCGTCGCCGACGCCCAGGAGGTGTTCGACTGCGATCTCGTGCAGTCCTACGGGATGACCGAAACGTGCGGGCCGATCACCTTCCTCGACGCCGCAGATCACCGGCGCGGCGGTCTGCGCCTCGGTTCCGCGGGCCGCGCCACACCGGTGGTCCGGATGGGCGTGTTCGACCCTGTGACCGGCGAGGAGTTGCCCACCGGCGGCGTCGGCGAGGTGTGGACGCGCAGCCGGATGCTGCTCAGCGGATACCGGAACCGCCCCGGCGAGCTCGCCGCCGTGCTCCGTCCCGACGGCTGGTTCCGCACCGGCGACATCGGATACCTCGACGCCGACGGCTACCTGTTCCTGTGCGACCGGGCGAAGGACATGATCGTCTCGGGCGGCGAGAACATCTATCCGGTCGAGGTGGAGAACGTGCTGATGGAGCACTCCGCCATCAACGACGTCGCCGTCATCGGGGTGCCGGACGACCGATGGGGCGAGACGGTCAAGGCGGTGGCCGTGCGGACGGGAGACACTCCGATCGCCGCCGACGACCTGATCGCCTTCTGCCGCGACCGGCTTGCGCATTACAAGTGCCCCACCTCGGTCGATTTCCTCGACGCCCTCCCGCGCAATCCCAGCGGCAAGGTGCTCAAGCGTGAGCTCCGACGACCCTACTGGGAGGGTGCGGCTCGCGCGATCGGGTGAAGGCAGCCGTATCGCCGGCGCTACGTCCCGGGCCGCCCCGTCCGGCTCAGTGTCCTCCGTGCTCCCCGTGCCCGCCGCGATCCCCGTGGCCGCCGTCGTCCTGCGTCGTCGCGGTGTGCTCGCCCCCATGCTCGAGGCCGCTGCCAATCGCCGGGTCGGGCGTCCCGCCCGGCTCGACGACGACGAACTGCCCCATCATGCCCTGGTCCTCGTGAAACAGCATGTGGCAGTGATACATGTACGGCCAGCGGGCGGACGTGTGGTCGGTGAACCGGACGGCCAGCGTGGCCACCGCCCCGGGCGCCAGCAGGATGGTGTCCTTCCACCCGTCGGTCATCGGCGTGGTCGACGTCCTGTCCAGGGACAGCACCCGGAACCGGGTGTCGTGGACGTGGAAGTTGTGGATCCAGTTGTCCTTGTTGGACACCGTCCACACCTCCCAGCCGGGGTGGTCGATCACCTCGTCGACCCGGCTGATGTCCATGCGTTTGCCGTTGATCTGGAACCACTCCATATCGAAGCTCCGCCGGCGCGCGCCGCGGGTGTCCGGAAACGCGCCGAGCGTGGTGCCGAGTTCGGCCGGCAGCGCGCCGGGGGCCTCGCCCGCGCCGGGACCGGAGATCGTGAGCAGATCGAACTCGTCGTCCAGCCC
The DNA here is from genome assembly GCF_014126825.1 of Tomitella gaofuii. NCBI lineage: Bacteria > Bacillati > Actinomycetota > Actinomycetes > Mycobacteriales > Tomitella > Tomitella gaofuii. The sequence goes on along the minus strand of NZ_CP059900.1, from coordinate 109,358 downwards.
GAAGTCCGGCGCGTCGCTGTCATCCACCTCCAAGTTGTCGGCGAAGCGCTCGTTCCGCAGCGTGACCTCGTCGTCTGCGGCCAGGTCGACGACGATCTCGACGCGTTCGCCGGGGCTGACGTAGACGTTCTCGACGGTCCTGGGCGTGTCGAGCAGGCCGCCGTCGGAGCCGATGATCGCGAAGGGGCGCCCGTCGGACAAACACAGATTGAAAACGCGCATCGTCGCGCCGTTGAGGATGCGGAACCGGACCCGCCTCGTCGTCGCGGCGAAGTGCGCGTCTGTGATGCCGTTGACGACGGGCGTATCACCGAGCAGCCCCATGTCCGGCAGGTCGGTCTCGTCGAGCGTGCCGTCGTCGTGGAACCTGCGGTCCTGCACGATCAGCGGTATGTCGTCGACGCCGTAGTCCCGGGGCAGGTCCAGGGCGTCGGCGTCGGCGTCGTCGACGAGGAACAGACCGGCGAGCCCGCGATACACATGCTTTCCGGTGACCCCGTGCGGGTGCGGGTGGTACCAGAGCGTCGCCGCCTGCTGATCGACCCGCCACTCCGGGCTCCACGTGCCACCGGGGGCGATCGGCTGGTGCGGGCCGCCGTCCATCTTCGCGGGCAGATGCATGCCGTGCCAGTGCGTCGTCGTCATCTCCGGCAGGCTGTTGCGCACCTCCACCCGCACGCGGTCACCGCGGCGCGCCCGGAGGGTCGGGCCCAGCATCGACCCGTTGTAGCCCCACGTCGGCGTCGGCACGCCGGGACGGATCTCGCTGGACCCGGCCATCGCCACGAGGGAGAAGACGGAGACTCCGTCGACGATGCGCGGATCCAGCAGCGGCGGAACCGGCAGGGCACGTCGCGCATCGCCACCCCTGCCTCCGCCGCCATCGCCTCCCCCGGCGCCTTCCCCTGCGACGGGCGAAGACTCCTGCCCACAGCCGGCGAGCACCGAGCCGACGGCGGCGATGCCCACGAGCCCGCCGGCCCCGCGGAGAAGGCTCCTGCGGGTGATGCGTGGATACGGGGATTCGGGCATCGGCACTTCCTGCACCTCGCTGTCGGCGTCCGGATGAACGGTGCTCGACGCAGGCCCGGTCGTCACTGTCCGGAGCGCAACGGTACGTGACGAAGACCGGCCACACCCCCGGCCACCGGCACGCCGATGATCAAGCTCACCCGAGCCGAGCAAGCGCGACTCCCACCCGCCGCCACCGCCGTGCGACAGCAGTCACTCAGGTTGTTTTCACCCTGGGTGCGTATCTTCGTCGTCATGCGTTTCCACTTGATCCCCTCCGCGGTGCTGCTCGCCGGGCTCGTCTGCGTCGGCACCGGGGCTGCCGTCGCCTACAACGAGGATCCCGTGGTGCACGCAAGCGCCCCGCAGCAGCAGCCGCAGCCGCCGGGCGGGGTCGGCGATGCGCGCAGCAGCCTGCGGCAGGCCAACCTGCCGTTGTCGTTCCTCGACAACGGGGTGGAGCAGCTCACCGACGGCAGCCGGCAGCTCGACGACGGCGCCCACCAGCTGGCCGACGGGCTGACCCAGGCCCGCGAGGGCGGCGGTCAGCTGTCGGCGGGGCTGGAGCAGCTCGACGGCGGGGTCGACCAACTCGGTGACGGTGCCGCGCAGATCAGCGGCGGCGTGGACGAGGTGGTCGAGCGCCTCACCACGTTCGCCGGCATGCAGGGCACGATCACCGCGCGGCTCTCGACACTGGCCGACACCCTCGGAGCGCAACCCGGACCGGTGACCCAGGGCGCCGCCGGCGACTTGCGCGCCCTCGTAGACACGGTGAACGAGGAGGGCCTGGGACCCCAGACGATGGCACGGCTCGACCAGTTGCAGGACGGGGCGCGGCAGCTCGCCTATGAACTCAACGATCCGAACGCCCAGTTCGTGGCCGGCATGGCCCAGGCCTCCGGCGGCGCGCAGCAGTTGTACGACGGTCTGGTGCTGCTCGACGACGGCGGGCAGGCGCTGATCGCCGGGACCGGACAGCTCACCGAGGGCGTCAAGCCGGTGGGCAACATGGTCAGCGGTATCTCCGACAACGTCAAGGCCGCGACGGGGGCGCTGTCCTCCGCGGCCTCCACGTCGACGTCCGCCGCCCCGGCATCCGCCGCGCCCACCGTCGACGAGCGCGCGTGGTGGCCGTATGCGCTCATCGCCCTCGGCGCCCTGCTCATCGCGGCGCCCGGTGTCCGCGCCGCCGTCACACCACACCCGGCGCCCCGCCACGGCGGCTGACGGAGCGGCGGCGGGAAAGGGGAGACAATGGCGCCCGTGACATCGACCCAAGACCAGGCCGCCCTCACGGCCCGCGCACGGGACCGCATCGACGCAGCGCGCGGCCGCCTCATCGCACTGAGCCGCGCGATCCACGCCGCCCCGGAGCTCGCTTTCGAAGAGCACACGGCGTCGGAGCTCACCACGGAACTGCTGGAAGCCGAAGGTTTCGCCGTCGAGCGCGGCGCCGGCGGCCTCGACACGGCGTTCGTCGCGACCTACGGCGACGGCGACCTCGCCGTAGGCCTGTGCGCCGAGTACGACGCGCTACCGGGGCTGGGCCATGCCTGCGGGCACAACCTCATCGCCGCCGCATCAGTCGGCGCCGCGCTGGGGCTCGCCGCCGTCGCCGACGAGGCGGGTGTCCGCGTCGTCGTCATCGGCACTCCGGCCGAGGAACAGGGCGGAGGCAAGATCCGGCTGCTCGAACGCGGCGTGTTCGACAGGGTGTCAGTGGCGATGATGGTGCATCCGGAGGCGTTCGAGGTGCACCCGGCCGACGTCGCGACCCCCGCCGTCGCCCGCTTCGCCGTCACCTACACCGGCAGGCCGGCGCACGCGTCCGCCGCACCCCACGAGGCGGTCAACGCCGCCGATGCCGCCGTGGTCGCCCAGGTGGCCGTCGGACTGCTGCGCCAGCAGCTCACCGCGGACTGCCGGGTCGGGCTGTACGTGCGCGACGGCGGCGAGGCCACCAACATCATCCCGGCGCACACCGTCGTCGAATGCGAGGTGCGCGCCGCGACGACGGACACCCTCGGCGAGCTCCGCCGCCGCGTCACCGCATGCTTCGAGGCCGGTGCCCTCGCGACCGGCGCGCAGGTCGCCATCGAGCAGACGCAACCGCCCTACGCCGCGCTCGAGCCCGACCCCACGCTCGCCGGGTACTACGCGGCCAACGCCGCCGCCCTCGGCCGTGTGCCCGGCGCACGCGGCACCCGCACCGTCGGATCCACCGACATGGGCGACGTCACCCGCGCTCTCCCCGGCATCCACCCGATGATCGCGATCCGCGGCGCCGCAAGCCATCCGCACACGGCGGGGTTCGCCGACGATGCGGTGTCGCCCGCCGCGGACGACACCGCCGTGGACGGGGCCCTGGCGATGGCGTTCACCGGCATCGACGTGGCGCTCGACGCCGAGGCGCGCGCACGGTACGTCGATCGGCACCGCGCGCGGACGCGCCGGGCCTGACCGGCCGGCGTCCGTCCCTCGTCAGCGCCCGCCGCGCACCGCCGCCTCCACGCGCTCGCCCAGGCCGGCGTCCACATTGCGCCAGTACTCGAACGCCCTCTGCAGCACCGGCTCCGAGACGTCGTCGAGCAGATGCCCCGCGATGTTCGACACCAGCCGCTCGCGGGCGGCGTCGTCCATCACCTCGCGGACGAGCGTGCCCGCCTGGCCGAAGTCGTCGTCCTCGGCGTGCAGGGACGCCGCCGTGCGGGTCAGCTCACCGTCGGCGGGCCACGCTGCAGGCTCGCCGAAGCGCGCCGTGTCCGCAGCGGGACCGCCCTTGGAGTTCGGCGCGTACACCGGGTCGGACGCGTTGTAGTAGCGCATCGCGCCGTCCTTGGAGTACGAGTGCACGGGCGCGTTCTTCGGGTGGTTCACCGGCAGCTGCCGATAGTTGGCCCCGATGCGGGCGCGGTGCGCGTCGGCGTAGGCGAACACCCTGCCGAGCAGCATCCGGTCGGGGCTGGGGCCGATGCCCGGCACCATGTTGTTCGGCTCGAATGCCGCCTGCTCGATCTGCGCGTGGTAGTCCGCCGGGTTCTCGTCCAGGGTCATCGTGCCCACCTTGACCAGCGGATAGTCGCTGTGCGGCCACACCTTGGTCAGGTCGAACGGGTTGAACCGGTAACCGGCGGCGTCGCCGAACGGCATGATCTGCATGTACAGCGTCCAGCTGGGGTGCTCGCCGCGCTCGATCGCGCGGTACAGATCGCGCGTGTGGAAGTCGCCGTCGGCGCCGGCGAGCCTGTCCGCCTCCTCCTGCGTGAGGCACTCGATGCCCTGGTCGGTCTTGAAGTGGTACTTGACCCAGAACCGCTCGCCGTCCGCGTTGACCCACATGTACGTGTGGCTGGAATAGCCGTTCATGTGCCGCCACGTCTTCGGGATGCCCCGGTCGCCCATCAGCCAGGTGACCTGGTGGGCCGACTCCGGCGAGAGCGTCCAGAAGTCCCACTGCATGTCGTGGTCGCGCAGGTTCGTGTCCGCCCGACGCTTCTGCGAGCGGATGAAGTGCTGGAACTTCATCGGGTCGCGCATGAAGAACACGGGCGTGTTGTTGCCGACCATGTCGTAGTTGCCCTGCTCGGTGTAGAACTTGAGGGCGAACCCGCGCGGATCCCGCCACGTGTCCGGGCTTCCTCGCTCGCCGGCCACGGTGGAGAACCGCGCCAGCATCTCGGTGCGCCGGCCCGGCTGGAAGACGTCCGCCTTGGTGTAGGCGGAGACGTCCTCGGTCACCTGGAAATGCCCGAACGCCCCGCCGCCCTTGGCATGCGGCTGCCTCTCCGGCACCCGCTCGCGGTTGAACTGCGCCATCTGCTCGATCAGGTAGGCGTCGTGCAGGACGATGGGGCCGTCCGGCCCCACAGTCAAGGAATGCTCGTCGCTTTCCACCGGTATCCCGGCGTCGGTGGTGGTGGGCTTGTCGGAACTCATCGCGGCTCCTCCCGGTCATGCCGGCCGTCCGCGCTCGGCTGTCGACGGCCGCTGGTCGTCCGAGTTCGGCAGTGGTACCGGAAGGCCCCGCCCGCGGGCCGTCCATCCCGCTGCACAGTCTCCATGCTTGCCCTGGTTTGCACCCAGGTCAACCTCGGCACCCCGAATTCGCGCCGGGGCCGACGAGATTGCGGCGACCGCTACTCGGGCAACGCGACGACGACGGTGTGGATGAGGCTGCGCTGTTCGCCGGTGTTGAAGTTGTCGTCGGACCCCACCAGCAGCGTTTGCCGGCCGTCCGCCTGGTCCGGCGCCCACGCCAGCGATTCGATGTTGTCGACGTTCTCGCCGTTCGGCGAGAAGTCCAGCAGGAGCGTCTTGTGGACGGGAGTCTCGCTCCCGGTGAGGACCGCGGCGCCCAGCACGTCATCGGCGCCGGCAGTGTCGACCAGGTACAGCTTTCCGACCGTGCCCTGCCCCTTGATCCAGCTGCGCTCCAGCACGAGGAAACGACCGTCGCCGGTGGCGAGGATCTCGGTGGCGCCGCGCTCGTCGGTGCCGTCCGGCGGGGCATCGAGGGGGTAGGCGTACTCGGCGGCCGCGGCACCCGACGCCACGTCGTAGACGGTCAGCCGGGTGCGCGACGCGCCGGGCGCGTTCGGATCCTGCGCCAGCGGGCCCTCGGCTAGCACGGCCGCGCGGGCCCCGCCGTCGAAGAGGGTGAGCCCCTCGTAGGCCTTGTTGGGGCGCACCCCGCGGGCGCCGTCGTCGGCCGGGCGCTGGTACCCCGGAATGGCGAAACGGCGCAGCGCCCTGCCGTCTTCGGCGGCGACGGTGATCTCCGGTGCGATCCCCGCCTCGGCGTCGCCCTCCGACGTCCACAGGAGGGTCCCGTCGGGCATCGCCCGGATCGACTCCGGGTCCACCGAACCCGGCGCGAAACCGCGCCCGTGCTCGTCGGTGAGCAGGATCATGCCGGTGACCTGCGCGAGGCCCGTGCCGCCATCGGGCGTACGCGGCAGGGCCAATCGGTAGACGCGGGCCGGACCCTTGTCGGCGCGGTCGTCGGAGATCCCCAGGTAGCGGTCATCGCCGAGGGGTTCGAGACCGGAGATGCCGCCGAACGGGGTGCCGTCCGGCAGCGCCCGGGCGACCGCGGGCGAGAACTGCGCGCCGGAAAGGTCGTAGGTGTCGATGAGCGCCGCCGCCGGACTGGACGCGGGGGACGACGAGGGGTCAGCGGGTTCTGCGGCCCCGGTGGCGCTGCACCCGGTGAGGGCGATGAGCGCGCTCGTGATCAGGGCGGCGGCGCCCAGAGAACGGCGGGCATCGCGGCGGCGCGGAGGGCGGACAGCGGTCGCGAAGAGGGAGGTCATGAGAGACGAGGTCACGGAATCGGTCACGACCGCACACTGTTCCGGGCGCGGGTGACCTGGCGGCGAACAGTGGTGGGCACCCTGGTGACGCCCCGGCCCAGAACGCGTTCAGTGGCGCGCCGAGCATCACCATGGACTTGGCCTCATTGACCCGGAACGCTGCGGCGATGCCCCGCGCACTCGCCGACATAGTCACCGCGCAGCTCGCCGCGGAAGGCATCGACGAAACCCCACTCGACGACCACCACCCGGCCCGGCTACTGCCGGGCATCAAACCTGTCCTCGCCGCATCGGCCGACGCCGACCCGCGCCGATGGGCCGCGAACCACGCCAGCAGGTCGCTGTGGACCAACTCCTTGCTCCCGCGTGACACGGCGAAGAGCAGATCCTCGGTGAGATCGGCGACGAGCGCTTGCACCCGCGTCGTCGTTGCGCCGGTCGTCTCCACGGCATCGGCACCTTCTACTGTGGCCAGCCGAACCACGCCTCGATCTGTTCGTCGGACGCCGGCTCTACAGGCCGGCAGACGACATCATCCGGCAAGAGCTTGAGCTCCGCGATCATCCGCATCTCCTGCGCGGCGCGTCCCCGCGCCCGCTCGCGATCGGCTCGGTGCTTGGACCCGCCGAACGCGCAGTGGAGCAGATCGCGATACACGTCCACGCCGAACTCGCCGACGACCCGGGCCAGGCGGGCGCCGGAGTTCGGCGAGAAGCGTGCGGGATGGTCGTCCTCCACACCGTGGAAGCACGCCCAGTACTCGGGGCCCTCGATGGTGCGGTCCGCATCCGACGTGTCGATCGCCTTCAGGCGCTCGCGCGCCTGCGCCGGCGTGGCGCGACTGGCGAGCAGATCGTCGGCCACATGCTCAACACTGCCCCAGGAGGCGTGCGTTCCCGGAGTAGGCTGAAAGAATGGCCGACAGGGGCGATAAGTCCCGCGACGCGCCGCCCCGCAGACGCCGCCGCAGGTGGCGGCTATCCCAGATCACGGTCAGCGCTCCGCGCAATATGCGCCGATCCATCACCGGCACGGCAGTCGGCAACTTCATGGAGTGGTACGACTTCGGCGTCTACGCGTACCTTGCGACTGTCATCGCCACCGTATTCTTTCCCGGCAATGGCTCCGGCGCGGCGAACATCGTCGGCACCTTCGGAATTCTGGCGGCATCGTTCGTGGTGCGTCCGCTGGGCGGAGCCGTGTTGGGGCCGCTCGGTGATCGAATCGGCCGCAAACGCGTGCTCACACTGACGATCACGATCATGGCCATCGCCACGACCACAACCGGACTGCTGCCCGGCTACTCCGATCATGGGTTCTGGGGCGGCGTCGGCGTCTGGGCGGTGATCCTGCTGCTGATCACCCGTCTGCTGCAGGGGTTCTCCACCGGCGGCGAGTACGTCGGCGCGATGACCTACGTGGACGAGCACGCGCCTGACCGCAAGCGCGGCATGATGGGCGGGTTCCTCCCTACGGGCACGCTGACCGGCTATGTCGTCGGTGCCGTGCTGGTCACCGGATTGACAGCCGGACTCTCCGACAGCGCCATGCAGTCCTGGGGTTGGCGGATCCCGTTCCTGATCGGCGCACCGATGGGGCTCATCGCGCTCTACATGCGGCTGCGCTTGGAAGAGACGCCCGCCTACGAGGGTCTCAAGGCCGATGAGCGCGTCAGCGAGAAGGGCGCAGCGCACCAACTGCGCAGAACCATCATCGACCAATGGCCGCAGGTTCTGGTGTGCATCGGCCTGGTGCTGACGTTCAACGTCACCAACTACATGCTCAGCGGGTACCTGCCCACCTACCTCAGCGACATCGTCGGCGTGCCGCAGACGGACGCGTTGGTCATCGTCACCGTCGTGCTGTTGATCCTCGCACTGGTCGTGGTGTTCGTCGCCCGCTTGTCCGACAGATTCGGCCGGAAGCCGATCATGTGGACAGGCTGCGGCCTGCTCATCGTCGTGTCGGTGCCGGCGGTGGCGCTGATGGGCGCGGACGCCGGCTACTTCATCGTATTCGTCGGTGTCCTGCTGGTCGGGTTGATGTTGCTCTGCCTCAACAGCACCGAGCCGTCCGTCCTGCCCGCACTGTTCCCGACGAGCGTGCGCTACGGGGCACTCGCGATCGCCTACAACATCTCCGTGTCGGCCTTCGGCGGCACGACCCCGCTCATCGCGTCCGGTCTCATCTCATTGACGGGGAACACTCTGGTACCCGCGTACATCCTCATCGCAGCAGGAATCGTGGGCGCCGTGTCCGTGTACTTCACGCCGGAATCGGCGAATCGGCGCCTTCCGGGTGCGACCCCCACCGTCGCCACCGAGAAGGAGGCCCGCTATGTGGCCAAGGTCGGCACCATCGAAGACCCGGACGCCCCGGGGACCGGTGTCACCGAGACCGAACCTCCGGACGAATGAGCCCGTCTGTCACCGCCCGAGTTGAGGCTGCCGCCGCAGGTGATCGAACGCGCCTCGGCCCGGCGGGTGTTGCTGCAGACCGCGAGGGCAGGGAACGCGTTTTTGGCGTACCAGTTGACTCCGGCGATCGCGTACTCGGCGATAGGTCCTCGAGGCGGAAGCACACCCCCGCACCGCGTTCGGCAGAGGCAACATGCGCGGCAATCACCGCCGGACCCTACTCAACAGGGTCCGGCGATAACCGGACCCGGCCGGGCAGGCACCGCAGACGAACCCGAACCACGATCCACCTGTGGCGATACAGTCCCACGCACACCGACGCAGTCAATCCGTCTACGTCAGCATCGATCCCTTTTGCGGAGGCCCGGGCGGCAGTGCGGCGCTCTGTCGAGTTGCGCCACTCTCTTCCAGCGCATAGGAGGTTCTCGGTGCGGTGATGAATGTCGACAACCATGACAGAGGCACGGGATTGCGTTGTGATTGCTATGTGCAATCATGCGGGGGATACTGGGTGTTGGAGGCAGCATGATGACACCCCAAGCACCAGCCCGCCCTGACCAGCGCGCGTACGATGACGCTGTCCGCGCCGAGCCGTCGGTGTTGGTCGCCCAACTACGAGGCCTGCTCGGGGTGCGGCTCGTCGCCGTGATCGCCGGCGTCCGTGAGACGCGGGCGGTCCACGAGTGGGCCGAGGGAAGCCGCGAGATCCGTAACCCGGTTGTGCTGCCCCGGCTGCGTCTGGCCTACCAAGTTGCAGCCATGATCGCCGACGCCGAGTCCCCGGCCATCGCCCAAGCGTGGATGCAAGGACTGAACCCGCTCCTCGACGATCAATCCCCCGCGCTGTTGCTGCGTGCCGACGACTCCCAGGAAACAGGTCAGCGCATCCTCGCCGCCGCACGCACCTTCGCCGCGAACGGATGAGCCCGCAGCCACGTCTGAGCGCGCTTGAGCGCTACGTTCCATGGCCATCGCATTCGGCTGCCCAGCGGGGGGCCGACGCCGGGCCCGGCCCGCCCCTGCGGGCGCCGCAGGCGGGGACACCCGACGGGGCGCGCGGAAAGTGACCGTCACCACTGCATACTCGTGCATTCTGGCGTACATTCGGACGTACATAATAAGTGCACTATTCGGCACACGCAGTGCGTAATCCCAGGTGACGCGCTGCTGTTGACGACCGGAACAGGAGGTAACGGCGATGACAGACACCCTGACCCGTCACCACACCGATACGACCAGGATGCCGATCCACGAGGTCGTCCAGTACCTCCTCGACCGCCTGGGGCCGACGCTGGTCGCCTACATGGCCGGTTCGCGGAGCCGGTCGATGCCGCGGAAGTGGGCCACGCCTCCCACCGAGCGGGGGCATGCGGAACCCGCCGACGCCAAGGTGCAGCGCATTAAGCTGGCGCACACCGTGTTCACTGCGATCGCCGACGCCGACGACGAGTACGTCGCCCGATCCTGGCTGATCTCGGCGAACCCGCGCTTCGACGGGGCCACCCCGGCGGACCTCATCCGCAGCAACGACGCCAAATCCGTGTACGCAGCAGCGGGCGCGTTCGTCAACGACGACTACTACGCCTGACACGCTGCAAGCGCGGGATTCCTATACTCCTATTCGTCCGCATGTAGCGAGTAGGAGGAGGCCGCGCGCACGTGCCCACCCCCGATCCGGCGCCGACAGCGCCGCGCATCTGCGCCCGGACAGGCCTCGTACTGGCGGCCAGCGCTGGCCGGACCGTGTACCGCGTCGCCAGGACGGGGCGCGGACCGTTCGACCCGCCACTGCGGCCGATACCGGAGCGGGCAACTACAGCGGTCCCCCGGGATGAGTGGAGCCGCTGGGACACCCTCGGACGCACCATCTACGCGGGCAGCACCGGGCAGGGCGCTCTGCTCGAGGTCCTCTCCTACATCGAACCGGATCAGACGTCCCCGATCACGATGTCCGACGTCTTCGACGACGTCACCGCCGACGACGATCTGTTCCTGCACGAACAGATCGCCAACGAGCTGCCCGCGCATGGCGGTATGGCGGCACGCTCGGTGTCGAAGCACTGGCGGGAGATCCGCGCCATCTACGAGTTCGAGCTGCCTACCGTCGGCTGGTTCGTCGACGTCACCGCGTCGGACAGTATCGGCGTTCTCGACAAGCAGCTGCGCAGCACCCTGGCCGACGAGCACGGGATCGACGAGCTCCAGCTGTCGCACCTGACCGCCGATGGTGCCGCGGCCCGCCTGCTCACCACGACCGTCGCCGGGTGGCTGCGCGGCCAGGTGCTCGACGACGGGTCGCTTGCCCACGGCATCGTGTACCCGTCCAAGTTCGGCCGCGACATCGAGAACTACGCGATGTGGCTGCGGCGCCGCGATGACGGCACCGGTGATGACATAGACCCGCGCCGCACCGAGCAGAACGCGATCGGCCGGCACGCGGCCGCCTTTCAACGCGCGGTCACCCGACTACGCCTCCGTGCGCACTGACCCCCGCCAGTCCTGCAACGTCACGTGACGCTGCGGCGTTGCCCCGATGAGGCCGGCCCGTACCGCCGTCGCGGGCGGAAACCGTGCTCACCGGCGGGGTTGCGAGGGTGTGTGCGCTAATGCCGATTAGCGTGACCAACCCCGCACAGATCGGACAGCATGAACCGTCTCGGGTTTGATGGAGGGTAGTTAACACGGAAGGACCGCTCCTCCATGCCCCGCCCATCGAAGTACCCCGCCGAGCTCCGCGACCGCGCCACCCGCATGACCGTCGAGGCCCGCAAGGACCCCGAGACGCGCACCGGCGCGATCCGGCGGATCGCCGAACAACTCGGCGTGCATCCTGAAGCCCTGCGCAACTGGGTCAAACAAGTCGAGTCCGGCCAGGCCGACCTTCCCGGCCTGGCCACGGTGTCCGACCTGGAACGGATCCGCCAACTCGAGCAGGAGAACCGGGAGTTGCGCCGCGCCAACGACATCCTGAAGTCCGCATCGGCTTTCTTCGCGGCGGAGCTCGACCGCCCACATCGGTGATCGTCGCGTTCATCGACGACCACAAGCACGAGTGGGGAATCGAGCCGATCTGCAGAGTGCTCACCGAGCACGGCTGCCCGATCGCCCCCTCGACCTACTACGCCGCCAAGCAGCGCACGCCCTCGGCCCGCGCCGTACGGGACGGCGAGCTCACAGAGCTGATCATGGAGATCTACAACGACTCCAAGCAGGTGTACGGCATCCGCAAGATCCACGCCGAACTGCGCCGACGCGGCACCAAAGTCGCCCAGTGCACCGTGGAACGGCTCTGCCGCGACCTCGGGATACGCGGTGTCGTGCGCGGCAAGTTCCCGCACAGGCCACGCCTCGCGCCGGAGACCGACCGCCCCGACGACCGAGTCGAGCGCGAGTTCACCGCAGACGGTCTGAACGAGCTGTGGGTCGCCGACATCTAATGCCGACGTCGGCATTAGATGTCCTATGCCGACCTCGGGACTATGCCGATCATCCGGGTGAGGGGGCAGGCCAGCCGGACGCTGGGAGTTGAAAGGTCGGCATAGTCATAGGGCGGTGAGCCAGGCCAGGAGGTCGGGGGCGGGCTGGTAGGTGCCGGGGGTGACGTCTGGTGGTCGGGTCCGGTCGAGGGCGGCTTGTTTGGTGGCCATGTCGGCGTGCAGGTAGGCGGCGGTGCTGTGGGTGTCGGCGTGGCCGAGCCAGAGCGCGATGACGGAGACGTCGACGCCTGCGGCGAGGAGGTTCATCGCTGCGGTGTGTCGCAGGGTGTGCATGGTGACGTGCTTGGCGCCGATGCTGGGGCAGGTGGTCGTGGCGGTGCTGACGTGTCGGGCCAGGCGGCGCTCGAGGGCGTCGCGGGACAGTTGTTGTCCGTGCGGTCCGCAGAACAGCGCGTTCCCGAGTCGGGACCTGCGCTCGGTGAGGTAGTTCGTCATCGTGGTCACTGTCGTCTTCGTCAGCGGAGTGATGCGCTGGCGTCGTCCCTTGCCGGTGCAGGCGATGTGGGGTCCGGAGCCGAGGTGGATGTCGTCGTAGGTCAGCGAGGTGATCTCGCTGACGCGAAGTCCGGTCTGCACAGCCATGAGGAGCAGCGCGTGGTCGCGATGCCCGGTCCAGGTCTGCTGGTCGGGCGCGTTGAGCAGGGCCTGGGTCTCGGCGGGGGTGAGGAACTCGATGACGGGCCTGGTGGTGCGCCGTGGTGGGATTGCAAGCACCTGGGTGATGGTCGCGGCGTGCTCGGGATGGTCGGGCAGGGCACGGGCCAGGACCGAGCGGATCGCGGTCAGACGGGTGTTACGGGTCTTTGCGTTGTTGCCGCGCTCGTGCTGCAGGTGCTCCAGGAAGGCGGTGACGTTGGCCGCGGTCAGGTCCTCCAGGTCGAGGGCGTCGACCGGGGTTCCTAGCGTGGTACTCAGGTGCTTTAGCAGCATCCGCCAGGTGTCGCGGTAGGAGCTGATCGTGTTCGCCGACAGGTCACGCTGGGTGCGGGCGAAGGTGGTGAAGTAGGTCTGCAGGCTGGTAGCCAGGGCGGTCATGAGGTTTCGCTCTCGTCGGCGGGTTCGAGTCGGCCGGCGGCCAGGGCCATCAGGTCCGCCGTCGAGGTCAGGTACCAGTAGGTGTGCGCGGCGTCGGAGTGCCCGAGCCAGGTCGCCAGCAGGGACAGGACCCGCTCGGGATCGTGGCCGTGGGCGTAGGCCGCGGTCATGTGGGCCGTGGCGAAGGTGTGCCTCAGGTCGTGCAGGCGGGGGCGGGCCCTGCCGCGTGGGAGGAGGCCGGCAGCCTCGCGGGCTCGTTTGAACAGGGCGTAAAAGGAAACGTAGACGTACCCGGTGCCCTTGGCGGTCACGAAGACCGGGCCGTGGGGGTCGGGATTCGTGGCCACCCGGGCCGGCAGGGCCAGGTAGTCCTCTAACGCTGTGATGGTCGAGGGGTGCACGGGCACGAGCCGCTGGGCAGACTTGCCGGCCTGGACGACCAGGACGTGGTTGTCGAGGTCGACGTCGTCGACGCCCAGGGCCAGCGCCTCGCCGATCCGCAGGCCTGTGCACGCCAGCAGCCCGATGACGGTGCGCACGGTGGCCGCGATCCGTTCGTCGGTGAACTCGGCCTCGCAGGCGACAAGGAGGGCGTCGACGTCGTCCTGGCTGTAGATGAAGGGCACCGCCCGCGGCTTGCGGGCCGGCAGCAGCCCGGAGGGGATGACCGGCACGTCGACACCGTTGGCGTGCAGGTGGGCCGCGAAGCGGCGCACCAGCGACAGCTGGGTGGCCCACCACGACGGATGCGCTTCGGGGTTGGCCCGGGCCCAGGTCACCGCGTCCTCGATGGTGAAGGTGTCCACCTGGCCACGAGCTTCGAGCCAGGTGCAGAACAGTCCGACCTGACGTTCGACGTCGTCGAGCTGGAAGCCCAGATCGCGGCGCAGCGCCAGGTACCGGCCCAGGTGCTGGCGAAGAGTCGTCATCGGGGCACCTGCCCGAACGGGACGGCCAGCTCGCGCAGCGAGACCAGGTCGACCTTCGCGTAGGACATCGTGGTGACCGTGTAGGCGTGGCCGAGGAGTTCCCTGGCCTCGGTCAGGGTCCCGCCGGCGGCCAGGACGTCCATCGCCGCGGTGTGCCGCAGCCGATGAGCGTAGATGGGGTCGATCCCCGCCAGGCCGGACAGCCGGGCGACGATCCCGGAGAGCCCCTGGGTCGTCATCATCTTCCGTGGTGCCCGCATCCGCACGAACACCGCCCGGTCCAGGGCGGCCGGGCGCACCCGAAGCCAGACCGTCAGCGCCTGACCGACGTCGCAAGGGATCGGCAGCGCGTGCTCACGGCCCTTACCGGTGACCTTCAGTGTCCCGTTGGCCCAGTCGATATCCTCCAGCCGCAGGCGGGCGACTTCACCGGCGCGCAGGCCCAGGCGGACCAGGACGGTGATGACCGCGCGGTCCCTGGCCCCGATCGGCGTGGCAGGATCGCACACGGCCAGCAGGGCACCGACCTGCTCGCTGCTCACTCCTTTCGGCAACCCGCGCCCGGTCGAGGCAGGCTGCAGGATCCCGGCGTTGATATCCCGATCGAGACGGCCGGTGCTCAACGCCCAACGCAGCAGGCTGCGGACCGCGCCGACGATATGAACACGCGCCGCCTGACCGTAGGGGCGACCACGCCCGGCGACGTAATCATTGACCACGTCGGTGTCGAGCCTGTCCCAGTCCAGGCTGCCGTCGGCTCCGGTGATCGCCTCCAGCAGCCCGCCAGCGTAACGGCGACGAGCATTGATGGTCTGCTCGCTCAGCTCGCACTCGTACCGCATCCACGAGCACCATGTCGTGACCGCGACCTGCGCCGGCGTGACCGGGTCAACCTCGCCCGGGGCCGGGGCCAGGTACCCGGCAGCGGTCAAGAACTTGCGCATCGTGTTCCAGGAGCACTTCACCGTGGTGCACACGACCACCCGAGATCGTTCCCGGACGACGAACCGGTCCAGCAGCTCCTCGTCGATGTCGTCGATCCCGGCACCGACCTCCTGCATCCACACGCTCAGGCGTGCCAGCAGGTTCACCACCGGGGTCGATGAGCCCGGCGAATACCCCTGTGCCACCAGCCACCGTCGGCACTCCTCCAGCACTGTCGATGCCAAGGGCCCCACCGGTATCCGCGGAACCCGGTCCGCATACGGCCGCGCCGTCGCAGATCTCTGCGTCATTGACCTCACCTCCAGGCAACCTGTGCCTGAAGCGTCGCCCCGACGACCTGACTATGCCGACCTTTCAACTCCCAGCATCCGGCTGACCTGCCCCCTCACCCGGATGATCGGCATAGTCCCGAGGTCGGCATAGGACATCACCTACGTCCGCACCGCGGCCGGCTGGGTGTACGTCGCGTTCGTCCTGGACGTGTTCTCGCGCATGATCGTCGGCTGGCAGTCCTCGACGCGCATGTTCGCCGACCTCGCGATCGATGCGCTCGCGATGGCACTATGGAACCGGAAACGATACGGGCACAGCGTCGTTGGTCTCGTCCATCACTCGGACCGCGGAGTGCAGTACCGGGCTATCCGCTACACCGAGCACCTCGCCGAAGCCCGTGCGGTGACTTCCGTGGGTTCCCGCGGGGATGCGTACGACAACGCGATGGCCGAAGCGCTGAACTCGCTGTACAAGCACGAACTGATCCACCGATACCGCTGGCAATGCGCCGAGGACGTCGAGTACGCCACCGCCGAATGGGTGTCCTGGTACAACAACGATCGCCTGCACAGCGAGCTCGGCTACGTCCCGCCGGCCGAGTACGAAGCCGCCTACTGGAAGCGCGAGAACACGACGCAACCCGCCGCGGCGACAACCTAACTGAACAACCGATCAGCCTCCACCAAACTCGGGACTTGACAACCCTTGAGGCCTTGGAAGCGCTGCCCGATCGCACATTCGCTACGCATGACGACCTCGTGGACGCCGTACCTCAACAGCCTGAAGGCACCGACCAACCCGGCGGCACCGCACGCTGACCGCTCGGCCTGGCCCGCATATCGATGGAAACGATGGCAGCAGCAAGCGCGGCTGCCGCACGCGTGGATTGCTCCCTCACCATCAGGCGGGCCCGCGTCGGCTGTGCCCCGCACAACCGATTCATTTGTCGGCCGGGCGTACGCGCCGCGGTGCGGGCAGCGCACTACTGAACGACGTGCTGCAGATGAGCTAGCACTCTTTTGGGCCCGCCCCGTACGGAGGCCAGGGGCCCAACCCGGCGCCGCAGGCCAAATCGGCCAGACGCTGCCGCGGCGTGTCGGCGGAGGCCGCCCATTCGGTCGGTACGCTGGCCCGGTGGACAGCGCTGAGGGCCCGCGACGCCCCCATGCCGGCCGCACCAGTGTGCGTACCCGTCAACACGCCGCGTCGTCGCGCATGCCCGTACCCGCCGTAGTCGTACTCGTGCTGCTCGCCCTCGTGTTCGCGGCGGGCTGCGCCCCAGCAGGCGAGACCGGCGCCGGGAATACCGGCTCTACGGAATGCAGAGTGCGTGGACGGGTGTCCAGTGAGGTGAGTGGGGACCACAACATGTAGGCGGGTCCTGCGGTGTGAAGATGAGAGTTGCGAAGCTCCCCATCGACCACCACAGGACCCGCCTTGCACTGTACTGACACCGTCGCCGACACGATCTGCCGAACCGTCGAACTCGGCGTCACGATCACCGGAGCAGCCGCCGACAGCGAGGACCGCACGCACATCTGGTGCAGCGTCATCGGCCCCGACCCGCGGTGCCCCGAGTGCCGAATCCCAGGTCAACTACGCGATCATGCCGAAAGGGTCCTCACCGACACCCCGGCTGCCGGGCATCCGGTCGAGCTGCACGTCGCCGTGCCGCGCTTCGTGTGCCTGACCGCGGGGTGCCCGCGGTCGATCTTCCGTGCGGACATCACCGGTATCGCGTCGCCGCGGTCGGTGGTCACGACCCGGACCGAGCGGTGGATCCTGCAGCGCATCGCGATCGACAAGATGAGCGTCGCCGCGGTCGCCGCCAACCTGGGCATCGCCTGGAAGACCGTCAACCAGATCGCCGTCGACGCCGCCCGGACCATGGTCTACGACGGCGGCCATCTCGACGGCGTACGGCACCTCGGCGTCGACGAGCACAAATGGAAACATGTGCGCGGGCAGGGTGATTCGAGTTGGGTGACGGTCCTGATCGATCTGACTCCGGCCGTGGACGGCACCGGACCGGCACGGCTGCTGGACATGATCGCCGGCCGGTCCAAGAAAGTACTTCAAGACTGGATGATCAGCCGCGGCCAGGCGTTTCGTGACAGGATCACGGTGGTGGCGATGGACGGGTTCGCCGGCTACCGCACCGCCACCGGCGAGGAACTGCCGCGGGCGCGGATCGTGATGGACCCGTTCCACGTCGTGCAGTTGGCTGGCGAGAAGCTCGATCGATGCCGTACCCGCATCCAGCAGGCCACGTGCGGGCACCGCGGCCGCAAAGACGATCCTCTCTATAAGATCCGCCGGATCCTGCACACCCGCGTCGAGCTGCTCACCGACACGCAGAAGGACCTGCTGGCCGAGTCGCTGACCAGCCATGACGACCATGTCGCGGTCGAGATCACCCACCAGGTGTATCAGCAGATGATCGCCGCCTACGAGCATCCGCAACGCCGCGACGGCAAGATACTGATGTTCATGGTCCTCAAACGCATCCACAAGGGCCTGCCCCCGGGTCTGGACGAGCTCGCCCAGCTCGGCCGCAGCCTGTGGGCCCGCCGCAAGGAGATCCTGGCGTATTTCGACACCGGCGTCTCCAACGGGCCCGTCGAGGCCGTCAACGGCCGCCTGGAACATCTCCGCGGCATCGCCCAGGGCTTCCGCAACCTCGACCACTACATCTTGCGGTCACTGCTGCACTCCGGCCAACTCGCAGAACGCATCAACGCACTCTAAAAGTTGAAGAGCCGGAATACCGGGCCCGCTCGAACCCCCGGCTCCGCGGCTGCGCCGCAGGCCCCGCCGGTCGCCGCCGATCCGCCGGGCAGGCCCACGGCCGCACCGGAGCTGCCCGGCGGCGGCACACAGTTTTTCCCGGGACGCCGACTGGTCGCCCTGTACGGGCATCCGGGCGCCCCGAGCCTCGGCGCGCTCGGCGAGCAGGGCCCGGACGCGTCGATCGCCCGGGTCCAGGACCTGGCAGCCCGGTACGCGCCGCTCAGCGACGTCCCGGTGGTACCGGCACTGGAAATCATCGCCACACTCGCCCAAGACGCACCCGGGCCGGACGGCGATTTCAGCGCCCCGATGGATCCGCAGCAGCTGCACGAGTGGGTCGACAAGGCCCGCGCCGCGGGCGTGTACGTGGTGCTCGATCTGCAGCCCGGGCGGGCCGATCTGCTCGATCAGGCCCGCCGGTACGCCGAGCTGCTGCGCGCGCCGAACGTGGGCCTGGCGATCGACCCCGAATGGAAACTGCAGCCCGGCCAGGCGCCGCTCCAGCAGATCGGCCACGTCACATCAGCCGAGATCAACGCGGTCGGCGCCTGGCTCGACGGGCTCACCGGCGATAACGAGCCGCAGACGCTGCTGGTGGTCCACCAGTTCCAGACACAGATGGTCCGCGGCGAAGACACGCTCCGGGTGTCGTGGCCGCACGTGCAGACCCTCGTGCACATGGACGGCCAAGGCCCGCCCGGCGTCAAAGAGGACACGTGGCACGCGATCGTCGGAGCGGTGCCCGAGGCCATGCCCATGGGGTGGAAGAACTTCCTGCACATCGACACGCCGGTGCTCACCGCGGAACAGACCATGGCCCACCGGCCGCAGCCGCTGATGATCAGCTACCAATAGCACGCGGTGCCCCACACTCCGACCAGGCCCAGGCCCAGGCCCGGGGCCGGGGCCGGGGCCGGCTCTCCCCCGAATCGGCACGGCCGCGAGTCTGGGCTGTGCTCGGCGCTGACATTCCGGCATACGATGCTCGTGCGGACGCCGGCCCGCAGGGCACGGCGTTTCCCGCGCCCGCTCGCGCGGGGCATTCCCCGCCCCGTCTGCATCCGTCCGCGGTCCGATAGGCCGAGCCCAGAACCGTCGGGTCTGCGCCGTCATTGTTTGTGTCGGCGGGTGTCGTGTCAGTGTGATGGCATCGCGGGTCCCACGAGCGCCTCCGCGGCGTGCGCGCAGGGCAGCGTCTCGTCGAGACCCAGCCGGTGCAGAATTCCCCGCAGCGCCGGTGAGGTGCCTGTCAGCTCCAGCGCGACGCCGTTGCCGCCGAGTCGTGCGCCGTGATCACGCAGCACCTCGATGCCGGCGGCGCCGCAGAACCCCAGGGCGGAAAGGTCGACGACCGTGTCGCGGGCGGGAAGCGTCTGTAGTCGACGGCGCAGTGCACACGCGGTCTGCGCATCGAGGTCGCCGCCGACGACGACGAGGACCGGTGTCCGGGTGCTGTGCACTGCGATCGTGAACATGATCTTCTCCTTCCGGCAGGTCGACCGAGCCGGGGCAGCGCGGTCATGGCGCGTCGTCTGCCCGCAGCGCAGGCCTGGCGCGGCAGACGCCCTCGTCGCATGACCAGGACATCTCCTGCGCCCCGTGGGATCAGTCTTTCCCGGTGATCTTGTCGGCTGCCTTGTTGGCAGTGTCCTTGATCTTCTCGGCGCCCTTTTTCATCGCAGAAGAGCCCTGATCGGCCTGGCCCTCGTTTTTGAGGTCCTCGTCGCCGGTCGCGGCGCCGGCGGATTCCTTGGCGCGGCCCTTGAGTTCCTCGGCTTTGTTCTCGAACTTGTCGTGTACGCCCATTGTGCTTCCTCCTACGTGTCCTTCGATGGTCTTTACGGCAACCTCGGCGCTGCGCGAGCGCTGCGCCGTCTGTCTCCCGGGCCGTGCGTGACCGGCCATGACATCGACGAGGTCGCCCCCGCTGCGCACAGCCGGCGGCAGGCCGCCCACGGCGGCCCGGTCACGGTCAGTACCAGTGTCGGCGGCCGCCGACGGCGTGTCCCACCGCGCCGGCCAACACGAGTATCAGGCCGATCACCAATGCTGCGATACCGATGCTCCACAGAATGGGGATCTTGATCACCAGTCCGATGATCAGCAGAATAACGCCAAGAGTAATCACGCGGATGCTCCTTGTTCTATCGTCGCGGGCCGCCGAGGTCGCCGCGTTTGAGGTATCCAACGGCGCCGGTGACGATCATCAGCACGATGCCGACGATCAACAGCCACAAGAGGCCGTGAACAAGCGCGCCGAGCACAATGAAAACGATCCACACGACCAGAAGAAGTCCCACGACTGCGAGCATGTCGACCTCCCTGCCTCCGGTGGGAAACCTGGTGTGATCTGAATCTACGCCCCCACGCCGCCCGGCAGCTCACCCTTAGGGGTGTATTCAATACTCGTACAGTAGTGGTGTGGGCATCATGCGGGTGGCGTTGATCGACGACTACGAGGTCGTGGTGCGCGGGCTGGCGGTGATGCTGCGGACCTACCGGGACCGGGTGGAGATCGTCGAGTTGGACGCGAACACCCGTGTCGGCGGCCGTGTGGACATCGCCTTGTACGACTCGTTCGCCAACCCGCAGGGCGACCGCAGCCAGGTGCGCGCGCTGGCGGCCAATCCGCTGGTGGACAAGGTGGCGGTGTATTCGTGGAATCTCGATGCGCTGCTTGTCGAGTCGGCGTTCGCGAACGGGGCCAGCGGATATCTGGCCAAGTCCCTTCCCGCACGGCAGTTGGTCGCCGCCCTCGAGGAGGTCCACCGGGGTGTGCGGCAGGTTCATGCCGGTGTGCCGGGCACGAAGGTGGTCGTCGGAGACTGGCCGGGCCGCGAGGAAGGGCTCACGCAACGCGAAGCCGAGGTCCTCGCGCTGATCACCCAGGGGCTGAGCAATAGTGCGATCGCCGAGTGTGCGCACCTGTCGATCAACTCGGTCAAGACCTACATCCGCAACTGTTACCGGCGGATCGGGGTGACCAGCCGTGCGCAGGCCGTGCTCTGGGGCGTCGAACACGGCTTCCGCCCCGACCGCGCGCGCAGCGCTGCGCCCGGCAGCCGCGACGCGACCGCCGGCCCCTGAAACACCCGCATCCTGGCGAACGTCCACTGGCCCGCACGGGGGACGGGCGTCGCCGCGCCCCAGATGCGCACCGCCAGACCGGGCATACGGCCCGGTCTGGCGGGTAGCCTCTCGTCATGCAGCCCAGCACGAAGCGCTCCATGGCAGGCAGAACTCCGTTGATCGCGGCGCTCGGCGCCGTGTGCGTGCTGGCGGCATGCGGCAACGACCCCGCGGAACCGGCCGCCAGCGACACCACCGGCGCCGCGTCGGCGCCGTCCGCTACTAGCGCGGCGGCCGGCACCACCACCGACGGCGCCGGCCAGGCCGGCACGGTCGATCTCTATACGCAGACCTTCCCTGTCAGCTGGCAAGACGCCGTCGCGGCCGCGCGAGACAAGTACGCCGGGGACGTCAGCAAGATCGAGTTGGAGCCCAGCGATGCGGGCCGCTACGGATACAAGGTCGAGATCCTCTCGGATACGCAGAAGCAGACGATCGAGCTCGACGCCGAGACCGGCGCCGAGCTGAGCAGCAAAACCGACGACTTCGACCAGGACAAGGTCGGCAGCGAGCGGCGCAAAAACGCGATCGGCCTCGAGCAGGTCATCCCCTTGCAACAGGCGATGGACACCGCCCGCGACGTGCACGCGGGGCCGATCAACAAATGGAAACTGGAAGGCAAATCCAGCGGCCCGCAGTACGAGTTCGACATCACCAAACCCGGCGGATCCGGCGACTGGGAGGTCCAGATCGACGCCCGCGACGGCACGGTCCGCAGCACCGGCGACTGACCGGTTACCGCGCACAGGTTTCGCCCGACGGGCCGCGCCGCATACGGCCGGGGACCGGCTACATGCGCGCCGCGGTTCGCGCCCGGCCGCACAGCGCACCACAGACTCGCCCACCTCGCGCCCTTCGACAACGCCGCGCATGCGTCGGCCCGCCTCCACACGCCGGTCCGACGCTCAATGGCCGTGCACCGGATCAGCCGGGAGCAATCCCGGCCGATCAGCGCCCGCCGCGCACCGCCGCCTCCACGCGCTCGCCCAGGCCGGCGTCCACATTGCGCCAGTACTCGAACGCCCTCTGCAGCACCGGCTCCGAGACGTCGTCGAGCAGATGCCCCGCGATGTTCGACACCAGCCGCTCGCGGGCGGCGTCGTCCATCACCTCGCGGACGAGCGTGCCCGCCTGGCCGAAGTCGTCGTCCTCGGCGTGCAGGGACGCCGCCGTGCGGGTCAGCTCACCGTCGGCGGGCCACGCTGCAGGCTCGCCGAAGCGCGCCGTGTCCGCAGCGGGACCGCCCTTGGAGTTCGGCGCGTACACCGGGTCGGACGCGTTGTAGTAGCGCATCGCGCCGTCCTTGGAGTACGAGTGCACGGGCGCGTTCTTCGGGTGGTTCACCGGCAGCTGCCGATAGTTGGCCCCGATGCGGGCGCGGTGCGCGTCGGCGTAGGCGAACACCCTGCCGAGCAGCATCCGGTCGGGGCTGGGGCCGATGCCCGGCACCATGTTGTTCGGCTCGAATGCCGCCTGCTCGATCTGCGCGTGGTAGTCCGCCGGGTTCTCGTCCAGGGTCATCGTGCCCACCTTGACCAGCGGATAGTCGCTGTGCGGCCACACCTTGGTCAGGTCGAACGGGTTGAACCGGTAACCGGCGGCGTCGCCGAACGGCATGATCTGCATGTACAGCGTCCAGCTGGGGTGCTCGCCGCGCTCGATCGCGCGGTACAGATCGCGCGTGTGGAAGTCGCCGTCGGCGCCGGCGAGCCTGTCCGCCTCCTCCTGCGTGAGGCACTCGATGCCCTGGTCGGTCTTGAAGTGGTACTTGACCCAGAACCGCTCGCCGTCCGCGTTGACCCACATGTACGTGTGGCTGGAATAGCCGTTCATGTGCCGCCACGTCTTCGGGATGCCCCGGTCGCCCATCAGCCAGGTGACCTGGTGGGCCGACTCCGGCGAGAGCGTCCAGAAGTCCCACTGCATGTCGTGGTCGCGCAGGTTCGTGTCCGCCCGACGCTTCTGCGAGCGGATGAAGTGCTGGAACTTCATCGGGTCGCGCATGAAGAACACGGGCGTGTTGTTGCCGACCATGTCGTAGTTGCCCTGCTCGGTGTAGAACTTGAGGGCGAACCCGCGCGGATCCCGCCACGTGTCCGGGCTTCCTCGCTCGCCGGCCACGGTGGAGAACCGCGCCAGCATCTCGGTGCGCCGGCCCGGCTGGAAGACGTCCGCCTTGGTGTAGGCGGAGACGTCCTCGGTCACCTGGAAATGCCCGAACGCCCCGCCGCCCTTGGCATGCGGCTGCCTCTCCGGCACCCGCTCGCGGTTGAACTGCGCCATCTGCTCGATCAGGTAGGCGTCGTGCACGACGATGGGGCCGTCCGGCCCCACGGTCAGGGAATGCTCGTCGCTTTCCACCGGTATCCCGGCGTCGGTGGTGGTGGGTTCGATATCGTGACCGGTCTTGTCGATTTTCATGCCGCTCCGATCCCGGCGCCTGGTGCAGGGCCACCGTGTTGCTACGTCCCGCTGCGTGTGTGTACTGCTGGCGCTGTCACCGGCGCGGGCCTCCCACCGCAGCGGGCGCCGGCAGGGGGCTTGCACTCACCCCGGCACCGGCGAGTATAGGGCGCGGCCGGCGCGGCTATCCCGGAAACTGCCGATCCATGTGCGGCACCGGCGTCCACATCAATGAGGTCGCCGCACGGCAGACGCTCACAGGACCACCGTGTGTTATGTGTTATCGGCGCTGGACCAGCGCACGGCGCGCCGACACGCCGTCACGGCGCCGGTACTGGGTGCGATCCGGTCAGCCGCGCGTAGGCGACGATGTTGTCGGTGTAGTTGCCGGTGTCGGGGTCGAAGCTGCCGCCGCAGGTGATCAAACGTGCCTCGGCCCGGCGGGTGTTGCCGTAGACCGCAAGGGTGGGGAACGCGTCCTTGGCATACCGGTCGACCCCGGTGATCGTGAACTCGGCGACCGTGCCGTCGGCGCGGCCGACAGTGAACATGTCACCGGGGCGCAGGTCGCCGAGGCGGAAGAACACGCCTTTGCCCTGTTCGGCCGAGTCGACGTGCCCGACGATCACCGCCGGGCCCTGCTCGCCGGGAGTCGGGGAGAACCGGGCCCAGCCGGGCACGGCCACGTCGTCGAGTGAGGGCACCTGCACGGAGCCGTCGGGGTTCTGACCGAGTGTGATCAGCGTGTGGTGCACGTCGATCGCCGGGATATCGATCCGGGTCGGTACGGAATGCGGCAGCACCGGCCCGGCAGCAGGTGCCGGACCGGCTCCCGCGCCGTCCGCCGAGGGCCCCGGCGGTGGCGCCGGCTGCGCCGCCGCCGCGGCCGCGGGGGCTGCGGCGGCGACTGTTGCAGCCGCAGCCCGATGACGATCGCCGCGATCCCGCCTACGGCGAGCACGACAGCGGCCACCAGCGCGCACACGCGCCGGCGGCGGCCGGCCTGGGACTGCGTGACGTGGCGCATGGCGGGGCTACTTCCGCGGCGCGTCCGCGGCGCCGCGGCGCCTGGTCACCGCCAGTGCTCCGCCGGCGGCCAGCAGGGATGCGCCGCCGATCCCGAACACCCACGCATCCTCGATGCCGGCGCTCGCCCCGCCGCCGGTGTCGACGCCGCCGGAGGGCATCGCGCTCATCTGCGAGGCGGTGACCGCCCCGCACACGGCCGGGGCGGTCGCGGCCAGCGGCAGCTCCGGTGCAAGATTGGACTTCGCGTTTGCGGCCTGCTCGGACAGGCCCGCCGGGTCGAGGCCGTGGACGACCACGACCGCGGTGCCGTCCTGCAGTGCGCTCAACGTCTCCGGGGACAAGGTGATCGTGCGCGAGTACTCGAACTCGCCGCCGCCCGGGGCGGTCGTGACGTCGGTCGCCGCCTTCGCGCTGGTGTCGCCGGTGGTGCTCAGCGTCGTGTTCACCGCGCCGTAGGCGTCTTTGCCTTCGGCGGTGTCGACGATCCCGTCGCCGTTGGCGTCGGCGCTCGGGGCCGGGCAGGTGCCCTGCCCGCCGATGTGGATGTGCTGCACGTGCGGGTAAGCGCCGCCTTGGAAGGTGGGCGCCAGGCCCCACACGTGCTCGGAGATCTGCGCCTGGTCCCCGTCGACTTTCATCATGAACTGTCCGGCCGCCCCGGAGTCGTTGAGGGGATTGAGGATCGCCTGGTACATGGTGGGCGTGTCGGCCGACGCCGTCGCCGCCATGCCCACGGTCAAAGGCAGTGCGAGTGCGGCGGCGGGGGCGAGCAGGCCCAGTGCGGCTGTGGTGGTACGCATCGGAATTAACCTCCTAGGGCGGCGCGGCGAGACGTCTTCCCGCCCGGCCGTATACGAGGCATTCGCAGCGGCGCGCGCCGTGGATGGGCCGACAGCGAATCGGCTTGCACGCGGACGCGGCGCCTCTGCGCGAAGCGGCGGGGACCGGAGCGCCCCGGCGGGCGGCCAAGCGTGCGTACCGTGAAAGACGTGCCGGCCCCCGCCCGGTGCATGATCGTTTCCCAGCACACTCGGAGGTGGCGGCGCATGCACAATCCCACGACACAGACCCACCCCGAATCGTCCGCCGACCCGGCGCCGGCCCGCAGCCGGCCCGCGCACACCGCTGTCGACCCGCATCCGGAGCGCCGGAACCCGGACAAGGGCTATGTGGCGCTGCTCGGATGGGCGCCCGGCGCCGTCGAAGCGGTCGACCGATTCGACCGGCGCTACGTGATCGTCGCACCCGAGTGGGCGCAGGACTATTGCGCAGAGCACGGCATCCCGTACGTGCCATGGAACTTCGAACGGCTCAACGACCGCTCCATGGAGATCGCCCACACCCTCGAGGACCTGGGCGTGGACGTGGCGATCCCGTTGTTCGAGGAGACCGTCGAGTGGGCCGGCGCGATCAACGCCGTGCTCATGGACAAACCACGCCTGTTCGGCCAGGCGTTGCTGCTGCGCGATAAGGCGCTGATGAAGCGCCGCGCGCAACTCGGCGGCATCCGGGTCGGCATCTTCGAAGAAGCCCACGAACGCGACGACGTCGTCCGCTTCCTCAAGAGGGTGAACCAGACGCTGCTCAAACTCGACGGCGACCCCAGCGACCCGATCCATCTGAAAGCGTTCGACAAGGCCGGCTGCCTGGGACACCGCGTGATCCGCACCCCCGACGAGGTGGACACGATCCCCGACGAAGAATTCCCCGTGCTCATGGAATCGCACCTCGACGGCTGGGAGTTCGCCGTCGAGGCATGGATCCACGACGGCAAGATCGCCTTCCTCAACATCTCCGAATACGTGACCCTGGGGTACTCGGTGTTCGTGCCCGCCTCCCCGGATCTTGAGCGGTACCGGCCCCAGATCACCGCGCAGGTCGAGAAGCTCATCAAGACCTTCGACATCGATTTCGGCTTCGTGCACCCCGAATACTTCGTGACCAGCGACGGCGAGATGTATTTCGGGGAGGTGGCCTACCGGCCGCCCGGGTTCAAGGTGTTCGAGCTCCTCGAGCGCGTCTACGGCTTCAACGGATACCAGGCGCTCGTTATGGCGTTCGACCCGAAGACCACCGCCGACGAGATCGCCGGATTCTTCCCCCGCGAGATCGTCGACGCCAACGGGTATGCCGGGTGCTTCGGCGTGTACCCGCGGCTGCGGGTGGTCAGCCGTCTGCAGCTGCCCGAGGACACCGAGGACCATGCGTACTTCGAATCGCACGAGCTCACAGCCCCGCTCGCGGAGACGGTCACCAAGCGCACCGCGTTCGGCACGCATTGGGGTCTGGTGTACTTCTTCGGTGACGACCCGTACACGATGCGCGAGGTGCTGCGGCAGCAAGAAGACCTCGACTTCTACATCTAGCAGCACGCACCATCCGCCGCGGCACGCACGGCGGGGCCGGTCGCGCACACGGCATTCGATAACGACAGGACGGGGCACCGGTGGACAGTGACGACCGCCCGCAGGCCACCATGCTGGGCAAGCGGCTTGCCGGACTTTCCTCCGCCACCGAGCAGCTCACGCGCGCCGGCGGCCTGGCCACCACCACCCAAACGCGCCGCGTCCTCGACGGGCTGCGCCTGGCGCTACGCGAGGAGGGCGGGCCGGCCCAGATCCAGGCCCGCGCCGCCGAGATCGACGCGTCGGGCATCTTCGCCGGCACCGACTGGGACCAGCCGCACCAGCTCCTACCCGCGCTGAGCCGCGGCTCGCTGCGCGATGCGAACAGCGACATCGTGGTGTTGGAGCTGACCAGCGACCTTCGCCTGGCCGCAGTGGCCGCAGGCACCTATACGCATCCGGCGGTGACCGCCGCGCAGGCACACCAACATCTTGCGCAGGTCCTCGCGGTGAACTCGTCGCTGCTATTCACCGCACCCACCGAGGCGCAGCGCGCCCGCCAGGGCACACTCGCACAGGTCACGCGCAGCGTGTTGCGGCACATCGCCGGCGAGATCGGCTACGCCGGCGTGCTCGACGAGCTGGTCGAGGAGATCTGGCGGATCCTGCGTCAACGCCCCATCCAGGTCGAACACGTCACCGCGACCATCACCGAGATCGCCGCGGCGCGCGCCGACCCGCAGATCGACCTGGGCAGCGGCGGCATCGGGGCGGACCGGCTGATCAGCAGCCTGTACGGCACCACCGACGCCTGCCGTGAAGATCCGGGCGTCGCCGTGTACCGCCAGCGTCTCGCGTCGATGGACGACGGAGCGCTCGCGTTCGAGGCAAGCGGATTCGCCCGCTCGATGCACGACACCGGGCTGGTCTCGCCCTATCACGCGGTGCTGGTCCGGTTCATCCGTGACAATGGCCGGCTGCTGCTCGGCGACGCGCTGGGCCTGTCGAGCACGGGACGCGAAAGCCTGCTGTGCTACCACGAACTGGTCGGCGCCCTGATCGACGCGGCCGTACACCCGGAGACCGCCCAATGCCTCTACGGCCTGGCGCTCCTGCTCGAACGGGGCATCCTGTTCCAGTCGCCGGTCGCCCCGGCGCTGTGGCGGCAGCTTTCCCTCACCCTGTGTCCCCAGGCACGCGCCCGACTCGAAGCCGCCTACGGCACCGGGCTCGACGCGGGCACACGGCTGCTCGCAGGGACGCTGTCGGTACTCGGCCAACCCCTGGGAATCGGCCAGGGCGACAACCCCACCTGCCAATCGGCGCGCGCGCTGTCGATGTGGGCGTACAACGACCCGGACTACCTGCTGCAAACCATCACCTGGGCAGCCCGCGACGACGAGATCGTCATGCACTTCGAAGGACGGCCGCTATCCTCACAGGACAGCGCCGCCGGGGTCGCGGCCGCGCTCCCCGTGGACCTCGACGCGGTGTCACTGCTGGTGGTGCCGCACCTCGACCGCATCTACGCGGAGATGATCCGCCGGTGCGCGGATCGCGGCGGCGATCCGCACCGGTGGGTCAACCCCGAGTTCCACGGCTGGTGGTCCGGGCGCGGCTTCCGCATCAACGTCGACGTGCCGACAGGCCGGATCACCGGCCTGGAAGATTTTCTCCGGCACTTCTACGGCAGCTACCACCCACTGCACAACGGCAACCAGCCGGTGATCCACCCGCAACCGGCGGGCGTCGCGGTCACCGACAGCGCCGCCCGCTTCATCGGCTGGCACGCGATCACCATCCTGCGCGTCGCGCTCGACCCGGACGCGGTGATGCGCGTGTATTTCTACAACCCCAACAACGACAGCGGCCAAGACTGGGGCGACGGCGTCGTGGTCAGCACCGCCGGACACGGAGAACGCTTCGGCGAGGGCTCATTGAGCTTCGAACAGTTCGCCTCGCGGCTCTACATCTACCATTTCGACGTTCTCGAGCAAGGCGAGCCCGCGTCGGTGACCCGCGCCGAAATCGACACGGTGACCGGCTATATCCACCGCAGCTGGGGCGTGGACAGGCTCGGAGACACCGCCGCATCCCCCTGACACCCGACCTGACCTGTTGCTGTATCGCCCCGGCCACCAGTGCGCCGACGCCGCCGACACGCTGGGCGGTGCCGGCCGGCGTGTCCACGCATACGCATGCGGGTGGCCGTGCTCGATCGGCCCCTACGAATCAGTGTGCCGGGAGCCGATCGAACGCCGTGTCCAAAAAGGCGAACTACCGGGTGTCAGTCGCCGAGCGAGCCGAGGCTGCCGAACAATCCGGCCAGCGATCCGCCGGCGTCTGCGCCGGTCGGCTCGAAGTCGGTGACCTCGCAGCCGAAGACGAAGTTGTCGACCGCCACATCCGTGGACTGGTTTTCCTTGGTCTGCTGGATCCCAATCTGCTCGAGGGTGGCGTCGGGGTTCAGCTCGACGATCTGTGCCAGGGTCGTCTTCGCGCCGCGTGCGAGCACCACCTCTCCCGCATCGTCGACGATGTCGCGGGTGACCCAGAACTGATCGCTATCTCCGGGGGTAGCGGTCGTCCACTCCCCCTCGGACGGTTCGGGGGTCCACACGATCGTGGCGAAATGCACGCCGGATTCGTCCACCGTGCTGGCACCGGTGACCCGCAGCTGCAGCGCCGGGGTGTTGGACGCGGCCGGTGTGGCCTCGTTCGTCGCGGTGTAGTCGTAGGCAATGTCCGTCAGCGTCCCGGAATCGTCGACGAGGTCCGCCAGCGGCGTCCCGACCGTCCGGTAGAACGACGTGCCCTGCGCGTTGTTCTCCAGGGTCAGCGCGCCCGTGCCCAGCGGCGCGCCCTCGACCTCGGCGAATCCGGGTCCGTGTTCGTCGCCCGGAGTCGACCACAGGCCCGGGGTGTCGGGGGTGACCACGGTGGTGCCGCAGCTCGTGCCCGGCGCACCTGCACTGCCCAAAGCGCCCGAGCTGCCCAGGCCCGCCAGGCTACCGGCTGCGCCGGCGGTGCCCACGGCGCCGACCGCCAGGGTCACCGAGGCCAGGCCGGCGAAGCTTGCTGCGGCGATTTTCTTCAGATCCATCACTTCTCGTTTCCACGTTGCGGCATAGACAGAACCTCCCGACCCCGGCGGCCCGTCCGCAATCGACGACTCGCCGGTCCGTCTATCTAAACCGACTGAAACATACCGGTCAAATGCCCTCTTTATGCGTGAGAAATGCGCAAGTCCGACCGTGACGGCCACTCGAGTGCGACGGCCCGGCCGGCGCGGCCGGAAGGAGGCACCGAAGCCAGACCTACTGCTGCGCGCCGGGGCCTTGCGGCGGGTGGGCAACGCGCGCGCGGTCGGGGCGGAAGCCGTGCTCGACGCCCCAGAGCACGGCCTGCGCACGGCTGGTCACCCCAATCCGCCGGTAACAGTTGCGGATATAGGTCTTGACCGAGTTGATCGACAGGTGCGCACACTCGGCGATCGCACTATTGCTCAGCCCCTGGGTGATCAGCGCGAGGACCTCGGCTTCGCGTTGCGTCAGCCCTTCCTCGCGGCCCGGCCAGTCGCCGACGACCACCTTCGTGCCCGGCACACCGGCATGAACCTGCCGCACACCCCGGTGGACCTCCTCGAGGGCGGCGACCAACTGCCGTGCGGGAAGGGACTTGGCCAGATATCCGCTGGCCCCGTTCGCGAACGCCGACTCGACAAGCAGCGCATCGAGATTCCACGAATACACCGCCACCTTGCCCACCAGCGGATTGGCCGCCAGCGCGCGCACCTGGCTGCGGTCGCCCTGCGGGTTGGCGAACGAGTCGTACAAGGCGATGTCCACACGGCCGCCGACACGGGTGTTCGCGTCTAACTCGACGATCTCCACCCGGTCCCGGTAGGTCCGCAGCATCACCGCCAGCCCGCGGACCACGACCTCGTAATCATCGACCAACGCCACCCGAATACCACTCACACCGACCACACTACCCCCACACAAATCACCCCTAGGGGTGAAGCGATACCCACGAATAGGCGCGTAGCGTCGTTCTCATGGCCCGCGGGACGCGCCACGGCCCACGACGAGGCCGACGGCGAGCCGTCTACGCCCCGCAGCATCCACGTCATCAATCAGGAGGAAACCATGGGAGTGCAGGACAAGTTCACCAACAAGGCCGAAGAGCTCAAGGGCCGCGGCAAGGAAGCGGCCGGCGCCGCCACCGGCGATGACGACCTCAAAAACGAAGGCAAGGGCGACCAGGCGTCCTCGGGGGTGAAGAAAGGCGTCGAGAAGGCCAAGGACAAGGCCAACGAGATCGCCGACAAGATCACCGGCGAACACTGAACACCATGTGTTTCGTTTCCGCGGCGCCGGGGAACCCACCGGCATTCGCACGTGCCACGGCCGGCGCACAGGCTGACCACGGCCGGAACGGGTTCCTTGCCCGGCCGGCCGACCGACACACAGGAAGGGCCCTGCGATGAGTGAGAAGGAAGAAACCACAACATCGGCAGCCGGGACTCGGCCCGGTGGCGACGGCGGGCGTGTGGGCGGCGCGGTGACGCGTACCGCGGACTCCGCGCTGGCCAGCGAGCACGGGCGCACCTCGATCGCCGACGTGGTGGTCTCGAAGATCGCCGGCACCGCCACCCGCGAGGTGTCGGGCGTCTACGACCTCGGCGGCGGCGCGTCGCGGGCGGTGGGCCAATTGCGGCAGCGCATCCCGGGCGGGCGCGCCAGCCTGTCCCAGGGCGTCTCGGTGGAGGTCGGGGAACGCCAGACCGCCATCGATATCGACCTCGTCGTCGAATACGGCGTGGCGATCGCCGATCTCGCGTCCGGTGTGCGCCGCAACGTCATCGCCTCGGTGGAACGCATGACCGGCCTCGAGGTCACGGAAGTCAACATCACCGTGCACGACGTACACCTCGACGAGGACGACGGGGACGACGGCGACGGCGAGCAGTCGACCCGGGTCGAATGAGGCCCGCGATGACCGAGGTCACCGGGGAGCTGGCCGACCGGATCGCCGCTGCGGCCCACGCGGTGCCCGGGGTGGTCGGACTCGACGGCGGCGCTTTCAACGAGGTCGCCACCTATCTTCCGGGCCGGCGCGTCCCCGGGGTGCGCCTCGACGACGAGGGACGGGTCGAGGTCCACATCATCGCCGCCTATTACAGCGACGTGTGCGCGGTGGCCGACGCGGTACGCGACGCGGTGACACCGCTGGCGGCCGCCCCTGTCGACGTGATCGTCGAGGACCTCGAAGCGCCCACCGACATGCCCTAGCCGGCGATACCGCGCGCCACCGTGGCGGAAGGCGGAACAATGGGACCATGCGAGATGACGACCAGGCCCGCGCCCGGCGCGCCGAACGCCGGCGCCTCGCCCGCGCGCTGCACCCCGACCACGGCGGCGACGCCGACGCGTTCGCGGCGGCCATGGCCGCCGACCACGGCCCCACCACGCGGTGCCGCCTACGGTGTCCCCGCCCCGGCGGCCGCCACACGTCCCCGGGCCGCGGCGGCGCACCGGCGGCGCACTGCCGCTACGGCCCGGGTGCGCCGCGGCATCCGCACAGGGCGGGCGCGACTGCCCCGCGGTTGGCCCGGCAGTAGGCGCTTCGCGCAGTTGTAAGTCCCGGCCGCCCACCGGCCGGGGCGCCATCAGGAGGACACCATGAAACTGTCGACCATCGGCCTGATCGCAGGCCTGCTCTTAGCGATCGCCGCCGCCACCGGCGGGTGGTGGGCATTTCTGCTCGCTATCGTCCTCGGCGCACTCGGCGGGATCATCGGCGCACACTTCGACGGTGACTTGGACCTGAGCGCCCTCACCCGTGGTCGGGGCCGTGGCTGAGCACGGCCCGCCCGGCCCTGTCCCGCTCGCCGCAACAAGTGCCGGCGAGCGCGGCAGCCTGGAGATCCGCGACAAGGTCGTCGCCGTGATCGCCGCCCGCGCCGCCACCGGCGTCGACGGGGTCCTCCCGCACGCGAGCACGGCCGGACGATTCACCGGCCGCGGGCTGCCGCGCATCGATGCGACCATCGTGGCCGGGCACGTGCACGCCGATGTGCGCATCGCGCTGACCTGGCCCACCCCCGCCGGGCCGGCGGCTGCCGCGGTACGCGACGCCGTCGCCCGCGATCTGACGACGCTCACCGGACTCGCCGTCGACGGCGTCGACATCGCCATAGCGCAGATACTGCCCGCCGGCGGCGCCGACACGAGGAGGTGTCATGACCGCGTCCCCCGCCTCCGACCACGGCCGCGCCCGCGGCACGCCGCCGCGGCCCCCCGTGGCCGCCGCGGCGGCCGCCCCCGCCGGATCATCGGGGCACTGCTCGTGCTCGCCGCCGCCATCGCCGCGGTACAAAGAACGCGATCGTGCACGCCGGGTGGGCGTCCGCCACCGTCCTGGCTCGGCACGCTCGCCGATGCCGCCGACGGCGCCCGCCCGCAGCCGTGGTGGGGCGTCGTCGGCGCCGCCGCCGCAGCGTGCGGGGTGTGGCTGCTCGTCATCGCGGTCAAACCCCGCCGCCGTACCGCCATCGCCGTATACACGTGCGCCGACACCCGCGCCGAACCCGACACCGACCGCGTCGGCAGTGACGACACCGACGCCGGTGTCGATACTGCCAGCCGCGCAACGGCCGCCGCGTGTGGTTGCGGCCCGTCGACGCCGCCCGGCTGGCCGGCGACATCGCCCGCGCAGTGCCCGCGGTCACCGGCGCCGCTGCGACTGCGACGCGCAAGAAGATCACAGTCACCGCGCGGACCGTCGACGCCGACACCGCCGCCGTGCGCACGCAGATCACCGACGCCCTCACCGACCGGCTCGCCCCGATCGCAGGCCAGGTCCGTATCGACGCCGCCGTGCACCCCGACAAGGTGCACCGATGAGCAGGCTGATGGCGGCATGGGACCGCATCGCCACCGCGGTCGTCGGGCTCGGCGCGATCGCCGGGGGGCTCGTGCTCATCGGCTGGGCGACGCGCTGGCCGCCCCGGTGGACCGATTGGCTGCCCGACCGCGTTTCGATCGACGCCATCACCGATGTCACCGGGCGGTCGTGGTGGCCGTGGGCCGCGGGTATCGGCGGGGTGCTGATCGGCCTGCTCGCGCTGCGCTGGCTGCTCGGCCACATCCCCGTACCCCGCCGGACGACGGTCCGGCTGCCCGGCACCGGGCCGGAGGGCCGGTTGACTGCAAGCGTGCGCATCCTTGCCGACGGCGCCGCCGCCGCCCTGGCAGCCGACCCCGCCATCGGCGCCGCCCACGCCCGGATCCGCCGGGACCGCGGCACGCTCACCATCGATATCGCCGCACACCTCGCCGCGCCGGCGGATCTGCCCGCAGCAGCCCGCGCCGCTGCCCGCACCCGTGCGGAACTGGCCGACATGTTCGGCGACACTGCGCCGCCGACCCGCATCCACCTGCACACCGGCCGCCGCCGCGGCCAGACCCGCCCGGTCCGCTAGACCGCCAGGCCGCACGGTCCCCGGCTAACCTGACGGGACACCACAACGAAAGGACACCGCACGTGCGCCAGAACTTCCCCGGACTCGCCGCCTGGACGCTGCTCCTGCTGGGCATCGCCGCCGGCGGGGTATGGCTGGTGATGCTCGGCCGGCCCGACGGCGCCGCCGCATGGCCGTGGGGTACCGCGGCCATCGTGGGCCTGGCCGCCGGCGGCGCACTGATGGTCGCGATCCGCTACCGGTGGCACAACGACCCACTCGAACCCGAGACCACCGACGAGGAAGCCGCCGTATACCGGCGCCGCCGACGCCGCCACGACGACAACGACGACCCCACCCCCGTGTAAACCCGCCCCCGGACAGCAACGAAAGGCAGCCCATGGCCACTCAACACACCCCGTCACGAACCGGCGCGCACCTGAGCACCGCGCAGATCAAGCAGCACCTCGCCACCATGTTTGCCGGCCCCGCCGAGGACGGCGACCCGCCGGCCGCTGTCAGCAAGGACATTCCGCTGCGGACGTCCCAGTAACGAAACGACGTGCCCACCCACTTCGGCCCGGTCGTGGCATGACAACCATCCCGCGCCGACGACCACGGCCGCCGCTGCGAACATAGTCCCCGGCCCCGTGACCGGCAGCGTCGCTGACTGAGCACGACACCGACCGTCACGGACGTGGCGCGGGACAAGAGCCCCCGTCAGCCGGCGATCACAGGGGCATTGGCATGTCGTGGACGGGGGCGGCTTCGTCGGATTCTCGTGACGATGACATGCGCGGCCAGGCCGCCGACGATCGCCCCGGCGATTACGGCCGGCCACCCACCCGTCGCCACTGCCCGGACCGGCGCTGGTCAGCGCCGCCGCGCCCGCAGGACGACCGCCACAGCGCACAACGCCGCGAGGACCACGATCAGCACGCCGCCGGAGGGGACAGCGGATTTGAGTGTGCCGTGCTCGTCGGTGGCGGCGTCACGGGCACGGGCGGCGAGATGCCCTGCGGTGTCCTGCGCCGCGTGGGCCTGCTCGAGTGCGCTGTCTTTGAGGTCCTGCGCCTTGTGCTGAGCCGAGGAGTTCATTTCGAGTATCTCCGATCGTGTGTGATGGTGTCGCCCGGCCGATCCGGGACCGTCTCCGCCGCGGGCACTGTGTCCAGGGCGGGGCACGGCAGCCGCCTTTCTACACGTCCCACGCGCCATGGACCGTCGTCGTCCGCGGGCACAGATCCTTGCGTGTCGACACTGGCACACTCCCGGCGGCTCCACCGAGCAACACGCCAGACTCGGGTGCTCGCGGGCCGGCGCTGATCTGCGGTTCACGCAGCGCACAGTCGCGTGGTCGGTGCCCGCATCCGGCGTGTCCGCATTGCCCGGCCCGCCGCCTGGTGACAGTCTCACCGGTAACAGCAGTGTCCGTCCGGGTCACACGAAGGGGCCGCGCACATGAGGGCAGCATCCGGTGTATCGCCCGGCGGCGGCGGCGCCGTGGCCGCTGGGCCGCACCACACCGCGGCGGCGGGTGGCCCCCGGTGAGCGCACGTACCCGGCTGATCGACCGGGTCGACCGCTTTCAGCGGGCGCACCCGTGGGCGGGGTTCAGCTTCGCGGTCATCAAGAAATTCGGCGACGACCAGGCCGGAAACCTCGCCGCATTGACCGCCTACTACGCGTTCTTCTCGATCTTTCCGCTGCTGCTGGCGTTGACCACGATCCTCGGCTACGTGCTCGCGGGCTCGCCGGAATTGCAGGACACGGTGTTCTCCTCGGCGCTCGGCGAGTTCCCGCTCCTCGGCGAACACAGCGCGGTACGCCCGCTGACCGGCAACCCGCTGGCACTGATCACCGGCCTGGCGCTTGCGCTCTGGTCGGGACTCGGGGTCGCGCAGACCGCGCAGACGGCGTTCAACACCATCTACGCGGTGCCGCGCACCTCCTGGCCGGGCTTCGTCCCGCGCATCGTGCGCAGCATCGAACTGGTCGCCGTGGGCGGCGGCGGACTGATCGCCACCACCTTTTTACAGGGCGTGGTCTCGGGCACCGCATCGTACGGGCTCCGTATCGGCGCCGCCGGCGCCACGCTCGCCGCGGCACTCGGGCTGGCGATGAACTTCACCGTGTTCACCTACCTGTTCCGGCGGCTCACCGTCGCCCCGGTCGGTTTCCGGGACGCCGCCCCCGGGGCGGCGGCGGCGGCACTGGCGTGGTTCGCGCTGCAGAAGATCGGCACCAGCCTGGTCAACCACAAAGTCCAAGGCGCCACCGGCACCTACGGCACGTTCGCCGTGGTGATCGGGCTCTTGTTCTGGTTCTACCTGCTCGCCCAGATCACCATGGTCTGCGCGGAGATCAACGTCGTCCGCAGCGACCGGCTCTGGCCGCGGGGCCTGTCGAGCCTGTCCGCCCAGGCCACCACCCGCGCCGACGTACGCGCCTACAGCGCCTACACGCGCCGCGAAACCCAGGCCCACAACGTGGAGGTCACTACGCGGCTGACTGCCCCGGACGAGGCGGACAGCCCCGAGCCGCGACCGGACACCACCACAACCACAACTGATACTCGGCAAGACACGCCCCCCGACGCACCCGCTGGAAGTGATACCCGCGCGGACAGCGGCGCCGAAGTTTCGGCGACCTGCACGGATGCTGAAGACACAGGCAGCAGCGAGGCCGCGGATGCGCGCGGTGCCGTCGAGACCCCGACGGCGCCGCTGCACCGGCCCAGGACGCGCACCTCGCCGCCGCCCGATGACGCCCGGGACGGCGACCGTTAGAACCTCAGGCCGGCTGCTGCGGCCGGGCAGGTCGTCAGCGGGCGATCATCACCGGGCACCGGGCCGCGCGCAACACGGCGACCACCGTGGACCCCGACGCCATGCCGGTGCGGCCACCGCCGCGGCGCGAGCCGAGGACGACCAACTGGGCGGTCGGCGCCCACGCGGCCAACGTCTCGGCCGCCCGCCCGGTGGTGACCACCTTCTGCACCACGACATCCGGGAAGTCGGCGCTGTATCCGGCGAGCCGCTCGGACAACACCGCCTGTTCGGCGCTGGCTTCACCCTGCCACCGCGCCGCATCCCGCGCCGAAAAGTAGGTCGCCCCCGCATGGCCCCAGGTGTGCACGGCGACCAGATGCGCCCCGGTCGCGGCGGCCTCGGCGAACCCGGTATCGAGCGCCGGTATTCCCGACGCGGTGCCATCGACCCCGACGACCACCGGGCCGGCCGCTGCCCCAGCGCCGGGCTCGCCGCCGGGTGTCCGCACGACCGCGACCGGGCAATCGGCCAGCCGGGCGATCGTCGTGCCGAGCGAGCCGACCACGGCGCGTCCCATGCGTCCGCGGCCCTGCCCGTCGAGCACGAGCGTGTGCGCCGACTTCGACACTTCGACCAGCGTCTTCACGACCGTCCCGGCGGCCACCTCGGCAGTCACCGGCGCCGTCGGTGCGGCTTCGGCGGCGATACGCAGCGCGCGGGCGGCGACTGCGTCGCCGTCGACGTTGAGTCGGCGAAAAAGCCGTCCCGGGAGCCGGTCCATGACCCGTGCGGCCGGTCGCGGCGGCGCCGCCACCACGATCCGTACCGGTACGCCGCGGCGCGCCGAATATCGCACCGCCCACCGGACGGCATGATCAGCCTGGTGCGCACCATCGATACCGACCACCACGGGCCACACGGCACTCACCAGACCGGCTTTCCGCAGCACACAGCACACGACATGCGCATCAGGGTAAACCGAGCCGGCCGCCCTGGCCATACAGCCGCGTCGCGCTGGAGACCGCCACAAGGCCGCAACCGAAGAGCCAACCAAATCCGGCCTGCTCCGCCCCGGAACCGCACGGCGTCAACGCGCTCGACGCGAACTCCTGGACGTTGCGTATCAGCGTGGTCACGCGTGCGAATATGCAATGAGCCGCCGAGCGCGAGCTGCAACGGCGCATCCGCATCGCGTTCGACCAGGCCGATACCAGCGCGGCATACCCGGGCCGACTGCCGGTGACGCCCCTGCAGGCGCTCGTCCCGCACTCCGCCACCTCGCGGGATACCGCCAACCGGAGACAGGCAGCCAGCAGAGCCCCGTCCCCGTATCGTCGCTGTCAGCGCCCGCTGCTCGGCACTGGCGCACCGCATCGAGGAAGGAGCTCGTCCATGGGCTCACTGCAAAACGATCCCACTGCTGCCACCAGCCTCTCCGATACGAGCATCAACATCATCAACGCTGTCCTCGCCCCGCTGGGCGATCTGCTGTTCGGCGGCAGCTGACCAGCAGAACAACCCCGCCCGCGGCGTCGGAGCCCCTGAGTGCCGCAACTGTCGATACTGCGTTCTTTCGCCTTGTCGGCACCGAGCGGAACTCGGAGTTGACCCGTCGGCCGACGGGTCAACGTTGAGTCCGGCAGGGTGGATGCTCGTATTGCCGTCAAGCGGCGACGTGGCGAGTTGTCTCGGGGTGATGGCCGGGTAGCCCACGTGCGTGTTTGACGCGTTCGTCGTCACGACGTTGCCCGATCTCGCGCCGCTGCTACGGCACGCCGAGCTTCTCGGCGTGGTTCGCATCCGCCTGCCCGGCCGAACGACCGGCTTTCGCCGATACTGAAATGGCGGACGGGTCGACCGGTCACGACATCATCCACAGAGCCTTCGTCCCGGGGCACAAGCGACGGCCCGCCCGCTCACGTGCATAACGTGGGCGGGCGGGCCGTGACGGCGCGGTGGCGCCGCGTGCTTGTCTCCTGTAGCCGCCAGCGGCGACGGGGCACGGCGCTCTCGATCAGATCAGGACTCGAAGATGCCCGCGATGCTGCCGAGGCTGCCGAACACGTCGAGCGATCCGAGGCTGCCGGTGCCGTCCTCCTGGTCGTCCGCGCAGGTGACCGTGATCTCACCGGTCTGCTTCTCCTCGTCGCCCCAGTTGCCGGCGCTCGGGCCGCGGTAGAGCTTGAACGTGACCGTGTGCTCCCCCGGGCCGTAGCTGCTCAGATCTACCTGCTGGGTGTTCACGCCGACGTTGTAGTCGTGGTCTTCGAGGCCGTTGAGCGCCTCGGCCGCGTCTTTCTGGTTGGTGACCACCGGGTGGTAGACGTTGAAGAACGCGTCGCCGGTGCTCTCGATCGTGGGGTCTTCCCCGTCGACGCGGTAATCGGCCACCCAGTTCGCGGTGTCGCTATCGGTGGCTTTCAGCGTGAAGTCGACCGTGCAGTCGTCGTTGCCGGTCGCGGACACAGTCACCCGGCTGTCCGGGCTGATCGAGTCGGTCGTCCCGCCGTCGGCGGCCGAGGCGATCCCCGGGGCGATGATGCCCCCGGCCAGTGCCACGGCGCCGGCGCCGGCGCCGGCGCCGGCGAGCAGGGAAGTACGGAAGGTACGCATACGCGGTACAACCTCTTTCTGTGGAACAAATGCGCTGCGCGCCTTGCACGCGCAGCGCCGGATGTGTCGTGACGCCCACGAGCGGCGGCCCTCGCCCGGTCGCGGAGTCCGCAACTCGTGGCGTGAAGCACTGTACCCAGGGGGT
The DNA here is from genome assembly GCF_014126825.1 of Tomitella gaofuii. Classification (NCBI taxonomy): domain Bacteria; kingdom Bacillati; phylum Actinomycetota; class Actinomycetes; order Mycobacteriales; genus Tomitella; species Tomitella gaofuii. Next base: position 69,246 of record NZ_CP059900.1, on the reverse strand, counting down.
ACGACATTTATGAAGCGTACTGAATACCCGCGATCGACAACGATCGGCGGCCCCGGCCCCGAAAAGCACGGCCGGGGGCTCGTGCGGCGGCGCATGCTCGCGCAGCAGGCCGGCGACACGTGGGACCACCGCACCCGCCCGCAGGTGTCCCGCGTCTTAGTTGACCAGCAGGACGCCGACGTACCCGATCGCCGCCACCCAGACGGTGGACGCCAACGCCAACACGAACGGCTTCGGCCCCACCTTCTTCATCGTCGCGATCCGCACCCCGGTGCCCAACGCGAACATCGCCGCGGTCAACAACACGGTCTCGCACACCTCCGCCACCGCTAGCGCGGACTCCGGGACTATCCCGGTCGAACGGAGCGCCACGAACGCGATGAACACGGCCACGAACAACGGCACCAGAGCCGGACGCTTGGCCCCCGCGGCGCCGGCCGCCCGCCCGGCGGCCATGCGGCGGCGCTGGACCAGGCCCAGCACCGTCAGCACCGGCGCGAGCATCAACACCCGCCCGAGCTTGACGACCGTCGCAATCACCAGCGCCCCACCGCCGACCGCCCCGCCGGCGGCGACAACCTGCGCGACCTCGTGGATCGACGCGCCCGCCCACAGCCCGCCCTGCTCATCGGACAAGCCGAACAGGTCGGTGAGCAGCGGGATCGCCAGGATCATCACGGTCCCGAAGATCACGACCAACGCGATCGCGGTGATCGTCTCCTCCTCAGAGGAATCGACCACACCGTCCACCGCCGCGACCGCGGCGGCCCCACAGATCGAGAACCCGCACGCGATCAGCAGCCGCTGCGTCCAGGTGAGCCCGAGCAGCGCGCCGACCCACATCGTGGCGACGATGCCCAGGGCCACGACCGCGACGATCACCGCGATCACGCCCCACCCGAGTGCCAGGACGTCGCCGACCACCAGCTGCAGACCGAGCAGCGCGACACCGACACGCAGCAGCCGTTTGGCCGAGAACGTCAAGCCCGGTTCGATCCGGCGCGGCAACGACACCACATTCGCGCCTATCGCCCCGAGCACGATCGCGATCAACAGCGGGCTCACGGTCGGGATGAACCTGCCGATCAGCATCGCGACCCCGGTCGCGGCCGCCACAACCGCCAGCCCCGGGACCACCGCGGCGCCGGCGGCGGCGGCGCGCCGCCCGAACACGGCCACACCACGATCGGCCGCGCCGTGCCCGCCCGCCACCGAATCGCGAACGTCTCGCGCATACCGATCGGGGTCGGCCTCCACATCACTTCTCCTCATGGCACCACCATGCGAGGGAGTGCGCGCCACCAGTAGGCCTCGAAACCGCACCTGCCCATGCCTACACGGCATGGGCAGGTGCCACTCTGTGGGACCGTGGCCACACCCCGTGCCCGATCGATGCCGGCCACCTGCATCCTCGCCCCCCAACAAATGCCTGGTCGGCGTTCCCCGAGTCCTCCTGAACTGCCCACACGTGGGCGCCGCACCACCTCGAGGTTCCCCACACCCCCTTTTTTCGATTCGGCGACCGGCTGGGCGTCCAGCATCCATCTCGCGTCGGCCGGGGCCGGCGTGTCGGTTTACCGGCTCCGTGCGCGCACGTGGACGTCGCGGCTGGCGATGGCGCCGGCCGCGAGCTGCAAGGCGAGCAGGAGTCCGAGCACGAGCAAGGGGACGGCCCATCCGCCGGTGGCCGTGTGCACGGCGCCCATCGCGAGCGGGCCGGCGCCGGCGAACAGGTAGCCGAAGCCCTGGGCCATCGTGGACACGTGCCCGGTGTGGTGGGTGTCCGGGGAGCGCCACACGATGTAAGTCAGCGACAGGCTGATCGCGGCGCCCTGACCGAGGCCGAGCAGCGTCATCCACACGTAGGTGCCGGTGGCCGGGGCGCAGGCCAGGCCCGTGTAGGCCAGCGCGGTCAGCACCACCGACGCCAGCACCGGCAGCCAGGCCGGGCGCATGCGCCGGGCCAGGGCCGGGGTGAACAGTGCGGCGGCGATGCCGGGGAACGCCGAATACGACAGCATCCAGCCCGCGCTGGTCGCGTCCATGCCGTCATCCTGCAGGATCGACGGCACCCAGGTGAGCATGGCGTAGTAGCCCATCGACTGCAGTCCCATCAGCGCGGTGACCGCGATCGCGGTGGGGTCGGTGAGCAGCGCCCGCATCGGCGGTTCGCCGGGCGCGTCCGGGCCGTCGGCGAGGGTCGGGGTGGTGCGTGCGCGTTCGGGTGTGCGGCGCAGCTGCGGGATCCAGACCAGCAGCGCCAGTACCGCAGGGATCGCCCATACCGCGAGCGCGGCCCGCCACTGGCCGCCGACGGCGGGCAGGATCGGCGCGGTCAGCCCGGAGGCGAGGGCGGCGCCGACGAACAGCGCGGTCGAGTACAGGCCCATCATCAGCCCGGTGCGGTGGGCGAAGTCCTGTTTGATCGCGGCCGGCATGAGCACGTTGCCGATGGCGATCGCCGCGCCGATGAGGATCGTGCCGGCGAACAGGGCCGCCAGGCTCGAATGCAGGCGCAGCACGATCCCCGCAGCCAGGGCGAGCATCGTCAGCCCCAGCAGCCGGTGCATCCCGATCCGCCGCGACAGGCCCGGGGTGCCGAAGGCGAAGACGCCGAACGCGACGACCGGGATGGTCGTGAGCAGGCTGGCCACGCTCGCCGACAGGCCCAGGCTCGCGCGGATGTCGGCGAGCACGGGGCCGACCGCCGCGACACCGATGCGCAGGTTCAGGCCGATCAGGATCAACCCGGTACCGAGGACCGCGGCGGCGGCCGGGCGGCGCACTGCCGCGCCGGCCCGCCGGCGGGAACCGCGTACGCCGGCCGGCCCACCGCCGCCCGGCCGCAGCATGGCGGGGTCGGTGCCGGGAATGTCGATCTGCTCGGTGGTGGACATGCGCTCCTCACAGGGGTGCGGCCAGTGGGTACACGACGACGGTAGGCAGCATCCCGGTCGGCATTCGACCGTTATAGTGACACTCGATGATGATTTCCCGCCACGACGTGTTGCGGCCGGAGCAGAACCATCTGCTCGGCCACGACGAACGCACCCCTGCACACCGCCACCGCCACGGGCACGTGGTGTATCCGGCGTCGGGGGTGCTGTCGCTGGTCACCGCGGCGGGCCTGTGGATCGCGCCGCCGAACCGTGCGGTGTGGATCCCGGCCGGTTACGACCACGAGCACCGTGCGCACGGGGCGACCGACATGCGGATCGTGTTCCTCACCGGGCAGGCGGCGTCCTCGTTGGCGCCGCAGCCGAAGGTGCTGGTCGTCACGCCGCTGGTACGGGAGGCGTTGCTCGCGCTCACCGACGGCAGCGACCGGGCGGCGTCGATGCGGACGCTGCTGCGCGCCGTGATCGTCGAAGACGCCCTCGCCGCGCCGGAACAGCCATTGCACCTGCCCGAACCGCGCGACGACAGGTTGCGGGCGGCAGCCCGCATCGTCGAAGACGACTTGTCAGCACCGGTCGGACTCGACGAGGTGGGGCGCCGGGTCGGCGCGTCGGCACGCACGCTCAGCCGGTTGTTCCACGCGGAGACCGGCATGGGCTATCGCCAGTGGCGCACGCAGCTGCGCATCCACCACGCGCTGGTGATGCTCGCGGAAGGAACCCCGGTGCTCGATGTGGCGTTCCGCTGCGGCTGGTCGAGTCCGAGCGTGTTCATCGCCGCGTTTACCACGCTCGTCGGACAGACCCCGGGCGGATACCAACGCGACGTGCACCGGCCACAAGCCCCCGGCTGACCAGCCACGCAAGCGCCGAGTCCCGCGGCCCGGGAACCCCCCACGTACCTGTGCGGCACCGCAACGCTGGTGTTCAGACGGGCTCCCCCGGACGTACGGCGATTACGGCCTGGCCGGCGAGGGTCTCGCCGGCGCCGTCATACAGGCGGACGACCCTGTCGAACCCGAGTGCTCCGAGTTCCTCGACGTTCGCCCGATACGAGGCCACCGCGGCGACCGTCACATCCCCGTAGCCAGCGCTGCGCAAACTGTCCAACGCGTCGATGTCGGTGTGCCGGGCGCGCATGGCCAACACCACGATGCGCACCGTGTCCGAACGCACCAGCCGCGCCCAGAAGTCGTCGTCGGCCGCGTCGCCCACGGCGACGTCGATCCTTTTGCCGCACAGGCCGTACACACGCAGCGGATGGGACTGTCCCCGGCGGCATCGACAACCCCGGCTCGAACGCCCACCCGTGCGATCCGCCGTGGCCGCCCCCGTGGCCACCCCCCCCGGAGGACGCGGAGAGGGGCAGGCACCCCGATGTGCCGGCCCCTCTCCGCCGTCGGGCAATGCTTAGCCGCGCAGGCTGTCGAGCCCGATCCCATGGTAGAAGTCCTGGGCGGCCTTATAAATCGATGCTCCCAGCTCGTCCGACCCGGCCGCACCGAGCGACCCCTGGATCGAGCCGAACAGCACCTTATTGATATCGACGATGTAGTCACCGATCGAACCCATAACCACTCTCCTTACCCCTGTACCGGCGCCGATCGCCGGAAAAGGACGTCACCGCATCCTATGTCCGCACCCTATCGACCACGGCATTCCGGGCAACACCACAGGATTCGGCCCGACATCGCCCGTCGTCGGCCGGAGACTGGCGATCGGCCAGCCTGACACCCTCGCCTGGCTGCGCCGCCGGATCGCAGTAGGGCAGCACGCCGCGAGGGCACCGACATCGACGGTGCCGGCATCCGCGCCGACCGCCGCGCCTGCACCGCCGGGCCTCTCCTGTCGGGTCTGCGAATCAGCCGATGCGCACGGGCGCATCGCTGGAATCGAGTGCGATCGGGCCGCGGCATCCAGCTCACGTCTGGGGCCTGTACGAACGCGGCAACCGACCGTGTCCGCCCTATCTGACCGATGCCCGCTACGAAGCGGTGCGCTACTACACCCGCATTCGCGACGACGCCGGTGACAAGGCCCGCCCCTGCCCAGCGGTGGCGGGTGGGGGTCGGGCCGAATGGGGCGGCCCGACCCCCACGGTAGTGACGGTACCGGCCGCAGCCGGAAGCGGTGAGGCCGGTCGTGGCACGCGCGGCGACGGGTCACAGCGGCACCGTGACACGGTCGCCGAGGCGGCCTGCCGCAGGATCGACCTCCTGCGTCGGCCGCCCAGTGTCCGCGCCGTGGTGCCGCTGTGATGTTCCCCCTGGACACGGTCGGCGACACGGTTTCCCCAGTGCATCCGGTTTCAGAGCGCGTGGCCCTGCCCGGCAGCACACGCGTGACGATTCACACGGGGGTATCGGTATCGCCGCGGAGGTCGACGAGGAACTGGATGGTCTTGTCCATGTCGATGAACCGGACCGCGTCCTCGGCTACCGGGCCGCCCACCGCCGGGTCGGCATGGGCGGCGAGCATCGCGTCATAGTCGGCGCGCGAGTCGAACCACATCTCGGTGAGCACATCGAAACCCGGCCCCTGCCCTCCCGGGGGCAACATTGTGCCCGAGTCGACGAAGTTGCGGCGGTACCGGCGGATCTGCGGGAACGCGCGGCGCACCAACGGCACGTGCACATTCTCGTAGTGCACGATGAACTGGTCCCGCGTCCACTCCGGACGGCGGGCCAGCAGCGCGATCGCCTTCACGGTGCGCGTAGGTGTCATTGCTATTCCACTCCAACGTCAAGTGCATGCCCCGAGCGATGCCGGGCACACAGGTGATGGCGGCGCGGATGCGCAGGACCCGGGTGGCCTGCGGGGATGTCGTATCACTGCCATTCTGTCGGGCCCGACGGGCCGCGGGGCACCCCGCCGCGGGGCTGGCTTATCCGGCGCAGTCGGTGCACAGCATTGTGCCATCGTCGTTGACCTGCCCGGCCCGGGACCGGTGCTGCACGAGAAAACAGCCCACACAGACGAACTCGCCGTCCTGCCGGGGGACGACCGTGGCCGAGAACTCCTCGCCCGACAGGTCCGCGCCGGGCAACTCGTACGATTCGACCATGGTCCCGTCGTCGAGGTCCCCAGACGACGACTGCGGCCGGCGGGCAAGCGGCCCGCCGACATCCTCGCCAGCACCTTCGCCACCGGCGCCTTCCTCGCTGCGTCGCGGCGCATCATAGTCGGTGGGCATAGTGTGTTTCCTCTCTCGAAGGCCGCCGCGGCGGCGTCAAAGGGGGGCGCTGCGCGCCGACATGACGGTCTACCACGCCGCCGTACACGTATGCGCGCTGCCAGCTCCGGTACAGGCTGGGGTGTCATGGCCACGGCGGACCGAGATTAACGTTGCCAATCGATGACGGCGCTTTTCGGTCCCGATTCCCTGGCGTCGCTGGCCTGGCCTGTCCTGGGCGGGCGTGGCTGTGGCGCTTCCGCACGGCCGCTGCGGCTGTCGAGGTCATCGCCGCCCGCAGCCGATGGCGGTGGGCAACCGCGACTGGCCGATCTGTGTTCTATGCGGTGCGGTGCTGCGGCTCGGCGCCGGCCCAGCCTGGCACGGGCCACTCCGCGCCAACGGCGGCCACGTGGACATGCACAGCAGCCGACAGGCCATGACGCAGCAGGCCTTCTGGGACAGGCCCGTCCTGGTGCCTGAGAACGTTCATTGCGTCTCTACGACACCGGTTTTAGATTCGGCAGGGGACGCACGATCACCCTCGCCGGGAAGGACGATCCCTATGAGTGTAATCTCCGACAGCGCCGACTCCGCCCGCCTCATCGACAACGCTGCCGCCCCCGAGCGGTTCGCCCGCGGCTGGCACTGCCTGGGCCTGGCCAAGGACTTCCGCGACGGCAAGCCCCATTCGATCGAGGCCTTCGGCGGCAAGCTCGTCGTCTGGCAGGACACCCAGGGCGAGCTCAACGTGCTGGACTCGTACTGTCGGCACATGGGGGGCGACCTGTCGCAGGGCACGATCAAGGGCGACGAGATCGCGTGTCCTTTCCACGACTGGCGCTGGGGCGGCGACGGCAAGTGCAAGGAGATCCCCTATGCCAAGCGCGTGCCCATGCGCGCCCGCACCCAGGCCTGGCCCACCATGGAACAGGACGACCTGCTGTTCGTGTGGAACGACCCGGAGGGCGGCACGCCGGAGGAGTACATCCCCGTCATCCGCACCGGCGACGACGAGTGGACCGAGTGGCAGTGGAAGACGATCACCATCGACACCAACTGCCGCGAGATCGTCGATAACGTCGTCGACTTCGCCCACTTCTTCTACATCCACTTCTCGCTCCCCACGTACTTCAAGAACGTCTTCGAGGGCGTCACCGCCACGCAGTACATGAACGGCGAGGGCCGCGAAGACATGCTCCCGCCGGGGGTGGACCGCGCCAAGGTGTCCCAGGGCAATTCGTCGGTGGCGTCCTACTACGGGCCCTCGTTCATGATCGACGAGTTGTGCTATCACTACACGGGCTACGACGTGGAGACCAAGCTCATCAACTGCCACTACCCCGTCACGCCAGGGAAGTTCGTCCTGCAGTACGGGGCCACCGTCCGCAAGACCCCCGACATCCCGGAAGGCCAGGCGGAGGCGATCACGGCATCGAACGTCGGCTTCATCACCCGCGGCTTCGAGCAGGACGTCGCCATCTGGCGCAGCAAGGCCCGCATCAACAATCCGCTGCTGTGCGAGGAGGACGGTCCCATCTACCAGCTGCGTCGCTGGTACGAGCAGTTCTACGTGGACCGGGCGGACATCACCGACGACATGACAGACCGCTTCGAATTCGAGATGGACCCGACCAAGGCCAACGAAGCCTGGCGCGCCCAGATCGCCGAGAACCTCGCCCGGCGCGAGGCCGAATCCGCACACTGAGCGCCGGCCGGGCCGGTGGCCGGCGCACACTTTTCCCAGGACGCGGTATGCACATGCACCCAGTCACCTGCAGAGATTGCGGCAACGAGGTACTGGTGTGCAAACTCAGCCACCGGCACACCTCGGTGCAGTGGCGCGGAGGATCCGACCAAGCGTGCGCGTGGTTTCAAATCGCAGCGGCGGCCGCAGAACGCAGCGGCGGCGGGCACAGTTGCCGTTCGCTGCAAGCCAGTATCGACCAGGCGGTCGCCGACGGGCGGCTGCCGGTACCCGACGATGAGGACGGCCACGGGTTCGCCGGAATCGGCTCGCCCGAAGAAGCTGCCACACGACCAAGGCCCCACTGATCGACGAGCGCGCCGCACCGCTGCACTGCGTATTTCGGATCAGGAACTGGAAGTATGACTCGGGCCCGCCCAGAATGCAGGCACTCATAGCAACCCACAGCAGCTGACCGAGGGGCGCGAGCACGGCGTCGTTGATCTCGGCCGATAACCACGTGGCCACCGTGATGGCGGCGGAAAGTGCCGGACCGGGGCCGGCCGGTCAGCCTCTGCGTGAGGTGATATTTTCCCGGACGGTAGTCGTACACACGGCGGCCGCAGGCGCCGTGGTGATATGGCGGGCGGGCGAGGCAACCAAAGGGGTGCACCAGTCGATTTCCGGCCGCGCCGGCGGCAGGGCCACGCTGACCGCGGTCCCTTGCTTCGACGCCATGCAGTGGTCGATAGTGTGCTGCAGACGGTACTGCGATGGACACGCGGCGCCGGCCTGGGTGGCGTGGCGATTATCTTCGCTTCTTCGCGAATATGACGAAAAGCACTCGCAGGAACAGTATTCCGCTGATCGCGATCAGGTTGTAGCCGAAAATTTCATACAACGTGAGCGTGTCGCTCACCTGCGGACCGCCGGGGTTCGCCAGCAGAACAGCCGCCATGATGCCTGCGATGCCGCCGAGGAATGCCAGCAACACCTGGTTCACGAGGCCAGTGATCAAATTTCTGTCGCGATCGTCGGAGAAGAGGCTGATGTTCGCCTTTAGCCGTCCCGCCTCGAGAGAGGAGGCGACGCGGTCAAGATGCCGGGGCACGCGGCGCAGCGTCGGGAGCACCGCGAGGAGCTCGTCGATCGCCGCGTCGCGGAGCGACTGCGGGGTCATCCGCGCAGAGAACTGGCGGGAGGCGAATTCGCGCGACTCCGCCAGCACGTCGAATCCCGGGTCGAGCAGGGCGAGGGTGCCTTCCATCGTGCCGATGGCACGGAATGCCGCCGCGATCTCCGCCGGGACGGTCAGCCCGTACTCGGCCACGACCCGCACCAGCTCGGCGAACATGGCGGCACCGGGTTCGCTGCCGGCCGACAAGTACAGTGCCATGAACCGGCCGATGGTGCGGCGCAGGCCGTCCTCGTCGACGTATTCGGGCCGTATGACCAACCCGAACAGCGCGTCGCACACCATATCGGGGTCGCCGCGCTCGACGGCAAGCATGAACTGTTCCAGCTCGGACCGGAGTCGGGAATCGATGCGCCCGACCGAGCCGCAGTCGATCAGCGCGACCGTGCCGTCGTCGGTCAGGACGATATTGCCCGGGTGCGGATCGGCGTGGAACACGCCGTCGACGGTCACCTGCCGCAGAAACGAGTCGAACAGGGCCCGGGACAACTCCGCGCGTTGGGCACCGCTCATCGCCTCGATGACACCGGCCGACGCGAGCGTCTGTCCGGGGACGAAGTCCATCGTCAGCACGCGCTCACTCGAATAGTCCGGGTGTGCGGCGGGCACGACCATCGGCGGCGTCGCACCGTGCCGCCCGACCACTGTGCGTAGCGCGATCAGGTTGCGGGCTTCCACGCGGTAATCGAGTTCCTCACGGAGGGCCTCGGCGAAGCCCTCAACGATCGCGGCAACGCCGAGCGAGCGTCCCCATACGGTGGAACCCTCCAACCTTCGCGCGGTTCTGAGCGCGAGTTCGAGGTCACGCTCCACCGTCACCCGGATGCCGGGCCTTTGCACCTTCACGGCCACGCTCTGGCCGGTGCGCAGCCTGGCTCGGTGGACCTGGCCTATCGATGCGGACGCTAACGGGGTGCGTTCGATCTCCGCGAAGACACCATCGGGTTCGTCCTTGAGTTCATGCCGCACCACCTCGGCCACGTCCTCCCACGGGACCGGCGCGACACGCTGTTGCAGGTGGGACAGTTCCTCGAGGAACTCATCGGGCAGAAGATCCGCGCGAGTCGACAGCATCTGGCCGAACTTGACGAACGACGCGCCCGCCTCTTCGAGTGCGCCGCGCAACTCGCGGGCGCGTTCCCGGCGCTGGAACTCCGTCCCTCCGAACGGAGCGCCTTCTCCCCTCGCCATCGCCGGTAGCCCATGCCGGATCATGATCCGGGTCAACTGCCACCCGCGGCGGGCGGTGACCCAGTGCCGCTGGGCGGCGCGGACGATATGGTCCGGCCGGGCGAGGCTGCCTTGGGGCACTAGCACCTCGGCAAGGACGAGGAACAGCAGTGCCACCAGCACGATGATGCCGACCTGCAGCGGTACGAACGCCAGGTTGTTCGCATCCTGTTTCCAGACGACCTGCGACTCGAAGCCCAGCTCCGTACCGAGCGCCACCACCGCGGCAAGCGCCGACCGGGTCAGTCCCACGTGGATGCCGATCACCCGCCGCGCCACCGCGATGATCATGGCGATCGACACGATCGCCACCACGATCGCTATCAGTACGTTCAGAGCCGTCTGCCCCATTCAGCACGAACCTCCTGTCGGTGCCGCCGAGTTTCCCGTCGGCAGCACCGATGATGCTCCACGGCGATCCTGCGGCCAAGATGTCGGGAACCAGGGGCGCCCATATCCGACTCAGTGATACCCACGGCGCCGGCCCCACGGTGCTACGGCAGCGTCATCGAGCGCGCAGGCTTCGAGGTGCCGGGCCATCAGCGCAAAGCCGCCACGCTCGCCGTCGCCGGCCCCCACACAACGCCGTCTCGGGATCAGGGGATTGGTCAACGCTGTCCCTTTGTGGGCACTGCTGCACGATCAGGTGACCGCGCAGGTCACGTAGCCTGAGCGGCTGGCTCTGGGCACAGGCAGGCACGGCCTGGCCCTGCCCTGGCTGGTTAGAGTGGGGTCATGATGCTTGGTAGAGAACTCGAAGACGCCTTCAATCGGCAAATCCTTCTGGAATTCGAGGCATCCATGGTGTACCGGCAACTCGCGATCGAGATGGATCTGCGTGATCTCCCCGGCATGGCCGCATGGCTGCGGCACCAGGCCGACGAGGAGATCGTGCACGCCAATAAGTTCATCGATCACCTCGCTGACCGCGGCAACCACCCGAAGATCGGTACCGTCTCGGCGCCGCAGGTAGTTGCCGGTACCGCGTTGGAGTGCTTCACCTCGGCCCTCGACCACGAACAGAAGGTATCTGCGGCAATACGAGAGCTGGTCCAAGCCGCCGAACAGTGCCACGACTTCGATTCCCGTCCGCTGTTGAGCTGGTTCCTCTCCGAGCAAATCGAAGAAGAATCGACGATCAGCGAAATCATCGGTCAGCTCAAGTTGACCGGTGACGACGGTCCCGGGTTGCTCCGCCTGGATAGCGAATTGAGTCAGCGCCCTGTCGCCACCACGGAAGCCGACGCCGAGTAAGACCTGGCCATCGTCACAATTCGGCACGCGACACGGGCACGCCACTTGGGTCTGGTGCACGAACAGGTGACGTTGGCGGTGTTGGAGCCGACCGGCCTAATCAGCGTCCTGCGGCGAGAGGCTGCCATCGACCCGGAAACCGTAGCGGCGGCGCAGGGCCGCAAGCTCTGCAACGCCCGACGGTGCAGTCGCCTGGGACCACGGGCACCGCCTGCAACTGACTGCCGACAACACCCCGCGCTCGCGGCCACTGTCGGGTTCGGCAGGACGATCAAGCATGGTCATCGCAGATCAGCTCCGGCGTCGTCGTCCACCCGTGGTGGCGCAGCCAGTCGGCCGCCGCCGCAGGCAGCACTCCGCCGCCACCTGTCCCGGTCAGCAGCGGCCCGTCACCGCACCGGCTGCACGTAATCGCGCGGACCCGGTCGTGGGGCTGGCAACGGGCGCAATGCCGCCCCTCGGACACCAGGTCGCCGTCGACGTGCAGCCACACCGTGGCCAGGTCCTCACGGTGCGGGATGAGATCACGCGGCCGGGTCGGCCGATACCCACATCCTGGACACGCTAACTCATCCGCCGTCCCGGCGGCGCCATCGTCGCCTTTCGCCCCGGGCTGCACCCGCGCTGTGACCACGGGCACTTCCCCGGCATGGTCTGACCGGCGGGCCACCGGGCCGGCCTGCTCAGCATGCGGCGTGGCGCCGTCGCTGTCGGGGCGGGCCGACGCACCCGAGCGTGGCGCGGCCACCGCGGGCCGCTCCGCCAGGAGTTTGCGCCCATCTTCGCGCAGCTCCCCTGTAGGTGACACGTGCCGGTAGAGCGTCTGCCGGGTGATGTCGAGCTCCACACACAACGCCCCGACATGCGTGTCCCTATCCGCCATCGCCGCCATCGCCAGACGCAGCTTCGCCGGCGTCATCTTGTACGGGCGGCCACCCCGACGCCCCCGGGCCCTCGCCGACGCCAACCCCGCCTTGGTGCGCTCGGAGATGAGTTCGCGTTCGAACTCCGCGAGCGCCGCGAAGATCCCGAACACGAGCTTGCCCGATGCCGTGGTGGTGTCGATCGCCGCACCCTGCCCGCTGAGCACCTTGATGCCCACTCCCCTGTCGGTGAGGTCCTCGACGATCGTCACCAGATGCCGCAGACTCCGGCCGAGCCGGTCGAGCTTCCACACCACCAGGGTGTCGCCTTCGCGCAGCGAGCGCAGGCACGCTTCCAACAGGGGCCGGTCGGCCTTCGCTCCCGACGCCCGGTCCTCGTAGATCACCCGCTCGTCGACGCCGGCCTCGAGGAGTGCGTCGCGTTGCAGAGCGGTCGACTGCGATCCGTCGTCCTTCGACACCCGCGCATAGCCCACCCACACCGCCGACCACTCCCCTTCCACCCACTGTCACTTATACGACCGTTCACGTGACAGTCCTCGCCAAGTGCGCCAGAGCGCTCGGCACTGTCACATAATCTGTCACTAATTCTATAGCACATGAAGGGCGATAAGTATCGCTATATGACGTCTTGTGCGCGTTGGAGGCGATGGGAGCGATGCATATCTGCAGACCGGTATCTCCTGCTCTGCAAGCACGCGCACGTCGTCCGCCTTAGACGTCTGTTGATGCCGTATAGGTACCGGTGCATGCGACTGCGATAGCATCACCTTCTGGAGGTGGCAGATGGCATTCGAGGTGTTCGACAAGCGCAACACGTCCCTGCGGCGGGCACCGTCGGTGAGCATCCAGAAACGCGGCGTCATTTCGATCAACCGCGCCGCCTACACGCTCATGGACGCCCCCGAGTGCGTGGAACTACTCTACGACCGCGAGGGCGGCATCGTCGGCATCCGCGGCGTCGGCGACGACGTGCCGCACGGCTACGCGGTACGCGGAGCTGGCCGCAGCGCCGGCACCGGTCCGGTGATGGTGGCCGGTTCGGCGTTCACCGCGTTCTACGACATCGATACGACGATCTCGCGCCGGTACCCGGCCCGCATGGACGACGACGTCCTGTGCATCGATCTCGACGCGGGCACCGAGATCATCGGCAACCGCGGACGCCGCCACGCTGCCCCACCCGCTGATGCTCCCCCCGCGGCCACAGAGCACGACCGGTAGTGCTCACCGCGTGGGCCGATGAGAGCGGCTCGCAGCCAGACCGTGACCCCGGCACCTACCTCATCGCGGCGGCGCTCTGCGAAGCAGACGACATACCCGCGCTGCGCGCGGCGATGAGCGAGCTGCGTCTTCCCGGCGAGAAGAAGGTGCACTGGCATGGCAGCAGCGATGCCCGCCGCCAGGACCTGATCGACGCCGTCGCCACCCTGCCGGTGGCCGGGTTCGTCGTCGTCCGCAGCGAGTCCGGCGCCGCCGATCGGCGCCACCGCCGCAAGTGCCTCGAGTACCTCTTGCCGAACCTCGCCAACATGCCGTGCAGCCAGATCACCTTCGAGTCCCGCGGCCAACTCGACCGCAGCGACACCGACCTGTTGCAGAAGTTCCGTGCCCAAAAGGTCGTTTCCGCAGGCCTGCGGATCGATCACGCGATCGGACGGGCAGAGCCAGCATTGGCGGTCGCCGACATCGTCTGCGGCGCCGTCGTGCAGTCCCGTGTCGGCAACGCCGACTACCTCGCCGCGCTCGGCAACGCCGTCGAGCTCCACCACGTGTGACCGAAGAGACGACGCGAGCCGCAGGCCTCGTCGTCCGGCGAGTAATCCTGCGGCTCACTTCCAACCCCACCGCGATGGGGTGGCTACACCACAACTCTAGCAAGATGGCCGCACACGGCCAACCTCGCCGCCACCAGCACGATCACGCACCACGCAGCCCGCCGCAACCCACCCCGTGGTGACCCGCGTGTACCCGAGGAGCCTCATGCCGGCCCGTACGCCTCGACAACCCCCAGGGAGCATCACGACTGAGACGCATGTCGGCGGTACGCGTTCACAAGACAGTCTCCGGCCCGTTGCCGCCCAGGTCGTCCGCGGCGGCCACCCCCTCGGCTTGGTGTCTCGTGAACCTTTAGATTTATGAGTCATCTCGCCCGTTCTCGCCGGGCTGGCCACCTCGCCGCCCAGAAACGATCATTTCCGGCGGCCGGCGTCTATCGAACTCACGTTCTGTTATTGTCCATGCCCCGGTCGAGAGAAGCGGCCGGGGTCGAAACAGACGACGCCGGCCCTACCGTGATCGGCAGGGTCGGCGCCGTGGCTCTTCCTGACCCGTCATGTCTGGCCCCGGGCGGAAGTGTGCATCTATCTCGGTCGCGGCCCTAGGTACACTTGGGTTCGCTCACGCCGGACTGTGCATCTGGGGTGTGGCCTAGATGCACACGTTCAGATGTGTGTATGTAGGGATCGTTCTAGATGCCCACTGGTTCGGGTGTATTGAACTGCACGAGCGCGCCGACAGACTTCCGTAGATCGAGCGTTGAATGTCCCCACCTGCTTACAAAGTCAGGTTCCCGATGCGTCCGATGAAAGCAGTCTTACCGGCTGTGTAGCCTTCCCGGTCAGCGTTCGCCGATCGTGCCAGGTCGCGCTTCAACGCCGCGTATTCATCAGCGAGGTCTTCCCGCGTACGGAGCACGTCACGGATGTGGAGGTTGCGGTCCAGCTCGTCGCGGTCTGCCACGAGGTGGAGGTGATGTGTGCGCACGGCTGCCGATGGCCGGCAGAACCATCGCCGTGCACCGAGCACAGCATTGTAGGCGCGGGGGTACTGGTACCCGGCCGCGATGATCTCTTCCACTAGCATGTCCGGCTTCTCGGCGAACGCCATCAGGTCGATCACTGGCTTTGCCGCAAGCCCGGGCACGGCGGTCGATCCGATGTGGTGGAAGACAAGGTCGGGCACGAACGGGCGTAGTCGTTCTGCTTCTGCGACGAACTGACGCGGCCAGTCGTCCCTGTAGCGCACAATCCGGATCGGCGCATCGTGGCCGCCGGCGTCTGCCAGATCTTCAGCGGCCGCGTGACGGCGCTCGTCGCGTTCCGGAGACATAATCGTCAGTGTTCCATGAGGAGCGAGCGCTCGGGGGCCCGTGGCTGCGGGGCATGAGCCCGAGCGGTTTGCCTGTGGTAGTTGATTCAGCCTTGCGAGCGGATGGTTACCCGTCCTGGGAGAGGTCGAACAGCGAAACTGCAGTCTGTCTCTGCTGCCCAATGTTCCGCGCTGGCGACGGGTTCCGGTGACGATGCGCGCCATCGTGCATGGTGTCGCTGACGCCGGCGGAGCATGATCTGGTCATGGATACCGCTCGCAGGTACCGGTTGTTCGCCGAGTACGAGGCACACGGCAACTCACCCGTCTATGAGCAATGGTGCCGCGGCATCGCCGATGATCCGGCGTTGATCGGGCTGATCGATCAGCTACCTCTGGCGAAGCGGCAGCCGAATCTCGTGCTCGGCGCTGCCCGCTATCTCGGTGTTCCCGAATCGTCGTTTCCGGAGTTCAGAGCGTGGCTGCTCACGCACTGGGAAGCTGTGGGCGCGATGGCCCGCACCCGCAGCACCCAGACCAACGAGTGCGGTCGCGCCGCGGTGTTGTTGCCGATACTCGCATCGTTGCAAGAGCCATTGTCGCTGATCGAGGTCGGTGCTTCGGCGGGGCTGTGCTTGTTCCCGGACCGATTCAGTTACCGCTACACCATGACGGGTCAGAAGGGTGCGGTGCGGGAGATCGACCCGCAGACGGGCCGATCCCCGGTCGTGCTGCCGTGCACCGTCTCAGGCAACGCACCGCTGCCCACGGCGCTCCCGGAGGTGGCCTACCGCGCCGGGGTCGATGTGAACCCGCTGGACCCGCATAGCGACGACGACATGCGCTGGCTCGAAGCGCTTGTGTGGCCCGGACAAGACGAACGTCTCCGGCGATTACGCTCTGCCGCCAAGATCGCGCGCAACGAGCCGCCGCGCGTGACCACCGGGGACCTGACCGACACGATTACAGACCTTGTCTGCGCAGCACCGCCCGGCACGACCGTTGTTGTTTTCGGTAGCGCCGTCCTCAACTACATAGACCCCGCCGCACGACGCACCTTCGAGCACACAGTCCGGGAGTTGCCCTGTCATTGGGTGAGCAACGAAGGTGCTGTCGTCATCGAGCCCGTGACCACCCGGCTCCCGAAATCTGTCTCCGAGACCCGCGGGCAGTTCGTCGTCACCCTCGACAGCACGCCCCTGGCCTACGCCGGCGGACACGGACAAACTCTCGACTGGCTCGCCAGCTGATCTCACCAATCCCTACGGACGGGCGTGAATCCCCCCGGCGTGTCGTGTTCCCTGGCATGACTCCCACTCTCCCAACAATCCGAGTCTCCGGACATGCCGGGGCGGTTCAATGGGTGGTCGAGCGTTTCATAACAGATCTGTGCAGTAGGTGTTCCCTAGATGCTCAAATGCAGGTCTGTGCATCTAGGGAAGGTCCTAGATATACGGACGACCGGGACCAGCGGATCGCTTCAAGACGTGCGGGGACCCTCCTTTGGGAGAGGATGCAGAGGTGACGGTTGTCGCTGGTTACTTCTCGGGAACGCGGTTCCTGTCCATGGTGCTGTTCTTGGTTGTCGTGCCGACTGTGTTGGCCGCGGGGGTCATCTGGCTCGTACGACGCTGGGAGCGGCGGCGGATAGAACCCTGCTCGGCAGGCAGGGCGCGTTCGCTCGGCCTGTGGCTGACCGGGATGGTAGCGGGGATTCTCGGCGCTGCATCCTGCATCGTTTGGCTGAGCTGGTCGGCGGACTGTCACGGTGAGGTCTTCGGCCCCGGGTTGCCGGCGCCGAATGAGTTTCCGACCTGGCAGGTACTCGCATGCGGTATCACCGTCGTCGGTGCATGTTTCCTCGTCGCATACCTGTCGCGCTGGCCGCTATCAGGTGGGCTGGCTGCGGCTGCGGGGACCGCGGCCGGATTCGCGACGATCTTCAGCATCGACGCCAGCGGTGATGTCACCGGGCAAGCCGGTGTGGGAGTGGCGCTCTCCGAGCTGGGCTGGGGACTCGGGCTCGGGCTCGTCATGCTTGCTCGAGGGCTCTGGCTGATGCGCTTATCTCAGCCGGGAGACGCAAAACAACCCCGACCGTGAACCGTAGTTTCACTTGTCCTTCGCGTGCTGGCTCACGCGCTTCGAGAGCATCGCTGCCCACTTCAGATGTTGCCCTAGGCCGCAACGTCACGTTCCCATGGGCGGTCAGCCGTTTCGTAACAGCCCTGCGCGGTGCGTGTACGCCAGACCGACGCAAGCGCAGCATGCTCTACCCAGCCCTATGGTTTCGTATTACGATTGTGGGTATGGAGCGGAAGATCCAGGGACGTGATGTCTCCGAGCAGCAGATCGACCAGTGGGTCGGCGAGGCCGAGGCCGGCTACGACCCACAGTGGCTGAAAAAACGCATGGGCCGACCCGCACGGGCGGAAGGTGCGGCGCAGGTCGTGCCCGTGCGCATGACCGATGCGGAACTGCAGGCCGTGATGTCCCGCGCCAAGCGGGAACATCTGAATCGCTCCGAGGCGATCCGGCAGGCGCTGGCCCAGTGGGCCGACGCCTCGTGATCATTCGCCGATCCGCGTACAAGCACGGCATCACCGATGGCGACATCCGTGCAGCCTCAGACACCCCGCTTCTCACCGGCCCCCTCGACGACGAGCATCCCCAGCGAGTCCTCGTCCTCGGATTCGACACCCACACCCGCGTTCTCGAGCTGGTCGTGTTGCACTACGACGACGGCACCGCCGAAGTCATCCATGCGATGAAGGCGCGACGTACCTATCTCGGACTCCTCGACTGACGCCGTTCCGCCAAAGCTCGGTCTAGACCCCAACGTCACGCTCCGATGGGTGCTCGCGCGTTTCGTAACAGGTCTGTGCGGTGGGTGTTCCCTAGATGCTCAAATGCAGGTCTGGGGGCCGCGGCAGGATCGGGTGACATCTGATCTGTGGTGCCGGCGGCTGACCATTGCCCGCTTCGGGCAGAATCTTCCGGTGTGAAGGTGCATCCGCCGCCCGCGTCGGTCATGCCGTATGGCGCGGTCATGGCCACCGGTGCCGCCTCGCAGCTCACACCGCTGATCGGGCTGTCGTCACTGCGGCTCCCGCTGCTCGCGCTGGCGGCCACGCAGGCACTGCTGATCCCGATAGCCGGCCGGATGCGAGGGGTGCCGCTCACCGCGCTCACGCGCAGGCCATCGCCCGGCGCCTTCACCGTGCCGATCGGCCTCATGGTCGTCGCCACCGGACTCGCCGAACAGCCCGGCACCCTGGCGCACATCGGCGCGTGGAGCGCCTTTCTGCCGGGATGGCTCTCCACCCTGGCACTGTTCGGATCGCTGACGATGCGGTACGCAGGCAGCGGCTCGCGGATGCCCGCATTCGACGGCACATGGTTCCTCGCCCCGGCCGCACTGCTGGCCGGGGCCATCGCAACAGCGAGCATCCTGCCCTCCCACCCCTGGCTACCGCTGGCGGCCTGCACGCTCGGGGTATTCGGATACCTCACGATGCTCGTCATCGCCGCGGCCCATCTGCGCCGCGTCGGCATACCGAAGCCCGGAACCCCCCGCGTGTCCTGGTGGGTCGGCGCCGGCTGCGCCGGGCTCGCCGCCGCAGCGATCGGCCGCACGGCGCCACAGGCCGCCGACCACACCACCATGCCCATCGCCGCCGCGGCTGTAGTGGTGCTGTGGGCGATCGGGTCCGCACTCCTGATCCCCGTACTGGCGGCAAGCGTGCACCACCTGCACACGACCCGTGGCCAGCGCGGCATACCACCCTGGCCACCGACTTTTTCCATGGGCGTCTATGCGCTCGGCGCAAGCCACGCAGGCAGGCTCTCACTGCCCGCCGCCACGATCCTCGCGGACGCGGCGGCCGCCTGCACCCTGCTGTTCTGGGCCTACACGATCGGCCCACACGTGTACTCCACACTCCACGACCTCCACCACCACCGGCGCAGCCGACACCGATAACGCCTCACCCCCGGCCGAAGCCCGTCCCCCACCAGCCGCCCCTGATCACCCTCCGCCTACAACACGAGGCGAACGGCAGCACGCATTGCCAATGCCGGTCCCCGGTGCCATCTCCCAGACGCCGTCCGTGCCGGTTCCGGCCGGTCGTGTCCACCGGGCGCCCGCATGACCTGCGGATCCCCACACGCGCGCCGTGCCCCTCGGACGTCCCCACCCTCTCCCCAGGGCTGACCCGATTGCCCTGGGGAAACACGCCGGAGTGACATCGAAGTGACACGCAACGGCGAAAGCGACACGTCGTACACCGGCCCCCGGGCGGGGCCCGCGCCGGCGCCTCCGGGTGGTCACTGCGCATCTGTGCGGGGCGAGGCACGATAACTGGCCTTATCGCACCCGATTCGGTGAACTCCCAGCTCGGACGTCATTCGCTGCGCGTAGGCAGGCGACTGCCCCTAACAAGCGGTGACCGGCTCAGATTGTCGGTGGCCGCAACTAGCATGAGCGCCGTGTACGGTCCACCTGCCCTCCGCCCCGGCGACGACCGCGCTTCTAGCAGCGCTGGTACTCGGCCGCTGCCCGCGGTCGATGCTGCCCGGATCGCCGACGCGGTACACGCCGCGGCCGCCCCGAACACGCGCCGTGCCTACGCCGCGGACTGGCGCCGCTTCACGTGCTGGTGCGCCGCCCGCGGGCACACGCCGCTGCCCGCGGCGCCGGCGATTATCGCCGCGTACATGACCGACGCGGCCGCGACCCGTACCTCCAGCGGGCAACGCGTCTATGCCCCGTCCACGCTCGCCCGCTGGGCCGCGGCGATCGGACGTCATCATCACCACGCCGGGCACGTCAATCCGGCCTCGGCACCGCTGGTGGCCGCCACCCTCGCCGGTATCCGCCGGGCGTGCGCGTCCGCCGGCGAACGGCCCGTGCGCCAGGTCGCCCCGCTGCTGACCGGCGACATCACCACGATCCTGGCCGCGATGGACGCCCAATCCGACACGTGGGCGAAGCGGGTGTACGCCCGCCGCGACGCGGCGCTGCTCCTTCTCGGCTTTGCTGCGGCCCTGCGGCGCAGCGAACTCGTCGCCCTCACGGTCGGCGACGTCACCGGGCACAGGACCGACGGGCTGCACCTACGGATCGGCCGGTCGAAAACCGACCAGGACGGTACCGGCGCTACTCGGGCCGTGCCCTACGGGGCCGAGCCGGGCTCGTGCGGCCCGTGCGCGTATGTGCGGTGGCTGCACGTCATCGCTACTTCGGATACCGGCGGGCGGCCCGCCATCATCCGGCTCCTGCGCAGCCCCGACGAGCCTGATACGCACGTGTGCCACGGCCGCTGGCCGAGTATCCCGGACCCGGGCGCCCCGGTGTTCCGCCCGATCCGCGGCGCCGGGCATATCAGTACCACGGCGTTGTCGGGGGCGGCGGTGCACAAGATGATCCGGCGGCGCGCCGCGGCCGCCGGTTATGACGACGGGTTCGTCGCTCGCCTCGGCGGGCATTCGCTGCGGGCGGGGTTCGTCACCCAAGCCTTCCGGGCCGGGGCGGATGCGCACGCGATCATGCGGCAAACCGGCCACGCCAGCCCCGCCATGCTCGAGGTCTATGCCCGCGAACACGCCCCGCTGATCGGCAACGCCGTGACCACCCTCGGACTATGACCACCGCCGGCGAGGCCGTCGAAGCCGGCGGCGACCAGGCATCAAGCTCGTTGCGCATGCCCGGCCGCTACCGGCACGACTGGGCCCTGTTCACCGACTGGTGCGCCGCGACCGACACACCCGCCCTGCCAGCCGCACCCGCGACGCTTGCCGAGTTCATCGCCGAGCACCCGGCAACCCCGGCGACCCAGCGCCGCCGCATGTCAGCGATCAACCACGCCCACACGCTCTGTGGCCTGCCCGCCTCGGGCAGGTCCGAACCCATTCGCGAAACCCTGGACGCTCGCCGGGCCGCGCGCCTGGCCCGCATGCGGGATAGAGTCGACGCCGTCGTGGCGGCGCTGCCGGCATCGGGCTGGCCCCGCGGGCTGTTCGGCCGCCGCGACGCGGCGCTCCTGACCCTGGCCGCCGCCGGCATGACGTTCACCGCCATCGCCGGGTTACGCCGCCGCGACCTGACCGCGCTCACCTGCGGCGATTCGGCCGTGACCACTGCAGGACTGTCCGTGACGTTGCCGGACGACGGTGCGGCAGCCGTACACCGGTGGGCCGCGGTGCTCGAGTTCGTCGACACCCACCCGAGCACCCGCGCCCTGGCCGACCGGCTTGACCGCGCCGCACTGCCCGACGTGGCCGCGAACCTGCGCTACTCGGTCGCACCGGTGTTCACCCGCATCGACAGGTGGGGCTACCTGCCGCTCGCCCCGCAACCTCTTATGGCCGCCTCGATCGGGATGATCGTCCGCGCCCACCTGACCGGCACCGCGCCCGGCCACGCACCACCCCCGCGCGAGCCGGCCCAGGACAGGCCGCGCCCGGCCACCGAGACCGCTATCGCCGAGCCGGTACGGCTCGGCGCGTATTACGACCGCGGCATCGCCGCACGGCGCCGTGATCACACCCGCCTGGCCGCACTCGACGCGCTCATCGACGACATCGGCACACGGGCCGACGAGATACTCGAACGCACCCTGGCGATTCTCGACGAGGAGGCGGCGACGACAGGGCGTGTGCAGAGCACTTCTGACATCCGTGCAGCCGACTTCTGAAAACGACATCGTCCGCGGCGGCCGCCCCTCGGGTTGGTGTCTCGTGAACCTTTAGATTTTCGAGTCATCCTGCTGACTCTCGCTGGGCCGGCCAACTTGCCGACTTGGAGCGATCGTTTCCGATGAGATATACGCGGTGACCGACTTTTCGATACGTATAACTTGATCGGACTCATCACCGATCATCTGTCCGCAGCGCAGTAGTCAGGCATAGCCACCAGAGATTCCACGGGATCACTCCTGGCAAGGTCTGCTAACCGTGCCAGCCGCTTCCGCCGCCGGCACCTTGCCCCTGTGCTCCGCCGCGGACACGCGGCTCTCGTGCCGGGTCGACGCGAAAGCGCGCGTCTGCGTACGCCAGCTCTATCACCTGGTGCCAGCGCCGTACACCGGCCGGCACCGACACGACCGAGGCCCATGGCCCGGACGCCGGCATCGCCGCCGGTCAGATCATCGTCCAGCACACTCACTCACTGCACAAGAGCAGCGAATACCTCCAACTGACTCGCTACCTGAAAGTCCTCAAGCTCAAGGCGGGCGCAGTTCGCGGGTCAAACAACCTGGCCACTACACGCGCACGCGACGTGTTCACCGCGGAGTATCAGCGGTTCTGGTAGGCGCCCGCCGAGAACTCGGCGACGGGGCCAGAACCCGCGCGTTGCTACGGCACCATGGATGCCGACGTGATCGCCGTGGGCATGCCGGGCTTCGACGGCGACGACGTCGTCACACAGGAAGACCAGGCACTCCTGTAGCACTAACCGAGACCCTCGGCAGCTACCACGCTTCGATTCGGCTTCAATAAGTGTCCCAGTGGATGGAATCGCTACTACTGCAACGTCGTTCGCTGACTAATCCTGACCATGACGTTATCTCGCCTAGTTGGAGAGTATCGCGATGCCGCAGCTGCCGAAACGACTGGATAGAACGTCCCTGTGCTGGGGCTCCGTACCAGAGGAGGGGCTAGTTGAGCTTGCAGCACTGGCATCGAGACATGGCTTCCCAGAGATCTCAGTCAGGCCGGGACACTACATTCATGACCGGGAAGCGGAAGACTGGCTCGAGCGACTGGCAGCGACCGGAGTGACAGTCGGTGTCATCGATGCTCTCCTGGGATATTTGCCCGGTTCCCCCCACTCTGAGGAGTTCGGAAACGACGTCGCCGAACTAGACGCCTGCCTCGAAGCAGCGGTGCAATAGATACTCAACCTGCCTCTAGCTATTTCACTTCCGTAGCTCCGCTTTAGTCAAACCATCAGAAACGGATAGACTTCCACATACTATACAGGAAACGCCAGGGACTCTCGACCATCAACTCATGTTACAACTCGCAGAAATGGAGCATCACGTCATGCAGATGAAAACGGTTCACGCCAACGGGATTGACATGGCCATAGCCGATCAAGGGGAAGGACCTGCTGTCGTACTGTGTCACGGATTTCCAGGCCTCGCTTATTGCTGGCGACACCAGGTCGCGGCACTTGCTGCCGCTGGCTACCGAGCCATTGCGCCAGACATGCGAGGAATTGGCGGAACCGATGCGCCGCCCGACCCCGCCGACTATGATCGTAAGACCACTGTCGCAGATATGACTGGCCTCCTCGACGTACTCGAGATCGAGCGAGCGGTCTTCGTCGGACACGACTTTGGGGCAAACCTCGTCTGGGACTTGCCACAGTGGGCACCGGAGCGTGTCGCGGGGGTGGTAGTTCTCAGCGTGCCGATGATAGAACGCGTAACGAAACCGCCCAGCGAAACCTATGCGGAAGTAAGCAAGGACCATTTCTACCATATGGACTACTTTCAGCACTATGGCCCGGCGGACCGCGAGCTCAATGCGGCACCAGCTGATTTTCTCGCACGTATATACTGGGCCTTGTCTGATGCTGATCGTTGGTTTACTTGCTACGACTACCCAGCAGAAGGAAACGGATACTTGGATGTACTTCCGGAGGCGCCAGAGCTTCCATGGGGGTGGATGACTAGTGATGATTTCTCTGTTTTCGTGCGCGAGTACAGCCGCACCGGTTTCACCGGCGGACTAAATTGGTACAGGGCAATGGATCTTGTGTGGCGGCAAAATGAACATCTTGCGGGTGCAACGATTGATGTGCCCGCTACGTTCATCGCCGGAACCCTGGAACCGGTGGTCAAGATGTTCAGCGGGTCCCTGGAGTCAATGCCAAAACTGGTCACGGATCTGAGAGACATTCGACTGATCGAGGACGCGGGTCATTTCGTCCAGATGGAGAAGCCAGCTGAGGTGAACGAGTCTATATTGAACTTTCTGAGTTCCGTAAAGTACTGAGGTTTTTGGCTCTTCCGAGGATGCGAGTACATAGATCGGGGACGGGCGAGTCGATAGGGACCAGAACATGTTGGCGGGTCCTGTGGTGCACGGATGACGGTTCTTGACTCATTCCCCGACCACCACAGGACCCGCTTCGCGGCCTACGCACCTTGTCGCCGACACGATCTGCCGCCGGCGCGGCAAACCGGCGCTTCCATTCGGCTTCAATAAGTGTCCCAGTGGATGGAATCGCTACTACTGCAACGTCGTTCGCTGACTAATCCTGACCATTACGTTATCTCGCCTAGTTGGAGAGTATCGCGATGCCGCAGCTGCCGAAACGACTGGATAGAACGTCCCTGTGCTGGGGCTCCGTACCAGAGGCCGGGCTAGTTGAGCTTGCAGCACTGGCATCGAGACATGGCTTCCCAGAGATCTCAGTCAGGCCGGGACACTACATTCATGCCCGGGAAGCGGAAGACTGGCTCGAGCGACTGGCAGCGACCGGAGTGACAGTCGGTGTCATCGATGCTCTCCTGGGATATTTGCCCGGTTCCCCCCACTCTGAGGAGTTCGGAAACGACGTCGCCGAACTAGACGCCTGCCTCGAAGCTGCGGTGCAGCTCGGTGCTCGAACCTTGAACGTGGCTCATTATCGTGGGGATCCCACAGTAGGCTTTGATCAGATGTCCGAAGCGGTCAGCGAGATTGCAAGTCGTGTGGAACACGCGGGAGTTCGATGTAGCCTGGAATTCATACCCGGAACCGGGATCCCTGACCTGGAAACAGTCCTCCGTTTGATGGAAGAAGCAGACTCGTCAGCAGTGGGGGTTATGTTTGATACTTGGCACCACATCCGCGTTGGTGGCACTAGCTCCGAACTCTCCGCGCTGGAAACAGGCCAAGTTTTCGAGGTACAGATTAGCGGCCGCAGAACGCCATCGGCCACAGACGAATACGTGCCGATGACGGGCCGGCTTGCACCCGGCCAAGGAGACGCTCCTGTTGCTGAGCTAGTACGGGAGCTGTGGGCAGTAGACGCTGAATTGGTACTAGGCCTCGAGGTCTTCACTGCTGAACGTGGTGAAATGGATATGCGGGTTGCGCACCTGGCTGGCGCTACCCGGACGTTTCTCACAGAGGAGGTGTTTTCCTGATGTTTCTCCAAGATAAAGTTTTAATAGTTACCGGCGTGGGCCCTGGCATGGGGTCCAAGCTCTGCCGAATCGCTGCTGAGCAAGGTGCATCGGTGGCGGTTTCAGCGCGATCGGAAGGTTTCATTAGCGAGCTGGTAGAGGAACTCCATATTGCTGGGCACGACGCGATCGCGGTTCCCACTGATGTTTCAGACGATTACCAGTGTCGGCGTCTCGCCGCAGCCACCGTGGAGGCATTCGGGCGGATAGACGGCCTCGTGAATAGTGCTCGCTCTCGCACTCGTTCCCGCCAGATCGAGCAGGCTGATCTTGCCTCGTGGCCCCCAGTGATGGACGTAACTTGTTTCGGCGCGCTACGCATGTCCCTTGCCGTTCTGCCGACGATGAAGGCTCAGCAGGATGGCGCCATCGTCAACGTCGGCACCATCTCTACTGTTTGGCCGGGCAGTGGCGAGGCTAATTATGCCGTCGCGAAGGCGGCACTTGGAGGGCTCACACGGCATATGGCCGCTGAGTTTGCTCAATACAACATTCGAGTTAACCATACCCGAATGGGGGTCCTTTGGGGTGCCTCAATCCAGCGTCTTGTGCGAACGCGCGCGAAGGACGAGGGGCGTACAGAGCAGGACATTATAGACGATTTCATTCGCAACATTCCGTTAGGATTGATACCACCGGACGATGAATGCGCTAAATCCGTGTTGTTCTTTGTGTCCGACCTAGCCCGAATGGTCACGGGGGCGACACTAGACATCAATGGAGGGCAATACATGGCGCCTTAACCTGGCATTCGTCGTCAGAATCCTGACTAATGTCACCCCTGTTGTGACCTATATACCAATACTGCTTTCTTACATCCACAGGATCCTATACAAATTCAAACAAGGAGTAATGTTGATTTCACTGAAGAACGGACTAAGCGTTGCCGCAGCCGCGTTACTGACATGCGGACTTTTGACCTCTTGTGTCAGCGGCGGCGATGAAGACAGAAATCATGTAGCCGACGATACCGGCGTAAGCACTAAGATCGGCTTCGTGGGAGATCAGCCCGACCCCGGGTCCCCGGCACAGGGTGGAACGATTCGCTTCTCTACCCTCGCACCTGTGACAAGCCTTGACCCTACCGTCACCTACCCCACAGGTTCCAGTGGCGCGTCCGAGCTTATCGCGATCTATGACGTGTTAGTCCGCTGGGACTACGACGCAGACTCTTACGTTCCGCAACTTGCCAAGGACGTCACCGTTAGTGACGATCTGAAGACCTGGACGGTGGAGTTGCGGGACAATGTCACCTTCAGTGACGGGACACCGCTGAACTCTGCCGCCGTGGTCTGGAGCATGGACCGCTATGTGTCCGAGTCCGGACTTAACTCACAGCTGTTCAGCTCGAGCGTCGCCGACATCGCCACACCAGACGACAAGACCGTTGTTTTCACGCTCTCGGAGCCGTGGGCGAAGTTTTGGTCCATGCTGGCGACGGGCCCCGGAATCATTGTCGCACCAAGCTCGGTGGACGGAAATACGTTCACCCCCATCGGCGCAGGACCGTTCGTCGTCGATCACTTCGCACCTTCGGATACGCTGTCACTGAAGCCCCGGAAAAACTACTGGGGCGGGGCCCCTAACCTGTCTGAACTGCGCTTCGTCGCAGTCCAGGGCGACCGCGCGAAGCTCGAGTCTCTGAGATCCGGCGATATCAACATGGCGTACTTTCGAGCCCCTGAGGTAGTCAACGAGGCTATCACCAATGGCATCACAGGGTTCCAAGATGTTCACAGCATCGGCCGCGCCGGCCTGATCAACAGCAGCGAGGGCCACCCCGGTGCGGACGTTCGAGTACGCAAAGCGATGGCCTATGCCATCGATCCCGTACAAATCGATCAACGGGTCAGCAATGGTACTGGCCTTCCGGGGACTGCGATTTTTATGCCGTGGTCAAGATGGCATAACGAAGTCGAACCGATCTCGGTCAATACTACGAAGGCAACGGAGTTGCTTAACGCAGCAAAGGCCGACGGCTATGACGGGAAACTACTGTACGTCACTACAGATGACCCAGAAGCGCGTGCTCAGGCATTATCTGTCCAGGCGCAGCTACAGTCCGTCGGATTTGAAGTCGAAGTTGACTACGTAAGTAACACCGCAGACCTTACACGCCGCCAGTTCATTGACAGGGACTACGACCTCAGCAGAGGTGGTCCCAGTCTGGCTGATCAGGCGACATACAGTCGCCTATTCGGCAACCTTTCCAGCTCCTCACCCTCCAACGCCCTCGGATTCAAGGACCCGCAGGTAGATGCTCTGTTGGAGAGAATAAAAACGGCGCCTACCGACGACGCCACTCGTGCCGCACTCGCTGATCTCCAGACCGCAGTCAACGAGAAGGTACCGTTCCTGGCTTGGGGGTCGGTAGCGACGTTAATCGCGTGGAACAAGCAGGTTCACGGTATCAAGCCCAGTCTCGACACGATCGTGCTGTTCGACAAAGCTTGGGTCAACTGAAATTCTTTCACCTGTCTGTCTGGCCTCGATGTTTAGTGAAGATGACGTGCTGGGCCATGATCACCTGCTGCGCTGGCCATGGCTGATACCCATTCCACGATCTGGGGTATAAACACTGACGTTCCTCCGCTGAAGCGTCTACATGGGAGCCGTGATGCTCGATCAACAATCTCCCTATCATCCGCACCTACCTGTATCATCAGCCGTCGCTGCTGCTCACCGCTCCTGAGCGAGGGTCTCGACGATGCGCGTCGTCTCCACCGCCACCGTCGTCACCTTGGCGATGAGTTCGACGATGTAGCGGGGATCCTCGTGCTCATCGCACCAGGCGTTGGGGTCGTTGACGATCCCGGAGGCTTTGTCCGTCTTGACCTGGTAGCGATCCAGGATCCAGCCCAATGCGGACCGGGAGCCGAGCAGGTAGCGCTCCGCGTCTTCCGGGATCCCCGCGATGGTGGCCTTCGGGTTGTAGACGATCGCCGTGTGGTCGTCGACCTTCTTGCCCGTGGCGGGGTCGGTGGTCTTGGCCCACTTCATCTTCGTCACGCGCCACGTCTCCCGGTCGGCCGGATCGGCACCCGCCTTGAGCTTGACGTCGACCGGATACGGTTCGACGTGCTCGTAGCCGATGTGCAGCTCGGCGAGCCGCCGGCCCGCATTCGCCAGCCGGTCGAACCGTGACCGTGTCTCGGGGGTGGGGATATGCGGGAGCATCTTGCGCAGGTCCACCGCGTAGGCCTGCCGGTAGGCGGGGTCGTGCAGGAGCCCGTAGACATAGTCGAAGATCTCGTCCTTCGACACCGGGCCACCCAGCGCCTCGACGTAGAGGGTCTGGATGGCGTCGGTGATGTTGTCGACCCGCCGATACCCCCACGCGTCCACCACACCGTCTCCAGCGGCGAGGTCCAGGTGGCCGTCCACGGCGGCGGCCTTCTCGTAGGTCCAACGCGGGAAGAACTGACCGCTGCTGGAACCCCACAGCGCGAGGTCCGGGAGAACATCGGTCATCAGCACGGAGAACGGCTTATCGGAACCTGCGCCGACGACGTAGAAGCCGGTGTTGGTGTGGTGGGGGGTCGGGAACATCGACGGAAGCGCACCGCGTTCATGGTTGAGGTGTCGGTCGAAGTACGCGTGCTGCTTCTGGAACGGACGGTAGAGACTGGTCGTGACGTGTTCGTTGATGAAGCTGAGAGACGTTCTACGTGCGAGGTGCTGGCGCAGGCTGCGAGACCATTTGATCTTTGTTGCGTCCGCTCCGTCTGGATTCTTGGTCAGATAGGCAGTGACGTCAGATTCTTTAGCCCGTGCGAGTGAGTGTGCAGCCCGATACTCCCCGAACCGGGGGATCTGCTTGTTGTAGTTGCTGGTCAGCGTCTCGATGTTGTGCTGCAGCTTCGACAGTGAGTAGTCGTATACCCAAGCATCACGGTTGGTCTGCAACCCGGCGGAGAAGGTGGAGAACACGACCACTTGCCCTGGTTTAGCCTTCTTGTCACCGATGGCCGGCCACGTGGCGAAGGTGTCGTCACGTTGGCCGAGCCAGTCGCCATGCTGGTTGGGGGTGACGGTGGCCCAGTCCAGGCCGGTCAGGGTGGCTTTGTCGACGCGGTCGAGCTTGTCGTCGCGGGACAGGTAGTCGCCGATGTCGTGGTAGAACACCTCACACGACCCGGTGTGCACGGGGTTCTTGACGCCGATGAAGATGGCGACGGTGTTGCGGCTGCCTGCGCCGAATACCTTGCCGCCCTCTTTGCGGGAGAGCTCGCCGGCGGTGCGCTGGTTGCCGCGAAGATTGTAGACGTAGATCCGCGCGTATTCGTCGGCGAGGGACAGGCGGATGCCGTCAGCAGTGTTGCCGTCGACCCAGCCACCATTGCTGACGAAGGCGACGACGCCCGCGTCGCCGATCCGGTCGGTCGCCCACCGGAACGCCCGCAGATACGAGTCGTACAGGCTGTTCTTGTTCGTCGCCGTCGACCGATTGACGTAGGTATCGGCGATCCGCGCATCGAGGGTGGGGTAGGCGATGTTCGCGTTGAGATCGTTCGCGCTGTCCTGGCCATTGGACCACGGTGGGTTGCCGACGATGATGTTGATCGGCACCCCCAACTGACGGACGATGCGTTCGTTGTTCTGCGGGAACATCACATCGTCGAGGCTGTCGCCGTCCTCGGTGATCTGGAACGTATCGGCCAGCACGATCCCCTCGAACGGCCGATACCCACCGGCATCTGCGTCGGGGAGGGCGTGGAAGGTGGTCTCGATGTTCACCGCGGCGATGTAGTAGGCGAGCAGCATGATCTCGTTCGCATGCAACTCTGAGGCGTACTTGCGGGCCAGATCCTTCGGGTTGATTAGCCCGGATTGCAGCAGGCGGGTCAGGAACGTGCCGGTGCCGGTGAACGGGTCGAGCACATGCACACCGGCGTCGGTGATGCCCCGGCCGAACGCGTCACGGGATGCCTGGTCCGCGGCCCGCAGGATGAAGTCCACGATCTGCACCGGCGTGTACACGATGCCCAGCGCGTCAGCTTGTTTGGCGAAGCCGAGTTTGAAGAACTTCTCGTACAGCTCGGCGATCACGGCCTGCTTGCCCTCTGCCGTAGTCACCTCGCTCGCTCGGGTGCGCACGGATGCGTAGAACCCCTCGAGGCGGGCGGTCTCGGCTTCCAGCCCGGCGGCGCCGAGCAGGTCGACCATGGCCTGCATGGTGATCGAGACGGGGTTGTGGTCGGCGAACTCGTGCCCGGCGAACAGTGCGTCGAACACCGGCTTGGTGATCAGATGCTGCGCAAGCATCGAGACCGCATCGTCGTCGCTGATCGAATCGTTGAGGTTGTCCCGCAGGCCCGTGACGAACCGGTCGAACCCGTCGGCGATCGTCTGATCGGCGTCGGCGACGACCGCCCGGATACGGCTGATCAGCGCATTGGCGATGTCGGCGACATCGCCGGCCCAGTCCTCCCAGTAGGTGCGGGTGCCGACCTTGGTGACGATCCTCGCGTAGATCGCCTCCTGCCACTGCGACAGTGAAAACAGGGCCATCTGCTTCGCGAGCTCCCGGTCCGCGGCGGCCGGATCGGTGGCGTACGGGTCCACACCCTCGCCGGGCTCGACGGATTCGGTCTCCCCGCCGGTCGACGCCGGATTCACATTGGCGGTGGGGCCGATGTGCCCGCCGAGGATCGCCTCCGTCCCCCGCCCTGTATCCGCGCCGGCATCGGTGGTGGTGTTGAGGGCGATGGAGTTGACGATCGCGTTGAACCGGTCGTCGTGGGCACGCAGCGCGTTGAGCACCTGCCAGACCACCTTGAACCGCTGGTTATCGGCCAGGGCCTTCTCCGGCGCCACGCCCGCGGGCACGGCGACCGGCAAGATGATGTAGCCGTAGTCCTTGCCCTCGGCCTTGCGCATCACCCGACCCACGGACTGCACAACGTCGACCACCGAGTTACGCGGGTGCAGGAACAACACCGCATCCAAGGCCGGCACATCCACGCCCTCCGAAAGGCAGCGGGCGTTCGACAAGATCCGGCACTCCCCCGCCGGCACCGGTGCTTTGAGCCACGCGAGCTCGCGGCCGCGCTCGAGGGCGTTGAACGTGCCGTCGACGTGCCGCACCTCGCACGCCAAATCCAGATTGGTGGTGTCGACGGGGTTGCCATCATCTCGGGAGGCTTCGAGCATGTCGCGGTAGCCGTCCACCACCGCGGGGAAGACACTCGCGAGGAGCTTGGAGGCTTTGATGTTCTCGGCGAACGCGACCGCCCGCCGCATCGGCGGCTCCCCCGGGGCGAAACCCTCGCCGCCGGGGGCGGTGCCGGCCCGTTTCGCCAGGCCGTTCCAGCAGCCCACGATCTTGGAGGCGTCGTCGAGGCGCAGCTCGCCGAACCCGGCGGACATCTGCGCCTGCAAGGGGGCGGCGACCATGTCCTCGTCGACGGTGAGCACGAGAACCTTGTAGTCGGTGAGCAGGCCCCGTTCGACCGCGTCACCGAACGACAGGCGGTGCAACTCGGGCCCGTAGACGGCGTCGTCGTCCATGGAGGTGATCTCGGCGGCATGCTCATCGGCCTTCGCCCGCACCGATTCGTCGTAGATACGCGGCGTCGCCGTCATATACAGCCGCCGAGCGGCGCGGATGTAATCGTCGTCGTGGATACGCACGAAATGCGACTCGTCCGCGCCGGCGAGGGTGACGCCGGTGGTGCGGTGCGCCTCGTCGCAGATGACCAGGTCGAACGGATCCACCCCGGCCTGCTGGGCGCCCGCGATGACGGGCAGGGACTGGTAGGTGGTGAACACCACCGTCAGGCCCTTGGCGCGTTTCCGGTGGCCCATCTCGGCGGCCAGGCGGGCCGGGTCGGTGGTGACCGGCACGGCGACGTCGTGGGCGGCAATATCCTCGGCGGCACGGGAGACCTTGGTGTCCGAGCAGACGGCGAACGCCCGCATGTCGAGAGTGGTCTGGGCGGTCCACTCGCGCAGTGTCTGCGAGAGAAGCGAGATCGAGGGGACGGCGAACAGGATCCGCGCCGACCCGCCCGCCTCGGCGGCGGTACGTTCGGCGATCTTGAGTGCCGTGAAGGTTTTGCCGGTGCCGCAGGCCATGATCAGCTTGCCCCGGTCGTTGCCCGCATCAAAGCCGCGGAAGACGGCGCCGATCGCCTCTTGCTGGTGCTTGCGGGGGCTGTGTTTGACGGCGGGGGCGAGGTCGATTTCGAGGTTGCCGGCCGGCCAGGCGATGTCCCAGTCGATGGGCGCCTCGGCGATCTCGGCGAGCCCGATGCGCTGCACGGGGATCATCTGATCGTCGAGGGCTTCCTCGGCGTGCGGGCCCCACTTGTCGGTGGTCGAGATGATGACCCGGTTCGTAAACGGCTTCTTGCCCGACGCGGTGAAGAAGCTGTCGATATCGGCCTTGGCGAGGGTGTGGGTGGGTTCGTAGAACTTGCACTGGATCGCGGTGTATTCGCCGGTGTCGCGTTCGCGGGCCACGAGGTCGATGCCGGTGTCGGGCTTGCCGTCCCGGCCCGGCCAGTCGGCCCACCGCCACACCTGGTCATACTGCTGCGACAAGGTGGGGTCGAGTTGGAGGTAGCGAATCATGAGCTGCTCGAACAGGGTGCCGCGCTCCGAGTTCGACGGCGCCTGCCGGAACGCCTCGATCACCTCATGCACCGACGCCACAGCGCCCACCTCATCTATCGACGACTTCGGACTACGCCAGCACCATCCCGCCACGGAAAGGTGGGCGGCATCATCATCGCAGCTACCCCCGGTAGGTACGGCGGCATCCACACCGTGCCGCCGCCTTCCACCCACCGAGAGTGGGATAGATCACCAGTGGCGATGTAGGTGATGCTCTGCGCATAACCGATGGAGAGGGGCCGACCATATGCGTGACCGAGGGTGGACAAGCGTAGCGGCGGTGGGCCTGGCGTCGATGCTGGCCCTGACAGCGTGCGGATCCTCCAGCACCGACACAGACGACGCCTCCAGCTCCGGGCAGGTGTCGCACCTGAGCGTTGATAGGGGCGATGCCGGTGCCTACACGCTGTCCTGGGACGGGGCAGGCGAGGCGACAGTGTTCGCTTCGACGTCGGTGACCGACCCGTCGGAGAACGGCCGTGAAGTCGCTACCGGCGACGGGGCGGCGACGGTAGATGGGCTCGACCCGATCGACCGCTGGTACTTCGAGGCCAGCACCGGCGACGGCACTGGTGACATCGCCTCGACACGCCAGTTCTTCCTGCAAGGGGCGCACAACGTGCGGGACATGGGGGGCTTCACGACGAAGGACGGACACACCACGGCGTGGGGAAAGGTGTTCCGGGCGGACTCGCTGACCGAACTCACCGACGAGGACGACGCGGCCCTCGCGGCCGCTGATGTGGCCACAGTCGTCGACTACCGCGGAAAATCGGAGATCGCCAAGAACGGCCAGGACCAACTGCCCGCGTCGACGAAGTACGTGAATCTTCCGGTGCTCGACAAGAACACCGAGGCGCTCTCGAACGCAATCCAGAAAGCCCTGAAGACCGGAAACCAGCAGGTGATGCAGGACATGCTCGGCGACGGCAAGGCCCGTCAGATCGGGGATGAAGGCTTTGTCGACCAGCTCAACTCGCCCAAGGCCATGGCCGCCTACGGCAAGACGCTGGAGTTGATCGCGAACTCTGACGGTGCACTGATGTACCACTGCACGTCCGGTAAGGATCGCACCGGCATGATGAGCGCGCTGCTTCTCGGCATTCTTGGCGTGTCCGACGAGGCGATCATCGACGACTTCGTCGCGTCGAACACGTACAACCGTGAGCACAACGAGAAGACCTACAAGTACCTCGAGGGCAAGGGCGTGGACATCTCGCTGGTCAAGCCGCTGATGGAACAACGCCCCAGCCAGATCAAGCCCGTCCTCGATGCGGTGCACAACACCTACGGCGGCTGGGACAAGTTCGCCCACGATGTGCTCGGACTCGACTCGCAAACTCTGACACAGCTACGCGACAAGATGCTCGTATAAGCAGTTCTCCGGATCGGGCGCCGCGGACAGAGGCACGCGCCTGCGGCGCCCGCAGTGGATCTACCTGACATATGGGGCCGTTATCAGTTACCGACGACGGGTTACCACCAATCCGAGTGGGCGCTGCGACGTGGCGTGCGGGAACTAGCATTCCCGCACGGAGCCGAGGCGGTACCATGGTTCGCATCCTCGACGACGGTCCCGATGGGGCGGAGGCCCTCCATGAGCAGCGTCCGAGTTCTCGTAGGCACGCGCAAGGGCGCGTTCATCCTCTCCGCCGATGGCGCGCGCACAGACTGGCGGGTCGACGGACCGCTGTTCTCCGGCTGGGAGATCTACCATGTGACCGGCTCGCCCGCGCATCCGGACCGGCTCTGGGCCTCCCAGTCCACCGGATGGTTCGGGCAGCAGGTCCAGCGCTCCGACGACGGCGGCGCCACGTGGGCACCGGTGGGCAACGAATTCGCCTACGCGGGAGCGGTCGGCGACCACCAGTGGTACGACGGAACGCCGCGGCCGTGGGATTTCACCCGCGTGTGGCACTTCGAACCGTCTCCCACCGACCCGGACTTCGTGTGGGCCGGGGTGGAGGATGCGGCGCTGTTCAGCTCGGCCGACGGCGGCGCCACCTGGCGGGAATCCCGCGGCTTGCGCGACTGCCGCGGCGAGGACTGGATGCCGGGCGCCGGCGGCCTGGGGCTGCACACCATCGTCCTCGACCCGGCGGACCCGCAGCGCATGTTCGTGGCGATCTCGGCGGCGGGCGTGTTCCGCACCGACGACGGCGGCACGACGTGGAGGCCGGTCAATCGGGGGCTGCACTCCGGGCACCTTCCTGATCAGGACGCCGAGATCGGGCACTGCGTGCACCGGATCGCCATGCACCCGTCCCGCCCGTCCACGCTGTTCATGCAGAAGCACTGGGATGTCATGCGCACCGACGACGCGGGCGAGAACTGGTACGAGATCAGCGGCGACCTGCCGACGGACTTCGGCTTCCCCGTGCAGGTGCACGCGCACGAGCCGGAGACGGTGTACGTCGTGCCGATCACCAGCGACGAGTTCCACGTGCCGCCCGAAGGTCGGCTGCGCGTGTACCGTTCACGCACCGGCGGCACCGAATGGGAACCGCTCACCGCCGGTCTGCCGCAGCGGGACTGCTACGTCAACGTGCTGCGTGACGCGATGGCCGTGGACTCCCTCGACTCGTGCGGCGTCTACTTCGGCACCACCGGCGGCCAGGTGTACGCCTCACGCGACTCCGGCGACACGTGGGAGGCGGTGGTCCGCGACCTGCCCGCGGTGCTGTCCGTGGAGGTGCAGACGCTGCCGTGAACCCGCACGCCGCAGACGCCCGTCCCGCCCGCGACGCCCGGGTGCGGGTGGTGCTGCCCGGGCACCTGTGCGTGCTCGCCGACGTGGACGGCGAACTGACGC
Source organism: Tomitella gaofuii (assembly GCF_014126825.1). Taxonomy (NCBI): domain Bacteria; kingdom Bacillati; phylum Actinomycetota; class Actinomycetes; order Mycobacteriales; genus Tomitella; species Tomitella gaofuii. The sequence goes on along the minus strand of NZ_CP059900.1, from coordinate 33,227 downwards.
TGCCCGCGGCGGAGCCGGTGACGATCGGATCCGTGCTCGACGCGGTCGAGGAGGCCTATCCGGTGCTGCGCGGCGCAATCCGCGACCACGGCGAAGGCGCGCGCCGCCCCTACGTGCGCTACTTCGCCTGCGAACAGGACTTCTCCTTCGACCCGCCCGAGACCCGCCTGCCGGACGCCGTCGCCGGCGGCGCCGAGCCGTTCCTCATCGTCGCCGCGATCGCCGGCGGGTGATCCGGAGGCCACTCCCGTCCCGCACGGCGGGACCGCGCGGCGGGTTCCGTGCCTTCGTCGCGTTTCTGGGCCTACTGTGGTGTAGAACACAGTGCGGTCTCGGTGACGGCGGGAAGGACACGTGCAATGACGCCCTCGACGGACGGTGCGGCAGGAGCTCGCATGATCGACAAGGGCGCGCCGCCCGAGCGGTTCGCCCGCGGCTGGCACTGCCTGGGCCTGGCCAAGGACTTCCGCGACGGCAAGCCCCATTCGATCGAGGCCTTCGGCGGCAAGCTCGTCGTCTGGCAGGACACCCAGGGCGAGCTCAACGTGCTGGACTCGTACTGTCGGCACATGGGGGGCGACCTGTCGCAGGGCACGATCAAGGGCGACGAGATCGCGTGTCCTTTCCACGACTGGCGCTGGGGCGGCGACGGCAAGTGCAAGGAGATCCCCTATGCCAAGCGCGTGCCCATGCGCGCCCGCACCCAGGCCTGGCCCACCATGGAACAGGACGACCTGCTGTTCGTGTGGAACGACCCGGAGGGCGGCACGCCGGAGGAGTACATCCCCGTCATCCGCACCGGCGACGACGAGTGGACCGAGTGGCAGTGGAAGACGATCACCATCGACACCAACTGCCGCGAGATCGTCGATAACGTCGTCGACTTCGCCCACTTCTTCTACATCCACTTCTCGCTCCCCACGTACTTCAAGAACGTCTTCGAGGGCGTCACCGCCACGCAGTACATGAACGGCGAGGGCCGCGAAGACATGCTCCCGCCGGGGGTGGACCGCGCCAAGGTGTCCCAGGGCAATTCGTCGGTGGCGTCCTACTACGGGCCCTCGTTCATGATCGACGAGTTGTGCTATCACTACACGGGCTACGACGTGGAGACCAAGCTCATCAACTGCCACTACCCCGTCACGCCAGGGAAGTTCGTCCTGCAGTACGGGGCCACCGTCCGCAAGACCCCCGACATCCCGGAAGGCCAGGCGGAGGCGATCACGGCATCGAACGTCGGCTTCATCACCCGCGGCTTCGAGCAGGACGTCGCCATCTGGCGCAGCAAGGCCCGCATCAACAACCCGCTGCTGTGCGAGGAGGACGGTCCCATCTACCAGCTGCGCCGCTGGTACGAGCAGTTCTACGTGGACCGGGCGGACATCACCGACGACATGACAGACCGCTTCGAATTCGAGATGGACCCGACCAAGGCCAACGAAGCCTGGCGTGCCCAGATCGCCGAGAACCTCGCCCGGCGCGAGGCAGAATCCGCACACTGAGCGCAGGACCAGGGAGGCTACGCGTGACGTCGATGCAGCCGGTCACCTGCGCAGAGTGTGGAGCGCGGGTGGGCGTGCACAAGCGCAACAGCCAGCACACCGCCGTCCAGTGGCACGGCGATGCCGTCGAACGGTGCAAGTGGTTCCAGGTGGCCCGTGCGGCCGGCGAACGCTCCGCGGCGGGCACCCTCAGCTGCTACGCGTTGTGCGCGAGCATCGAAGAGGCCGTGCAGGACGGGAGCATCCGCCTGCACGACGACGGTGCGCCCGGATACAGCGGGATCGGCTCCATGGAAGAGGCCGTGGGCGCCGACTCCCCACCGTGACGCGCGGCCGCTACCGGAACACCACCTCGTTGCCGCGCAGCGACGGCGCCCCGATCACCGTCGTCCACCCCGGAATCGACGCCGCGTCCGCACCCGACGCCGCCGCATACACCTGCGCCAGCGCCTCCTGCTCCGACTGCGAACCCCGGTACTGCGACTCCGGCTCGGCCGCATACATCGGATCCGGCGGATACAGCGTCGGCGCCCCGCCCGTATTGATCACCGGCGGCTGATACGACCCGTCGTTGAGTTGTCCGTCGACGGGCACCGGGAAGTTCTGCCCGGGCACCACCGGGTAGCAGCGGGGCGTGCGGTCATCCAACCAGCGCGGTTCGTCCTGCTCGGGCAGGTAGCGGCCGCGCGGGTTCACCAGCTCGAGCGTCACGCGGATGCCCGGGTTCTCGGTGCCGGCGCCGACGACCCCCTTCGCCCGGTCGTGCAGCTTGGCCATCTCGTCGAAGGTGCAGCCGAACGCCGGCGACGCGTCCGCGAAAACCTCCAACGGCCGCACCGACTGCGCCGACACCGCCACGAAATCCCCCCGCGTCCGATCGATCAGATCCGACGACGCCCGCGCCGTATCCGCCCCCGCCAGAAGAAGATCATGGATCCGATCCTGCATCTGCACCACGGTCGTGTTCGTCGTCCGCAGATTATCGAGCGCATTCACCAGATCCGGCGCCGCCGACTGATACGTCCGCGCGAACTCCGCGATCCCCCGGATATCCGCCTTCACATCCGGCAACCGGTCCACGACCTGATCGGTGATCTCATCGAGCTGCTCGATCCCCCGCCCGATCGCCTCCCCCTGCCCCTCGAGCATGTGATTGATCGCCGTCAACGTCACCGACAGATCCTGCGGCGGCACCGCCCGCAGAATCGGCAACACCGTATCGAGCATGTGCCCGATCTCCACCGCATTGCCCGACGCATCCTGATAGATCGTGTCCCCCTCCGACACATGCCCCTCGGCGCCCTTCGGAATCTGCAACGCCACATACCGCTCACCGAACAACGTCTTCGGCAACAACCGCGCCGTCGCCGACGGCGGCACCTGCTCCGCCAACGCCGGATCCAGATCCAGCCGCAGCACCACCTTGTCCCCGTGCGCCTGCGTCGACCCGACCGTGCCCATGATCACCCCCCGCGCCTTCACATCCGCACGCTCAGGCAACGCATTGCCCGCACTATCGGTGACCAGATAAATACTCGTATACGTCGAGAACGCCTTGTTGTACTGCAACACCGTCACCGCCACGAACCCGATGACCAACGCGATGAGAACGACGCCCAGGATGCGGCGGCGTGGTACGGACGTCTCGAGCAGGGTGAAGGATTCCGAACTCACCATCTGACCCCTGCGCGTCGTCCCTCTGCGGTCTGCACGCCCGCGGCCCGGCGGGTGCTGCAGGCGCGAAGGTTGCTGTACCTGTCGGTATCACGATAACGGTGTGCGCGGCGTTCTCCGCGGCGGGTGTCCCGCGTCCCCACCGATCCGGCCTACTTCGTGGTACATGTCACGACCTGCGCGGACAGTGCTGTCACGCACTTTTCGGCGGAGGGCGCCGGCCTCGTCAGCCGATCTCGACGAGCACGACGCCCGCGACGATCACCCCGATGCCGACGAGCATGCGTCTGGTGAGCGGGTCGCCCCAGATCGCCCGGGCCAGCAGAGCCACCATCGCGATGCCGGCGGCCGTCCAGATGCCGTAGGCCACGCCGATCGGCATGCCGGCCTCGAGCGCGCCGCCGAGGAACCCGAACGCGAGCACGTAGCCGAGCACCACCGGCAGCAGCCACGCCTTCTTCTCCAATCCGCGGGAGGCGCGCAGCGACAAAGTGGCGAATAGTTCGGCGGCGATCGCGGCGGCCAGCCACATCCCGGCCATCACCGCACCCCCTCGGTCGCGTCGCGGTCGGAGCCGGGAGACCCGGTCTCGACCAGCACCACCCCGACGATGATCAACGCGATGCCGGCGATCGCCACGGCGCTGAGCGTCTCGCCGAAGATCACGGTGGCGAGCACGGCCGTGAGGGCGACGCCGCTGGCGCCCCAGATGCCGTAGACGACGCCGATCGGCAGCCCCGAACGCAGCAGCCACGACAACAGCGCGAAGGCGGTGACATACCCGGCGACGACCACTGCGTACCACGCGGCGTGGTCGGTGGCCGCGCGCAGCGACATGGTGCCGAGCACCTCGGCCGCGATGGCGCCGACGAGCATCAGCCACCTGGTCATACCCGCTCCTTCATCACGTCCGCACGGTCGATGGGCGCACCGCATGGAAGGTCACCGGCCGTTTTCCGGGGTGACGCGCAGGGTGCGTCTCCGACGATACGGGCACCGGTCGGAGTCGTCGGCGCACGCATCCGACGTTTCGCGCGTACGCCGGGGCTCTTGCCGGAGGTTCGGCCGTGGACGTCTCCCCCCACGGCCGCCGGGAATCGAGGCGCCGACGCAACTCCATGGCGTCGTGCAGAACCCGACCGACGACGAGCACCCCGCGGTCCTCCCGGCAGATCAGGAAGTGACGCGGACGGTGGACGGTTCCACCCGGAGGCCGGGTGCGACTCTGCATCAGGTGCCAGGAGGAAACGCCCTCTCCCAGCTCGGGCCGGTCCCTCCGCCCGATTCCGGCACCGGGGGCGGCAGCGTCTCGGAAGGCCGTGGCGATGACGGCCTCGTAGCGTTTGCGCGCCTCCTCGCCGAATCGCTCATGCGACCAGGCGAGGATCGAGATGATGTCGTCCTGGGCGGCGTGGGTGAGTCGATACCCGGGCATCAGTCCGGCGATGACGCCCCGGCCGCACGGACGCCGAGTTGCCCGACGAAGTGGTCGAGAGACCGGTCATCGACGTCGTCGTATCGTCCCGATGCCAGGTCGGACCAGCCCTCCTCCGCGGCGCGACGCAGGACGGCCACTCTGGCGGCCTCTTCGCCTTCCTCCCGCTCCACGAGTCGAAAGCCTTCGCGCAGAACCTCACTCGCATTCTGGTAACGCCCGGGCTTCACGAGCGAGTCGACCCACTCGTGCTGGCGCTGAGTCAGGACCACGTTCCTCGTCGCCACGTGGATCACCTCCATTGGCATGAGATGCCAAGATGGACCGCTCAGGGGTCGGCTCAGCCCGCGCGCCGGTCAGCCGATCTCGAGGGCGGAGAGCAGCACCGTCACCACCGTCGCGACCGCGAGCACGCCGTGCAGGCCCACGACGGCGACGGGGAAGCTCTTCTCCGGCGCTGCGTCGGCGCCGGACGCGGTGCCCTGGTAGACGGGGAGCCAGCGCGCCACCATGGCGAAGCCGGCGAGCGCGATGACGACCAACAGCGCGAACGACACCCACGCCAGCGCGTCGGCGTCGATGACGACGTAGATGATCCACAGGACCAGCCCCGCCGCGGCCAGCAGGAAGTGGGCGAACACGACCGGTGCGGGCAGGCGGCTGCCGCCATCGGGCTTCGCGCCGCCGCCGGCGATCCATTTGGCCAGCAGGATGAACCCGCCGATGGCCGTGATGACCCAGAGGACGAGTGCGGCGATCTCCATGACAATGCTCCTTCGGTAGGGATTCGGCGGGCGGCGCTGCCGCCGCGGGGAAGTCGTGTGTGCGCGGCGCCCAACATTCGGGCGCCCGTGGGTCAGCGGCGGAAGCCGTCGGCCTGCGTGCGCTCGTCGACCACGCGGACGCCGTAGCGGTAGGCGAGCTTTCCGCCCAGCGCGCCGGCGGCCACGAGCACGATCAGGCAGACGATGGTGAGCACCAGCGGGCCCGTGCCGACGGTGCCGTCGAGCCCGGAGGCCGTGCGCCACCAGAAGTCCAGGGCGAACCCGACGGTGACCGCGAGCATCAGCGACATGTGCGTGAGCCCGGTGCGGAACGCCTTCGTCCCCGTGGGGATGGCGAGCAGGTCGAGGAAGCCGACCGTGGCCGCGGCGAGCGCGCCGAGCACCCCCACCGCGATGAGCCAGGCGGCGCCCTTGTTGAGGAAGTCCGGGTCGCCGACGATGAACGATCCGATGTCGAACACCAGCGACGCCACCCAGGCGCCGATGGGGATCGTCACCAGGATCGGGTGGAACGGGTGCCCGTACGGTCCCGTGAGTGCCGCGCTCACCGGCTGCTTCGCCTGCAGCGCGTTCTCGGTGGGGATGATCTGCTCACTCATGGCGGACTCCAGTGTCGATGTGCGGTCGAGGATTCAATGGCGGATGAGGCCGAGGAACTCACGGCGGGCCGCGCCGTCCTCACGCAACAGTCCGCGCATCGCCGACGTGGTGGTACGGGTGCCGGCGGCGTGGACGCCACGGATGGACATGCACATGTGCTCGGCCTCGATGACGACGCCGATCCCCCGCGGCGCCAGGTTCTCGCCCAGCCAGTCGGCCACCTGCATGGTCAACCGCTCCTGCACCTGCAGGTCGCGGGCGAACAGCTCGACGACGCGGGCCAGCTTGGACAGCCCGAGGATGCGCACGCCGGGCAGGTAGCCGACGTGCGCCACCCCGCTGAACGGCAGCATGTGGTGCTCACACAGGGAGGTCATGGGGATGTCGCGCGCCAGAACCAGCTCGTCGTAGCCCGAGTCGTTGGGGAAGGTGGTGAGGTCGAACTCCCGCGGAGTCAGCAGTTCCCGGTAGGCGTCCGCCACCCGGCGGGGCGTGTCGCACAGATGCTCGTCCTCGGGGTCGCGGCCCAGGGCGCGCAGCAGGTCGGCCACGGCGCGACCGGCCGCGTCGCCGTCGATCGCGGGGCGTGCACGCGCCGCGCGCAGTCGCCGCCCGTATCGGGGGTCGTCCGGCTGTACGCCGACGTCGACAAGAGATGAAACCGTCATGGGACCTCGCTCGGAAGGGTGCTTCGCGTCACCGCCTACGTTCTAAAACCTACACTCATTGGTGATAGATGTGAAGGTTGTACCAAGCCGCCTTGGTTTTACACTGGGGATATGGAATCCATGCACAAGCGTGGCGGGCCCGGCGACGGGACTGCAGATGTCGCGGCGGTCTCGGCGCTCGACGAACCCACCCGCGGGCGTCTGTACAACCTGATCTGCGATTCCGCGGTTCCGATCGGCCGTGACGAGGCCGCGAACGCGCTCGGGATTCCACGGAAGACGGCGGCATTCCACCTGGACAAACTCGCCGAGGTCGGGCTGTTGGAGATCAGCTTCGCCCGGCGGGGCGGACGCAGAGGGCCGGGGGCGGGCCGGCCGTCGAAGTTCTATCACCGTGCACAACGTCAGATCGCCGTGCAGATTCCGGCGCGCGCCTACGAAATGGCCGGGAAACTCCTCGCCGACGCGGTGGCGGAGTCGGAGCGCACCGGCGACTCCGCGCTGACCTGCCTGTCACGCGGCGCGGCCGCGTTGGGCCGCGAGATCGGCGCCGGTTCGGGCGCGACCGTCGCCGACCTCATGGCGGTGCTCCGCAAGCACGGCTACGAGCCGCGGCTCGAGGACGGGACGATCGTGCTGGCCAACTGCCCGTTCCACTCCCTGGTCCGGGACCACACCGCGATGGTCTGCGGAATGAACCTGGATCTCATCGGCGGCGCGATCGAGGGCGCACGCTGCGAGGGGTGCCATGCGCGACTCGAGCCGCACGACGGCTACTGCTGCGTGCGGATCGACCCGACGTCCTGATCCCGCCCGCACGGGTCGCCTCAGCCGAAGATCTTCTCCGTGTACTTGGCGATGAGGCCGGTGTAGAACCGGGGCGCCGCGCGCACGAGCAGGTCGAGCGCCTTGGCGTCGTTGCCGACCAGAACGCGCGCGCGGCCAGCCTCCACGCCGTCGATGATGGTGCGCGCGGCCTTGTCGGCCGGCAGCTTCAGCAGCTTGTCGTTGTAGGTGCGCACACGGACCCGGTCGCGGTCCGTCGGCTCCTCGCCGCGCGCCTCGGCCTGCGCGAGGGCCGCGGACGCGATGTTCGTCTTCACACCGCCCGGGTGCACCACGGTGACGGCGACGGGCCGGTGATCGGCGAGCATCTCCGCGCGCAACGTCTCGGTGAAGCCACGAACACCGAACTTCGCCGTGCAGTACGGACCCAGCTCCGGCTGCGCCATGATCCCGTTGAGGCTCGAGATGTTGATGACGTGGCCGTCGCCCGATGCGATGAGGTGCGGCAGGAACGCCTTGGTGCCGTGGATGACCCCCCACAGGTTGATGCCGAGGACGCGGTCGAACACGGCATAGTCGGAGTCGAGGATCGAGTGGCTGCCTCCGGAGATGCCGGCGTTGTTGTAGATCTGGTGCACCACGCCGAACCGGTCGACCACGTCGCCGGCGAAGGTGGCGACGTCGTCGCGGCTGCTCACGTCCAGGTGCGAGCCGGACGCCTCGGCGCCGAGCGCCCGCACCCGCCCCTCCGTCTGCGCGAGCCCCCGATCGTCCACGTCGGCCAATGCGAGTTTCGCGCCCCGGCGCGCCAGTTCCAGCGCCAGCTCGCGCCCGATACCCGACGCCGCACCGGTGACCACCGCGACCTTGCCGCTCACGCTACCCATCCGCGTCTCTCCGTTCCGCCGGCGCCGCCCCCGGCGCTGTGGGGCTACATCGGGGACTCCCTTGCCCACTTCGCACGACAGTATCGGACCGGACACCACGGCGTGCCGGTCCGGGCTCCGGAATCGTGAGACCTGCTCGCCGCCCGTCTCCGGTGGTAGAACTGCGGTATGGCGCATCTGACGGTGGACGGCGAGGACCTGGTGGTGCGACTCTCCCCGATCGAAGTCGCCGGGGCCTTCCACCGCTCCCCGCGGGTTCCGCTGCGCTGCGTGACATCGGTAGAGCCGTCCGATCTCATGTGGGGGGAACTGCGCGGACTCCGCGCCCCCGGGACCGGACTGCCGCGGGTGATCGCGCTCGGCACCTGGCGATACGGGGGCGAGAAGGACTTCGTCGCCGTCTACAGGACCACCGGCGTGGTCATCACCCTCGAGGACTCGGCATGGTCCCGCCTGCTGGTGTCGTCCGCGGACCCGGACGCCGTGCGCGCGAGCATCCGCCGCACTACGCACGGCACGGACTCCCCCGGTCCCACGGGATGATCACCGCAATCCCCCACACGTCGGCACTGTTCTTCGCAGTTCCCGACAATACGGCGGCGCGAGGCGGTTTCACGTGAAACGGGGCCGCGCCCGGGAACAGCCGTCGATGGACGGAACCACCACGGCCCATCTGCACGACGACGAACATCCTGACGGGCGAAAGTGGGAAGCGGTGCTCGCCGCACGAACCTCGACCAAGCCGTTGTCCGCCGAGCCACTACCCGCGGCACAGCTCATCCGCCTCCTCGACGGTGCCGTCGGCGAGCGCCCGGACGGGAGTCGCCGGTACCCCTCCGCGCACGCGCACTACCCGGTGGACGTCTTCGTCGCAGTGGGAGGCATCGACGGGCTGCAGAGCGGCGCGTACCTGTTCCACGCCGCCGAATCCTCGATGATCCCCGTCACGCAGAGGGACCATCGACATGCGCTGGCGCGGGCCACGCTCGACGCCGCGTGGGCCGCAGAGTCCCCGGCGCTGCTCCTGCTGGCGGCGGACCTCGATGCGGCGGGCCGCGCCTTTCAAGCCCAGGGACGCGGACGCGGCGCGCGGTATTGCTGGATCGAGGCCGGCGCGGTCGTCCAGAATGTCCACCTGTGCGCGGCCGCGCTCGGTCTCGGCACGGTCTTCCTCGGCGGAATCGATGACGACGCGATGCGCGCGGCGGCCCAGCCGGTCGTCGGAAGCTCCCGGTCCGTGCTGGGCCTGTTGCCGCTCGGCTTCGCCGCCGGCTGCCTCCCGCAGCCGGTTTCCGCTGCAACGGCGTGTGGAGCGCCTGGCCGCCGCCGTCGATCAGGCCCCGACGACGGTGTGAACAATGACCTTCTGGTGGAGACTAGGGGAATCGAACCCCTGACCTGAAGCTTGCAAAGCTACCGCTCTACCAACTGAGCTAAGTCCCCGAGGGTGTGCCGCGATGCGGTCCGGCACAGTCTACAGCCGGTGCCAGGTTTCCTGTCGATCGCGGAGGAAGACGAGGTAGCCGACGACGGCTGCGACCACAGCACCGGCGGGGAGGAGAAACCGCACGACCGGTGTCCCTTCGTCGGCGCCGAGGGTGGGCCTAGGAGGACTTGAACCTCCGACCTCTTCGTTATCAGCGAAGCGCTCTAACCGCCTGAGCTATAGGCCCTCGAACGAATCCAGACACTACCGTACGCCTCCGCCCGATCCAAAATCGGGCGCCCGAGACCGGTGATCGTGCAGGTCGTCCATTCATTCAGTCCCGGTCGGCGAGCGTCACTTCGACACCGCCGACCATCTCGGACGACATGTTGTAGATGAAGGCACCCAGCGTGCTCAGCGCGGTCATCAGCACGATGTTGATGATCCCGAGGATCGCCGCCACGCCGAAGACCTGTCCTGGCCCGACAAGCGCCGAGCTCGACTCTTCGGTGGAGATGATGTCGGACACACCGGAGTTGAGCCGGTCCCACACGCCCATGCCGTCGAGCACGACGTAGATGATGGCCACCGCCACCATCCACACCAGGAACAGCGCCACCGAGACCACCAGGGACACCTTGAGGGCCGACCAGGGGTCGATGGACCGCAGCTGCATGGACGCGCGCAGGGGGCCGCGCCCCCGCCGTTTGCCGACTGTGACGGCGGTGCGCTGATGCGGCTCCGGCTCGAGCTTCGTCTCCGCCGGCGCGGGGTGCCGCACCTTCCCCAGGTCGGGCATCTCCGTCGCCGCCAGGCTCGACCGGTCGATGTGGCTCGTGGGCCCGTCGATCCCGCCCCCGGGCTTGGTCGCGGACCCCGCCCCACCGCTCGTCGTACCCGCGGCGGCCGCAGCGGTGGCCTTCTTCGGGCCTGCGCCCTCGGCCCCCGAACCCGTCCCGGTCTCCGTGCCGAGCAGCTTCGCCGCGGCGGTGCCGGAGATGATGGGGCGCTTGGCCGCCTGCTGTTCCGTGCGCCGTGGCACGCTCGCGCTGGCCGACGCGATCGTCCGACCTTTGCGCGGGGCTGCGGAATCGGTGCCCCGCGCGTCCGGCCGCGGCTCCGCCGGCGTGCCCGACGACCGCCCGGCGGACGACGATGCATCGGCTGAGCCCGTGCCCGGCTCCGGATTCTGCTGCTCCTCGGACACCTCACGCTGGTGCACGCGCTCCCGCATGCGCTGGGCCTCCTCGGCCCGCACCCGCTGCGCCGGATCCTGCCCCTGCCCGGGGTCCGTCGTGGCAGTCCGGGGCTGCTCGGGCTTGCCGCCCGAGCCGGTGCGGGAGGCCGGCGTCTTGTCAGGGCTCACTTACGACTCCTCGGGTGCGTCGTTTCCGGTGGCGTCCTGCACAACATCTTCGGGCTCATCGGCGTTGCGTGCAATCGCCAGGAGCGTGTCGCCGTCGCCCAGGTTCATCAGGCGTACGCCCTTGGTCTGCCGACCGGCCTTGCGGACCTGCTTGGCGAGGGTGCGGATGACGCCGCCGCTCGAGGTGATCGCGTACACCTCGTCGTCGAGATCCACCATCAGCGCGCCCACCAGGTCGCCGCGTTTGGGGTCGTGCTGGATGGTGAGCACGCCCTTGCCGCCGCGGCCCTGCGCCGTGTAGTCCTCGATGGCGGTGCGCTTCGCGTAGCCGCCGGAGGTGGCCACCAGCAGGAACGTCCCGCGGCTGACGGCGGTCATCGACAGCAGCGCATCGTCGTCGTTGAACCGCATGCCCTGGACGCCGGAGGTGGCCCGGCCCATCGGGCGCAGCACGTCGTCGGCCGCAGAGAACCGGATGGACTGGCCCTTCTTGGACACCAGCAGCAGCTCGTCCTCCGAGGAGACGAGGCGTGCGCCCACCACCTCGTCCTCGCCGCGCAGGTTGATCGCCACCAGCCCGCCGCTCCGGTTGGAGTCGAAGTCGCTCAGGCGCGACTTCTTCACCAGCCCGCCGCTCGTGGCCAGCACCAGGTAGGGCTGGTCCTCGTAGGTCTTGATCTGGATGACCTGGGCGATCCGCTCCTCCGGCTGGAACGACAGCAGGTTGGCCACGTGCTGGCCGCGCGCGGTACGCGAAGTCTCCGGCAGTTCGTACGCCTTGAGCCGGTAGACGCGGCCCTTCGTCGTGAAGAACAGGATCCAGTCGTGCGTGGAGCACACGAAAAAGTGGGCGACGATGTCGTCCTGCTTGAGGTCGGCGCCGCGTACGCCCTTGCCGCCGCGCTTCTGCGAGCGGTAGAGGTCGGTCTTGGTGCGCTTGGCGTAGCCGGTCTCGGTGATGGTGACCACCACGTCCTCGCGGGCGATCAAGTCCTCCGCGCTCACGTCGCCGTCGGCGGGCACGATCCGTGTGCGGCGGTCGTCGCCGTGCTTGTCGACGATCTCGCCCAGCTCGTCCTTGACGATCTGCCGCTGACGGTCCGGCCGCTCGAGGATGTCCTTGAGGTCGGCGATCTCGCGTTCGATCTCCGCCAGGTCGTCGACGATCTTCTGCCGTTCCAGCGCGGCCAGGCGGCGCAGCTGCATCGCGAGGATCGCGTCGGCCTGGATCTCGTCGATGTCGAGGAGTTCGATCAGGCCGGCACGCGCGATGTCGACCGTCTGGGATGCGCGGATCAGCGCGATGACCTCGTCCAGCGCGTCGAGCGCCTTGACCAGTCCGCGCAGGATGTGGGCCCGCTCCTCCGCCTTGCGCAGGCGGTACCGGGTGCGCCGAACGATGACCTCGAGCTGGTGCGCGACGTACAGCCGGATCATCTGGTCCAGGCGCAGGGTGCGCGGCACGCCGTCGACGATCGAGAGCATGTTGGCGCCGAAGCTCGTCTGCAGCTGACTGTGCTTGTACAGGTTGTTGAGCACCACGCGGGCGACGGCGTCACGCTTGAGGGTCACCACGATGCGCATGCCGATGCGGTCGTTGGTGTGGTCTTCGATCTTGGAGATGCCGGCGATCTTGCCGTCCCGCACCTGCTCGGCGATGGAGCCGATGAGGTTGTCCGGGTTCACCTGGTAGGGCAGCTCGGTGATGACGATCATCGTGGGGCCCTTGGGCTCCTCTTCGATCTCCACCACGCCGCGCATCTTGATCGATCCGCGGCCCGTTCGGTAGGCGTCCTCGATGCCCTGCGTGCCGGTGATGAGTCCCGACGTCGGGAAGTCGGGCCCCTTGACCCGTTCCATCATCGCGGCGAGCGTGGTCTCCTCGTCCGCGTCCGGGTTGTCGAGGCACCAGAACACCGCCTCGGCCAGCTCGCGCAGGTTGTGCGGCGGGATGTTGGTGGCCATGCCCACCGCGATGCCGCCGGAGCCGTTGGCCAGCAGATTGGGGAACCGGCTGGGCAGGACCGTGGGCTCCATGGTCTTGCCGTCGTAGTTGGGGATGAGGTCGACGGTCTCCTCGTCGATCTCGCGGAGCATCTCCATCGCCAGCGGGGTCAACCGGGCTTCGGTGTTGTGGCTGACGAAACCGTTGGTGAGGAACGCGTGATCGTCGGAATCCACGCGGAGGCTGTACACGGGCTGCACGCCGTTGTCCGCGACATCCGTGACCTCGGCGAAGTAGAAGCGGCCGTCGGTGAGGTCACGCGCGATGGCCAGGGCGTCCGGCTCCGTGATGTGCGATTCGATCTCGTCACGCCGGTGTTCCCACCGCGCGATGCGGTCGACGTTGTGCCGGCGCAACCAGTCACTATTGCGCCGGTCGACGGCGCCGTGCTCACGGAGGAACCGACCAAGCCCCGGGACGTGATCGTGGCTCAGCGACCGGGACGTGGCGGCGGGGCTGTCCTGCTCCGCCGCATCGAGGATCGCCCGCAGCTTGGTCTGCTTGTCGCCGCCGAAGCCGATGTGCCGCGCGAAAAGCTCCGCATCACGGCGGTTGGTGACGGCCACCTTGTACTCGCCGGTGGCATGCCGGTAGCGCTTGCTGATCACGCCGAACTCGAGGAGCAGTTGCTGCACCTCACGGGCCAGCCGGTCGCTGTACGTCGAGTAGGAGATCTGCACCGTGTTGCGCGGGAGCTCCGAGCAGGAGCCGTCACCGGTGAACAGCGCTTCGAGGAACGTCCGCTTGGTGGAGGGTCCGGCGCGCCACACGAACTCTGGGACGATGTTGATGTCCGCCGCTTGGGCTGCCCGCAGCGCCGCGGCGGTTTCGCGCCAGTCGCCCGGCCCGAATTCCTGCGCCGGCGTGCGCTGGATGACGACGTGGTCGCCGCGGCGAATCTCGGAGAAGAGCTTCCACAGCAGCGTCGGCACCCCGGCGACATCGACCAGACACAGCACCGGGTGATTCGTCGTGCCCGAGAGCGTGTACCCCTCGGCCGTGGTGACGGTCAGCGTTTCGTGATCGCCGGAATGGAAAAGCATGTCCGCGGCCACCGGATCACCGTGGCGGTCGAGGACCTTGAGATCCCGCAATGGCGTGTCGCTGTGCGGGCGTGCCCCGGGGACGATGTCGCCGATCCGCACCGTCGCACCCGTTGCGACCCGCACGCGCGCGTCCGCGGTGACGCAATACCTCATGGCGGCTGCCGGGTCGTTGCCCGGGGAGCCGAAGTTGCCCTGCCCGTCCACCAGCGGATACCGCAGCGACCACGGCTGGGCCATCCGCACCAGCGTGTCGTAGATGGCAGAGTCGCCGTGCGGGTGGTAATGCCCCATCGTCTCGGCGACCGAGCGTGCCGACTTCACGTAGCTGCGGTCCGGCCGGAATCCGGACTCGTACATCGCGTAGAGCACACGGCGGTGGACTGGTTTCAGACCGTCGCGCACCTCGGGCAGCGCGCGCCCGACGATGACACTCATGGCGTAGTCGATGTAGCTGCGCTGCATCTCCTGCTGAATGTCCACCGGCTCGACCCGGTCGTGCGAACCCTCCGGCGGCAGCGTGGTGTCGGTCATTGGCTCCTCTTCTGTCCAGCCCGGTCCGTGTCGTGTCGTGCCGTGCCGTCCCGCGGCACGCGTGAACCCGGCGCAACCGTTCAAGTCTATAGGCGCGTGCCCGTCCACGCTGGTAGTGGGCGATCCGGCACGTCCCCTGCGGCGGGCGTGCGGGCCGAACGGCCGACGGATCGGCGACTCCCCCGGTCACGGTCACCGCGCCGGCGTCGCGGCCGCCGTCGATCGGACGTAACACGCAGGCGATGACCGTAACGGCGCGTTCACATCGGAGCAGCGGTCCCGCAACACCCGACCGTTAGTTTGAGGTCCTGCCACCAGCCGGGAGGACCCACGATGTCCACTTCGAATCCGTTCTCGCCCAACATGTTCCACAACTTCCCGGAACGTTTGGAGGCCGGGGCATGACCGCCACGCACTGTCCGTACTGCGGACTCCAGTGCGCGATGACGGTCTCGGGCGACGCACGGAACCGCGCCACTGTCACGGCCCGCGACTTCCCCACCAACCGCGGCGGGCTCTGCCAGAAGGGCTGGACGAGTGCAGAGCTGCTGACGCACCCCGACAGGCTCATCACGCCGCTGGTGCGCGACGGCGCCGGAGCGTTGCGACCGGCCACGTGGAACCGCGCGCTCGACGCCGTCGCCGACGGGATCAGGCGCACCCGGCGGCGCCACGGCCGGAACGCGGTCGCCGTCTACGGCAGCGGCGGGCTGACCAACGAGAAGGCCTACATGCTGGGAAAGTTCGCCCGCGTCGCCGTGGGAACCGCGAACATCGACTACAACGGCCGTTTCTGCATGTCGTCGGCGGCGGCAGCGGCCAGGCGCGCATTCGGCGTCGACCGGGGACTGCCGTTCCCTGTGTCGGACCTCACGGGCGCGCGGGCGATCATGCTCGCCGGCGCCAACATCGCCGAGACCATGCCACCGCTGCTGGGGCACTTGCGCTGCGCGGCCGAGGACGGCGGCCTCATCGTCGTCGACCCGCGCCGGACCCCCACCGCCGAGCTGGCAGAGCAATCCGGGGGCGTGCACCTCCCCGTCGCACCCGGCACCGACACGGCCGTGGCGTTGGGCATGCTCCACATCGCCGTCACCGAGGGATACGCCGACCAGGAGTTCATCGACGGGCGCACCCGTGGTTTCGACGCCGCCTGGGCCGCTGCCGGCAGGTGGTGGCCGCACCGCGTCGAGTCGGTGACCGGCGTGTCCGCCGACGCGCTGCGCCGGGCGGTACGGACCCTCGCCGGCTCCCGCGACGCCGGCACCGGCGCCTACATCCTCACCGGGCGCGGGGCCGAACAGCACGCGCACGGCACCGACACGGTCTCCGCCGTCATCGACCTCGCGCTGGCGATGGGGCTGCCCGGCAGACGTGGCTGCGGCTACGGCACCGTCACCGGACAGGGCAACGGGCAGGGCGGCCGTGAGCACGGCCAGAAGGCCGATCAGCTCCCCGGGTACCGGAACCTGTCCGACGCCCTCGACCGCGAACACATTGCACGCGTGTGGGACGTGCCGGAGGCGTCTCTGCCGGACGGGGGCGCGTCGGCCTACGAGTTGTTCGACCGGGCCGGTATGGACGGCACCGGACCGGACGGCGGAGTTCGGGCGCTACTGGTGCACGGCGCCAACCCGGCAGTGTCGGCTCCGCACTCCGCGCACGTCGTCGAGCGCCTGCGCTCGCTGGATCTGCTCGTGGTGAGCGACTTCGTGCTCTCGGAGACCGCGGCGATGGCCGACGTGGTGCTGCCGGTGCTGCAGTGGGCGGAGGAGGACGGCACCACGACGAGCCTCGAGGGCCGGGTGTTGTTCCGCCGCCGGGCGGTATCCCCGCCTCCGGGCGCGCGCAGCGAACTGCAGGTGTTGTCGGACCTCGCGCAGCGGCTCGGCCACCCGCCAAGCAGGTTTCCCGCCACACCGCGGGCGGTGTTCGAAGAGCTCCGCCGCGCGTCGGCCGGGGGCGCGGCCGACTACGCGGGCATCAGCTACGAGCGCCTCGACCGCGGCGAAGCGTTGCACTGGCCGTGCCCCGCCGAGAACCACCCGGGCACGCCCCGACTGTTCCTCGACCGGTTCGCCACGCCTGACGGGCGGGCCCGCTTCGCCGGCGTGGACCACCGCGGCCCCGGGGAGGCCACCGACGACGACCACCCGCTGTTCGCGACCACCGGCCGCATCCTCACGCAGTACCAATCCGGCGCCCAGACCCGCCGCATCGCGGAACTCGTGGACGTCGCCCCCGAGGCATTCGTGCAGGTGCACCCCGACACCGCGGAACGCAGCAGCGTCCACGACGGCGCGTTGGCACGGGTGGTGGGTCGCCGCGGCACGATGACGGCCCGTGTCCGGGTGGACGAGGCGATGCGCCCCGACACGGTGTTCGTCCCCTTCCACTTCCCCGGGCGCGCCCGCGCGAACCTGCTGACCAACCCGCTGCTCGATCCGACCAGCCGGATGCCGGAGTTCAAGGTGTGCGCCGTGCGATTGGAGGCCCTGTGATCCGCCCAGAATCCTCCCCCCGAAGCGGTCCGGATCCACGGCGGGTGGTCGTCGTGGGCAACGGGATGGCCGGTACCCGGCTTGTCGAGCAGCTTCGGGCGCTCGACCCTTCCGGCGCGCGGGTCAGGATCACCGTCATCGGCGACGAGCCGCATCCCGCCTACAATCGCGTCCTGCTCTCGAACGTCCTCTCCGGAGGCATCGGTCCCGCACAGACACGCATGCGTTCGGGCGGGTGGCGGCCCGGCGACGGCGTCACCGTCCGCACCGGCGTGCGGGCCACGGGCATCGATGTCGCGGCGCGATCACTCACGCTGGACGGCGGGCACCCGCCGGTGGAGTACGACGAGTTGGTCCTGACGACGGGAAGCGCACCGAACCTCCCACGTATCGACGGCGCCTATCGCGACGACGGCACGCCGGCGCGCGGCGTGACGACGTTCCGGACCTTGGACGACTGCGCGGCCATCGCGGCCGCAGCGCACCCCGGCGCGCGGGTCGTCATCGTCGGGGCGGGACTGCTGGGACTCGAGGCGGCCCGCGGCGTGCTGATGCGCGGTGCCGCGGTGACACTGGTGCACCCGCAGGACTATCCGATGGACCGCCAGCTCGACAGGGACGGCGGCGCCGTACTCGCCCGCATCGTGCGCGGGCTCGGTGCCGAGCTGGTGGTCGGCCGGCGCGCGGCCGAGTTCGTTCGCGGCGACGATCGTGCCGGCCACGCACTGCTGCTCGACGACGGCACGCGCGTCGCCACCGACCTGCTGATCCTCGCCGCAGGGACCGTCCCCCGCACGGAGCTCGCACGCTCCGCGGGTATCACCGCGGCGGACGGGATCGTCGTCGACGACACCCTGCGCACCAGCGCCCCGCACGTGTGGGCCGCGGGCGACTGCTGCGAGCACGACGGCGTGGTCTACGGGCTGGTGCAGCCCGCATGGGAACAGACCGCGGTGCTCGCCGCACGGCTCTGCGGTGCACGGGACACCGTCTACTCCGGCAGCACGCAGGTCACGCGGCTCAAGGCGCATGACATCGACCTCGTCGCCATGGGCCGCGTCGACGTCGGCGGCCATGACCAGGGGCACGAGGTGCTCACCCTCGCCGACCCGGCGCGCGGACGCTACGCCAAGGCGGTCGTCCGCGCGGGTCGGCTCGTCGGAGCGCTCTCGCTCGGCAATCCCGGCGTGGCCGGCGCTTTCACGCAACTATTCGACTCGAACGGACCGGTGCCACAGGACCGGATGTCGCTGCTGATCGGCCACGCACCCCCGGGCGTCGAGACGGCCGGGACGGACGCAGGTCCCGAGTCGGTGGTGTGCCGCTGCAACTCGGTGACCCGCGGCCGGATCGCCGAGGCGTGGCGGAACGGCGCCCGGTCCGACGAGGCGGTCGCACGCGCCACCCGGGCCGGCACCGGTTGCGGCGGCTGCCGCGGTGTCGTCGGAACGCTATGCGAGGGCTGGAACATGCATGGACAGAGTGGAATCCACGACAGCGGTGCGGACCGAGACGACCGCACTGGAGCGAAGGGAGACGCGGCATGAGCGCGCAGTCATTGGTCGTCATCGGTCACGGGATGGTGGGACACCGCCTGGTGCAGAACCTGCGGCAGCGCGATGAGGCGGACCGCTGGTCGGTGACGGTGCTTTGCGAGGAGCCCTGGGCCGCCTACGACCGCGTCGGCCTGTCCGCCTACGTCGGCGGATGGGAACCGAACGCGTTGGCCCTCGACGGCAACGACTTCGCCGGCGACCCCCTCGTCGAGCTGCGCGTCGGTGACGGCGCCACCGCCGTGGACGTGGCGGCGCACACGGTGGTCTCCGCCTCCGGGGCGACCCACCCGTACGACGCGCTGGTGTTCGCCACCGGGTCGTACGCCTTCCGCCCACCGGTCCCCGGCGCCGACCTTCCCGGCTGCTTCGTCTACCGCACCATCGGAGACCTCGACGCCATCCGTGCCGCCGTCGAGGGCCGCGACGGTGAGCGCGCGGTGGTCGTGGGCGGGGGCCTGCTCGGACTCGAGGCCGCCGATGCCCTACGCTCGCTCGGGCTCATCCCGCACATCGTCGAGCACAACGACAGGCTGCTGTCCGCGCAAGTGGACGCGGGCGGCGGCGCGCTGCTCGGCCGCCTCGTCACCGATCTCGGCCTGCACGTGCATCCCGGCAGCCGCACCGACGCCATCGCACCCGCCGGCGACGGGCTCGCGGTGCACCTGACCGGCGAAACTGTTCTCGACGCAGCCGTGGTGGTGTTCGCGACGGGGATCCGGCCCCGGGACGCCGTGGCGGGCGACGCCGGGCTCGCGCTCGCGCCGCGCGGTGGCATCGCGACCGACCGCGCCATGCGGACCAGCGTCCCCGACGTCTACGCCGTCGGCGAATGCGCCGCTGTCGAGGGAACCTGCTACGGGCTCGTCGCACCCGGCTACGCGATGGCCGACGCGGTCGCGGACCGCCTGCTCGGCGGCGACGGCGAGTTCCCGGGCGCGGACACGTCGACCAAGCTCAAGCTGTTGGGGGTAGACGTGGCGAGCTTCGGCGACATCCACGCCGCCGACGACGGAGCGCTGGAGGTGGTGCTCTCGGACGCGGCGAAGCGCACCTACGCCAAGCTCGTCGTCTCCGACGACGCATCAACGCTGCTCGGCGGCATCCTCGTGGGTGACGCGACGGCGTACACGACGCTGCGCCCGCTCGTCGGGTCACCGATCCCCGGTGATCCGGCCGCGCTGATCTCGCCTGCCGGAGCCACCGTCGGTGCCGGATCGCTGCCGGACGACGCCGAGATCTGTTCCTGCAACGCGGTGACCAAGGCGAGCATCTGCTCGGCCATCGCGGACGGCGCCTGCGACCTGTCCACCGTTACCGATCGCACCCGGGCCGGGTCCACCTGCGGCGGCTGCCTGCCGGCGGTCAAGCAGCTGTTGGCCTCGTCCGGGGTGACACTGTCGAAGGCCCTGTGCGAACACTTCGACCAGTCGCGCGCCGAGCTCTTCGAGATAGTCCGCGCCACCCGCACGCGCACATTCTCCGCCCTCATCGCACAGCACGGACGCGGTATCGGATGTGAGATCTGCAAGCCCGTCGTCGCATCGATCCTCGCCTCCACGTCGTCCGACCACATCCTCGACGCCGAGCAGGCGGCACTGCAGGACACCAACGACCACTTCCTCGCGAACTTGCAGAAGAACGGCACGTACTCCGTCGTCCCCCGCATGCCCGGCGGCGAGTGCACACCCGACCAGCTGATCATCATCGGTGAGGTCGCCCGCGATTTCGGCCTGTACACCAAGGTCACGGGCGGCCAGCGCATCGACCTTTTCGGCGCCCGGGTGGAGCAGCTGCCGCAGATCTGGCGTCGACTGGTGGACGCCGGCATGGAGTCGGGGCACGCGTACGGCAAGTCGCTGCGCACCGCCAAAAGCTGTGTGGGGTCTTCGTGGTGCCGGTACGGCGTGCAGGATTCCCTGTCGATGGCCGTGCGCCTGGAGCTGCGCTACCGGGGGCTGCGGTCGCCGCACAAGCTCAAGCTGGGCGTGTCCGGGTGCGCCCGCGAATGCGCGGAGGCACGGTCGAAGGACGTGGGCGTCATCGCCACCGAGACCGGTTGGAACCTGTACGTGGGCGGCAATGGCGGGCAGACCCCGACGCATGCGCGACAACTCGCGGGCCGACTCGACGACGACGCGCTGGTCCGCTGCATCGACCGGTTCCTCATGTTCTATATCCGCACCGCCGACCGACTCCAGCGCACCGCACGGTGGCTCGAGGAGATCGACGGCGGCCTCGACCACGTGCGGCAGGTCGTGTGCGAGGACTCCTTCGGGATCGCCGCCGAACTCGATGACGCCATGGAGTCGCATGTGGCGGGGTACCGCGACGAGTGGGCCGCCGTGCTCGACGACCCGGAGACCCTGGAGCGGTTCGTGTCCTTCGTCAACGCTCCCGCGGAGCCGGATCCCACCGTCGCGTTCGACGATTCGGGACCGCGCAAAGTGCCGGTGCTCGTGGGGATGCCGGAGTTCCCCGCTGCGAACGCGTGAATCATCCGGCGTGGACGACCGGATTGCTTACCACGATCCAACGCGCACGTAACCGGGCCGAAACGGCGGATCCATAGCGTGGGTGCCACGGCACAACGCGTAGCAGGCACACCTCCATGGACATAGGGAGCAGACGATGAACACCCGAACGACGTCCCCTTCCACAACTGCGGTGCTGGACTCGCCGGACCGAAGCCCCGTTTCGGTCTCGCCCGCGCCGGTCCCGGACGCGGCCGCGCCGGCCCGTCGTCCCGCGTGCCACCCCAGCACGCACCGCGACGCCGGCGGCTGGACCCCGGCGTGCGCGATGCACCGGCTGTTGCCCGGACGCGGGGTCGCCGTGCTGTTGCGCGGAGGCCGGCAGGCCGCTCTGTTCCTCCTGACCGATGGCAGCCTGCACGCCGTCGGCAACATCGATCCGTCCGCGGGAGCCGCCGTCATGTCACGCGGGATCGTCGGCGACCGCGGCGGCGAAGCGACCGTGGCGTCCCCTCTGCTCAAAGAGGTGTACTCGCTGACAGACGGCCGGTGCCTGAACGTTCCCGGGCTCACCCTCCCCGTGCACCCGGTCCGGGTCGAGGACGGAGTGATCCACGTCGGCCCGGCCGGGGCCGACTCCCCGGGCATATGAGCGTCGCCGGGCTCGTCATCGCGGCGCACGGCACCCGGGATGCACGTGGCACCGCAGCCCTCAGACGTCTCGCCCGTCTTGTATCGCACGAAGTCGAGGTACCGGTGCGGCTCGCGTTCGCGGACGTCGCCGCACCGACCGTCGCGGAGAGCCTCTCCACGACGCCCGCCGGGGACGTCGTGGTGGTTCCCGCGTTCCTGGCCTCCGGATACCACGTGCACGTCGACCTACCTGCGCAAGTCTTCGCTACCCGGTCACCGGAGCGTCGCTGCCGACTCACCCGTGGGATCGGGCCCCACCCGGCCATCGCCGCGGTGCAGGCAGCGCGGCTTCGTGCAGCCGGATTGCGCTCGATGGACTCCGTGCTGATGACCGCGGTCGGATCGTCCGATCCCCGGGCCCGCGCTGACGTCCTCCACGCCGGCCGCTTGTTGTCCGATGCGTTGGGCGCCCCGGTCCGCACCACATCATGCGTCGACGGACCTTCCGGTATCGTGCCGACCGTGAACCGGATGCGATCGGAAGGTGCGCGGCGCATCGCCGTCGCGCCGTATGTCCTCGCCGAAGGGCACTTCTGGTCGCAGATCGCCGCATCCGGGGCCGACGTCATCGCACAGCCCATCGGACCGGATCCTGCACTGGCCCGGATCATCGTGCACCTGATGCACGAGGCCGCGTCGACCGCGACCGCGCCGCGGCGGACATCCACCGCCCACCGCGGCCCTCACACCTCCGGATCCCTCACACCCGTGCGTCAAGCCAGCTGATCAGGCGTTCGGTCACCTCGTCGCGGTTGGTCTCGTTGAAGATCTCGTGCCGCGCACCCGGATAGATCTCCAGCTCCACGTCCTTCACCCCGGCGGCGCGGTAACGGTCCGCCACCGTCGTCGGCATGTAGCCCTGGCCGGCAAGCGGATCGTCTTCGCCGCTGAAGACGAGGATTGCGACGTCAGGACTGATCGTCGACAGCGCCTCCGGGTCCCCTGTCGGTGCGCTGGCCCCGAAGATGCTCGGCAGCAGGTCGGGCTGCACGTCGAACCCGCACAGCGGATCGGCGACGTACTTCGCCACCTCCTCGGCGTCGCGGCTAAGCCACTCGTAGCCCGTGTCGCCTTCGAATCCCTCGTTGTAGGCGTCGAGGTTCGCGTTCTCCGCGGCCTCCGAACCCGGTTCCGGCATCGCGGCCGCGGCGATGTCGAGAGCCGTCGTTCCGCTCAGCGCGACGCCCGTGTAGTCGGCGGAACGGTCCAGCAGCACGAACTGCGACGCGAACGAACCCATCGAGTGCCCGACGAGGAAGTGGGGCGCCCCGGGGACCGCCTCGGCGACAACGCCGCTGACCTGAACCAGGTCTGCCACAAGGCCGGCCCATCCGGCGTCGCCGAAGCCGCCGTGCGGCACCGCGGCGTTGACCGACGCCCCGTGTCCGCGGTGATCGTGCGCCCACACGTCGTAGCCGGCGGCGACGAGGGCGCGGGCGAGCCGGTCGTAGCGCTGGGCGTGCTCGGCAAGCCCGTGCGCCAGCTGGACGGTGGCCCTCGGGTTCTCCGCCGACCAGTGATAGACCTGCAGCTGCAGGCCGTCGACGGCGGAGACCACGTGCGTGCGTTCCATCGGGGAACCCCCTTGCATGATGACGACGCGGCCCCTGCGGCCACGCTTCGCCACATTGTGCGTCGCGCACCGCGGCGCAGTGACGCGAGTCTCACTAGCCAGGCGCCGCCCCGCACGGAACCGGGCGGTGTTTCACGTGAAACGGTTTCACGTGAAACACCGCCGGCCCCTCACGACGAGCGCGCGGCGATGAGGTTCATCGCTCGGAGCGTGAGCACCACCGTGCCGTCCTGGTTGAACATCTCACCGGTGGTGCGGATGATCCCCCGGTCCGGCTTCGACCGGGAACGGCGCGATTCGTCCACCGTGACTCGGATCCGCAGTGCGTCACCCGGGCGCACCGGCGCGGTCCAGCGCAGCTCGTCGATACCCGGCGACGACAGGCTGCCCACCGCGGTGAGGAAGTTGTCCGCGAACATCCGCATGAACACCGACGCCGTCTGCCACCCGCTGGCGATGAGCCCGCCGAACGGCCCCTCGCGCGCCACGTCCTCGTCGATGTGGATGGATTGCGGATCGTAGCGTTGCGCGAACTCCAGAATGTCAGCCTCGGTCACGGTGATCGAGCCGTACTCGAACACCTCGCCCGCCACGTAGTCCTCCAGCCAACGGTCGGTGACGGGGCTCGCGAAGTCATGGGCACCGATGGACGAGGTTTTCCACACTGTCATGGCTGCCACCCTATGCGCGAGACGTCGTTTCGCGTGATCGTGGCTACCGATGGACGGGGTGGCCGCCCCGGACTCTCGCCTTGCCGACCCACCCTCGGGGCCTGTGACACCCGACAAACTGATGTGATCCAATCGGATGCACTTCCGTCATCGGATTGCGAAAGATCATGATCTTTAGTTTACGTTCGGATGGAAACTACGAAGTGTGACCGGTCACAATGGCCCGTCCGTAGTGTCAAAGTGCACGACGATGCCACGGGGCCCCAGCCGGTCAGCTCTACTGAACGGAGATCACCCATGTCCCAGAAGATCCGCCGCATCGCCGGCTCCGGCGCCGCACTCGCCGCCGCCGTCGCCCTCGCCATCCCCGCCGCGGGTGCCGCATCCGCGATCGACCTCGGCTCACTGGGAGGCGGCTCGCTCGGCAGCCTCGACGTGCTCGGCAGCCTCGACGTGCTCGGCAGCCTCGGGGGCGGCGCCTACGAGGGAGTCACCGGCGCGGTCACCACCGACGTGAGCGACGACGGCGCGACGAACACGATCACGCTGACCCAGAGCGGCGGCGAGGACGGCACCGACGTGACGTGCCGCGCATACGTCGTGGAATCCATTGTGCTCGACGGCGTCAGCGAGCATGATCTCAAGCTCATGATCGCGATGGGTTCGGGATACCCCGGTAGCAACACGGTCGAGAAGACGGACAACGTCGTCGACGATGCCGACGTCCTCCAGCTGGACACGAATGCGACCACGACCGAGGACTCTGGCACCCTCACCGCCGCGGATCTCGACGAAGGCGACTACTCGATCGTCTCCGCCTGCTTCAACGGTGCCAACGGCAAGGTCGGCCCGGCGCAGACCTTCACCGTCTCCGACAACGACGGCACTCTGACCTTCGAGCAGGCCGGCGGCGGACTGCTGGGCTCGCTGGACCTGTTCGGCTCGCTCGGATCGCTGTCCGCCAGCTGACCGAGCACTTCCCCAGGATCGGGCCCCGGGTGCCTCAGGGACCCGGGGCCTGATCGTCACGTGACGACTCAAAGTCCGGGAGACACCACAGCCCCGGCACGCGTCCTGCTGGCGCACCGGGGCCGCGGTGTGGGATCCGCCCGCTACACGTCCAGGAACCGGACGTCCTTGGCGTTGCGGGTGATGAAGCTGCGCCGCGCCTCCACGTCCTCCCCCATGAGGATGCTGAACAGCTCGTCGGCGGCGGCCGCGTCGTCGAGGGTGACCTGACGGAGCACCCGCACCTCCGGGTCCATCGTCGTCTCCCACAGTTCCTTGGCATCCATCTCGCCGAGGCCCTTGTAGCGCTGGATGCCGTCGTCCTTGTTGATCTTCTTGCCGGCCGCCAGGCCCGCCTCCAGCAGACCGTCGCGCTCGCGGTCCGAGTAGGCGAAGTCCGGCTCGGCGCCGCGCTGCCACTTGAGCTTGTACAACGGCGGCTGCGCCAGGTACACGTGCCCGTGCTCGATGAGTGGCCGCATGAACCGGAACAGCAGCGTCATCAGCAGCGTGGAGATGTGCTGGCCGTCCACATCGGCGTCCGCCATGAGCACGATCTTGTGGTAGCGGAGCTTGGCGATGTCGAACTCGTCGTGGATGCCGGTGCCCAGCGCCGTGATGATGGTCTGCACCTCGGCGTTCTTGAGCACGCGGTCGATCCGCGCCTTCTCCACGTTGATGATCTTGCCGCGCAGCGGGAGGATCGCCTGGTACATCGAGTCGCGCCCCGACTTGGCCGAACCGCCGGCCGAGTCGCCCTCCACGATGTAGACCTCGCACTTGCTGGGGTCCTTGGAACGGCAGTCCGCCAGCTTTCCGGGAAGCCCGCCGATGTCCGTCGCCGTCTTGCGCCGCACCAGCTCACGGGCCTTGCGCGCGGCCATGCGGGCCTGCGCCGACGACACGGCCTTGTTGACGATGACCTTCGCCTCGGCAGGGTTGGACTCGAACCAGTACTCCAGGTGCTCGTTGCATGCCTTCTGCACGAACGAGCGCACCTCGGTGTTGCCCAGTTTGGTCTTGGTCTGCCCCTCGAACTGCGGCTCGGTCACCTTCACCGAGATCACCGCGGCCAAGCCCTCGCGGATGTCGTCGCCGGAGAGCTTGGGGTCCTTGTCCTTGAGCAGCTTGTGGTCCTTGGCGTAGCGGTTGACCGTGGAGGTCAGCGCCGAGCGGAACCCCTCCTCGTGCGTGCCGCCCTCGGCCGTGTTGATGGTGTTGGCGAACGTGTGCACCGACTCCGAGTAGCCGGAGTTCCACTGCATGGCCACCTCGAGCTCGTGCCCGTCACCGGCGGCGGTGAAGTCCAGCACCGACTGGTGGATGGACTGCTTGGTGCGGTTGATGTGCTTGACGTAGTCGACCAGCCCGCCCGGGTAGTGGAAGACGCGGCGCTTGACCTTGGGCGCGGCCGCCTTCTCCTCGGCCTCCTCCGCCTCCTCGGCGGCGTTCTTGGGCGCCTCGGCGACGTCGCCGACCACCTCGTCGGTGATCTCCTCATCGGCCACCCGCTCGTCGACGAGGACAATGGTGAGCCCCTTGTTCAGGAACGCCATCTCCTGCAGCCGCCGCGAGACCGTCTCGAAGTCGTAGACCGTCGTCTCGAAGATGTCCGGGTCCGCCCAGTACCGCACGGTGGTGCCGGTGCGCGAAGTGGCCTCGCCCTTGTTGAGCTGGCCGGGGACCGACTTGATGTACCGCTGATCCCAGTGGAAGCCGTCGTAATCGATCTCCACCTCGAGCACGGTGGACAGCGCGTTGACCACGGACACGCCCACGCCGTGCAGGCCGCCGGAGACCGCGTACGAGTCCGAATCGAACTTGCCGCCCGCGTGCAGCTGGGTGAGCACGACCTGCACGGTCGGTTCGCCGCTGGCGTGCATGTCCACCGGGATGCCGCGACCGTCGTCCGTCACCTCGACGCCGCCGTCGGCGAGGAGCGTCACGCCGACCGTGGACGCATAGCCGGCCATCGCCTCGTCGACGGAGTTGTCGACCACCTCCCACACCAGGTGGTGCAGCCCGCGCTCACCCGTGGAGCCGATGTACATGCCCGGACGCTTCCGGACCGCCTCGAGCCCCTCGAGGATGGTGATGGAGGAGGCGTTGTAATCGCCCACCGAACCGTTGGATGACGCCTGGTCTGAGTCGTTGGCAGCCACTGGTCGCTAGCACTCCTTCTGGTCGAGCCGCACACGCGTGTCCACCACCCGCGCGGGGCGCCCGGCTGAGGGTGGTGGACATGGCGGCACCATTTCCACACCAGTCTACTTCCTCGGACGCCCTGGGAGGCCACTCACACACGCCTGGAGGCGCCACTGCGGCACGAACTCGACGGACGACGAGGCCGGACACCGCCTGACTCATCGTGACAACGCCAGGCACCGTACGCGGCCGGCCCGCACGACGGCTCACAGCGATGCCGTCCATCCGGTCAGCCGTAGGTGTCCCGTGGTCCGCGCCCGCTCACGTGCCGGGGGCCGTGGCGCCAGCTCGGCGCGCTGGGGCCGCGGATCTCGAGCTTGGTCACCACGCCGTCGCCCACCGCGCGGGCGATCTTCGCGAGGATCTGGCTCTGCACCATCCTGAGCTGCGTCGCCCACGCCGTCGACTCCGCCGTCACGTGCAGGACCCCGTCGTGGAGCGACGACGGGGCAGCGTGGTCGGCGATCTCCTCCCCGACGACCTCGTCCCAGCACCCGAGCACCCGTCCCTCGGCCACGTGGCGGTTCCATCCCCGGCGCCGGGCCAGCGAAGCGGCGAGCGTCCCCAGGGTTTGCGGGTCACGGGGGTCGTCGGCGGGGCCCGACCAGCGGCGACGCGACGGACGTCGCTGTTGTCGCCGTTGCGGCGAGGCCATGCCCTTACCCACCGACTTGCCCTGCGCCGCAGCCCGCGCGCGCGCCTCTTCCAGCGCGCGCCGCGCAAGGTCCGCGCCACGCGGAGCCCCGTCGCCGCCGCCGGCGGGAGCGTCCCCGCCCTCTCCGGGTTCAGCCGCCATCGCCGGTCACCTCCGCGTCGCCCGGTCTTGGCGATCCGTCTGCACCGACGTCGCCGTCACTGCTCGCGCACGGCGCCGCCGCAATGGTCGACACCCGTCCGAGGTCGCCGCGGTCCCGGATCGAGACGACGTACTGCCGCCCCCGCAGCTCCTGGGGCACGTCCTCGGGCACCGCCGCCGTCACCAGCACCTGCTCGGTCTGCCCCGCCACGTGGGCGAGGGCGCTTCGCCGCCGCCGATCGAGCTCGGCGAACACGTCGTCGAGGACGAGGATCGGCTCGGTGCCGTCGTGTCGCAGAAGCTCGAACGCCGCCAGGCGCATCGCCAGCGCGAAGGACCACGATTCTCCGTGGCTCGCATAGCCTTTCACGGGGTGCTCGCCCAATCGGAGCGCGAGGTCGTCGCGGTGCGGACCCACCAGGCACACGCCCCGCGCGATCTCGCGGGAGCGCACCCGCGACAACGCCGCATGCATGGCCTTCTCCAGGCCCGCCACCGTATCGGACGGCGACGCGGACGACGGCGGATCGGGCGGCAAGTCCTCCGCGAGACTGCAACGGTAGGCCAGCGATGCCGCCTGCGATTCGGGGGCGATCGACGCGTACGACCCGGCGAGATGCGGCGCCAGCTCACCCACCAATGCCATTCGGGCGGCGATGATCTCCGCTCCGTAGGCGGCCAGGTGGCCGTCCCACACCTCGAGTGTCGCCAGCGCGCTCGCACCGTCGGATCCGCGCCCGCCGTCGCGCATGGCGGGGCCCGCGGACTTCAGCAGCGCCGACCGTTGGCGCAGCACCTTGTCATAGTCGGACCGCACGCCGGCCAGCCTGGGTCGGCGCACTGTCATCAGCTCGTCCAGGAACCGACGCCGCTCGCCGGGGTCGCCCCGTACGAGCGCCAGGTCCTCGGGCGCGAAGAGCACCGACTGGACCACGCCGAGTATCTCGCGGGTGCGGCGCATCGGACTCTGCCGCAGCCGCGCCTTGTTGGCGCGGCCCGCGTGGATGGTGAGATCCAATGTGAGCTCGCGCCCGTCGTTGATGGCGGTAGCCGCGATCAGTGCGGATTCGGCACCGGACCGGATGAGCGGCTGGTCCGACGACACGCGGTGCGACGACAGCGTTGCCAGGTAACCGACGGCCTCGAGGATGTTCGTCTTTCCCCGGCCGTTGGCGCCGACGAAGACGGTGACGCCGGGTTCGAGGTCGAGGTCGAGCGACTCCCACGATCGGAAGTCCTGCAGCCGCAGGTGACGGAGGAACACCGCCGCGGTCAGCCTGGCAGGCGCACAGGCATCAGCAGGTAGGTGTAGCTGCCGGTCGATGCGGGGAATGCGCCGGAGTCGTCGGCCTGGGGCAGCTCCTCGGCGGCGGGGCACAGCACCGCGGGCCGGCTGGGGCTCGTGAATCCCATGTGCACGTGTTCGGTGCCCAGCGCCCCGAGCCCCTCCTGCAGGTACCCGGGATTGAATGCGATGGTGAGCGGCTCGCCGGCGAACTCGGCGGGCAGGGACTCTTCGGCACTGCTGGAGTCGTCTCCGCCGGCCGCGAGCACGAGCCCGTCCTCCGAGAATTGCAGGCGCACCTGCGCGCCGCGCTCGGCCACCAGGGCGACGCGCTTGATCGCCTCGGTCAGCGGCGCGACCTCCACCGACGCCACCGCGGTGTGCGTCGCGGGAAGCAACTGGCGGAACTTCGGGAACTCCGCGTCGAGCAGCCGCGCCGTCGTCTGGCGGGCGCCCGAGGTGACCCCGAGCATGCCCTCCGCGCCCACCGCGCTGCCGTCGCCCATCTCGATCTCGATGTCGGCGGAGGCCGACGAGGTCATCGTCTTCGCCGCCTCGGCCAGGGTGCGGGCCGGCACCAGAACGGAGGCCTCCAGGTCGGCGGTGGCTGGCTTCCACTCGAACTCGCGCACCGCGAGCCGGAAGCGGTCGGTGGCGGCCATGACGACCTTGCCACCCTCGATCTCCACGCGGATGCCCGTGAGCATCGGCAGGGTGTCGTCTTTACCCGCCGCGACCGCGACCTGGCCGACCGCCAGCGCGAACTCCTCGGCCGGGACGGCGCCGGTCGGGGCCGGCGGCGTGGGCAGCTGCGGGTAGTCCTCGACGGGGATGATCGGCAGGGAGAACGTGGCGCGACCTGCCACGATGGTGAGGTGCGTACCGTCGAACGCCACGTCCACCGGCTTGTTCGGCAAGGCTTTGGTGATGTCCGCCAACAGTCGGCCGGACACGAGAACCGTGCCGGGCTCGGGCACCTCGGCCGGCACCTGCATGCGCGCGGAAGTCTCGTAGTCGTACCCGGAGACGGTCACGCCCTGCTCGGTGGCCTCGATCAGGATGCCACGTAGGACCGGCACGGTGGGCCGTGCGGGGAGGCTGCGTGCGACCCAGGTGACCGCGTCCTGGAAGTCATCTCGGGTGACCCGGAATTTCATGCCGGCTAGCTCCATCAGACCCGGGAATCCTTCCAGTGTGGCGGCCGTGGCCGACGGTACCCGCGCGTCGAGCGCGGTGTGTATTTCGGCCACCGCCGGTGACGTGCAGTGATCGTTCTGTGGTCGAGCTCAATGGTGCGTTCGGTGCCGCGATAACGCCGACGGTGAGCCCCGGCGGCGGAGGCCGCGTGCGAGAGGCTCGGCCCCCCGGACGTGCGCCAGGCACACCTGGTCTCGGACCCCAGATTAGCCGACGGCGCTGAGGCCGAGAGCCGGTCCGGGATCTCCACCGTAGGTCGTCGGGGGCGCGCCGTAAAGCGCGGGATCCGGTTCCGCCGACGCAGCGTCGAGGGGTCCACAGGAGCGGCTTTCCACACAGGCTGTTTTGTAGTTTCCCCTTGAGAAGAGATTTCAGCAGTAGTAGTAGGTCCTGTGGATCCTGTGCACAACCATATGGATCTGCTGGTGGCGGCGGGTTTGCGGATGTGCACCGGGCGGTGGACGGGGTTGTGGACCGGTGGGGTCGGCTGTGGACGGCGGAAAGTTGTTCCACCTTCGTCCCCATGTTGTCCCCAGATGCGACGGGTTATCCCCATAGTTGTCCACAGGTGTGCAAACTCGTCACCGGAGTCACACGCGCACCCCGATTCACTGCGGACGGCGGCGCGACGATGCCCGCGGAGGGCGCGGATCACCGGCGGGGCCGCCACGTCGGCCAGGGAGGAGCCCGCGACGGCGCTCAGAGCTTGGACCGCTGCTTGATGCGCGCCGTGAGCTCCTGGACCTGGTCGTAGACCTTGCGTCGCTCGGCCATCTCCCCGCGGATCTTCTTCTCCGCGTACATGACGGTGGTGTGGTCGCGGCCGAAGGCCTGTCCGATCTTCGGCAGCGACAGGTCCGTGAGCTCCCGGCACAGGTACAGCGCGATCTGGCGGGCGGAGGCGATCTGACGGGCCCTGCGCGGCCCGCACAGCTCGTCGATCGTGGTGTCGAAGTACTCGGCCGTCACCGCCATGATCGTGGCTGCGGTGATCTCCACCGTGGCGGTCTCCGGGGCGAGGTCGCGCAGCACCACCTCGGCCAGGCGCAGATCGAGCGGCTGCTTGTTGAGCGACGCGAACGCGGTCACCCGGATCAGGGCGCCCTCGAGTTCGCGGATGTTGCGCTCGATGCGGCCGGCGATCAGGTCGAGGACGTCGTCGGGCACCTCGATGGAGTCCATCTGCGCCTTCTTGGACAGGATGGCGATGCGCGTCTCGAGGTCCGGCGGCTGCACGTCGGCGATCAGGCCCCACTCGAAGCGGGTGCGGAGCCGGTCTTCGAGGGTCGCCATCTGCTTGGGCGGCCGATCCGAGGTGATGACGATCTGCTTGTTGGCGTTGTGCAGGGCCTCGAAGGTGTAGAAGAACTCCTCCTGGATGCCCTCTTTGTTCTCGATGAACTGGATGTCGTCCACCAGCAGCACGTCCGTCTCGCGGTAGCGCCGTTTGAAGGCCACCTTGCGATCGTCGCGGATGCTGTTGATGAAGTCGTTCGTGAACTCCTCGGTGGACACGTAACGCACGCGCAGGCCGGGGAAGAGACGTTTGGCGTAGTGACCGGCCGCGTGCAGCAGATGCGTCTTGCCCAGGCCGGACTCGCCCCAGATGAACAGCGGGTTATACGCGCGGGCCGGCGCCTCCGCGATGGCGACGGCGGCCGCGTGGGAGAAGCGATTCGACGGCCCGGTGACGAACGTGTCGAAGGTGTACTTGGGGTTGAGTCCCGCCTCGCTCGCGCTGCCGGCGGCCTCCGGGGCCGGCGTGTTGAAGTGTGACGGCCAGGTGCGGTCCAGGCTTTCGCGCGCTTCCTGCTCCTCCGCGATCAGGTCTTCTTCCGCCTCGGCGGAGAGCTCGTCGCGGCGCCCCTGCAGCAGCGTGGCGGTGTCGGCGTAATGGGGTTCGGCGGGATTGGCGGCCCACATCCCTGCACCGTCCGATGGTGCGGGGACGTCCGGGGCGGGGCGCGGCGGATCCTCGCGCGGCCGGTCGGCCGGGTCGTCGTCGAGCGCGGTGTCGATGCGGACGGCGATCTCTACCGGGTCGCCCAGGTGGCGTTCGAGGGCGTCAGAGATGGGCTGGCGCAGGACGCGCTCGATCGCGTCGCGCGCGAAGCTCGACGGCGCGGACAGCAGGGCGAAGCCCCCGGCGAGGGTGATCGGCTTGGCGAGCAGCAGCCAGGCGCGTTGCTGCCGGCTCAGCGGCAGCCCCGGCATGGCCGGCGCGCCCTCCTCACGGTCCGCGGAGGTGAGCTCGGAGACGACGATCGGCCACACTCGTGACAGAGCGTTCGGGTCTTCCTCCACAGAACCTCGTCCTCCCCTGACGTCCAGAATGTCCTTCAGCGGTCATTGCGCGGCGTTGACCTGCAACAACGCAGGTTCCGCACGGGGGCGCGCAACGACTGCGTCCAATGGTCGCCGACATATCCACACGATTATCCACACCTGTGGACAACTGTGGACGATAGTGGACCACTCGTCGAGCGAGTGGCGCGGTGACCCGGCACGACTACCCACGGTTCTGTGGACGAACCTGTGGAAAGCGTCGGTTCAGTGTGAA